>NZ_JBEYVM010000001.1:130137-579385 GCF_040643995.1 Streptomyces sp. NPDC047049 | reverse complement strand
GGTGAGAACCTCCGCCTTGGGGAGCACGCGTCGTAGCGGCACCACGACGTGGCGGGGGGAGATGCTGCCGGCCTGCCGCCGCACGCCGACTCCCGCCGCGGCCGGGCACGCGGGGTGCCCGAATCAAGGAGCATGGGAGCTATGTCTCCTTCACAGACCGTCTCAGCCCAGGCCGCTCCGGGAGCGCCGGCCGGATGAGCGGCGAGCAGCAACCGCGCCGCGGGACGGGCAGTTCCTCGACCCTCCGCTCCCTGTGGTCCCGCACCCGGACCGAGGCCAAGGACGACACCGAGGCCGGCCGCTCCATCCTCCTGCCCGCCCAAGGCATGGTGCCGCCCCTCCAACAGGTCCTGCGGCGGCTGGTGATGGCGCTCGGCGTACTGGCCCTCACGACGCTGCTCGTCTGGTTCGAGCGCGCCGGATACCGCGACAGCGCCCACGACGAGGTCGATTTCCTCGGCGCGGCCTACTACGCGACGGTCACCCTCTCGACCACCGGTTACGGCGACATCACCCCGGTCAGCGAGGGCGCACGGCTGACCAACATCCTGGTCATCACGCCGCTCCGCGTGCTGTTCCTGATCATCTTGGTCGGCACCACGCTCGAAGTCCTCACCGCGCGCACCCGGCACCAGGTACGCATTCACCGTTGGAGGTCCCGCATGCGAGATCACGTCGTCGTCATCGGGTACGGGACGAAGGGCCGCCACACCATCGAGACGCTGATCGGTCAGGGCGTCCCGAAAGAGCAGATCGTCGTTGTCGACCCGCAGAAGACCGTCGTGGACGCCGCCGGCAGTGACGGCTTCGTGAGCGTGCACGGAGACGCGACCCGCTCCGACACGCTGACCAGAGCCGAGTTGCAGCGTGCCGCCCGCGTGGTCGTGGCCACCCAGCGCGACGACACCGCGGCCCTGGTGACGCTGACGGCACGGCAGCTCAACACGCACGCCTCGATCGTGGTGGCCGTCCGGGAGGACGAAAACGTACCGCTGCTGAAGCAGAGCGGCGCCGACATGGTCATCACGAGTTCCAGTGCGGCGGGGCGGCTGCTCGGTATGTCCATGGCCAGCCCGTACGTCGGCACGGTCCTGGAGGATCTGCTGACCTACGGGAGCGGGCTGGACCTCGACGAGCGACCGGTGACGAAGAGCGAGGCCGGCCGCTCACCCCGGGAGCTCGGTGATCTGGTGGTGGCGGTCGTACGGGGGCACCGGGTGCTGAGCTACAGCGATCCGCAGGCCGCGACACTCGAACTCACCGACCGCGTGATCACCATCCGGCAGGCGGTGCCGAGCAGCTGACGCATGCGCGGCACCGGTGCGCGGCCGAGGGCGCCTGGCCGGGGGTGTGCGTGGCAGAGGGTGCGCCCGGCCCTACCCGGCCCCCGGAGCGGTCCAGCCCGTCGAGGAGCCCGGGGACCAGCCCGCGGACGCCCCAGCCGACCAGGGAAGTTCCAGGAGTTCGAGCTCGGTGCCACGCTCCGCGCCACCGGGCGGGACGACGGCCAGCGCCTCTGCGGCGGCGATTCCGCGCAGCATGGCGGGGCCGTGGAAGCGCAGCGGCGCCGCCCTCAGGCCGTGCCGTTCGTCCTCGCGGTAGGCCACCGGAACGAGCCGGGTGTCCCGCGGATGCCCGTGGACCGGGGCGGCCAGCGGCGCACGGTACGGCGCGGCAGGAGGGCGCGCGGCGAGCGTACGGAGCAGCGGTTCGGCGAGCGTGACCAGGCCGGAGACGGCGGCGAGGGGGTTGCCGGGCAGGCCGACGAGATGCCGGTGCGGGGCCAGGCGGGCGAGCAGCATGGGGTGTCCGGGGCGTACCGCGACACCGTCGACCAGCACCTCGGCGCCCAGCCGGCGCAGCGTGGGGTGCACATGGTCGAGGGGGCCCGCCGCGGTGCCGCCCGTGGTGATCACCACGTCGGCGGTGGACTCCGCAACGGCGGCGTACAGGACGTCGGCGTCATCGGCGAGATGGCGGGGCGCGGCCGCTTCGACGCCCAGGGCATGCAGCCACGGCGCGAGCATCGGGCCGAGCGCGTCCCGGATCCGGCCTTCCTGGGGCAGGCCGTGGTCCAGCAACTCATCGCCCAGCACGAGGATTTCGGCGCGTGGCCGGCGGTACGCGGTCAGCTCGTCGTAACCGGCCGCGGCGGCCAGGCCGAGCACGGCAGGGGTCACCAGGGCGCCAACGGGCAGCAGTTGGTCGCCGCGGCGGCACTCCTGACCCCGCGGACGGATGTCCTGACCGGGCGGCGCGGGCTGCGGCGCGTACAGCCGCCGCCCGCCGTCACTCAGCTCACGGACCTCGCCGTGCTCGCTGCGCAGCACGGCGGTGGCACCGGACGGCACGCGCGCACCGGTGGCGATCGGGATCGCATGCCCGTCGTGGAGCGCCCGGTCAGGGGCGTGGCCTGCGAGGATGCCGGGAGGGGGGCCGGGATGGGGGCCGGGATGGGGGCCGGCCTCGGATGCGCCGGCGGGGTGGTCGAGACGCCAGGGGCCGGGGCCGGACACCGCCCAGCCGTCCATCGCCGAGGTGTCGAACGACGGCAGATCGGTGAGCGCGGTGAGGGGCGCGGCGAGCGTACGGCCGAGCGCGTCGCCGAGCGCCGAGGTCACGGGCTCGGGGGGACCGGCCACGGCGCGCTCGGCGATGTCCCGGGCGGTGTGCCACGGGACGGCGACCGGGGTGGGACGGGAGCCGTGGCCGGGGGGAGGCGGGGGGTCCGCAGGGTCTTCGGGGCCTTCGGGGCCTTCGGGGCCGACGGGGGCGGAGGGGCGGGAAGGCCCGGAGGGGCGGGAGGCGCCGTTGCCGGGTGCACGTGAGGGCCCGGAGGAGCGTGCGGAGGCGCCGGTCCCGGCGGCCATGGGGTCATCGAGGGAGAAGGGATCGTCCGGGGTATAGGGAATGTCGTTGCTGCCCCCGCCGGCGGCGGAGTTGGCCGCCACGGCCTCGCGGGTGGCATACGGCGCCCTGCCGGTCGTAGGCCGCCCGGCCCCGCTGCCCTCGGCCCCGGGCCGTACGCGCGACGGCGCCGTGGCGTTGGCCAGCGCAAGCGCCTCCTCGAACGGGTCGACGCGCCCCTCGTCCGCCGCCGCGCCCCCTGTGCTGCCCACCATTCCGCCGGGCTGCCCGCCGAAATCCCAGCCGGCATCGCCCTCGAAGTCCCCGTCGAATTCCTTGCCGAAGCCCCTGTCGGTCATTCTGCGGGCTTCGTTTCGGCACCCGGGCCGCCGCCGGTCTCCGCCGGACCGGCGGACTCCTCGGCCTCCGCCGCCCAGCGGTTGGCCAGTGCGGTGGCCCGTTCGGTCAGCTCCGTGACGTCCCGGCCCTGCCGGCCCGCCGCGTAACCGATCAGGAAGGTCGTCAGGGGGGCGGCCGGCCGGGCCACACCGTGCGCCGCGTCCCGCGCGAGGTCGAGAAGCGCCGCCGTGTCGACATCGAGCTCGATGCCCAGTTCGGCCTTGACTGCGGTGATCCATTCATCCAACACGTTTCCATGCTCCCTGATACGGGCGCGTGCCGCGCTGAGGTCTTCCCAGGTGTCGCAGTCGAAGGAGGCCGTGGCCGTGACGTCCGGGACCCGTCCGAGCCGCAGCCCGTTCACCAGGGCGCGCAGCGGCAGTCCGGCCAGAGTGCCGTGCCCGGCCCGCACCCGCGCCAGCTCCCGGCGCAGCGACGCGGCCCGGTACGCGGCCACCAGCGGCTGGTCCCGTCCCGAGGCGTCCTGGAGCATCGCGCCGTCACCACAGCGAGGGGCACCGCTGTCCTCCGGCCCTACGGCATTGCTGCCCGGCTCTACGGCGCCGGTGCCCGCCCCGGCGTCACCGGGCGTTCCCGTCGCCGCTGCCAGCAGGCCCTGCACGGCCGCGGTGGTCAGGAACGGGAGATCGGCGGAGAGGACGAGCACCGTCGGGGCGGTGGTGTGCCGCAGACCGGCGTCCAGCGCGGCGAGCGGACCGCCGCCCGGCGGGTCCTCCAGGGCGCGGACGACCGCGCGGGTGGTCGGGCGGTGCGGGCCGACCACGACGGTGATCGCGGCATCGGGGCAGGCGGCGAGCACCCGGTCCAGGAGGGGGCGAGCGCCGACGGACAGGGCGGGCTTGTCCGCCCCGCCGAGCCGTCGGGCCGCGCCGCCGGCCAGCACGATGGTGTCGTAGGCGGTGGGGGCGTTCACCCCTTGAGTATCGCCGGGGGTGAGCGGATCACACCGGTGCCGACGCTGCGGCAGCTGTCAGCTCCGCCACAGCGGAGGCGACGGCCGCCGCCCCAGGTCACCCACCAGACCAGGGGCCCTCACCGCACCGGGCTCACCGACCCACCGGGCTCACCGACCCACCAGGCTGACCGACCACAGCCAGGTGACCACACCGAGCTCACCGGCCACACCGCGCTCACAGCCCCCGCAGCAACAGCGCGGGCTGTTCCACGCAGTCGGCCACATGGCGCAGGAAGCCTCCGGCGGTGCCGCCGTCGCACACCCGGTGATCGAAGGTGAGGGAGAACTGGACGACCTGGCGGACGGCCAGCTCGCCTTCGTGCACCCAGGGTTTGGCGGCTATCCGGCCGACGCCGAGCATCGCCGCCTCGGGGTGGTTGATGATCGGCGTGGAGCCGTCGACGCCGAAGACCCCGTAGTTGTTGAGGGTGAAGGTGCCGTGTGTCAGCTCGGCCAGGGAGAGTCCGCCGCTCCTGGCGGTTTCGGTGAGCCGGGTGATCTCGGCGGACAGTTCCTCGACCGTACGGGCATGGGCGTCCCGTACGACCGGCACGACCAGACCGCGGTCGGTCTGCGCCGCGAAGCCCAGATGGACGGCGGGCAGCCGGACGATCTCCTGGGTCCTGGTGTCGACGGTGGCGTTGAGCTCGGGGAACCGTGCGAGCGCCGCCGTGGTGATCCGGGCCAGCAGCGCGAGCAGCGACACCTTGGGGGCGCCCGCCACATTCATCGCCCTGCGGGCGGCGAGGAGTTCGGTGGCATCGGCGTCCACCCAGCAGGTCGCCTCCGGGATCTCCCGGCGGCTGCGGCTGAACTTCTCGGCGGCCGCACCGAGCATCCCCTTCAGCGGGATCCGCTCCTCGCCCGCAGCGGCGCCGGCTCCCATGGATCCGGGGGCCGTCACGGCTCCGGCGGCGGACGCGGCCCCCACCACGCCGGTCGCACCGGCGCCGACGGTTCCTGCGGCACCGTTCGCCGCCCTGGCATCCACCGAGGCGACCGCCCCGGCCCTCGCCGGGAGCTCCCTCTCCTGCCGCGCCCGGATCGCGCACTCGACGTCCGTACGGAGAATCAGCCCATCACGCCCGGACCCCGTCAGCTCCCGCAGGTCCAGCCCGTTTTCCCGCGCCATCCGACGCACCAGCGGAGAAATGACGGCCACCGTACGGCTGTCGGCATCCACGCCACCGGTGCCGGTCCCGGCCACCCCAGCCGCCTCAGCCGGGCCTTCCGGACCGTTCTCCCCGGTGACGCCGACCGCCCCCGCGGCCGCCGCCCCGGCGTCGGCCGCCCCTGATACACCGGGCGCACGATCGGCCGCTCCCGCTCCCGCTCCGGCCGAGCCGTCCGCCGCTCCTCCGGGTGCCCGCGACGCTCCCGCCATGGGGCTTGCCCCGCCCCCCGGCCGGATCCGGCGCCGCCGCGCCGCCGCTCCGCTCGTGCCGTACCCGACGAGCACATTTCCGGACCCGGCATCCGCCGCACCCTCCCCGGCCGGAGCGGCGACACCGGCGGAAGGCGGCGCCGGCACCCCCGCACCGGCTGCACCGCCCGCCGCCCCCGCACCGGCTCCCGGTCCCTCCCCAGGGCCTACGCCCGCCAGGTCATCGGGCACGGCCCCCACCGCGACCGTCACCAGCGGCGCCCCCACCGGGACTTCCTCCCCCTCCGCACCGAAGCGGGCGGTCACCACGCCCCCATACGGGCACGGCACCTCCACCATCGCCTTGGCGGTCTCGACCTCCACCACCGGCTGGTCGATGGCCACCACCTCGCCGACCTCGACCATCCAGTGCACGATCGTCGCCTCGGTGAGGCCTTCCCCCAGGTCGGGCAACGTGAATTCGCGGACCACGGCCATCACTCACCACGTCCCTCGGTCCAGTCCGACTCCCACTGGAGGCGGGCGACGGTGTCCAGGATCCGGTCCACGCCGGGCAGATGGTGCCGCTCCAGCATGGGTGGCGGATAGGGGATGTCGAACCCGGCGACGCGCAGGACCGGCGCCTCCAGGTGGTGGAAGCAGCGCTCGGTGATCCGTGCGGCGATCTCCCCTCCGGGACCGCCGAACCCGTTGGACTCATGGACGACCACGGCCCGTCCGGTACGCCGTACCGAGGCGCAGACCGTGTCGTCGTCGAACGGCATCAGCGAGCGCAGATCCACGACTTCCAGGTCCCAGCCCTCCGCACCGGCGGCCTCGGCGGCCTCCATGCAGACCGGCAGCGAGGGACCGTAGGTGATCAGCGTGGCGCTGCTGCCGCGGCGCCGGACCGCGGCACGGCCCAGCGGCGCGACCTCGGTGGGCGCATCGGGCGACCAGTCGGCCTTGGACCAGTACAGGCGCTTGGGCTCCAGGAAGACGACCGGGTCGTCGGAGGCGATGGCGGCGCGCAGCAGCCCGTAGGCATCCTCGACGGTCGCCGGGGTGACGACCTGGAGCCCGGGGGTGGCGAGGTAATACGCCTCGGAGGAGTCGCTGTGGTGCTCGACCCCGCCGATGCCGCCGCCGTACGGGATGCGGATGGTCAGCGGCATCGTCAGCGCACCGCGGGTGCGGTTGCGCATCCGGGCGACATGGCTGATCAGCTGCTCGAACGCGGGGTAGGCGAAGGCGTCGAACTGCATCTCGACGACCGGTCGCAGCCCGTACATCGCCATGCCGACGGCGGTGCCCAGGATGCCGGCCTCGGCGAGCGCGGTGTCGGTGCAGCGGTCCTCGCCGAACTCCTTGGCCAGGCCGTCGGTGACCCGGAAAACGCCGCCGAGGGTGCCGACATCCTCGCCCATGACATGGACGGACGGGTCGTCGGCCATGGCGTCGCGCAGCGCGCGGGTCAGCGCCTGCGCCATGGTGGCGGGCTTGCGCGCGGTTGCCGGTGCGGCGGTGGTCGTCATGGCCTGGCCTCCTCGGCGGAGCCGTCGGCGCCCGCGGTGTCCTCGGTGTGTCCGTCGGCCTCGGCGTCCAGCTCGGCGCGCAACAGCGCCGCCTGGGCGCGCAGTTGGCCGGTCTGCTCGGCGAATACGTGGGTGAACAGGTCCATCGGGTCCAGCTCCGGATCGGCGTTCATCCGCTCCCGGAGGCCGGCCGCCAGCTGCTCGGCGCCGTCCCGGGTGGCGGCGACGAATTCGTCGGTGAGCAGATCGCGGGCCGCCAGCTCATGCTCCAGAAGGGCTATCGGGTCGTGCGACCGCCAGGTCTCGACCTCGGCGTCGCTGCGGTAGCGGGTGGCGTCGTCGGCGTTGGTGTGTGCCTCGATGCGGTAGGTGACGGCCTCGACCAGAGTGGGACCGCCGCCCCTGCGGGCCCGCTGCACGGCTTCGGTGAGCACCTCGTGCATGGCGGGCGCGTCGTTGCCGTCGACCAGGCGGCCCGGCATGCCGTATCCGACCGCCTTGTGGGCGAGGGATGGCGCGGCGGTCTGCTTGGCGAGCGGCACGGAGATGGCGAAGCCGTTGTTCTGGACGAGGAAGACCACCGGCGCCTGCCAGACCGCCGCGAAGTTCAGCGCCTCGTGGAAGTCGCCCTCGCTCGTGCCGCCGTCACCCACCATGGCCAGCGCCACCACGTCATCGCCCTTGAGGCGGGCGGCGTGCGCCAGGCCCACGGCATGCGGGAGCTGGGTGGCGAGCGGGGTGCACAGGGGGGCGATGCGGTGTTCGTGCGGGTCGTATCCGTTGTGCCAGTCACCGCGCAGCAAGGTCAGTGCCTGTACGGGGTCGAGGCCGCGGGCCACGGCGGCGAGGGTGTCGCGATAGCTGGGAAAGAGCCAGTCCCGGTCTTCGAGCGCCAGCGCCGCGGCGACCTCGCAGGCCTCCTGGCCCGTGGAGGACGGGTAGACCGCCAGGCGTCCCTGCCGGGTCAGGGCCGTGGCCTGGGCGTTGTACCGGCGGCCGCGCACCAGCTGGGCGTAGAGCCGGGTCAGCAGTCCGGAGTCGAGCTGGGCCGCGGCATCCGTGCCCAGGAGGCGGTACGGCTCCTCGTCGGGCAGGAGGGGCGCGGGATCGACGCGCGGACGCCAGGCGGGCGGGGGGCCGGCCAGGCTGCTCTTCTTCCTGCTGCTGCCGGGCTGCTCTAGGACCGTCATGCCGAGCACCTCCTCGGATCGAAGGGGTGGCGCGATGCGCCTCATGTGGGTGGTGGGCGAACGGCGGGTGGGCAGGATGGAATCGGCCAGGGCGGGTACGCCCTGCCCTACCGATTGTTCGGTCGTTGATGCATTTTGGCTACAGGCGCACTCAGCCTGTGGACAAACGGTTCTCCACAGCTTGAGATGAAGACAGGGCGTCCACGAAGGGGAGGCGGGACCATATGCCGGGCGAACAGATGGCCAATTCCGAGGGGCAGCCGTCCGCACCACCCGCCGCCACCCCGCCGGCCCCCGCACCGCCGACGCCACCGGTCCAGGCACCAGCGCCGGCACCGGCCCCCGCCGCACGCCCGCTGGACACCATCGACCGCTCCATCCTGCGCATGCTGCAGACCGACGGCAGGGCCTCGATACGCTCCGTGGCCGAGCGGGTGCACGTCTCGCGCGCCAACGCCTACGCGCGGATCAACCGGCTGATCGACGACGGTGTGATCCGCGGCTTCAGCGCCCTGATCGACCAGGAACGCGCAGGTCAGGGCGCTTCGGCATATATCACGCTGAAGATCGTGCAGAACTCCTGGCGGACCGTGCGCAAGCAGCTCACGGCGCTGCCGGGGGCCACCCACATCGCGCTGGTCAGCGGCGATTTCGATGTGCTGCTCCTGGTCCACACCAAGGACAACCGCGAGCTGCGGGAGCTGGTCCTCACCCGTATCCAGTCGATACCGGAAGTGCTCAGCACCCGCACCCTGCTGGTCTTCGAGGAGACCGACCTCGGGCCCGAGGAAGACTGATTCCCCGGTGCGGCCGACAGACACCGGGGCGGATCAGGACCTACACAGGTCAGGCCCTGCGAGCCCGGCGTCAGGCCCTGCGAGCCCGGCGTCAGACCCTGCGAGCCCGGCGTCAGGGCTTGCGCAGCCCCGCGAACGCCGTACGCACCACGGCCTCGGCGACCTCGTCACGGCTCACCGCACCGCCCCGCCCCGGCCGGTACCACTCCACGATCGAGTTGATCATGCCGAAGAGCAGACGGGTGGCCAGCCGGATGTCCACGTCGGCCCGGAGGTCACCGTCGGCTGCGGCCTGCTTGAGCAGG
Source organism: Streptomyces sp. NPDC047049 (assembly GCF_040643995.1). Lineage (NCBI taxonomy): Bacteria > Bacillati > Actinomycetota > Actinomycetes > Kitasatosporales > Streptomycetaceae > Streptomyces > Streptomyces sp. NPDC047049. Next base: position 569,973 of record NZ_JBEYVM010000001.1, on the reverse strand, counting down.
TCGGAGACCTCGTGGTCGAACTCCCGGCGGCGCTCCATGGCCCACCGCTCGGTGTCCGTGTTACCGCGCACCCGCAACAGCAGCGTCACATACGGGAGTTCGTCCATCAGCACCTCGGCCACGCGCCGGGTGACATGCTCCAGCCGCTCGATCGCCCGCCCCTCAAGAGCTCCCGGCTCCTCCAGCACACCGAACAGCCCGTCCAGCGCGCGGCTTATGGCACGGCGCAGCAGCTCTTCCTTGCTGCGGACATGGTGGTAGATCGAGGACTTCGAGATGCCGGCCGCTCGGGAAAGGTGCTCCATGGACGTGCCGTCGTAGCCGCGCTCGATGAACACCTCGACGGCGACCGCGAGCAGCGAATCGGGCGTGTAGGTGTCGCGCTTGGCCATGGTCATGATTAGAGCACCTATTCCTCGAGGTCTGCACGGCGCCGTAGCGCCCAGGACGGTACGTAGCGTCCGCCGCCGCTCTGGCGGTGCATCGAATCCAGCAGATCCCGCACCCACCGGGCACCGAGCCGCTCGACCCACTCCATGGGGCCGCCGGGGTAGTTCACGCCCAGCCGCATGGCCGTGTCGATGTCCTCGGGACTCGCGACCCCGCGGGCCGCGGCATCCACGGCGAAGTCGCTGATCATCGCGATCGTCCGGGCGACGATCATCCCCGGTACGTCCTCGATGACGCTGACCTGCTTGCCCAGCGCCTGGAACAGCCCGACCGCCTCGGCGAGGTCCGTCTCGGAGACCGCCGCCGAGGCCGCCAGGGCGATACGGGTGGCGGCGCGGTAATCCAGGGAGAGGTCGAAGCGGATGTGCTTCCCGTGGACGTCCGGCGTCGCCGCACCACCGTTGGTCAGTGCCAGGCGGGCCCCACCGGGCAGCCGCAGGAAACCCTCCGGCTCCTCCGGTGTCCGGTCGCGGGTGACCTTGATGCCCGCCTCCTCGATGAGCTCGCACAGCACCACCGCGGGGCCGGGCAGCTCCGCGTGCAGGCCGACGGACCCGGGCGCCGGACAGGGCGCAGCGGTCCGCGGTTCGGGCCGGCCGGCGCCCTCCGAGTAGTCGAACCACCCACGGCCCGCCTTGCGGCCGTGCAGCCCGGACTCGACCAGCCGGCGCTGCGCCAGGGAGGGCGTGAACTTCGGGTCCTGGAAGAAGGCCTGCCACACGGAGTGGGTGACCGCCTCGTTCACGTCCTGCCCGATGAGGTCGGTCAGTTCGAACGGCCCCATCGTGAAGCCTGCGCCCTCACGCAGCACCGCATCGATGGTGGCCGGGTCGGCGGCCCGCTCCTCGTAGGCACGCAGCGCTTCGGCGTAGAAGGGGCGGGCGATCCGGTTGACGACGAAACCGGGGGTGTCCGTACAGCGCACCGGCTTCTTGCCCCAGGCCGCGGCGGTGTCGTACGCGGTGGTGGCGGCGGCCTCCTCGGTGGCGAAGCCGCTGATCACCTCGACCAGGGGGAGCAACGGTGCGGGGTTGAAGAAGTGCATGCCCACACAGCGGCCGGGGTGGCGCAGCCGGCCCGCGACCGCGGTCACGGACAGCGAGGAGGTGTTGGTGGCCAGCAGGCAGCCGGCCGCCACGACGTCCTCCAGCGCGGCGAAAAGCTCCTGCTTGGCGGGCAGTTGCTCCAGGATCGCCTCGATGACCAGTGCGGCGTCGGCCAGCTCGGGAAGGGCGGTGGCGGGGGAGAGGCGCCCGCGGGCGGCATCCCGCTCGTCCGCCGTGATCCGGCCCTTTTCGACCAGCCGGTCCAGCCGTCCCGTGACCGCCTCGGCGGCTTGTCCGGCACGCCCGGGGGCGGTGTCATAGAGGCGTACGCGATGGCCGGCGACCAGCGCCACCTGCGCGATGCCCTGCCCCATGGTGCCGGTGCCCACCACTGCCACGGTGCTGCTGGTTGCGAGAGCCGTCATGCCAGCTGATCCTCCCCGACCCGACTTTTCCACAGGCTGGCCGGGCCCTCTTGCCCCGACCGATCGTTCGGTTACTCTAACTCCGTTGCCCTGTCCGCTCCCAGTCCCTATCCGCTCTCCGCCCAGCTCGACGAGGAGTTGGTCATCGATGGCCGCCGAAATGACCGCAGCGCAGTTGATCGAGAAGCACCGCCCGACCCTCGACCAGGCGCTGGAGGCGATCCGCACCCGCGCGTACTGGTCCCCGCACCCCGAGCACCCGAAGGCGTACGGCGAGAGCGCCGCACCCGACGGGCTGGCCGCCTTCGAGGCCCTGCGCGGCCGCCGGTTCGAGCTCGACCAGCCGGGCACGGACGACTGGACCGGCGGGGAAGTCTCGCCGTACGGCCTGAAGTTGGACATCAGCTATCCGCACCCGGACGTGGACGTGCTGCTGCCGGCCATGCGCGCCGCGCTCCCCGCCTGGCGGGACGCCGGCCCCGAGACGCGCGCGGCGGTGTGTCTGGAGATCCTGGCCCGGATCAGCGCCCGGACCCATGAGTTCGCGCAGGCCGTGATGCACACCAGCGGCCAGGCCTTCATGATGGCGTTCCAGGCGGGCGGCCCGCATGCCCAGGACCGCGGCCTGGAGGCGGTGGCCTACGCGTACGCCGAGCAGGCCCGCATCCCGGAGCAGGCGCCGTGGTCCAAGCCGCAGGGCAAGCGCGACCCGCTCGAGCTGACCAAGAGCTTCACGGCCGTGCCGCGCGGCGTCGCCCTGGTGATCGGCTGCAACACCTTCCCGACGTGGAACGGCTATCCGGGCCTGTTCGCCTCTCTGGCGACCGGCAACCCGGTGCTGGTCAAGCCGCATCCGCGCGCCGTGCTGCCGCTGGCGCTGACCGTCAAGGTGGCCCGCGAGGTGCTCACCGAAGCCGGCTTCCCCGCCGACCTGGTGTGCCTGGCCGTGGACAGGCCGGACGAAGGCCTGGCCAAGACACTGGCCGTCCGCCCCGAGGTCCGCATCATCGACTACACCGGCTCGACCGCCTTCGGCGACTGGCTGGAGACGCACGCCCGGCAGGCGCAGGTCTTCACGGAGAAGGCCGGCGTCAACACCGTCGTCATCGAATCCACCGATGACTACAAGGGCATGCTCAGCAACCTCGCCTTCTCGCTGTCGCTCTACAGCGGCCAGATGTGCACCACTCCGCAGAATCTGCTGATCCCCCGCGACGGCATCACCACGGACGCCGGCCCGAAGTCGTACGACGAGGTGGTCAGCGACCTCGCGGGCGCGGTGGACGGCCTGCTGGGCGACGACGCACGGGCCAACGCCCTGCTGGGTGCCATCGTCAATCCGCAGGTCAAGGAGCGGATCGATGCGGCGGCCGGGCTCGGCGAGGTGGCCCTGGCCTCCCGTGAGGTGTCCAACCCCGAGTTCCCCGGCGCCACGGTACGCACCCCGGTGATCGTCAAGCTGGACGGCGCCAAGCCGGACTCCGAGGCGGTCTGTTTTTCGGAATGCTTCGGCCCGGTGTCCTTCGCGGTGGCCGTCGGTTCCGCGGCCGACGCGGTGGATCTGCTGCGGCGCACGGTCCGCGAGAAGGGCGCCATGACGGTCGGCGCGTACACCACCTCCGCCGAGGTCGAGCAGCTGGTGGAGGAGGCCTGTCTGGAAGAGTGCGCCCAGCTGTCGCTGAACCTGACCGGCGGGGTCTATGTGAACCAGACCGCGGCGTTCTCGGACTTCCACGGCTCGGGCGGCAACCCGGCGGCCAATGCGGCGCTGTGTGACGGCGCCTTCGTCGCCAACCGCTTCCGGACGGTGGAGGTGCGACGGCCGGCGTGACGGATGCGGGTGCCGGGGTCCCGCGCCCCGAGTGCGGGACCCGGGGCCGAGCGCGGGACCTGAGGCCCGGGCCCGGGACGTTCTCCTGGGCCCCGCGCCGGACACCCGGCGGGGGCCCGGGGCCCGTCAGCCGCCGTCCGGCCCCTCGATCCGCGCATGGCGGCCGATCCAGGCATGCATCGCGATGGCGGCCGCGGCCCCCGCGTTGATCGAGCGGGTCGAGCCGAACTGCGCGATCGAGCAGACCAGCGAGGCATGCCGTCGCGCCTCCTCGGTCAGCCCCGGCCCCTCCTGGCCGAACAGCAGCACACAGCGCCGCGGCAGCGCGGTCGTCTCCAGCGGCACGGAACCAGGGAGATTGTCGATGCCGATGATCGGCAGCTCCTCGGCCGCCGCCCAGGCGGTGAGGTCCGCGGTGTCCGGGTGGTGGCGGACGTGCTGGTAGCGGTCGGTCACCATCGCGCCGCGGCGGTTCCAGCGGCGCTGCCCGACGATATGGATCTCCTTGGCCAGGAACGCATTCGCGGTCCGTACGACCGAGCCGATGTTGAAGTCGTGGCCCCAGTTCTCGACCGCCACATGGAAGTCATGGCGGCGGGTGTCGAGGTCGGCGACGATCGCCTCGCGCCTCCAGTAGCGGTAGTGGTCGACGACATTGCGGCGGTCACCGTGCGCAAGCAGCTCGGGGTCCAGGCGGTCGTCCTGCGGCCAGGGCTCCGGATGCGGTCCGACCCCGATCTGGGGCCCGTACCCCTCGTCGTACTGCAGGGCCTCGGCGGGGGCGGTTTTCTCGCTGCTCACCCTACGAGCGTATGGCCACCGCCGCCGTGCCCCGTACGGGCCTCCGGCTCGCCGCCCCCGGACCCGTCGGCCGGCCGGGCCGCGGCGCCGCGCGAGAAGAGCCGTTCGCGCAGGCCGGAGAAGCGTGCGGAGACCCAGGTCAGGAAGTTCGTCGGCAGAAAGACCGCGTCCGCGGTGATCATCGCGAGCGAGAAGAACGGCAGCCCGAGCAGGAACGCGATCGAAAGGTGCTCGCAGATCATCGCGACCAGCAGCACATTCTTCAGCCGGCGGTTGAAGACCGTGAACGGGAAGGCGACCTGCACCATCACCGTCCCGTAGGTGATCAGCATGACCATCACACCGTTGCTGCCCAGCAGCTCGGACAGCGCCGGCCAGGGGGAGAAGTAGTCCAGGTGCATCGGGTAGTAGACCGCGGTGCCGTCCTGCCAGCGTGAGCCCTGGATCTTGTACCAGCCGGCCGTGGCGTAGATCAGGCAGACCTCAACCATGATCACCAGCAGTGCGCCGTTGTGGGCGAGCTTGGCGAGGGTGTCCAGTACGGTGCGCGGCTCGCCGGGTGCGTAGCGCTGCACCGCCCACCACAGACCGTGCACCAGCCACAGGCCCCACAGCGCCAGGCTCCAGCCGATGTGCGGGAACGGGCCGCCCTCGGACCAGCTGAGGCCGTAGCTGCCCTGGAGCTGGGCGGCGGCCAGACCGAGGCCGAGCACGGCCCACAGGATGACGCCGGGCAGGTCGCGGGAGGCAGGTGCGCGCCCGGATTCCTCGCCACCGGCAGCGTGCGCGGCGGCCGCTGCCCGCTTCGCCCGGCGTGCGTCCAGCGACCAGACCTGCCCGCACCGGGTCAGCACGAGGTACATCGACATCAGGTGGATGACGTTGTCGCCGCCGTCGCCTATGAAGATGCTGCGGTTCTGCAGCGAGAGCACGCCCACCATGAACAGCACCGACATGGTGCGGGTGCGCCAGCCCAGCATCAGCAGCGCGCCGGCCACGACAGCCATGAGGTAGACGCACTCGAACCAGCCGCGGCTGTCGGACCAGGGGAGCACCGAGAAGGCATGGTTGCCGTCCAGTAGGCGGCGGGCCATGTCCAGGTTCCAGGGGCTGTCGGGCCCGTAGAGCACCCCGCGGTGCGGCCACTCGCGCAGCAGGAACAGCAGCCATGTCGCCGAGAAGCCGATCCGTATCACGGCGGTCTGGTACGGGGCCAGCGCACGGCTGGTGACCAGCCCGAAGCCGCGTCCGATGGCGCGCTCGATGCGGGTCTCCCGGTAGGCGTCGGGCTCCGGGGGCGTCTGCGGCGCCTGGGCCTGCCGCGGTACGTCGGCCGTCTCCGTGGTGTGCGGGGCCTGCTGGTCGCTCGGCGTCTGCTGAGGCTGGTGGGGCTTCGGTGACGTCACTGGCCGTTCGCCCCCTTGGGCAGGTCGTCTGCGGTGACCTGCCACCAGGGCAGCACGCGGTACACGGGCTTCTCGCTGATCTTCTCGGAGCTCCATGGCGGCGGGCGGACCGCCGTCGTCTGCGAACGGACCTGTACCTGTTCGACGCGGCCGCCGCCCTTGGTCCATTCGCCGTCCATGCGGAGCATCACGATCCGCCGGATATAGCGCTCGGACAGCTCACCGCGCAGGCCGACGGGGCGGCTCTGCGCGTTGTGGGTGTTGACGAAGAGCTCCCAGCCGCGGCGCAGTTGGTTCTGCTGGGTGTGGCTGGGCAGCGGGTTGTGGAGGATGCCCTGGCCGTCGCGGGCGGTCAGATCGGTCCAGCCGGTGGTCCGCGGGGCACCGTCCCCGGTGCGCAGCTGCGCACGGACCTGTACCGCGATGTTCTGCTGCAGCGGATTGGGGGCGAACAGCTTCCAGTTCTGTTCGTACTCGGGGTAGACGTAGTCGCTGATCAGGGCGCCCTGCTGTTTGCTGAGCGTGTTCGACGGCGCTACGTGCAGGAACATCATGGCGAGATGAATCGCGACGATGACCGCGAGGGCGCAGGCCGCCACCCCTATGACGATCCGCGAGGGCAGCGAGAGCGCGGACAATGGCCGCGTTTCGTCCCCGTATGACTGCATTCCCGCCCCGTTCCCAGAATCCATGCGGTCAACTCCGCTCCGGAACCGTACCTACGCGGCCGCGCCGGGCACACCCTCACCCGAGTTATCCACAGGCTTGACACCCGCGGTCCGCCCGCTCACCATTGAACCGAACGATCGGTCGGTCGGGAGCGAGGGGGCACCACATGACGACGATCGCGCCGGAGGAAACGGCACGCGAGGCCGTATTCGACGCCACCGTGGCCGCGGACGAACGCATCGAGCCGCGGGACTGGATGCCGGACGCCTACCGCTCGACACTCGTGCGCCAGATCGCGCAGCACGCCCACTCCGAGATCATCGGCATGCAGCCGGAGGGCAACTGGATCACCCGCGCGCCGTCCCTGCGCCGCAAGGCGATCCTGATGGCCAAGGTGCAGGACGAGGCCGGTCACGGCCTGTATCTCTACAGCGCCGCCGAAACCCTGGGCACCGGCCGCGACGAACTGCTCGACAAACTGCATTCCGGCCGCCAGAAGTACTCCTCGATCTTCAACTACCCGACCCTGACCTGGGCCGACGTCGGAGCCGTCGGCTGGCTGGTGGACGGCGCCGCGATCACCAACCAGGTCCCGCTCTGCCGCTGTTCGTACGGCCCCTACGCCCGCGCGATGGTCCGTATCTGCAAGGAGGAGTCCTTCCACCAGCGACAGGGCTACGAACTCCTGCTGACCCTCAGCCGCGGCACCGAGGCACAGCACGCCATGGCGCAGGATGCGGTGAACCGCTGGTGGTGGCCCTCGCTGATGATGTTCGGCCCCCCGGACGACGAGTCCTCGCACTCCGCGCAGTCCATGGCCTGGAAGATCAAGCGGCACTCCAACGACGAGCTGCGCCAGCGCTTCGTGGACATCTGCGTCCCCCAGGCCGAAGCCCTCGGGCTCACGCTCCCGGACCCGGAACTGACGTGGAACGACGACCGCGGCCACTGGGACTTCGGCCCGATCGACTGGGCCGAGTTCCGCGAGGTCCTCAAGGGCAACGGCCCCTGCAACGAACAGCGGATAAGCCGCCGGCGGCAGGCTCATGAGAACGGCGCCTGGGTGCGCGAGGCAGCCGCCGCACACGCGGCCAAGCACGGGGAGGTCACCCGATGACGACACCACGCCCTGCCGAAGCCCCCGCGACCACCGCGGGGACGGCCGACCGGCCCGCCGACTGGCCCCTGTGGGAGGTCTTCGTCCGCAGCCGCCGCGGACTCTCCCACACCCACGCCGGCAGCCTGCACGCACCGGACGCGGAGATGGCGCTGCGCAACGCCCGCGACCTCTACACCCGCCGCTCGGAAGGCGTCTCCCTCTGGGTGGTGCCCTCCGCGCAGGTCACCGCCTCCTCGCCGGACGAGAAGGACAGCTTCTTCGAGCCGGCCGGTGACAAGCCCTACCGCCACCCGACCTTCTACGAGATCCCGGACGGGGTGCATCACCTTTGATGAACGTCACCGCCACCCCGGCCCTGCCCCTCGGGGACGACGCCCTGATCCTCTCCCACCGCCTGGGCGAGTGGGCCGGGCACGCCCCGGTCCTGGAGGAGGAGGTCGCCCTGGCCAATATCGCGCTGGACCTGCTCGGCCAGGCCCGTGTGCTGCTCTCCCTCGTGGGCGATGAGGACGAGCTGGCCTATCTGCGCGAGGAGCGGCAGTTCCGCAACCTCCAGCTCGTCGAACAGCCCAACGGCGACTTCGCCCACACCATCGCCCGCCAGCTCTACTTCTCCACCTACCAGGAGCTGCTGTTCGACCATCTCGCCACCACCGAGAGCGAGTTGGCGCCGCTGGCCGCGAAGGCCGTCAAGGAGGTCGCCTACCACCGCGACCACGCCCATCAGTGGACGCTGCGCCTGGGCGACGGCACCGACGAGAGCCACACCCGGATGCAACGTGCCCTGGACGCCCTCTGGCGCTTCACCGGCGAACTGTTCGAGCCGGTGGCAGGACTGGAAACGGTGCCCTGGCCGGCCCTGCACGACAGCTGGACCGCACGCATCACCGCCACCCTGGAACAAGCCACCCTGACCGTCCCCGAAGGCCCCCGGCACGGCGCCTGGACCGCCGGCGCGGGCCGCCAGGGCCTGCACACCGAATCGTTCGGACGGCTGCTCGCCGAGATGCAGCACCTCCACCGCAGCCACCCGGGGGCGGCATGGTGACCACCACCGCCCTCGAAGAGGAACTGCTTGCCCTGGCCGGCTCCGTTCCCGACCCGGAGCTGCCGGTGCTCACCCTCGCCGAACTGGGAGTGCTGCGCGGGGTACAGCTGACCGGCCCCGGCCGGGTCGAGGTGCGTCTCACCCCCACCTACACCGGCTGCCCCGCCATCGAGACGATGTCGGCCGACATCGAGCGTGTGCTGCACGACCACGGGATACCCGAGGTCGAGGTCCGCACGGTCCTCAGCCCGCCGTGGACCACGGACGCGATCACCGCCGAGGGCCGCCGCAAGCTCGCGGAATTCGGTATCGCACCCCCGCGCCCCACGGGACCGGCCGGCGGCCCGGTCGCCGTCGACCTCACCCTTCGCTGCCCGCACTGCGGATCGACCGACACCACCCTGCTGAGCCGGTTCTCCTCCACGGCATGCAAGGCACTGCGACGCTGTGAGTCCTGCCGCGAACCCTTCGACCACTTCAAGGAGTTGTGATGTTCCACCCGCTCCAGGTCCGGGAGATCGAGCGGCTCACGGACGACGCGGTGGCCGTCACCTTCGCGGTCCCGCCCGAGCTGCGCACGGCCTTCCGGCACACTCCCGGACAGCACATCGCCCTGCGCAGAACGGTCGACGGCCAGGAGATCCGCCGTACCTACTCCATCTGCACCCCGGCCACCGACCAGCCCGTCCTGCGCGTGGGCATCCGCCTCGTCGAGGACGGCGTCTTCTCGACCTACGCGCTCAAGGAACTCGCCGTCGGCGACACGGTGGAGGTAATGGCCCCGGCCGGCCGGTTCACCCTCGCACCACGTCCCGGACATTTCGTCGCCATCGTCGGCGGCAGTGGCATCACCCCTGTGCTGTCCATCGCCGCCACCCTGCTCGAACGGCAGCCGGACGCCCACTTCTGCCTCATCCGCAGCGACCGCACGGCGGCATCGACCATGTTCCTGGAGGAGGTGGCCGACCTCAAGGACCGCTATCCCCAGCGCTTCCAGCTCATCCACACCCTCTCGCGCGAGGAGCAACAAGCCGGCCTGCCCTCCGGCCGCCTGGACGAGGCCCGGCTCCGCTCCCTCCTGCCGGCGCTCCTGAAGATCGACTCCGTGGACGGCTGGTACCTCTGCGGCCCCTACGGCCTGGTCCAGGGCGCCGAACGCGCCCTCCGCGCCCTCCAGGTGCCCCGCACCCGCATCCACGAAGAGATCTTCCACGTCGAAAACGGCACCCCGACCGCCCCCGCCGCCGCCACCCCCGCGCACAGCACCGTGACCGCCACCCTCGACGGCCGCTCCGGCACCTGGCCGGTCCACGACAGCGAGTCGCTGCTCGAGGCGGTCCTGCGCAACCGCGCGGACGCCCCGTACGCCTGCAAGGGCGGCGTCTGCGGCACCTGCCGCGCCTTCCTGGTCTCGGGCGAGATCCGCATGGACCGCAACTTCGCCCTGGAATCCGACGAGGTCGACGCGGGGTACGTCCTCGCCTGCCAGTCCCACCCGGTCACGGAGAAGGTCGAGCTGGACTTCGACCGATGACCCCGATGAACCTGATGAACCTGATGAATCCGGTCCGGGCGGAGGCCACCGCATAGCGCTCGGCAGACGCCCCAACACCTCCGCCGCCTCACCCGTCCACCGTCGCCGCCCCTTCCACCGCTCCCGCCGGATCCGTCCCTCTCGCCCCTTCCAACGGTTCCGCCATTCCCAATTCCTGGAACATGTTCTACCTTGACGCATCGTCAGTTCGAGGCGGCGCGTGGGAGGACAGTGCAATGGACTTCACCTTCACCGAGGAGCAGCAGGCCGCCGTCGAAGCGGCCAGGGCCGTCTTCGCGGACGTCGCACCGGACGGCGTGCCCAGCCCGGCGCTCACCCACGGTGCGGTCGCCGACGACTTCGACCGCGCCCTGTGGCGCAAGCTCGCCGACGCCGACCTGCTGAGCCTGCCGATCGCGCCCGAGCACGGCGGCGCGGGCCTCGACCCGATCGCGCTCTGCCTCGTACTCCGCGAATCGGCCAAGGTGCTGGCGCGAGTGCCGCTGCTGGAGGCCGGCGCTGCCGCGCTCACCCTCCAGCGTTACGCGGCCGACGAGCTGGGGGCGCACGTCCTGCCCCGGATCGCTGCCGGGGAGCTCGTCGTAACCGTCGCCGGCAACGGGCGCACCGGGCACGAACCGGCCGAACTCGCCGTCGACGCCCGCCAGGAGGGTGCCGACTGGATCTTCGACGGGGTCCAGACCGCCGTTCCCTGGGCCCGGACCGCGGACCGGATCCTGCTCCCCGCCCACACCCCCGAAGGCCACGCCGTACTCGCGCTCGTCCCCCGCACCCACCCGGGCGTCACACTCGACGACCAGATATCCACCACCGGAGAGCGCCTTGCGGAGGTCCGGCTGGATTCCGTACGCCTCAGCCACCAGGAAACGGTCACTGCCCCGGACGCCTGGGAGCTGCTGCGCAACGTTCTGACCACCGGCACCTGCGCACTCGCCCTGGGCCTGGGCGAGCGCGTCCTCGCCATGACCGGCGACTACACGAGCAAGCGCGAGCAGTTCGGATTCCCGGTGGCCACCTTCCAGGCTGTCGCCGTCCAGGCCGCCGACCGTTTCATCGACCTGCGCGCCATGGAGGCCACCCTCTGGCAGGCCGCCTGGCGGATCACCGCCGACGCGGCCGGCCCGCTCCCGCCCGCCGGGGATGTCGCGGTCGCCAAAATCTGGGCCTCGGAGGGTGTACGCCGCGTAGTCCAGACCGCCCAGCACCTGCACGGTGGCTTCGGCGCCGACACCGACTACGCGCTGCACCGCTACCACGCCTGGGCCAAACAGCTGGAGCTCTCCCTCGGCCCCGCCGCCGCCCACGAGGAGGCCCTGGGCGACCTGCTCGCAGCACATCCGCTGAGCTGACGCGGGAGAGAGGGGCGGAGCACAGCGAGCGTCCGCGGAGGGCTCGTGCCACCGATGCCGGCGCAGCGCCAAGTCCCGGGTGCCACTCAGCGGCCACCGCGCGCCAACCGCGAGCCATCGCCCGGTCAACCCTCCGACACCGAGCAGCCCAGCCCGGCTCCCGGCTCCCGGCTCCCGGCTCCCGGCTCCCGGCTCCCGGCTCCCGGCTAGACGACCACCCCGGCGCCGCCCTTGCCATCCGACACGGGGCGGCCGGCGGCCTCCCATGCCTGCATGCCGCCCGCGACATTCACCGCGTCGACGCCCTGCTGGACCAGGTACTGCGTCACCTGCGCCGAGCGCCCACCGACCCGGCACAGCACGTACACCTTGCCGTCCGCGGGGGCCGCCTCGGTGAACTCTCCGTAGCGAGCGACGAATTCGCTCATCGGGATGTGCAGCGCGCCCTCGGCGTGCCCCGCCTCCCACTCGTCGTTCTCACGCACGTCCAGGAGGAAGTGCTCCGACGTGAGAGCGTCGACATCGACCGTGGGCACAGAACCAAATTGCATGGTCCCGACGCTACCCGACCAGCTGCGCGAGGTACGTCTCGCGTTCCGCGACATCGGCGAGCAGCTTCTCGGCGATCTCGTCCAGGAGCGCGTCCGGGTCCTCCGGCGCCATCTTGATCATCGCCCCGATCGCGCTCTCCTCCAGCTCGGAGGCCGCGGCGGCCAGCAGCTCCTTGCGCTCGGCCAGCCACTCCAGCCGGGCGTACAGCTCCTCACTCTCGCTGAGCCGATCCTCGGCCGGCGCGGGGCCGGCCTCCCATTCCTGCGCCAGCTCGCGCAGCAGGGACTCGTTACCCCGGCCGTACGCTGCGTTGACCCGCGCGATGAACTCGTCGCGCCGCGCCCGCTCGGCATCGTCCCGCGCCAGGTCCGGATGGGCCTTGCGCACCAGGTCGCGGTAGACCTTGCGGGCCTCCTCGCTGGGCCGCACCTTCTGCGGCGGCTGCACCGGCTGCTCGGTGAGCATCGCCTGCGCCTCGGAAAACAGCCCGTCCGAGCCCATCCAGCCGTGGAACAGCTCCTCGACTTCCGGCATCGGCAGCACCGACGCACGCGCCTCCTGCGCCTTACGGACGTCCTCGGGAGCCCCCGTACGCGCCGCCACCGCCTCGGCGATCTGCGCATCGAGCTCGTCCAGCCGCGCGTACATGGGGCCGAGCCGCTGGTGGTGCAGGCGGGAGAAGTTCTCCACCTCCACCCGGAAGGTCTCCACCGCGATCTCGAACTCGATCAGCGCCTGCTCCGCGGCCAGGACCGCCTTCGCCAGCCGCCGCGTCGCCTCGTCCTGCGCCGCCTGCTCATCCGGCGCGCTGCCCGGCTCGGCCCCGGCCTGGGCACCTGGCGAATCGCCCTGAGCTCCTTGACCGGCGTCCACCGCCTCTGCGTCCACAGCCTCGGGGTCCACAGCCTCGGGGGCCCCGGACCGGTCTCCCGAGCCGCCGTCCTGCCCGACCTGGGCTCTCTGACCGCCGCCGCGGGCATCCGGTGCCTGCGGCGCGGCCGTGGCGTCCGGGGTTCCCGGTACGTCCGGTCGGTGCTGACCGTCCTGCGTGTTCTCCGCGTGCGAGTTCGTCACCCGGTCAGCGTACGGCCCACGCCGGGCCCAGCCCTCCACGGCCATTCGCTCGCTTCCTACGGGGCCCCTCGGCATCCCCCGGGAGCGGCTTTCGGTCGCGGCGCCGGGCGTGGGGGCGCTGCCGGTGCCAGGGCTCGCGTTCTCCGGAACCGCCCACCGCGGAGCTGGCCGCGCTGTCCCGGGCTTTGGAGGAGACCAGCGGGCGGCTCGCCGCGGCACGGGAACGGGAGCGGCCACCCCCTCACCCACCCACACCTCAGCCGACCGGCTCCTCAGCTGCCCCTCCGCCAACAGTCCCGGCAGCCGTGAAAGCCCTGACCAGCCCCATCCATCCGCGACAGCCCCAGCGGACCCGGCTGCCCCGACCGCTTCAGCGGCCTCGACAGCCCTGACGGCCCCAGTTACTCCCGGAAGCCCGGGCAAGCCCCAGCAAGCCCAGCAGCCCCGCCCACCGGCAGGCCCGGGCAAACCCAAGGGCCCCGGCAGGCCTGGCAGCCCCAGCGCCCCTCAACCAGCCACCGGATCCCTCAGCGCATCAGCAGCCTGCGCTCCCTTTCCCTGACAGGGCTCCTGCCCCCGCTATTCCGGCCCCCGAACCCGGCCGCGCCCCAAACGCCCACGCGCCGGCCTCCCAACCCGCCCGAGAGCCCGAACGCCTCTCCCCTACACCCCCATCTCCGCCGCAATCCGACCGTTCTTCACCGCTGTGGCCAGCTCCGCATGGTCTGCTTCCGTGCGGTCCGCGTACGTGACCGCGAAGCTTGCGATCGCCTCGTCCAGCTCCTCGTTCTTGCCGCAGTAGCCGGCCAGAAGGCGTGGGTCCGCGCTGTGCGCATGGGCGCGGGCCAGGAGAGCACCGGTCATACGGGCGTAGTCGTCCATCTGATCGCCGGACAGCTGCGCCGGGTCCACGCTGCCCTTGCGGTTTCTGAACTGGCGGACCTGGAAGGGCGTGCCTTCCCACCGACGGTTCCCCGCGGGCACGCCACCGCCCGTCGGCGCCGCGCCCTCAACCGTCGTCCAGCCCAGCAATATGTCGCTGACCACTTGCATCCGGCGCTGCCCGAGCACCACCCGGCGTCCCTCGTGCACCACCTGCGGCACCGGGAAGCCGGCCTTCGCCACGAACGGCGCCAGCACCGAGGCACGGGCCTCCTTCACCTGCAGGACAAGCGGCTCGCCCCGGTGGTCCAGCAGCAGCACCACGTATGACCGCAGCCCCACACTGCCCGTGCCGACCACTCGGAAAGCCACGTCGTGTACCGCGTGCCGAGCTATCAGGGGCAGCAGGTCCTCGGGCAGCGTCTCCAGATAGCCGCTGAGAGATGCGGCCACGGCGGCCGCTTCCGCATCCGGCACCTGCCGCAACACCGGCTGAGCGTCCACGAACCGGCGGCCACCGTCCGGCGTCTCCTCCGTCGCCTTGGCCGCGAACCGCGCGCTGGTGTTCTTGCGCGCCTTGTCCGCTACCCGCTCCAGCGTCCCCACCAGATCTTTGGCGTCGGCGTGCGAGACCAGTGCCTCGTCGGCGATGGCGTTCCACGCCTCGGTCACCGGCAGCTTCGCCAGCAACCGCATCGTGCGCCGGTACGCGCCCGCCGCGTCCTGCGCCGCCTTGCGGCAGTCCTCCTCGCAGGCGCCCGCCTCCCGGCCGGCCAGCACCATCGACGTCGCAAGCCGCTTCACGTCCCACTCCCACGGCCCGTACAAGGTCTCGTCGAAGTCGTTGAGATCGATGACGAGCTGACCGCGGGCGTCGCCGTAGAGTCCGAAGTTGGCGGCGTGGGCGTCCCCGCAGATCTGCGCGCCGATGCCGGTCACGGGGCTGCCCGTCAGGTCGTACGCCATCAGGCCCGCCGAGCCGCGGAGGAAGGCGAAGGGGCTCGCGGCCATCCGGCCGACCCGTATCGGTGTCAGGTCGGGCAGCCGACCGGCGTTGGACTGCTCCACCGCCGCGACCGCATCCGGCCGCCCGGCCGTGAACGACAGCGCGGCCTGCCCGGCACGCGGAACGCGCTCCCGCAGGGCACGCCCGGCGGCCTTGGGCGAGGCCCCCCGCTCGTCCGCCTTCGCAAACCCCGGTACGTACGGCACACGCGGCATAGCGGGCCACCTCCCCCTTCACGACCTGCGTTCTTGTGTCCTTGTCCGCTGCGTCCATCAGCCCGCCGAGCGAACCCGGCCTGCCGACGAGCAATGACGTTACCGAGATCCGGTCACACCCTGCAGAGCCTGTGGATAACTCTCCGGAGCCCCGAACCAGGGAGCCCCGAACCACGGAGCCCCGAATCACCCGCTAAACCCCCACCGCCCCCTCCATTTCCATCTCCACATCCACGTTCGCCTCTCCAGTCCCAGACCCAGCCAAATCGGCACCTGCGCCCCCAGCGCCCGCTTCTCCCGCCCCTGCTCCCTCTTCCGGCCACGCTGTCCGGCTCCCCCGCTTCCACGTCAGCTCCGGCTCCGGCACCGTTGCCGCCACCGCGGCCGCCGCCACCGCCGCGGCATGGGCAGCCACCTCCGCCTCAGCAGTGCGCCGCCGCTTCTCGGCCAGCGCCGCCGCCCCGACCGTCAGCAGGCCGGCGACCAGCCACCACCCCAGCGTCCAGACGTGTCCTGACAGGCCGTAATTGTTGAAGTAGACGTGGCTGCGGGTGCCCTCCACGAAGCCCGCGCCGTTCCAGAAGGAGTGCAGCGCCGCGAAGAATCCGTTCTGCATCTCCGGACGGAAGATCCCGCCGGAGGACGTGAAGTTGAGCATGACGAAGAGGGCCATCACACCGAGCGTGGTCCAGCGCTTGAGGAAGGTGTGCAGGCCGGTGCCGGTCAGCAGAATGCCGGCGGAGTAGAGCCAGGCCATGCCCCACAGGCCCCTGAGGCCGTGGTCGACCAGGTGGAAGACCGGACCGGCGAACGCCGTCCCGATGAGGCTGACGACGAAGGACGTGCCGATCGCCAGCGCGGTCCGCAACCGGACCGGCAGCACGGCCCCGGCCCCGCCGATCACCGCGACCGAGGCGTACGAGCCGATGCTGATCGCGACCAGCAGGAAGAAGATGCCCTGCCCGGTCGGATCGTCCTCGGCCGTCGGCGCCACATCGGTGACCTTCAGGGGAGCGCCCTGCTGCGCCGCGACCGGGGTGAAGACCTTCTGTACGACGGAAGCGCTGGTGTCGGATCCGGCGGTCGCCACCAACAGCTCGGGCATCGCCTTCGCCGCAGCCGCCGCCCTCCCGCCGGCAACAGCACCGGCCCTCTCCTTCGCCCCCTCCGAGGAAGCCTTCTCCACTCCGCTCTTCACCGAAGGCTTCGTCGCAGCCGTCGAGGAAGCCTTCGGCGCACCCTTCGCATGGATCACATACGCACCGAAGATCTCCTGGTGCTTGAGCCCGTCGACCGCCGCGGCCCGGTCAGCGACGGTCCGCACCTCCAGGTCACCGTCCGCCTTGTCGTTGATCGACTGGGCGAGCAGCTGTGCGCTCCGGCCCGATCCGACGACCGCGACGGGAAGGTCATGCGGTGCGGGGTTCGCGAAGGCACCCAGGTACGCCAGCCCCATCCCGACACACATCAGCAGCGGGGTGATCAGGTGCGTCAGGACATGACGCAGCCCCGCGGAGTGGGAGGAGCGCGCGGAACGGTGGCTGCCGTGCTGCTCGCTTCGATGGTCGGGAGGCCGGACCGTACTCATGGGCAGCCCTTCTCAGCTCGTCGGATCAGCTGTCGCCACCTCTGACACAGGCAGTAGTTGGCAAATACAACTCTCAATACGCGTTGTACTATACAACTACCTCTCCGAAAGGCAACTCGTGAGCCACCGCGACGACTCCGTCGAGACCATCCAGCAAGAGATGACCGCGTTCGCCCGCCGGGCCCGCGCGACCGCCGCCCGGATGCACCCCGAGCTGTCACTGGTCTCCTACACCCTGCTGGCACACCTCGATGACCAGCACGGATGCCGCGCCACGGACCTCGCCGCGCACTACCTCCTGGACAAGTCCACGGTCAGCCGCCAGATCGCCGCACTGGAGAAGCTGGACTTCGTCGAGCGCCGCGTCGACCCGGAGGACCACCGGGTCCAGGTGCTGCACCCCACCGAAAAGGGCGCCCAGGTCCTCGCCAACGTCACCGCCAGCCGCCGCAAGGCCTTCCGGGAACGGCTCGCCGACTGGGACGAGGACGACCTCGAACGCTTCGCCGCCTACCTGCTGCGCTACAACGCCGCCCAGGAACGGCTGGGATAGGGGGAGCAACGGTCGGGACAAGGCGAGGGGTTGGGACAACTACGGACGCGACCACCCGCGCCCCACTCCAGCCCTACCCACAAGCACCCACCCGCAGACTCGCCCTCAGACCCACGCGCAGACTCGCCCCCAGTCCGCCGACACCCGCGCCCAGAACCAACTACGCCCGAAACCGCGGGCCGCTCACTTCCGGAACCGCTCCGGACACTGCCCGCCGTCGGCGAGATAGGTCTCCGCCCAGCGCCCCAGCTCCTTGAGCGCGGGCTCCATCGCGAGACCGGCCTCCGTCAGTCGGTAGGAGACGCGCAGCGGCGGACCCGGGTCCACCTCGCGCAGGAGCAGGCCGGCCGCCGCCAGCTCGACGAGGCGGTCGGAGAGCATGCGCTCACTGATGCCGGGGATGGCCCGCCGCAGATCGGCGAAGTGCACGGGCGCCGGCATCAGGGTGGCGACGATCAGCCCCGTCCAGCGCTTCCCCAACAGCTCGAAGACGCGCGTCACACCGTCGTCGACCTGCCTGCACACCGCCTCGCCATGATCCGCCATACAGCCAGGGTACCGCTCTCCCGTTTGCTGCTGCAGAAAAGTAAGCTGCTGTGCTATTAATAGTTACGTACGGAATTCAACCAGAGGTCGGGCACCACCCGGCCACCCAGCGAAGGACCGGTCCCCATGGCCACGCTTCTGCTCATCGACTCCTCCCTGTTCCCCGAGGGCGGCTCCGCCTCCCGCTCGGTCACCGCGGCCTTCCGCAAGGCGTGGGAGGAGCAGCACCCCGACGGCACCGTGATCCACCGCGACCTGGCCGCCGACCCGCTGCCGCACCTCGACGGCATCGGCGCCTCCGCCGGCTTCTCCGACCCGGCCGGCCACACCCCCGAGCAGCAGGCGGCCTTCGCACTGCGCGTGCAGCTGATCGAGGAGCTGGAGCAGGCCGACGCGATCGTCATCGGCGCTCCGATGTACAACTTCACGATTCCTTCCACGCTCAAGGCGTGGCTCGACCAGGTGATCCTCATGGGCCGCACCGCGGGCGAGCAGCCGTCCGCCAAGGGCACCCCGGTCACCGTCGTCGCCAGCCGCGGCGGTTCGTACGCGCCGGGCACGCCCCGCGAGCCCTTCGAGTACGTCCAGAACTACCTGGAGGCCGTACTCGGCGGCGGGCTGGGACTCGAGGTCGACTTCATCGTCCCCGAGCTGACCATGGCCCCCAACAACCCGGCGATGGCCGAGCTCATCCCGCTGTACGAGACCTCCCGCGACAAGGCCCACGAGGACGCGGCAGCCAAGGCCAAGGCCCTCGTCGCCCGCTTCGCCGCCTGAGGCCTTCCAAGAAGCACGGACCGGAGGACCTGAGGGCCAGGGAGAGGAAGGAGAAGGGGAAAGGGAAAGGGAAAGGGAAAGGGAAGGGGAGCGGGCCGGCGCCGGGCGACGGCCCACGGCACAGCCAGGGCAACCTGCCACGAAAGGTGACACCTGCGCCACAAAGGGCCACAGGGTCAGCCCTCAGGGGCCTCATCAGCCCCGTATGTGACGCACTCCTCAAGCTGCCCCAAGCCGCCCGAGCCGCCTCAGCCGCCAGGCCCCAGGCTCAGCCCCCGATTCCAGCGCCCACCCCACCCGGTCCGCCCGGTCTCGGCCCGGGGCCCCACTCAGCCCCCACCCCCCGTGACATACGCAACAACGTGACGAACACAACGAAAGACCCCCGGTCTCCGGATTTCTCCGGAGACCGGGGGTCTCATCTGTGCGCGAGGGGGGAGTTGAACCCCCACGCCCTTTCGGGCACTGGAACCTGAATCCAGCGCGTCTGCCTATTCCGCCACCCGCGCATGGGTGCTGCCGTTCGATGTTCTCACAGGATCCGGGCTGTTCCGTCCGGGTCTTGTGCGACCGCCTTCCGACATCCAGAACACTAGCACGCTGCCGGGGGTGCCTTCACACGCCTTTTCCCCGGTCCCCGCCTCGCGGCAACCCCGGGCCGCACCCCGCCGTGCCTCGGACATTCGCCGAGCACTGCCCCAAGGGTTCACACTCGCGGTAGCCGCAACAGGAACGCGGGCCACCCGGCCCGCCTCCACGCCGGCCGGGACAGGGCCGGCGCATGCGTCATGTCCGACTCCGGCACCCGCCCGGCGGGAGTGCCCGGCGGTTGCGGGACACTGTCTGCGGGGCACATCTACGATCGCAGTGCACGAGCAGTGGGCAGGAGCAATCAAGCAAGCACCGGGCAACCCTGTGAGGGGCGACACTCGTCCTCAAGGCGGGAAAGGGGAACCAGCCGATTTCCCTACGCGTGGATACGATCAGTAAGCAGTATCAGGACGACTCGATCAGGACGACCCCGACGAAGACTGAGGAAGGAGGTGCCCCGTGGGAGTACTGAAGCGTTTCGAGCAGCGTCTCGAAGGTCTCGTCAACGGCACCTTCGCCAAGGTGTTCAAGTCCGAGGTGCAGCCCGTTGAGATCGCCGGCGCGCTGCAGCGCGAGTGCGACAACAACGCCACCATCTGGAACCGCGACCGCACGGTCGTCCCCAACGACTTCATCGTCGAGCTGAGCACCCCGGACTACGAGCGGCTGAGCCCCTACAGCGGGCAGCTCGGCGACGAGCTCTCCAGCATGGTCCGCGACTACGCCAAGCAGCAGCGCTACACCTTCATGGGCTCGGTCAAGGTCCATCTGGAGAAGGCCGACGATCTCGACACCGGCCTGTACCGCGTCCGCAGCCGTACGCTCGCCTCCAGCTCGTCCCAGGAGCCCGGCCCGGCGGCCGCACAGCGCCCCGCGGCGCCCCGCGGCGGCCGTCCCGGCGGCGGCCACGTGAGCCCGCCCCCCATGCCTTCGTCCCCGCCTCCCGGCGGCGCACAGCCCGTACCTCGTACGGCACCGCCCGGTGCAGGACCGCAGCCCCACGCGCAGACCCGGCGCTGGATCGAGATCAACGGCACCCGCCACCAGATCTCGCGCCCGACGCTCGTGCTGGGCCGCAGCACCGACGCTGACGTACGGATCGACGACCCGGGTGTCTCCCGGCGTCACTGTGAGATCCGGGTCGGAACGCCCCCCACGATCCAGGATCTGGGCTCCACGAACGGCATCGTGGTAGACGGGCAGCACACCACTCACGCTAATCTCCGCGACGGCTCGCGGATTGTCGTGGGCAGTACCACCATCGTTTACCGGCAAGCCGAAGGGTGAAGCGGGGGCAATGTCAGAGCTGACCCTCACGGTCATGCGGTTGGGTTTCCTCGCCGTACTGTGGCTGTTCGTCATCGTGGCCGTTCAGGTCATCCGCAGCGATCTGTTCGGCACGCGCGTCACACAGCGCGGTGCCGCCCGGCGCGGCGGGCAGGAAGCGCGTACGCAGCGGCAGGCTGCGCCACCGCAGCAGCAGCGCCGCCAGGAAGGCGGTCGCGGCAACAACCGTCAGCGCCGCGGAGCACCCACCAAGCTGGTGGTCTCCGAGGGCTCGCTGACCGGCACCACCGTCGCCCTCCAAGGCCAGACCATCTCCCTGGGCCGTGCGCACGACTCCACGATCGTGCTGGACGACGACTACGCGTCCAGCAGGCATGCCAGGATCTACCCGGACCGTGACGGCCAGTGGATCGTCGAGGATCTCGGTTCCACCAACGGCACGTACCTGGACCGGACCCGGCTGACGACCCCGACACCGATTCCGCTGGGAGCCCCGATCCGCATCGGCAAGACCGTCATCGAGCTGCGGAAGTAGTACGACAATGAGCGAGCGGAGCGAGCGAGCCGCGACGGTCCACTCGGCGGACCCGGGCGTGCTCCCGACCGGAGGGTGGGCAGTGTGGCTCGACGAGACCGGCTGTACCCCGAGCCGACGGGTGAGGTGCACATGAGCTTGTCACTGCGCTTCGCCGCCGGATCGCACAAGGGCATGATCCGCGAGGGCAACGAGGATTCCGGCTATGCCGGGCCACG
Source organism: Streptomyces sp. NPDC047049 (assembly GCF_040643995.1). Classification (NCBI taxonomy): domain Bacteria; kingdom Bacillati; phylum Actinomycetota; class Actinomycetes; order Kitasatosporales; family Streptomycetaceae; genus Streptomyces; species Streptomyces sp. NPDC047049. Next base: position 548,449 of record NZ_JBEYVM010000001.1, on the reverse strand, counting down.
GCTGCTCGCCATCGCCGACGGCATGGGCGGCCAGGCCGCCGGTGAGGTCGCCTCCTCCGAGGTGATCTCCACGCTCGTCCAGCTCGACGACGACGTCCCCGGCTCCGATCTCCTCACCTCGCTGGGCACGGCCGTCACCCGCGCCAATGACCAGCTGCGGGTGATGGTCGAGGAGGACCCCCAGCTGGAGGGCATGGGCACGACCCTGACCGCCCTGCTGTGGACCGGTCAGCGGCTCGGCCTCGTCCACGTCGGTGACTCGCGGGCGTATCTGCTGCGCGACGGCGTGCTGACCCAGATCACCCAGGACCACACCTGGGTGCAGCGGCTGGTCGACGAGGGCCGGATCACCGAAGAGGAAGCCACCACCCATCCGCAGCGGTCGCTGCTGATGCGGGCGCTGGGCAGCGGCGATCATGTCGAGCCCGATCTGTCGATCCGCGAGGTGCGGGCCGGCGACCGGTATCTGATCTGCTCGGACGGACTGTCCGGGGTCGTCAGCCACCAGACGCTGGAGGAGACCCTCGCCAGCTACCACGGGCCGCACGAGACCGTGCAGGAGCTGATCCAGCTCGCGCTGCGCGGCGGCGGACCCGACAACATCACCTGCATCGTCGCCGACGTCCTGGACGTGGACGGCAACGACGCGATGGCCGGCCAGCTCAACGACACCCCGGTCATCGTCGGCGCCGTCGCGGAGAACCAGCACCAGCTCAGCGACCCGAGCACGCTGCAGACCCCCGCGGCGCGGGCCGCCGAGCTCGGCCGGCCGGGCGGTCAGCCGTCCGCCCCCGGCGGTGCCTTCGGGCCGCCCGGCAGCGGTGAGCACGAGGTCGGCGGTCCGCCGCAGGGCTCGTTCGGCGCGTTCATGGACGAGGACTTCGTCAAGCCGCGCCGGCGCGGGCGGTGGCTGAAGCGGTCGCTGTTCATCGCGCTGGCGCTGGCCGTCGTGGGCGGCGGGTGCTACGCGGGCTACAACTGGACGCAGACCCAGTACTTCGTGGGCGCCAAGGACGATCACGTCGCGCTCTACCGGGGCATCAGCCAGGACCTCGCGTGGATAAAGCTCAACGACGTGGATGAGGACCATCCCGAGATCGAACTCAAGTACCTGCCGCTGTACCAGCGCAACCAGGTCAAGGAGACGATCGCGGTCGACAGCCGCACGCAGGCCGGCGAAAAAGTCACCGAACTGAACAACCAGGCCAATGCCTGCCGTATCAAGGAGCAGCGGGAGGCGGCCGAGCGCGAGGCGGCACGGCACCCGGGCAAGAAGGGCCAGGCCGGCACACCGTCGAAGCCCGGTACGCCTTCCCCGTCCGGTTCGCCGAACGCCAAGCCCGGTTCCACCGGCAAGGCGGGCAACGACAGCACCGCCGGCACGGCCGGCACGCTGTCGGCGACCGTCACTCCGAAGCCCGGACCCAGCACCAGCCAGGCCGCCCCCTCCGAGGAGCAGAAGCAGCTGGAAAAAAATTGCAGCACCCAGCAGTGAGGGCCTAGGGGGCCGTAGATCTCATGAGCAGCAGCACCACCAACACCACCACCATCGGCACCATCGGAGCCCCGAGCCGCCGCAACACCGAGCTGGCGATGCTCGTCTTCGCGGTGCTGATTCCGGTGTTCGCCTACGTCAACGTCGGCCTGGCGAAGGACGGTTCGGTGCCCGCCGGCGTACTGGGCTACAGCCTGGGCCTGGGCCTGCTGGCGGGCGTCGCGCATCTCGTCGTCCGCAAGTGGGCGCCGTACGCGGACCCGCTGATGCTGCCCATCGCCACCCTGCTCAACGGGCTGGGACTGATCTTCATCTGGCGGCTGGACCAGGAGCCCTCGCTGGGCAAGGCGATGGCGCCCAACCAGCTGATGTGGTCGACACTCGGTGTCGCCTTCTTCCTCGCCATCCTGATCTTCCTCAAGGACCACCGTGTCCTGCAGCGCTACACCTACATCTCGATGGTGGTGGCGCTGGTCCTGCTGGTCGCTCCGGTGTTCTTCCCCGGTGTGAACGGCGCGAAGATCTGGATCACGATCCCGGGTCTCGGCTCGCTGCAGCCCGGTGAGTTCGCGAAGATCATCATTGCGATCTTCTTCGCCGGCTACCTGATGGTGAAGCGCGATGCGCTGGCGCTGGCCAGCCGCCGCTTCATGGGGCTCTACCTCCCCCGCGGCCGTGACCTCGGCCCCATTCTCGTCATCTGGGCGCTCAGCCTGATGATCCTGGTCTTCGAGACCGACCTGGGCACCTCGCTGCTGTTCTTCGGCCTGTTCGTCGTGATGCTGTACGTGGCCACCGAGCGCACCAGCTGGATCGTGTTCGGCCTGCTGCTCAGCGCCGGCGGCGCGGTCGCGGTGGCGACGTTCGAGTCGCACGTCCAGACCCGTGTCCACAACTGGCTCAACCCGCTAGAGCTGGCCAACGGCGGTGTCACCGAGACCGCCCAGGCCATGTACTCCTTCGGGTCGGGCGGCATCCTCGGCTCCGGTCTGGGACAGGGCTACTCCCGCCTCATCCTGGGTATCGCGCCGAAGAGTGACTACATTCTCGCCACGGTCGGCGAGGAGGTCGGCCTGGCCGGGCTGATGGCCATCCTGCTGCTGTACGGCCTGCTGATCGAGCGCGGCATCCGCACGGCGCTGGCCGCCCGCGACCCGTTCGGCAAGCTGCTGTCGATCGGCCTCTCCGGCGCCTTCGCGCTGCAGGTCTTCGTCGTCGCCGGCGGTGTGACGGGCCTGATCCCCCTGACGGGTATGACGATGCCGTTCCTCGCCCAGGGTGGCTCGTCCGTGATCGCCAACTGGGCACTGGTCGCGATCCTGCTCCGGATCAGCGACACCGCGCGCCGTCCGGCGCCGGCTCCCGCCCCGTCCACCGATGCCGAGATGACCCAGGTGGTCCGCCCGTGAACAAGCCCCTGCGCCGGGTCGCGATCTTCTGCGGCCTGCTCGTCCTCGCTCTGCTGGTCCGCGTCAACTGGGTGCAGTTCGTCGAGGGTGACCAGCTCAAGAACGATCCGCACAACCGCCGGGTCGCCATCGAGCGCTACAGCACCCCGCGCGGCAACATCATCGTCGACGGCAAGGCCATCACCGGCTCCACGACCACCGACAGCGGCGACTTCAAGTACAAGCGCACGTACAAGAACGGCAAGATGTGGGCGCCGGTCACCGGCTACGCCTCGCAGGCCTTCGACGCCAACCAGCTCGAGAAGCTGAACGACGGCATCCTCAGCGGCACCGACGACAGGCTCTTCTTCAGCCGCACGGTCGACATGTTCACCGGCAGCAAGCAGAAGGGCGGCAACGTGGTGACCACCCTCGACGCCAAGGCCCAGAAGGCCGCCTACGACGGCCTGGGCAAGCAGAAGGGCGCGGTCGCCGCGATCAACCCGGAGACCGGCGCGATCCTGGCGCTGGCCAGCACCCCGTCGTACGACCCGTCCACCTTCGCGGGGATGAGCAACAAGGACGCCGAGGCGTACAACGGGCTGCAGAAGAAGAACGACCCCGACGAGCCGATGCTCAACCGGGCGCTGCGCCAGACCTACCCGCCCGGCTCCACCTTCAAGGTCGTCACGGCCTCGGCGGCGCTGCAGAACGGCCTCTACACGGACGTCGACACCAAGACCAGGTCGCCGCTGCCCTACACGCTCCCCGACACCTCGGGCATCGAGCTGAAGAACGAGGGCAACATCCCCTGCGAGGACGCCACTCTGCGGGAGGCGCTGCGCTGGTCCTGCAACACGGTGTTCGGCAAGATCAGCGCGGACCTCGGCAACAAGAAGATGAAGGCCGAGGCGGAGAAGTTCGGCTTCAACGACCCGGGGATCAACACTCCGGTCCGCGCCGCGGAGAGCTTCTACCCCGAGGACAACCGGCCGCAGAACGCCATGGCGGGCATCGGCCAGGCCTCCAACCGCGCCACGCCGCTGCAGATGGCCATGGTCGCCTCGGCGGTCGCCAACGGCGGCAAGCTGATGAAGCCGTACATGGTCGACCAGCTGGTCGCGCCGAACCTCAATGTGGTCCAGAAGCACACGCCGCAGGAGATGAGCCGGCCGCTGAGCGCGGAGAACGCCCAGAAGGTGCAGAGCATCATGGAGACCGTGGTCAAGCAGGGCACGGGAACCAACGCCCAGATCCCGGGCGTCATCGTCGGCGGAAAGACCGGTACCGCCCAGCACGGCGAGAACAACAAGGACAATCCGTACGCCTGGTTCATTTCCTACGCGAAGACCGACAAGGGCACCCCCGTCGCGGTCGCGGTCGTCATTGAGGGATCCGACACTCTTCGCGACGACATCGCCGGCGGAAAGCTTGCCGCTCCGGTCGCGAAGCGCGTCATGCAGGCGGTACTCGAAGGCGAGAAGTGACGCGGGCCATGCCAATACCGGTCACGTATCAGGTTGCGGCACCGGCCCGGTCCGGTGCGGCGTGCCGGGTACGGTATGCCCGGACAGCACACCGCCGGACCACACACCGGTGCGGTCGGGACTGACGGAGAGGGCTGGAGAAGCTTATGGAAGAGCCGCGTCGCCTCGGCGGCCGGTACGAGCTGGGCTCGGTGCTCGGCCGCGGTGGCATGGCCGAGGTGTACCTCGCGCATGACACCCGCCTGGGCCGCACCGTAGCTGTGAAGACGCTGCGGGTGGACCTCGCCCGTGACCCGTCCTTCCAGGCCCGGTTCCGCCGTGAGGCCCAGTCGGCCGCCTCGCTGAACCATCCGTCGATCGTCGCGGTCTACGACACCGGCGAGGACTACGTCGACGGTGTCTCGATCCCCTACATCGTCATGGAGTACGTCGACGGCTCCACGCTGCGTGAGCTTCTGCACTCCGGAAGAAAGCTGCTGCCCGAGCGGTCGCTGGAGATGACCACCGGTGTCCTCCAGGCGCTGGAGTACTCCCACCGGGCCGGCATCGTCCACCGCGACATCAAGCCGGCCAACGTCATGCTGACGCGCACCGGCCAGGTCAAGGTCATGGACTTCGGCATCGCCCGGGCCATGGGCGATGCCGGTATGACGATGACGCAGACCGCGGCGGTCATCGGCACGGCGCAGTACCTCTCCCCCGAGCAGGCCAAGGGCGAGCAGGTCGACGCCCGCTCCGACCTGTACTCCACCGGCTGTCTGCTCTACGAGCTGCTGACCGTCCGGCCGCCGTTCGTCGGTGACTCACCGGTCGCGGTGGCCTACCAGCATGTCCGCGAGGAGCCCCAGAAGCCCAGCAACTTCGACCCCGAGATCACGCCGGAGATGGACGCCATCGTCCTGAAGGCGCTGGTCAAGGACCCCGACTACCGCTACCAGTCGGCCGACGAGATGCGGGCCGACATCGAGGCGGCGCTGGACGGGCAGCCGGTGGCGGCGAGCTCCGGCATGGCCGCGGGCGGCTACGACCAGGACCAGCCGACCACCATGCTGCGGCCGCAGGACCCGGCCGGCCAGACCTCCATGCTGCCGCCGATGAACCCGGACGACGGGGGCTACGGCTACGACGACCGCGGCGACCGGCGCCGTGGCGGCGGCCAGAAGAAGAGCAACACCTCGACGATCCTGCTGGTGCTGGCGGCCGTCCTCGTCCTGGTCGGTGCGATCTTCATCGGCAAGGCGATGTTCACCGGCAAGAGCCCGGGCGGCAAGACGCCGGTGCCCAACCTCGTCGGCAAGACCCTCCAGGAAGCCAAGTCGTTCGGCAGGAACGGCAGCTTCAAGGTCACCGAGGGGGGCCGCAAGGCCTGCGACAACGTCAAGAAGGGCCAGGTCACCGAGCAGAGCCCGAAGCCCGGCAAGGAGATCGACAAGGACGAGACCGTCACGGTCACGCTGTGCACGGGCCAGGAGAAGATCTCGGTGCCCAGCGTCACGGGTCTGACCGAGGACAAGGCGCGCTCGGACCTCAAGGAAAAGGGCTTCACAAACATCGAGAGCAAGCCCATGGTCTCCGACCGTGAGCCCGGCACCGTCGCGGACCAGAACCCGGCGGCGAACTCGCAGCGGACCAAGGACGCGAAGATCACGCTGTCGATCGCCACGGAGAGCCCGAAGAAGCAGGTCCCCGACGTCAAGGGCCAGGACTTCGCCGCGGCCCAGAAGCAGCTGCAGGACCTGGGCTTCACGGTCGCCAAGAGCGAGCAGGAAACCCCCGACCCCAACCAGGTCGGCAAGGTGCTCGACCAGACTCCGGCGGGCAACACCAACGCCAAGGTGAACTCCACCGTGACCCTCACGGTCGGCAAGGCGGGCGCTCAGACACCGGTTCCGGGTGTGGTCGGGCAGAAGCTGAAGGATGCGAAGAAGGCGCTTCAGCAGGCCGGCTTCACCAACGTCTCGCTCGCCGGCGGCAGTCCGCAGGACGACAACGCCCGCGTCATCAACCAGGACCCGCAGGCCAACACGCCGTCCGATCCCAAGACCACCACCGTGACGCTGACCACCATCGGCGGTGGCGGTGGCGGTGGCGGCGGCGGTGACGACGGCGGAGGCGGCATCTTCGGCGGAGCCTTCGGCGGCAACCACTAGCGGTCCCCGCGACGAGGAAGTACGAAGCCCCGGCACCCTGGGAAGGGTGCCGGGGCTTCTTCGTTGTCCGCACCGCACACAGGGGGCCGCGCGCGGGTCTCGGGCAGGCTCTTGGGCGCGTGGGAGCGGGCCGGGCCTGCCCCGGGGCGGCTAGCGGAGTTCCTTGGGGGGTGTGCGGTCCGCATCGACCTTCTCGGTGCGTTCCAGCTCGCCCCAGACGATGAAGCGGTAGTTCGAGGTGTAGACCGGGGTGCAGGTCGTGAGGGTGATGAAGCGGCCCGCCTTGCGCTTGCCGGATTCCTTCGGGATGTCGTCGAGGACGTCCACGTTGTACTTCGAGGTCTCGGGCAGCGTCGCGAACACCTTGTAGACGTACCAGGTGTCCTTCGTCTCGAAGACGATCGGGTCGCTGTCCTTGAGCTTGTCGATGTTGTGGAACTTCGCGCCGTGGCCGTCACGGTGCGCGGCTAGGGTGAAGTTGCCCTTCTTGTCCTCCGGCAGCTCCGACTTGACCGGCTTGGTGTAGTAACCGGCCACGCCCTCGTTCAGGATGTCGGCGTCGGTGCCCTTCTTGACCAGGACCTCGCCGTTGTCCATCGCCGGCACGTGCAGAAAGCCGATGCCGTCCTTGGTGTCCAGCTTCCCCGGGCCCTTGGGGCCGTTGCTCGCCCAGTGCTTGCGGACCTGGTCGCCCTGCTGGTGCGCGGCGCGGTCGGCGAGGACATTGGTCCACCACAGCGAGTAGGCGACGAACAGGCCCAGGATGACCCCGGCCGTGATCAGCAGCTCACCGATGACGCTGACGACGGCGGCGATGGCCCGGAGCACCCGGCGCGGCTCGGGTGGTGGCGCGGACCGCTTGCATTCCTCGTCGGTTCCGGTTGCAGTCACCGCGCAGCACCCCTCTTGTGTTCACTCAGCCGGCGAGCGCATCCGGTTTGCCCTTGCTCCGCGGCCGCTCGTCGACCATCTTGCCCCAGACGATCATCCGATAGGTACTGGTGAATTCCGGGGTACAGGTCGTCAGGGTGATGTAGCGGCCGGGGCCGGTGAATCCCGACCCGGGCGGCACGGGACCGATCACGCTGGTGTTGCTCGGAGAGGTCTGCGGGAGGATGCTCTCCATCTCGTAGGTGTAGTACGAGCTCTTCGTCTCGACGACGATCTTGTCGCCCTTGGTGAGCTTGTTGACGTAGCGGAACGGCTCGCCGTGCGTGTTGCGATGCGCCGCCACCGCGAAGTTGCCCTTCTTGTCCCAGGGCATCGCCGTCTTGATCCCGCTGTTCTTGTCGTAGTGACCGACCATGCCGTGGTCCAGCACACGGTGCTTGTCGATGCCCTCGGCTATCGGGGCCTTCACATCCAGCTTCGGGATGTACATGATCCCGAAGCGCTCACCGTCCGCGAGATTCTTCTTCTCGCCGCCGCCCTTGTCCCACTCGTGCTGCAGGTTGGTGGCAGCGCCGCCCGCCTCCTCTTCGGCCCTCACATTCGTCCACCAGAGCTGATAGGTGACGAACAGCAGCATCAGCACGCCGAGGGTGATGAACACTTCGCCCAGCGCGCGGCTGGCGATCAGGCTGGGGCTGTCCTTGGCGGCGCGCGCGGCCTGCCGGGCCTCCAGCCGGGACATGGGGGCGGGCGCCGTTCCAGAGGAGGTCCCAGCGGCTGCTGTGGCGGCGGCCGCGCCGCTGTGGCGCCCGCGCCGCCCGCCGCGCTTGGCGGCCTCCTGAGCGGCCTTCCGCCGGGCCGCCCGGCCGCCGGATGCCGGAGTCGACGCCACGGTGGCTGCCGAGGTCTCGGTTTCACGTGAAACCGCGGCGTCCGTTTCACGTGAAACGGCTTCCTCACCGGGCTTCTCCGCCTGACGCAGCGCCATGGTCTCGTTGTCGCCCTGCCATGGCGGGGCAGCGGCCGGCGCGGGGCGCGCGGCCGGCGCGGAGCTGACGGCGGAGTCGGGGCGCGCGGCGGGCGCGGGAGCGGGCGGTACCGGCGTCTCCGGTGGGGCATACGGCCGGGATATCGAGTCGGTCACCGCGGGGCGGGCGGCGTAGCCGGGGCCGGCTTCCTGGCCGTAGGGGGCCGTCTCGGAGCCGTGGCCCTGGCCGTCCGTCCGGGACGGCCTCTCCGGCTCCAGATGCGGGCGGAACCACGGTGAGCCCTGGCTCCCGCCCTCCTCAGCCGCCTTGCCCCGCCGTCGCCCCCGGCCCGGCTGCCCGTACGGAGCGGGTGCCGGTGGTGCCACCCGGCCCGGCAGTGGATCGTTCAGCGGGTCGTCGAGCTGTTCCACCGCCGCCTCGAACGCATCGGGGTACCCGTACGGATCCGGTGATCCCTGCGGTTCCTGCGGCCCGTACGACTGCTGCGGCCCGTAGGACCGTGGCGAACCGTCCGGCTCGGAGGATCTCCCTTCACGCTCGGGGCGTAGGTCGGTCACGCGCCGGCCTTGCCGACCACCGGGGCCAGCCCCGTGGAGCGCTCCACCGCTCCCTCGTCGCCGCATTCGACGAGCCAGTTGGCCAGCATCCGGTGCCCCCACTCCGTCAGCACCGACTCGGGGTGGAACTGCACGCCCTCGACCGGCAGTTCGCGGTGCCGCAGACCCATCACGATCCGCCCGCCGGGGACCTCCTCGGCCTCCGTCCAGGAGGTGACGAGCAGTTCATCGGGGACGGTGTCGGGCTCGACGGCGAGGGAGTGGTAGCGGGTGGCGGTGAACGGGGAGGGCAGGCCGGCGAAGACCCCGGCGCCCTCGTGGAGGACGGGCGAGGTCTTGCCGTGCAGCAGCTCGGGCGCCCGGTCCACCACGCCGCCGTACGCGACCGCCATCGACTGCATGCCCAGGCACACACCGAAGACCGGGACGCCGGTGTCCGCGCAGTGCCGGACCATGTCGACGCAGACGCCGGCCTGCTCGGGGGTGCCGGGCCCGGGGGACAGCAGCACGCCGTCGAAGCCGTCCCGCGCATGCCGCGGCTCGACCTCGTCGTTGCGCAGCACCTCGCATTCGGCACCCAGTTGGTAGAGGTACTGGACGAGGTTGAAGACGAAGCTGTCGTAGTTGTCGACGACGAGAATCCGTGCGGTCATCGGACGGCTGCCATCCCTTGGTCGACAGTGACGTCATTGAAGGGGAGCAGCGGCTCCGCCCACGGAAAGACGTACTGGAAGAGTACGAAAACGACCGCCAGCGCGAGCACCAGGGAAATCAGTGCCTTCACCCAGGTGTTGCCCGGCAGATGCCGCCAGATCCAGCCGTACATGCTGTCGCTGTCCCCTTGCCGATGCCGATGACGATGACGATTGCGACACCAGAGTAAGGGGCGAGGGCGGGCACAGGTGGGTCAGCCGGTCAAAGCCGATGGCCTTCCCTGCGCCACGGGTTGGGTGGAATCGAGGTGTCCCCAGGCGATCAGCCGGTGGCTGTGGCCCCATTCCGGCTCGCAGGTCGTGAGCGTGAGATAGCGGCCGGGGCCGTGGAATCCGGACTTCGGCGGTACGGGGTCAATCACCCCGATGTCGCCGGGCAGCGTCGTATAGGGCCGGCGGTCGATGCGGTAGGTGTACCAGGTCGCGCCGTCGGTGAGCACCACGGCGTCACCGGGGCGCAGCCGGGGGAAGTCCTTGAAAGGGTCGCCGTACGTGCGGCGGTGGCCGGCGACGGAGAAGTTGCCGGTCTCCCCGAGGTGCGCGGTACGGCCGTAATGTCCCAGGCCGCGCTGGAGGACGTCGGGCGCGGTGCCTTCGAGGACGGGCTTGACCCAGTCGGCGCCCAGACGCGGGATGTACATCACGGCGAAGGAAGCGCCCGGTGCGTAGCGGCGGGGCCGCGCGCCGGGGGCGGGGGTGCCGCCGGGGGCCGGCTTCGCGCCGGGAGCCGGTGTGCCGCCGGGTGCGGTGGCCGGGGCCGTGGACCACTGGTGCCGGAGCTTGCCGATCTCACCGGCCATGGCGCTGTCGGCCCGTACGCCGGTCCAGAAGAGGATATAGATCACGAACAGGACGATCAGCGCGCCGGCGGTGACGCAGATTTCGCTGAGCGTCCACGCGATCCACCGCACCGCCGTCCGGCCCCGCAGCGTCATCCGGCCCCCGCCCCTCCCGCCGCCCCGCGGCGTGCGGGCTACGGCTTCACAGGCTGTGCGTAGTGCAGATCCACTGTGCCGGAGTAGCCGGGAAGAGTCACCGCCTCGTGCTGGTCGACTTTCCAGCCCAGGCCGTAGGCGTTCACGTACTGGAGGTAGTTCTGGATGGCGGGGGAGGCGGTCAGCGCGTTGGTGAGGGCCTCGCGGTCGCCGACGGCGGTGACCTTGTACGGCGGGGAGTAGACCCGGCCCTGGAGGATCAGGGTGTTGCCGACGCAGCGCACCGCGCTGGTGGAGATCAGCCGCTGGTCCATGACCCTGATGCCCTTGGCGCCGCCCTGCCACAGGGCGTTCACCACGGCCTGCAGGTCCTGCTGGTGGATGACCAGGTCGTTGGGCTGCGGCTGGGGCACCCCGGGGATCTTGGCGGTGGCGTTCGGCGGGGCGTCGGTCAGGGTGACCGTCACGCCCTGGCCCTTGAGCGGCTTGGTGCCGGCGTTCTTCTCCAGCGCCTTGACCTTGGCTTCCTCGGCCTGGGAGTTGCCGTTGTCGCGCCGCGCGAGGGCGTCGACCTCCGCGCGCAGGGTGGCGTTGCGCTCGTCCTGGGCGCCGTTCTTGTGGCTGCGCTCCTGGATGAGGTCGGACATCCGCAGCATCGAGTCGTCCGAGCGCAGGTTGGTGCCCCGTGCGGTGTCGAAGCTCAGCCAGAACAGCAGCCCGGCGAGTGCGAACACGATGAGGGTGAGGAACCGCACGGGCCGCAGGCGGGCGCGGTGGGGGGAGTCAGCGGAATTGCTCAACGTACCCTTACTCCTTACGGCGCCTCGGAAGCACTACGCTAACGGACGCCCGGGAAAAGGAATCCGCTCCCCACCGCGTCCGTGCCCCGGCGCACCCCTCGACCCTCCCCGCGGATGGGGCACCGCCCGCCGGCGCCAAGCAGAGAGCGGGGGAGCAGCGCATCGACAGGAGAGTTCCTCGTGCCGAAGTCACGGATCCGCAAGAAGAAGGACGACTTCACGCCGCCGCCGGCGAAGACCACCAACCTGAAGATGAACTCAGGGCGTGGTTGGGTGGCGCCGCTGATGCTGGCGATGTTCCTCATCGGGCTGGTGTGGATCGTGATGTTCTACGTGTCCGAGGGTGATCTGCCGATCGGCGCCATGGGCAACTGGAACATCGTGTGCGGCTTCGGCTTCATCGCGGTGGGCTTCGGCGTATCCACGCAGTGGAAGTAGCGCAAGCCCTGCCCAAGGCCATCCACACGGTTATCCACAGCCGGGGAAAACTTCAGAAGATCTGTGGATAACCTTCCGGAGGTTGACGCCGGTGTGATCGGCGGCACCCTCCCCCGGCCTGCTTCTCCCCGCATCCTTACTGGGGAAACGCAGGTCAGGCGGGCCGGGACAAGGGTTTCGCACAGCATGCACAAGATCGGCCACGCACTGTGGACAACGTGCCGGTACAGGCCCGTCAGCCCAGCAGCTGAAGGGTCCGTACCCACACCACCGCGATGATCGCGAGCAGGGCGGCCAGGCAGGTCGCGAGGTGCACCAGGGTCCGGCGGTGGCGCGGCGCGTGCACCATCCCGAACGCCACCGCGGCGCCCACCACCAGGCCGCCGACATGGGCCTGCCAGGAGATGTTCGGCCACAGGAACGTGAAGACCAAGTTGAGGCCGAGCAGGATCAGCACCGGCTTCATGTCGTAATTCAGCCGCCGCAGCAGCACCGCGGTCGCACCGAGCAGGCCGAAGATCGCGCCGGACGCACCCAGCGAGGGCTGGTTCTGCGCGGCGAGGAGATACGACAGGGCGCTGCCGCCCAGGCCGGCGAGCAGATAGAGCGCGATGAACCGCAGCCGGCCGAGCGCCGCCTCCAGCGGAGGTCCCAGCCACCACAGCGAGAGCATGTTGAACGCGAAGTGGGCGATCTGTGCGTGCAGGAACATCGCGGTCAGCAGGCGGTACCACTGGCCTTCCGCGACACCGACCAGCCGGAACTGCCCCGGGTCGGCGGCGAGCCCCACCAGGTCGAGACGGCTGAGCAGCCAGCCCGTTTCGCCACCGTTCAGCAGGACGGCGAGGAAGACCGCGGCGTTCAGGCCCAGCAGGATCTTGGTGATCAGCCGCGGATCGGCCGCGAGGGTGCCGCCCGCGAGAGTGCGCGGAGCCGTCGCCCCCGGCGGGTGGCCGGTGCCGCTGCCGGTGCGGACACAGGACGGGCACTGGAAGCCGACCGAGGCGCTGACCATGCACTCCGGGCATATCGGCTGCTCACAGCGGGTGCAGCGGACGCCGGTCGGGCGGTCGGGGTGGCGGGAGCAGCCGGGCAGGCCGTCGTCGCCCTGCGCGTCCTGCGGCGTGTGCGGGCTGCCTGGCACCTGGGTCATCCGTCCCTCGTCCTCTTCTCCGTCCGGGCGCGTCCATGCGTCACCCCGCCCGGCCCCGTTCCGGACGAGCCTCGCGCCCCGCCTGATGTACGACCGGGCGGGGCGCAATGGTTCCCCGGACCCGGCCGGGGCGCAACGCGGCTCAGCGGGTCTCGACGACCACCGACTCGATGACGACGTCCTTGACGGGACGGTCGGTGCTCGGGTTGGTCTGGGTGCCGGCGATGGCGTCGACGACCTTCTTGCTCGCCTCGTTGCTGACCTCACCGAAGATGGTGTGCTTGCCGGTCAGCCACGCCGTCGCGCCGACGGTGATGAAGAACTGCGAGCCGTTGGTGCCCGGACCGGCGTTGGCCATGGCCAGCAGGTACGGCTTGTTGAAGGCCAGGTCGGGGTGGAACTCGTCCCCGAACTCGTAACCGGGGCCACCGGTACCGTTGCCCAGCGGGTCGCCGCCCTGGATCATGAAACCGCTGATCACCCGGTGGAAGACGGTGCCGTCGTACAGCCGGTCCGTGGACTTCTTGCCGGTCGCCGGGTGGGTCCACTCCCGCTCGCCCTTGGCGAGCTCGACGAAGTTCTTGACCGTTTTGGGGGCATGGTTCGGCAGGAGCCGAATCTCGATGTCGCCCTGGTTGGTCTTCAGGGTGGCGTAGAGCTGCTCAGCCACGATCTACCTTCCATAAGTCTTCGCTGACGGTTCCTGATCCTCGCACGGACCGGCCCTCCCAGGGCCCGACCGCGGCCGCTCGCCGAGCTCCGCGCCGCGTTTCGCCCCCGCCCCGCCACGGCCCCGCCATGGCACCGCCACGCCCCTGCACGCCCCTCGCGCCGCGGCGTGCGCGCCGTCCGGCCGCCGCCGCTGATGCTCTTCGTACGGTTTTCCACCGCCCGGAGCGGGAAATCGTGGCATTGTCGTCCACAAGGCTCCGGAACGTCTGCAATGACCCGGATGCCCGCTCGCACATGCCGTACGACGCATGAGCGGGCATGATCTTCAAACGGGTGGACAGGCGATACAGCAGACACGGGGGAACAGCCCCCAAGCCCCGGATACGCCACCGAGGAGGAGGATCCCGTGACCCGCAAGGACAGCGTGCGCGCCGCGACCGGTACGGCCAAGGACAGCGTGCGGCACGCCGCGGAGGTGGTAGCTCCTTATGCCGGTACGGCCAAGGACGCCGCCGTGCACTTCGCTCACGAGGCCCGGACGCGAGCGGCTCCCAAGGTGGCCGAGGCCGCCCACCAGGCACGTACGCAGTACGACACCCATCTGCACCCGCGTATCGAGCACGCCCGTGGCACCCTGCCGCCCAAGGTGGACGCGGCGGCGACCCGGGCGGCCTGCCGGACCCGCAAGGCGGCCCGCCAGGCGGCCGATTACACGGCGCCGCGGCTGGAGAACGCCGTGACCCACGCGCGCGCCGCGGCCGAACCGGTACGCGACGAAGCCCTCGCCCGCGGCACCGCCGCGCTCGCCGCCCTCCGCGGCCAGGTGACGGCGGCCGAGATCGCCAAGCTCCAGAAGAAGCACAGCCGGCGGGCCAAGTGCGGCAAGCTCGCCAAGCGCCTCACCGTGCTGGGCATCCTGGCCGGCGGCGCGGTCGCCGCCTGGAAGTGGTGGGACAAGCAGGCCAACCCGGACTGGCTGGTCGAGCCGCCGGCCCCCACCGAGGTCAGCGACCGCGAACGGCTGAGCTCGGTCGACGGCAGCCAGGGCGCCTCGCTCGACCCGGAGATCCAGGCCAAGCAGGCCGAGGCCGACGAACACGGCGGCGGCACCACGGCCTGACGCACCGGCCCGGCCACCGGCCACGGGCACCTCACCGGGCACGCCGACGGGCCGTGTCCCGCCCCGTACAGGCGGCGGGACACGGCCCGTTGGCGTACGCCGTGCACCGGGTGTCCGGCTCCGGCCGGGGCCGTCAGGCCAGGTCGCGCATCCGCCGGATGGGGCTGCTCCACAACGCCAGCGGCGCCAGGAAGGCCAGCGCGCACATCACCCAGACGGCGCCCCGGTTGCCCAGTGCGGTGGCCGCGCCGCCGGCCACCAGCGCGCCGACGGGGATGGCTCCCCAGGAGATGAAGCGCACGGTGGCCATGACACGGGGCAGCAGGTCGAGGGGGGTCACCGTCTGCCGGTGGGTGCGGGTGAGGATGCTCATGACCACTGCCGCGGCCCCGAAGCCCATGCTGCCCAGGGCGAAGAGGAGCAGCCCCCAGCCCGCCTGCGCCAGCGGCATCAGGAGGGCGCACGCCGCGCCGGCGAACGTGCCGTACACCAGGGTGCGGGCGCTGCCCAGCCGGTTCACGAGCCGGGTGGTGAGCGTCGCCCCGACCAGGCTGCCCAGGCCCTCGGCGGCGATCAGGAGGCCGACGAGGCTCGCGGGGGCGTGCAGCGTCCGCACGAGGAAGACGGGCGTCAGCGCCATGAGGCCGCCGAGGATGAAGTTGGTCAGCGTCGCGGCCGCCGCACAGGGACGGATCACCGTGTGGTGGGCCACGAAACGCCAGCCCTCCTTGATCAGCGCCACGGTCGACTCGCGCTCCGCCGGCGCCTTGGGAGGGGCGGCCCTGGGCAGGCTCCACAGGAGCAGGGCCGAGACCAGGTAGCTGACGGCGTCGACGACGAGGCTCAGGGCCGCACCGCAGAACTGCACGAGCACGCCGCCGAGCGAGGGACCGCCCAGCTGGGTCGCCGAAGTGGAGGCGGAGGAGAGGCTGTTGCGCGCGGTCAGCTCGTCCTTGCTGACGATCGTGGGGAGGAACGTCGAGTTGCCGACGTCGAAGACCACCGTCGCCAGGCCGATGACCAGCGCGACGACGACGAGCTGCGCCAGGTGCAGGACGCCCAGCGCGTAGGCCACCGGCACCGAGACGATGGCGGCCGCCCGGAGGAGGTCCATCACCACCTGGGTGCCGCGCAGCGGGAGGCGCTGCACGATGACCCCGGCCGGCAGCCCGATCGCGATCCAGGCGGCGTACTGCGCGGCCGGCAGCAGGCTCACCTCGAACGCCGAGGCCTGCAGCGCCCCCACGGCCAGCAGCGGCAGGGCGACGGTGGTGACCGCGTCACCCGCCTGGCTGACCGTGGACGCGGTCCAGTAGCGCCAGAAGACGGACAGGCCCCTGCGGCGGGCGGCGGGCGCGCCGGTGGCCGCGGACGGGGCTGCCGCGTCCGTCCCGGCGTCCTCGTGCTGCGCCGTCATCGGATACCCGCTTCGGTGGCGGGGGCCGGGCGGCGCGGTTCGCCGGCCTCGTTCGCTCTCATTCCTTCTGCCTCCTGAGGGGGAACGTCCGTGATCTGCTGAACGGGACGGACTGCTGACGGACTACCGGACTGCCGGCAACTTCTGACGGACTGCCGTCTGCCGACGGGTTGCCGGCGGGCTGCCGGCGACTAGCGGGACCACCGTTCGGTCTCACCGAAGAAGTCGGGGATCTCCACTGCTGAAGAGGCTTCCTTGGCGGACGTGTACACATGCATGCCGACCGCGAGATCGAGCACCCCGAGGCCGAAGGGCGAGAAGATCCTGGGCTTGTCGTGGCCGAGGTGCACCTCACCGGTCAGCACACCGGCGAGCGTGCCGTCGATGAAGTCGTGATGCCCGAACTTCTGCTGTGCCAGGTGGGGAGAGGTGTTCGCGGTGAGGCAGTGGTCGATGTCGTCCAGGATGTTGTGGGAGCCCGCGATGATGTCCGGACCGATGTCGCGCAGCGAGATGTTGAGCACGTTCTGGCCCGGCGCGAAGGCCGGCTCCTCGACGACGTAGGGCTCCCCCGCGGTGGTCGCGAAGACCACGAGGTCCGCGCCGTCGACCGCGGCGGCCAGCTCCTCCTCCACGGACGCCGTCCCGCCGAGTTCGCCGATGAAGCCGGCGAGCTTGGCGGCGTACTCCGGAACCGCGTCGTGGAGGGCGAACCGGCCGGTCTTCCAGCCGGCGGCGTGGAAGAACTCGACGATGTTGCGGGCGATGATGCCGGCGCCCACCACGGCGATCTTCCCGGCCTCGGCGGTGCCCTGCAGCGCCTCGGCGCCGATGACGGCCGAGGCCGCCGTCCGCGCGGCGCTGATCTGCGACGCTTCGAGGCAGGCGAAGGGGTAACCGGTCTCGTAGTCGTTCAACAGCAGCGCGGCGGACGCCCGGGGCACGTTGCGGGAGACGTTCTCCGGGAAGCTGGAGATCCACTTGATGCCTGCCACGCCCTGGTCGCCGCCCACGTAAGCGGGCAGGGCGATGATCCGGGAGCTCGGCTTCTCCGGGAACCGCAGGAAGTAGCTGTTCGGGTTGACCGTCCGGCCTTCATGATGCGTCAGGTAGGTCTCCCGCACCTGACGGATGATCTCCGTCCGGGAGCGGGCAATGATGCGGCGGGCCTCCGCACCGGGCACCACGTGGAACGAGAACACTCGGCTCATCTCCCTGCCTGGCCGACGAGTTCGCCGGCCGATAGTGCTTCGGGCCCGAAGGTACGGGCCACCCAGTCATCGTTGTAAACGGTCTGTGCGTAGCGGTCCCCGAGGTCCGGCGAGAGCGCCACCACCCGGGAGTTCTCGGGGATGTCCGGGGCCATGCGCGCCACCGCGGCCAGCACGGAACCGGTGGAACCGCCGACGAAGATCCCCCGCCGGGCGAAGGAACGGCAGGTGCGTACGGCCTCGGCCTCGGGCACCATGATGATCTTGTCGGGTGCCTGGGGGTGGCAGATCTCCGGCCTTCTGCTGGTGCCCAGCCCGGGAATGTGGCGGGGCCCCGCCGGATGGCCGAAGGTCACGGAGCCCTCGGAGTCGACGGCGATGATCTGCGTGGCCGGGGAGTGCTTGCGGAAGTGCGCCAGGCATCCCATCAGGGTCCCCGAGGTACCGGCGCCGACGAAGAGGTGGTCCACGCGGGCGATCTCGCTGAGGATCGCGGTGGCGGTGTGTGTCTCGTGGGCGCGGGGGTTGGCGGGATTGGCGTACTGGTTCAGCCAGACCAGGTCCGGCTCCGCGGCCAGCCGTTCACGGATGTAGGCGATCCTCGTCCCGAGGAATCCGCCGTTGGCATCGCGGTGGCTCACCTGGACCACCTCCGCGCCCAGCGCGCGCATCAGAGCGGTGCTGTGGGGCGAGGTGTTCGGGTCGGTGACGCAGGTGAAGGAGTACCCCTTGGCGGTGGCCACCAGTGCCAGCGCGATCCCGAGGCTCCCAGACGAGGACTCGATGAGCCGGCCGCCCGGCAGCACCTCTCCCGCGCCCTCGGCGTCCTCGACCATGCTGACGGCCGCCTTCAGTTTGATGGACCCGGCAGGGTTCAACCCTTCCAGTTTCAGGAAGACTTCGCTGCCCGGCACCAGATCACCGAGGCGTAGAAAGATGTCATCGGTGATGACTTCATAAGCGTGATCGAGTATCACGGATTACTCCTGCTCCACGAAGTGGGCTGCTCGCACACCGCGGGCCGGACGCGATCAGGGGCAGTCGGTTCACCGGTTCCCGGCGGCGGGCACCCGGCCCGGGTGGGGCGGGGCGGCGGCGCGGACACGGCAATTCCCGTGGTGCGATATGGATTTGGTGGTACCACACACTTCCGGACCTCGTTGTGGGCTCCTGATCCGGTCAGACCAGGCCCGCCGCCGCGAAGGCCTCCTCGGCGCCCGGCATCTCCAGCACGCCCACCGACTCGAAGAGCCGGACGGTGTGCCGGGCCGAGTGGCGGATCTGCTCGCGGACCTGCGCGGGCGCGTACGCATCGGCGACGACCTGCTCCACACCGTCCTTGTCCAGGCCCGCCAGGCCCAGCGAGTTGCGCACCGGCGCCAGGTCGGGAGCCAGACTGCGCAGGACCAGTTCCGGCAGACAGCGGGCGGAGCGCTCGCGCAGGGCCGGGTCCAGGTCGGTCCACAGCTCCTTGAAGAACCCGGAGAAGTAGGCGTGGTGCCTGCCCTCGTCCTCGGCGTGATCGCGCACCACGTCCCGCACGGTGGTCACGACCAGGGGGTCCTTGGGGACGTCCTTGAGGATGGAGGTGACCAGCGTTTCGAAGACGACGACCTGCAGCAGCTGGCTCAGCAGGGGCTCGCCCGGCATGACCTGTGCGCCGATGCCGTCCAGCTGGCTCAGGAAGGGCATGAAGTCGTAGGCGGGCACGTCGATACCGGTGGCGCCGCGCACCTGGTCGATGATGTCGAGGCTGTACAGGGCGTGGTACGCCTCGTCGCAGTAGATCTTGTACGCGTCCAGCCGCATCCCGGTCGTCACCCCCAGGCCCGAGGTGCCGTTGGCGATGCGCTCGGTGGCGCGGTTCACCACGCTCGTCTCGAAGTGCATGGTGAAGTGGAGGTACTGGTAGAGGTGCCGGGCGACGATGCGGAAGCGCTCGTCGGGACCCAGTGCGCGGACCAGCGGATGGTCCAGGTACGGGATCATCGCCTCCGGGAAGAGCGTCTTTCCCGATTCCAGGTCCTGGCCTATGACGCGCCGCGGGTCTCTTCGGACCCCTGCCTTCTCGTACCACTGGTTCAGCGGGGACTTCATGGACGTTCCTCTCGTTCCTGCAGGTCGTTCCTGTCAGGGGTGGGTGCCGCGCCGGCCGGGGCAGCGACAGGGGCTGCTGCGGTACTAGGCCATGGCCGAGACCACCAGCCAGGTGCCGATGGCGCACAGTGCCCCACCGCCCACGGTCTCCAGCGCGCGGCGCCAGCCGTCCCGCTTGAAGATGTTTCCGAGCCGCAGCACCAGCAGCGCATAGCCGCACAGGCACAGGAAGCTGAGGGCGATGTGGATAGCGGCCAGGGTGAGGGAGACGGGCAGGGAACCGTTTCCGGCCGGGATGAACTGCGGCAGGAACGAGGTGTAGAAGACGCCGACCTTGGGGTTGCC
This sequence comes from Streptomyces sp. NPDC047049, assembly GCF_040643995.1. Lineage (NCBI taxonomy): Bacteria > Bacillati > Actinomycetota > Actinomycetes > Kitasatosporales > Streptomycetaceae > Streptomyces > Streptomyces sp. NPDC047049. Next base: position 528,591 of record NZ_JBEYVM010000001.1, on the reverse strand, counting down.
CAGGCTGGTGACCGCCCCTTGACGCCAGTTCAGCTGGGTGGGGGTGTCCACGTCGCCGAGCGGTCTGCGGGCCGAGGCGATGGCGCGGATGCCCAGGAAGACCAGGTAGGCGGCTCCGGCGATCTTGATGGCGGTGAAGAGGGCGGGCGAGGCGGCCAGCACGGCCGAGAGCCCCGCCACCGACGCCACCGCCCAGGCGACCAGCCCGGTGCACACCCCCGCGGCGGTCTGCACGGCGGCCCTGGCACCGCCGTGCAGTGCGTTTCTGATGACCACCAGAGTGTCCGCGCCGGGGGACACGACGATCAGTCCGGCCACGGCGATGTATCCGATGAAGTTGGTCATCCGGGAGGTTCTTCCTGTTCTCTGTGCTCACGTGCGGTGGTACTCGGGGCGGCCGGCGCCGGGTGGCGGGCGCCGGCCGGGTGGCGGGCGCCGGTCAGAGCCGGTCCGCCAGCCATTCCAGCGTGGACATGGCGCTGGTGAGCTTCATCCGGGCCTGCCCCCAGGCCACGGACCGGTCGCCGTCGAGCACGCTGCCGGCCACCTCCTCGCCGCGGTGGGCGGGCAGGTCGTGCAGGAAACGCGCCTGCGGCCAGCGGTCCATCAGGGCCTCGTCGACGTAGAACGGCAGGAACTTCTCCCGCCAGTCGGCGTCCGGCTTGGCGGTTCCCGTGGTCTGCCAGCGGGTGGTGTAGACGAAGTCGGCCTCGTCGGGGAGTTCACCGGTCGAGTGCACCTGGGTGAGCGTGGTGCCGTGCTGGGCCGCCCGCTTGGCCGCGGACTCCAGGGCCGCGGCCGGCAGACCGTACCCCTCGGGGGTGGCGAAGGTGACGTGGCAGCCGGAGAAGTGGGCGATGCCCTGCGCGAGGGCGGTGGCGGTGTTGTTGCCCTCGCCGAGGTAGACGATGCGCGCGCCGTCCACCCCGCCCCGGCACATGCTGATCGTCGCCAGGTCGCAGATCCCCTGCGTCGGGTGCTCCTCCGCCGCCATCGCGTTGACCACCGGGATGCCGCCGTGCCGGGAGATCTCACGCAGCTCGTCCAGCGGGCCGGCCGTCCTGGCGACCAGCAGGTCCAGCATGCTGCCCAGGATGCGGCCGGTGTCGGTGATCGACTCGCCGGTGTTGGTCTGCAGGTCGTTCGGGCCGAAGGTGACCGGGGAGGCGCCCAGGCGGAGGGCGGCGGTGGTGAACGCCGTACGGGTGCGGGTGGAGGTCTTGGTGAAGAGGATGCCCGCCACCCGGCCGCTCAGCGGGCTGCGGTGCGCGCCGATGTCCCGGTAGAAGTCGGCACCGCGGCGGACCAGTTGGTGCACATCGTCCCGGGACAGCTCGCCCAGGGAGAACACGCCCTGTTCCGGGGTCACGGGCGGCAGTCCCGTCATGAGTTCAGTCATCGGTGCTCTTCCTTCGGAGGGTGGTGTCCGGCGGGACCGGGGGTGCCCCGGTGAAGCGGTGCGGGGCGCGGGCTGCGGGGCGCGGGTCAGGGCGCGGCGTACGCCAGAAGTTCCTCGACGTCCTCGGCGCAGTCGCCGCAGCCGGTGTTGGCCGAGGTCTCCTCGCGCACGGCCGCCAGGTCGCGGCAGCCCCGGCCGGCCGCGGCGAGGATCTCGCTCTCCCTGACATGGGCGCACATGCAGATCAGGGGGTCGGCGTCGTCGGTCATGGCGTGCCGTTCCCCGGGCCGTCAGCGGTCTCCCGGTCCAGCGCGGCGAAGGCCAGATCCAGGATCTCGGCGAGCAGGTCGAGCTCGGCCTCGCCGGTCACCAGCGGCGGGTGGATGTTGAGGACGTCCGGTGCCATCCCGGTCGAGGCCACGAGCAGGCCGCAGTCGGGGTGGACGTGAGCGCCCAGCTCCCGGATGCGGGCGGCGTGGTGGCCGCTCAGCACGATCCGCGCGGTGGCTCCCATGGCATCGGTCCGGCTGATGAGCCGGGGGTGCCGGTCCGCGAGCTGCCGCAGCCGGGTGCGCAGACCGTCCTCCAGGGCCAGGACGTCCTTGTCCACGTCCTTCCACGCCTCCCAGCGGTCCAGCACGGTCTCCGTCACGGCGAGCGCGTGCGGGATCCCGACGAAGGTGGAGGAGTGGCTGCCCGGCGGGTAGTGCTCGGGGTCGGCCAGCGGTTCGCGGGCCCATACGGCGCTCAGCGCGGCCGCGCCGTTGGTGAGCGCCTTGCTCGTCACGATGACGTCCGGCCGGACGCCCGCGCGCTGGAATCCCCAGCGGGGGCCGACCCGGTGCATGCCCGTGAAGATCTCGTCGGCGATGATCACGGCGCCCTGGGCACGGGCGTGGTCGACGGCCGCGCGCAGCAGCGCGGGGTCGGGCATCACCATGCCGCCCACGTTCTGCACGGATTCGAAGACGAAGGCGGAGACCTTGCGGCCGTGGTGGCGGCCGCCGACCCCGCTGAGCTCCGAGCCCCAGCGGGCCACGGCCTGCGTGCAGCCGCCGGAGCAGCCGCCGGCGGGCCCGGCGTGCGGGCAGCGCAGGCAGTCGGGGCTGGGCAGCCGTACGACCTCCAGGCCCCAGGCGGCGAGCAGTTCGCGGTAGCGCGGGCTGCTGCTGAGCATGCTGGTCACCCCGGAGCGGCCGTGGAAGGCGCCCTCGAAGACCACGACCGTGCCGGGCCCGTTGTTGCTGAAGGCGATGCGCAGCGCGGTCTCCATGCCCTGGGCGCCGCCCAGGTCCAGCTCGACCCGGCCCGGCGCCCCGACGGCCTCGGAGCACAGCCGCTCGATGCGCTCCAGGACGCTCAGGCGCAGCTCCGACTCGCAGAACGACGGGAGGGCCGGCAGCTCCATGCAGCGGTTCAGCGCCTCGCGCAGCAGCTCGTTGTCGTATCCCCAGGAGAGGGTTCCGTTGGCAGCCTCGGCGTCCAGATACCGCCGTCCGTCGGCCGCTGTGAGGAAACAGCCCTGGCCGCCGACGAAACGGGGGACCTGCGCGGAGCGGTAGATCAGGTTGCCCGCGCCCGCGAAGGGCGGTATCTGCGTGCGCTGCGCGCCGGTGTTCACGACAGGCACCGTTCGGCCTCCTTCGCGGTCGGGTTCTCGCCGGGTGCGGCGGGCTCCCAGGCGGCTGCCGACGACGTGGGCAGCAGGGGTGCCACGCCCGGTTCGTTGCAGTCGATCCAGCCGGTGACCACCGACAGCACGTCCCAGCGGGCGCTGCCGTACGGGAGCGGGGTGCGGGCCAGCTCCGCCAGCCAGGCGCCGATGTGCTCGGGGGCGGCGGCGGTCGTGGCGAGTTCGGCCCAGGCGTCGGTGCCGCGCTCCAGGCGGCGCAGCGACAGGGCCAGGTCCAGGTCGTGCTGCGGGATGGCGGCCTCCAGCTGGGGCAGCAGGTCGTGCGCGGGGCCGCTGCCGGGCTCGGGCGGCTGCCCGGGGCCATCACAGGTCAGCGCCTCGCGGCACCACTGCCAGCCGGTCTGGTAGGAGAACAGCTGCAGCTCGCGGACGACGTCGGCCGGGTCGTCCGCGGTGTGCATGAAGTTGAACAGGCCGTTCACCCGCCCGATGCGGGTCCGCAGATCGCGGCCGCGCGCGGCCTCGGGGTCCGCGCTGCCCTTGGCTGCCGTCAGCCGGACGCTGGCGGGCATCCACGCGGGGCGCCGGGCGTCGCCGAGCAGCACCAGGAGGGAGGGGCCCGAGCCGAGCAGGTGGTCGACGACCGCGATGCGCTGCTGCGAGGCGGCGTTGAACTGGTAGCGCCACAACTCCCGGGTCAGCAGCGGATCGAAGCGCACCGGGGTCGCCGCCAGCGGGAACCAGCCCTCCTCGTACAGCACGTCCAGGAGCTGCCGGCAGCGCCGCCCGGCGACCGCGTCGGGCTTGAGCGCGACGAACGTCACGCCCCGGGAGCGTTCCAGCGCCCCCATCGCGGCGAAGGAGTCCAGTCCCTCGCGGGCGTAGGTGTCGTAGCGGTACAGCTCGCGCTTGTCGGGGTCGGCCGTCAGCGCGTCGAGCGCGTCGGCCGCGACCGCCGAGCGGCAGACCGCGTCAGTCGTCAGTGTCATCGAGTCTCTTTCCTCCGAGCGGGGTGACCTCCCCGTCGACCAGCACCACCCGGCTGCCGTCGGCGTGGCGTGCGCCGTCCACGGCCAGGCGCCCGGCGGCGAAGGCGCGCACCGTCCACTCCAGGCAGGGGCGGTCGCTCCGTTGTTTCTGGAGCAGTTCCTGCTGCCAGGCGTCCTCGGCGGTGGGGCGGCGGTCGCCGACCGGCACCGGGGGCCCCGTGCACAGCACGGCGCCGCCGTCGTGGGTCCCGTCGACGAGGAAGCAGGACGTCCGGGTCGCGCGGTGGCCCCGGCTCATGGCGAGCCGGACCGGGTCCTTGCCGGTCAGCGCCCGGCTGCCGTCGTCCGCCAGCACGCTCAGGTCGCCCGGATGCTGGTTGATCATCCGGTGGGCGTAGCGGTCCAGCAGCGCCCCCTCGATCCAGCGGTGGTAGGCCAGGACCACCAGGTCCAGCGGGCCGTTGTCCGCCTCCCAGCCCGCCATACGGGAGTTGAGCCCGTCGTGCCAGGAGCGGGCCCGTTCGCGGTAGCGGTGCAGGGCGTCCGGGCCGTCGGCGGCCGCCTGCGACGCCGAGCCGCAGTGCGCGTCGAAGTCGCCGGTCCACGCCTCCACGCCGGCCTCACGCGCCACGTCCAGCGCCGCGACCCGCGTTCCGTGGGAGGCGACCAGGCAGACCTGGAAGCGGTCCGGCGCGGTGTGCTGCAGCGACAGCAGCGTGCGCAGGTTCCCGCCGGTCGCCGAGGCCAGCACGCCGATCCGCAGCGGGCGTCCGGGCCCGGACGGGCCGAGCACCCGCGCCCGGCGCGCCGCCCCGGTCATGACGCGCTCCCCTCGGCGGCCGCCGGGTCACCGGCCAGCAGCGCCAGTACCGCGGCGCAGCCGTCCCGTTCCGGGTTGACCAGGTGCATGTGGCGGGCGCCGGGAACGGTGTGGTGGTCCACGGCGAGTCCGCCGTCCCGCCACCCCTTGAGCTGATACTCCGTCAGCTCGCTGGGTACCGCCTGGTCACAGGCCGCCTCGACGACGGTCAGCGACGCCAGGTCGGCCCGCGAGGGCCGGGGGGTCGCCTCGTCGGCGGTGCCGCCGGCCGCCAGGTGTCCGGCGAGGAAGTGGCCGACGGCCGGCCCGCCGGTCCCGGTCGCGAGGGTGTGCGCCAGGTCCACGACGGGTGCCAGCAGCACCGCGCGCCGCCCGGCGCCCCGCCCGGCGACGGCGGACAGCGCCAGGTGCGCCCCGGCGGAGTGCCCTACCAGCGTGGCGTCCCGCCAGGGCGCACCGGCGGCGTCCAGCCGCTCCAGCGCCCGGGCGGCGTCCTCGGCGGCCGCCGGCCACTGTCCGCCGTCCCAGGCCGGGCGGTACTCCACCGCGGCGGTGGCGCACCCGCGCCGCACCAGCGCCACGGCCAGCGGCTCCAGGTCGCGGGCGATGCGGTCGTGCCGCCAGAACCCGCCGTGGAAGATCACGGCCGCGCCGCTGACCGGCCCCCGCACGGGGGTGTACAGGTCGATCCGCTGCCACGGCGAGTCGCCGTAGCGCAGCACGCCTTCCTGGACGGTCACAGGACGCCCATCGCCCGCAGGCGCCCGGCCCAGTGCTCGAACCGCTCGTCGGACATGCGGACCTCGCGGCGCCGCTGTGCGCTCTCCTCGGCGGCGCCCAGCCGGTACCACACCTGGCCGTCGGACCGGCGGATCATGAAGGCCCGGTCCTTGCGCGCGGGGCTCTGGATCATCAGCGAGATCGTCTCGGGCTCGGTGATGGTGGTGTGCAGCTGCTCGTGGTCGAGCGTGATGCAGCGGCCCTCGGGCTCCTCACGCACGAAGTACGGCCAGAAGCGGTTGACGTCGGCCGTCTCGTCCAGCGGCTGGTCGGTGGCGTAGAGGGTGTGCCGGTAGGCGCCGCGCAGGATGTAGGCGGTGAAGCTGTAACGGTGGTTGTGCACCCGCTCGTACTGGTCGGTGTTGGCCAGCCGCAGCCTGATGCGCAGGCCCTTCTCCTGGTCGTCCCAGAGGACGATCTTGTCGTCCAGGGCGTGGCACTCACACTTCTCGCGGAGCTCCGGGGTGCGCCGGACCCGCTCGACGAGGGTGCCCAGCAGCTCGGGGTCGTCACCGAGGCGGCGGGCGATCCGCTCGGTGACCTCGGCGGCGGACTCGATGTCGTCCCAGCGCACCGTCGGCAGGGATTCCATCAGGGAGACCGCGGCCTGGGTGCGGTCGGCCGTCGCGCTGGTCATCACAGGACCTCCATTCCCCGCAGCCGGGCGGTGAGTTCGTCGTAGTACGCCTTGCTGATGCGCTTGCTGCCCTTGCGGGCGGCCTTCTCCTTGTCCTCGCCGAAGCGCCACCACACCCGGCCGGTCTCCCGCTCGGTGATCAGCGAGCGCTCCTTCTCCGCGGGGCCGCGCAGGAAGAGGGAGACGGTGTTGGGGGTGGTGTAGGTGGTGTGGATCTCGGAGTGGTGCAGCGTGTAGCAGTTGCCGGCGACCTCGTTGGTCACGAACCGGGGGATCACCCGCAGGTCGGAGTCCTGGGCGTCGAAGTCGTCCTGGGCGTCCTCCGGGATCCCCTCGGGGCGGCCCACCAGCTGGTGGCGGACGTGGCGGTAGTGGCCGCGCAGGATGAGGGAGGTGAAGGTGAAACGGTGGTCGTGCGGGCGGTCCCGGTGGTCCTCGGTGGAGACGTGCACCCGGATACGGAATCCGCGGTCCAGTGCGTCGTAGACCACCAGCTTGTCCAGCAGCCGGTGGTGTTCGCACTTGTCGAAAAGATCCTCCTCCTCACGGGCGCGCTCCAGCAGATGCGTCATGGTCTGCTTGTCCTCGGCGAGGGCCGTGAGGATCTCGTGGGTCTGGGCCCGCGCCTTGTGCAGGTCCGACCAGTCGACGGTCAGCCGGTCCAGTTCATCAAGCATCGCTTTCTCCTGTGTTCGCCGTGAGGGTGCTGTGCCGAGGGAGCGCCGGCGCCCGGCCTGGCAGGGCGCTCACTGCTGCGCGGACAGGGCCGCGGGCCGCAGCCCCGGCCCCTCCGCCTGGGTTCCGAAGGCGCGGTGCGCCGTACCGCCGACCAGCTGCCACAGCGGATCGGCGGTCACTCCCTGCCCCTGGGCGTTGCGGGTCTGCCGGGCCAGGGGCTGCGAGCCGGCCGCGACGATGCCGCCGTCCTGGTACCAGAGCCCGTTGTCGTCGGTCTGGTGCAGGGCCTGCCCGCCGATCCGCGCGGAGTCGCAGCGGTCGGTCATCAGCATGGTGTTGGCGTGGCCCATCAGCTCGGCGGCACGGGCGGCGATGGCCAGGTCGACGTGCTCGCCGTCGAAGTTGATGCAGGCCGCGATCCGTCCGGCGGCCGCCTCGTTCATGATCGCGGCGGGCACCGGGCCGGCGATCTGGTCCATGTCGGCCAGCGTCCAGTTCGGCAGGTCGTACGCGGCCAGGGTGCTCTCCCGCCTGGCCCGCGCGGCCGAGGTGCGGAAGGCGTGCTTGATGTTCAACGGCATGTCGTTGAACAGGTGGTCGGTGATCACCCGGGCACCGCTGCCCGTCCACTCGCTCTGCCAGGCGAGGTCGACGATGTCCCGGACGAGCTCGGCGCCGGCGGCGGGGTCGTGCCGGGTGAAGTGCCCCAGCGCGGGCCGCACCCCGTGGGCCAGCAGCTGCGGGACGATCCAGTCGAGCCGCGGGTGCCGGTCGTCGAGGTTGTCGTACAGGCCCGAGGCGGTGGTGAACGCGTCGGGCGACATCACGGTGTAGACCAGCCCGAGGTCGCCGAGCCTGGCCAGGCGCTCCCACTCGTGGCGGGTGGGGGCCCAGACGGTCGCCTCGGGGGTGCCGCCGTGGCTGGCGAGCAGCGGCCCCTCCAGCGCGATGCCGGGGATGTGCGGCAGCTTGCCGTTGCGGCGCAGGTCGGCGTACCGCTGCATGAACCACTCGAATTTCTCGAGTGCGGACCGGTGGAGATAGAGCGTGGGGATGCACACCACGCCTTCCTCAGCCGATCTGCGGTCGAGCAGTTCGAGATCCAACTGGGAGAACTCCGAGAAGTCCACCTCGCCGAAACCGTGGCAGTGCACCTCGACCGGGAGGGCTGGCGTCTCATTCATGGGCTGTGCATCTCTCTTTCATTTCCTGATCCCGTGGACGTGCAGTTCCTCGCGCGCTCGCGCGTCGTCGAATGCGCCGAGGGACTCGAAGTAGCGCACGGTCTGCCGGGACATGGCGGCAAGGTGCTGGCTGAGGATCTCCGGCGTGTAGGTCTCCGCCACGACGCGGTGCGCGTCGTCCTCGCCCAGCCCGTAGCGGATCAGTTCCTCCCGGATCGCGGGCAGGTCCGGGTGGAGGAACGTCGTGATGAGCCGGGGCACCAGCCGTGCCGCGGCACGCCGCTCCGCCGGCGAGAGCTGGCCCCACATTTGCCGCAGGAACATGGCGAAGTACGCGTGGTGGCGCCCCTCGTCACCGGCGTGGTCGCGTACGGTCCCGGAGACCGCGGCCACCACCTCGGAGGTGTCGGGGATCTCGGCCAGGCTCGCGGAGATCAGGGTCTCCGACACCACCACGAAAAGGATCTCGGCCAGCGCGCCGTCCGCGGGCGGGAGTTCGTCGAGGAGCCGGTGGAGCCGGTCCAGGAAGAACGGCTGCCGCGGCAGCCGCGGCGCGATCCGGGTCCGCTGCTCCACCTGTCGCGCCAGGTCGATGGAGAACAGCGTGTGGTACGCCTCGTCGCAGTAGATCTTGTACGCGTCGAACCGCATCTCGTCCGGGAGTTCCACGCCGACGGTGCCCTGCGCGATGGACAGCACCGTCCGGTTGACCACCAGGGACTCCAGCCGTGCCGTGAAGTCCAGGTAGCGGTAGAGGTGTTGGACCAGTAATTCCTCGTGGACCGCCGCGGGCAGCTCCTTCACCAGCGGGTGCTGGGTGACGGGGACGAGATCCGGCGGGAAGTAGTGGCGGCCGGACTCGTCCTCGCCGAGGGTCCGGCGCGGTGACTGCCGCACGGCGGCGCGCTCGTGCCAGTTGCGGAACGGGCTGCGGTAGTCACCGGGAGCGGAGGCCGGCTCGGGGGCGTCGGCGGCGGCCACCCGGTGCAGCAGCAGCTGCTTGGGGCACTGGGTCAGCGCCGCACAGCCCACGAACATGCCCGCGGTTCCACACATAGGAGATCTCCCTTCGCCACTACGGTCCGGACCTACGCACACCCGGCACGGCACCGGGCCCGCCGCTGCGCCACGGGCAGCGGACGGTGGCCCGGGGCCGGGCCCGCCGGACCGAGGACGGTCACGGCGCGGTCGCTTCCACCACGCCGCTGCCGGCGAGGTCGGCGAGCAGTTCGCCGATGTCCTCGGCGGCCACCTGCACGGAGACGTCGTACTCGGCGGCCAGCTGCTCGGCGATGCCCTGGACGGTGGTCGAGCCGTCGACCCGCTTGAACACGAACGTCCCGATCTCGTCGAGCTCGACGGCATGCGGGCCGTTGGCGACGATGAGCTTGCCGCGGAACTTGCGCATCCGGGCGGACATGCTGCGCCGCGGCACCGCTTCGGGACCGAAGGGATGAGGTGCTGCCATCAGATCTCGACCTCCAGGGACAGGTCCTTGCAGAACTCGACGGTCCGGCGCACCCAGTCCTCGGGGCGCTGCGGATCGAAGTCGGCCATGGTCTCCAGGGCCCAGTACCGCTCGAAGGGCAAGGCGTCGAGACGGGCGTCCTGCACCCGGCGGGCGCGCCACTTGGGCGTGTGGGTGCCGTAGACGCCATGGCTGTCCAGGAGGGCGTCGGTGGCCTGCTGGAAGGCGACCTTGGCGGCCAGCACGGCGCTGTGGGTGTCCCCGGTCTCCAGCATGCCCAGCGCCTGCTCGACCTTGCCGTCCGCCTCGGACAGCGAGCGGGTCGAAACGAAGGCCCGGTAGGCGGAGTCGTGCAGCTGCTCCGCGCGCCGCTTGAGCCAGTCCGCGCCGGTCAGTGCCACGCCGCCGGACAGGCGCTCCAGGAACAGCTCCTCGTTCGAGGTGAGGATGCGCAGCGAGGATTCATCGGAGTCGAAGGCGTCCCAGGTGACCTTCTCCAGCATCTGGCCGACCTGGGCGTCGGTCCAGTACGTGACCTCGTACCGCCGGCCGCCGTCGGTGAAGTCCACCGAGGTGACGGTGTCCGGGGTGAGCGGCACCGCCACCGTCCGGGCGCCGGGCATCCGGCAGGGGGCGTCGGTGAGGACGTAGAGGTCGAAGTCGCTCGCGGCGTGTGCCCAGCCCCGGGTGACCGAGCCGACCACCACGACGGCGACCGGGTCGTCGGGGGCCAGGCCCTTGCGCCTCAGTGCGTCCAGGCACCCGTCCAAGTCCGGTTTCACGACCAGCTCCTGTCCTCGTTCTCGCGCTGTAGTTCGATGACGATCTGGGGGATGTTGTTGACGAGGTGAGCGAGCAGGGCCGGATAGACCGACTGCGAGGCCAGGGTCAGGGCGAGCAGCGCCACGGCCCCGGCGATCTCCACCGCCGTGGAGCGGACCGTGCCGCGCCGGTTGGCGCCCGGCTGGATGTGGTGCTGCGCCACGAAGGCCGTCGCCGCCAGCAGGCCCAGCAGCGCCGGGTCCGCCACCATCAAGACGGGGGCGCGGAACAGGATCTCCTCCCCGACGGCGCCCACCGCGCCCGCGAAGGCGCGGGCGCTGCCGTGGGAGCGCGGGGTGGGCCCCAGCACGAAGGCGAGCTCGCCGGTGAACAGCCCGGCCGGGCGCAGACCGCTCAGCACGACCAGCCCGGCGCCGACGGCGAGCGCCACGGCGAACCACCACCACTCGGCGGACCGGGTGAGCCACTGGGGCGCCGTGCACGCGGTGAGCACCAGCGCGCCCAGCGGAGCCACCAGACCGGCCAGCGTCTCCGCCCAGATGCTCGCGCCGCTGCGCCCGCCCCGCGGCACCCGCCACGGCAGGCCCATCAGCACGGCTTCGGCCACCAGCAGGACGGCCACCACCCGCAGGGGGGCCGAGCCCACGGTCCACAGCCCAACGGCAAAGGCCGCCACCGTGGCGGCGGCCATCAGTTGCCGGGGCTCGGGCCGCCAGCCGACCGGTGCGAAGGTGGCGGCGGACCGGCGTTGCCGGCTCTCGTCGTGCACCGCCCGGCCGGCAGCCGTGGTCATGGCGCCGCCTCCGCGGCCACCACGATCCCCAGGTCGATGGCGTCGGCGAGCTCTTCGTGCACGGTCTCCAGGCTGTGTCCGAGCCCGTCCAGGACCTCGCCGATCGTGCGCTCGCCGTCCAGCGCCCGCAGCACGGCGGGCCACTCGGGCAGCTCGTCCTCGTCGAGGACGTACTCGATCTCGCCGTCGATGGTCAGGTACCACACCGACGGCTCGGCCGGGTCCTTGAGCAGCAGCAAGTTGTCCGCGACCGCCGCACGGGTCCGCGGGTCGACGGGGGGCCGCCGGACGACCTCCGCCTCGATCTTCTCCGCGTCGGTGTCCCAGTCGTTCACCGGGACCGACTGCGGCACGGGCGCCTTGGCGACCTGGACGTGCGGGGCGGGCAGCGAGGCCGCCATCTGCTCCAGAAGGCCGAGGTTGACCGCCGAGAGCAGGAACTCCACGTGTCCGGAGGAGGGGTTGGCCCGCAGCTGCCGCAGCGTGGCCCGCAGGTTGTCCGCGTCCAGGAACTCCCGGGCGCCGGGTCCGCTCAGCGCCTCCTCCAGCAGCCGGCCGCCGTCCTGGGCGAGCATGGCGCCGAAGGCGCGGTAGGTGTGCCGGACGCCTTCCCCGTAGAAGAAGGGGCCCTTGGGGCGGTGCACCAGCTCGTCGGGCAGGTGGCCGACCAGGGACCGCCGCAGAATCTGCTTGTCCCAGATCAGGCTGGGGCGCAGCGCCCCGGGGACCGCGGCCACCAGCTCGATGAGGCGGTGGTCCAGGAACGGCACCCGGGCCTCGATGCCGTTGCCGGCCGCCGACCGGTCCTCGTGCCAGCAGTTGTACTGCTGCACATCGCGGTACTTCCAGCGGAACAGCGCCTCGTACGGCTCGTGGGCCGGGCGCCCGGCGGCTTCGCGCAGCACCGAGGACTTGACCAGCGGCAGGCCGGGGACGTCCCACCAGGCACCCAGTTCGGGGCTGCGGTACTGGTCCCGGCGGACCGCCATACGGTCCAGGTTGTCCAGGAAATCGGGCCATTCACCGCCGCCCGCGATGCCCTTGGAGTAACCGCCGTTGAATTCATCGGCCCCGCCGCCCAGAAGCATGGCTTTGATATGCGGCGTCCGGTCGCGGACGTAGCGATACATCTCGTGCTTGTAGAACGCCTCGGGACCGGCCAGCGGCGTCTGCATCAGCCACAGGAACCGCTTCCACTCCTCCACACCGGGGACGGAATCGGTGCGGAAAAGGATCTGATGATTCGTCAGCCCGAGGATTCCGGCCGTACGGTGCCCCCACTCGGAGTCGCCATTGGCGAGGGTGGAGCCGTTCAGCGCGGTGAAGGTCTGGGGCTTGCCGGAGGCCAGTGCGGCCACCGCGGCGGAGTCGATACCGCCGCTGAGGAAAAGGCCGATCTCGACGTCCGCCATCTCGCAGTCGGCCACCGCGGAGGACAGCAGCTCGCCGTAGCGGCGCACCAGCTCTTCCTCGGACGCGCCGTCGGCGGGGTCGAACTCGGGGAACGACCAGTAGCGGTGGGTCGAGCGCTCGCCGGAGCGCAGGTCGAAGGAGACCACACAGCCGGCCGGGGCGAGCTCGACGCCCTTGAACCACGAGTGGGCCGGGCTCTCGTCGAAAGCCGGGGCACGCGTCATGGCCTGGTCGCGCAGCGCGCGCTCCCAGTCCAGCTCACGGGGGCAGTCGGGGTCCTCGAAGAGCGCCTTGACCTCCGAGCCGAAGACGACCCGCTCGGCGTTCTGGTGGTAGAAGACCGGCTTGATGCCGAAGCGGTCACGGGCCAGCAGCAGCCGGCCTCGCGTGCGGTCGTAGAGCGCGAGGGAGAACATCCCGCGCACCTCGTCCAGGAAGCGCAGCCCGTCGCGGCGGTAGAGGTGGAGCAGCACCTCGCAGTCCGAGCGGGTCCGCAGCCGCGTGCCGCTCGGGAGCGTGGCGGCCAGCTCCTCGTGGTTGTAGATCTCGCCATTGGCGATCAGGACCAGGTCGTCGTCCTCGGTCCGCAGCGGCTGGTCACCGCCGGCCACATCCACCAGCGACAACCGTACGAAGCCGAATCCGAGCGGGCCCGAACGGTAGTAGGCCTCACCGTCGGGTCCCCGGTGGGCTATGGCCTGAACCATTCGCTGGAGCTGGGAGTCCGCGGCGCCGGTCAGCGCTCTTCCGTCCACGCGAGCGATTCCGCTCAGACCACACATCGTTACCTCGCTCGATTCATGTGCTGATTCCTCCGCCACAAGGCGGAAACGCCGCGCGAAGCGGCGCAACTCCCACGGAAGTGAAGGAGAAGGACGGTCGTCACCGGGGAAGGGGCCGCACCTCAAGGCACAACCTTGAGGTGCGGCGCCTTTGCGGTTCAGACCGCCGTGGTTCAGACCACGGAGCCCAGAACGGTGCCCTGGTTGACCTTCTTGGCCTCCGGCTTGGTGTACTTACGCATGGTGATTCACCCCCCTACTGGATCTTGCGGATATCCCCCCGGGATCCAGTGATCCCGAATTGCCCTTGCGGACCAACGCGGTGCCCGAAAGCACCACGCCTTTTGCCCTTACGGACTCAAGTCCCCCCGGACAACATCAGTTTTGAAAACCGGCTGGATTCCCGACTTCCGGCGTTTGCCTAATCAGAACAGCGGATCTTGCTGAGATATGTCAATCGCCAGGGATTGTGACGCACGCCACACAGCATTTCTTTCCCAAAACCGGATACTCTGGCTTGAGTTAGCGACATCAACTGCCCGGAGTTCATTGCGGCTTCATGCCCGCAGACAGGGCGGTGAGTGTCCCCAACGGCCGCGCGCACGGCCTCCGTTCGCGCGTCCCGATGCCGGGGACCGCTGCACGGGGGGATCCACTGGGAGGCCGTGATTCCGCTTTTCCATGGGAATCACTGATTCCACTTTCCCCATGCTGCGAGTGGTGGCTTGATTTCGGCCATCACCGGCTGTCCCATGCTCGAAAACTGGTATAGCGCCACCCCAGGCCGGCACCACATGGAGGAATTTTGGCCAGCACCCAGGCTCGTTCGGCCGTTTTTCCGCTGCCCACCGATCTCGAAGCCATCGTATTCGACTGCGACGGCCTTCTTTTGGACACCGAAACCTGCTGGTCGCGGGCGGAAAGCGCGCTCTTTCGCGCGCACGGGCGCGAATTCGGCCTGGCCGAAAAGCAGCTTGTCATCGGCAAGACGGTGGAGGGCGTCGGCGAGGTGATGGCCGATTACTTCGGGCGTCCCGGCGAAGGTGCGCTGCTCTCCGCCGAGCTGCTGGAGGGCGTGCGCCGGGAGCTGGCCGACGGAGTGGCCGCGCTGCCCGGAGCCGCTGACCTGGTCCGGGCCTGTGCCGAACGGCTGCCCGTCGCCGTCGCGAGCAACAGCCCCCGGTCGCTGCTGGACACCGCGCTGGGGAGCTCCGGCCTGGCCGATCTGCTGCCACTGTCGTTCGCGGCCGACGAGGTGGCGGCTCCCAAACCCGCGCCCGACCTGTACCTCACCGCCTGCCGGGCGCTCGGCGCCGACCCCGGCTCCTGCGTCGCCTTCGAGGACTCCAACACGGGCATCCGCGCGGCCCGCGCCGCGGGGCTCCACCTGGTCACCGTGCCCTCGCTGGCCGGCCAGGAGCTGGACCACGACTGGCTGCTGGGCTCCCTGGCCGACCCCGAACTCCAGGCGTGGTCCCGTGCCCTGCGGCCGGCGCGCGCCCACGCCGCCGACTGACCGCCCCCGGGCCGTCCTGACCACCCGTCACCAACCGTCCGCCCCCGCAGAGAAGCGCTGTCCGGACGCATCCAGCCGGGCAGTGCTCGTCCACCCACACCGAGCACAGCCCACGCACACCGAGTACGGACCACCCACAAGGACTCCCTCCTCCTCACAAAGGAGCACTCCATGCCGATCGGCACCCAGGGATTCACCGTCTTCGATCTGCCCGCCGTCCCCACGGAACTCCTGGACAGCTACGACGACCTTCCGGTCGACGACTACATGGGCAACGGCACGCGCTTCAAACGCTTCTCGCAGTACCGGCTGTCCCCCGGCGAGGGCGACGCCTGGAACTTCGCGCTGCTGCCGCACCGGGACTACACGGCGTACAAGAAGTTCAACAAGGCCGCCGGCGGCATTCGCCGGACCTACGAACCCATCGAGGCCGACTTCACCGGACTGATCTCCCGGGGAATCGACGGCATCGGCCTCGACCGCGGCGAGGACTGGCAGATCAATGTGCACCAGAACCGCACCCGGGCCGAGGCCGGGCGCCCCGGGCCGCTGACGCCCGAGGGCGTGCACCACGACGGCCACGAATTCGTGATGATCGCCGTACTGCGCCGGAAGAACGTGGGCGGTGGCGAGACCCGGCTGTGGAAGCCCGGCGCCGACGAGCCCTTCTGGACCGGGACGCTCCAGGCGGGCCAGGCCGTACTCCTCGACGACAAGGCCATCGCCCACGACGTGACCGACGTCGTGGCGGACGGCGACGGGCCCGGACACCGGGACATCGTGATCGTCGCCTTCTCGCGCTGGCAGCACAAGTGGTACGGCGACGAGCACGACTCCTCCGCCCTGTCCGAGGACGCCGGCTGAGCCCGGCCGCCACTTCCCCACCGCCCACACCGAGAAGATTGTGCTGATTCCGCATGTCTGAAGACTGGAAAACCCGGCTCGCCGAGGGTCCGCTCTCCGCGGTGCGCGCCCTGGAGTCCTGTACCGCCGGCGAACTGACCCTGCTGACCGAGAACTACGCCTTCCGCGGCGCACTGGCCGCCGCCTGCAAGGAGCTCACCGAGCGCGCCTACGCCGGCAAGGACCGCACCGCGCTCGCCGAAATGCACGAACTGCTCGCCCTCATCTACGACCGGGACTTCTCCGGCGTGGTCATCGGCGAGGTCGACCACGAACGCGCGCCCCTGCTGCGCGATGTGGCCGCGATCCTGGAAGCGGCCATGCTGGGCGAGGAAACCGCCCGTATCGACGAGGAGACCGTCACCGGCTACCCCCGGTCCGGCACGGAGTACGTCCGCTGGCTGAAGAACCTCGTCAACGACCACCCGGCCGGCCGGCACCCGCTCTACCACGAGCACATCGAGCAGCGGGGCACCCGGGAGGACCTGCGGCTGCTGCTCGCCCAGGAGACCAGCCTCGACCCGCGCTTCGACGACATCCTCGCCTCGATGCAGATGGGCCGCACCGGTGGCGAGAAGATGGAGATAGCCGCCAACTACTGGGACGAGATGGGCAACGGCGACGCCGAGCTGGTCCACACCAGCCTCTTCTCCCAGGCCCTGGAGTCCATCGGCGCCGACCCGGCCTTCATCCGGGACAGCTTCATGCTGGAGGCCGGAATCTGCGGAAACCTCTCCGCCTGCCTCGGTCTCGCCCGCCGGCACTACTACAAGGCCGTGGGCTACTTCGGCGTGACGGAGTACCTGGCGCCCCGCCGCTTCCGCTGCGTGGTCGACACCTGGCGCAGACTCGGCCTGCACGAAGTCGGCATCACCTACCACGACCTGCACATCGGCATCGACGCCGGCCACGCCTCCGGCTGGTTCAAGAACGTCGTGGCACCGCTGGTGGACGGCGACCCCCTGATCGGCCGGGACATCGCCCTCGGCGCCATGATCAGGCTCAACACCTCACAGGACTACCTCGACGAACTGCTGCGGCGCATGCGGGGCCGGTCCCCCGTCGCCGTCGGCGCGCAGGCCTGAGGGGGAGGACGTGCCGCACCCCTTGCCGCCCCCTCGCCACGGCATGGCCGACGGCCATGACTTCGTGAAGTACGAGGCCCTGGGCAACGACTACCTGGTGATCCCTCCGGCCGCCGGCCAGGTGGCGCCGACACCGGAGAACATCCGGCTGATCTGCGACCGCCACTACGGTCCCGGCGCCGACGGAGTGCTCTACGGCCCGCTCCCCGAAGAACACGGATTCGGGCTGCGCACCTTCAACTCCGACGGCACCGAGTGCGAGAAGAGCGGCAACGGGCTGCGCATCTTCGGCCGTTACCTCCGCGACCACGGCTGGACCGGGGAGCCGGAGTTCACCGTCCGCACCCTGGCCGGACCGGTCACCGTGCAGCTGGTGGACCCGGCCCCCGGCCCGGACGCACCGAACGCCGCCTCCCCGGTCGGCGGCCACCCCGGGGACGGGGCACCCGTCCGCGTCTCCATGGGGCAGGCGTCCCTGGACAGCGAGCTGATCGGTGCCACCGGTCCGCGCCGGGAGATGCTGCGCGAAACCCTGCCCGCGGCGGCGCGCGAATGGACGGCCACCTGTGTCTTCCTGGGCAACCCGCACTGCGTCCTCCCGCTGGACGGCACCGAGGTCACCGAGGAGCTGGCCCGGCGCCTGGGCCCCGAGCTCGCCGGCCACGCACGCTTCCCCGGACGCATCAACGTCCAGCTCATGGAGGTGCGCGCCGCCGACCGCATCCGCATCGAGGCCTATGAACGGGGCGCCGGCTACACGCTCGCCTCGGGCAGCAGCGCCTGTGCGGCGGCCGTCGCCGCCCACGCCCTCGGGCTGACCGGCCCCGAGGTCACCGTCGAAATGCCCGGCGGGCACCTCGCCGTCGGCATCTCCGAGGCCGGCGAGGTCACCCTGACCGGCCCGGTCCGGCCCGTCGTGGCCGGCCGGTGGGCCCCGGCATTCCGCGGGCGGCTGGCCTCATGACCGAGATCACCATGCGCCAGTGGTACTTCGACGAGGCCCACGGCCACTACGACATCGACCTCGGCGACAGCTATGTGGGCGGCAGCCGCCTGTCCGACCACCCCCTGCCCGCCGACTGCCTCCTGGACTACGGCAACAACCGGGGCACCGCCCCGCTGCGCCACCTCGTGGCCGGCCTCTACGGCCGCGATCCGTCCCACATAGGCATCACCCACGGCGGGCAGGAAGCCCTCTACCTCCTCTACCGCACCCTGCTGTCCGCGGGCGACCACGCCGTGATCTTCACCCCCGGCTGGCAGCAGGCGGAGCCGGTGCTGTCCCGGGCCGGGTGCCGGGTGGACGCCGTCGGCACCACCGCCGACGGCCGCCCGGACATCGCCGCGGCGCTGCGCAGGATCGGCCCCCGCACGAGGGCCGTGGTGCTCAACTCGCCGTGCAATCCGACCGGCCGGAAGGTCACCGCCGACGGCATCAAGGAACTGGCCGAGGCGCTGCGCGGGCACGGCGGTCATCTGATCCTCGACGAGGAGTACGTCGCCGACCTCGGCACCGACTCCTGGGTCGGGGCGTACGAGAACGCCGTCTCCGTCTCCAGCGTCTCCAAGGTCTACGGGGTCCCGGGCCTGCGCGTCGGCTGGATGTGCGGCCCGCCCGAGGTCGTGGACGCGGCCATGCAGTACAAGCACTTCACCACCGTCACCAACTCGGTGGTCCTGGAAGAGCTGGCCACCGGGATCCTGGAACGCCGCGAGGAGCACGTGCGGCGCTACCGGCAGCTGATCACCGACGGCCTGCGGACGCTGGAGCGCTGGGCCGCCCGGCACCGCGGCACGCTGCGGATGTGGCAGCCGGAGGGCACCCCGTACGCCTGGCTGCACACCCCTGGTCTGCCGTCCTCGCTGGAGTTCTGCCGCGAGGTCCTGCGCCGGGAGCGGGTGCTGCTGATGCCGGCCGAGGTGTTCGGCACCGAGCACGGCCTCCGCCTCACCTTCGCCCGGGAGCCGGACGTCCTGGCCGAGGGCCTGCGGCGGATCGACGCCGTACTGGCCGGCCACCCCACCGCCGCCGGGAGCGGCACCCACGCCGAGAGCAGGGAGCAACGATGACGGCACGGCTCAAGGAGATGCCCACCGACTGGTCGCGCGGACTGGCGCTGGTGGCACACCCCGACGACATCGAGTACGCCATGGGACCGGCGGTGATCACCTGGACCGACAGCGGCAAGGAGATCGCCTACGTCCTGGCCAGCCGCGGCGAGGCGGGCATCGACGGCTGCGACCCGGAGACGGCCAGGCCGCTGCGGGAACGGGAACAGCGCGCGAGCTCGGCGGTCGCCGGGGTGACCTCGGTGGACTTCCTGGACCACCCGGACGGGCTGATCACCGACTCCCTGGCGCTGCGCCGGGAGTTCGCCACCGCCATCCGCCGCCACCGGCCGGACATGGTGCTCACGGTCAACCACCACGAGCACTGGCGCGGCGTCTCCTGGAACACCTCGGACCACCGGGTCGTCGGCCGGGCCGCACTGGACGCCGTCGTCGACGCCGGCAACCGCTATGTCTTCACCGAGGACGGCCTCGACCCCTGGGAAGGCGTGCGGTGGATGGGCGTCGCCGGCTCCCCGTACCCCACGCACGCCGTGGACGTCGCGGGCGCCGAGGACCGTGCCGTCGAGGCGGTGCTCCAGCACCGGGCCTACCTGGAAGCGCTCACCGACGAGGACCCGGAGAGCTACGCCCGGGGATTCCTGCGGCTCAACATGTCCCGGGCCGGCGCCCTCTTCGGCGACCGCGACGCGGTCGCGTTCCAGCTCTTCGAGCGCGACGCCTACCGCGTCAAGGACGGCGTCACCCACTACCGCTGACCGCCCGCGCCCTCCGCCCCCTCAGCCCCACCGGGAATGGCATGCACCTGGCCTTCGTCGACTCCAACCCCCCTGCCCTGCAGGCCATCAGGCTGGCCAAGAACGCGGGACACCGGGTCACCTATCTGCAGTCCGCACACACCCAGTACCCGCTCACCGACGCCAACCTGGCCCTGGTCTCGTCGGTGGACCACTTGGTCGACGGGCTGGTCACCACCGACCACGACGTGGTGACCGCGGCGCTGGCCGAGTGCCACGCCGCACACCCCATCGACTTCGTCACCACGCAGCACGAGATGTCCGCCGAGGCGGTGGCGGCGGCCTGCCGCGCCCTGGGGCTGCGGGGCACCGCACCGGAGGCGGTGCTCACCGCCCGGCGCAAGGACCGCACCCGGGCGGCGCTGCGGGCCGCGGGCCTGGCCTCGGCCCACTTCGCGACCGCCACCGACGAGGAGGCGGCCCTGGCGGCGGCGGAGCGGATCGGCTACCCCGTGGTGTTCAAGCCACCGTCCGGGGCGGCCGGGCTGCTCGCCTGTGTCGTCCATGACGTGGCCCAGGCGAAGTCGGCCTGGCAGCGGCTGCAGCGCGGCCTCGACGCGGTTCCCGAGGACTGGCGCGGCCAGTTCCGGCGCGGCGTCCTCATCGAGGAGTTCCTGGTGGGGGAGCTGGTGTCGGTGGAGATCGGCGCCCGCGACGGCCGGTTCTTCCCGCTGTGCATCAGCGGCCGCTACCGCTGGGCGGGCGACGGGGTCACCGCCCTGGGGTCCTTCATCCCGGCCGGCCTGGAGGCGCAGCAGGCCACCGCGTGCTGGGAGTACGCCCGCCGGGTCTGCCGGGCGATCGGTGCCGACATCGGCGTCTTCCACCTGGAGATCATGGTCACCCCACGGGGGCCCGTCCTGGTCGAGTTCAACCCCCGGGTCATGGGCGGCGGCCTGCCCGCCGCCTACCGCCACGCCACCGGGCAGGAGGTCTACGCCGCGCTGCTGGACATCCTCGCCGGGGCCGACGACGTCGCCGCGCCACCCTTCAGGGCCGGCTGCACCGCGGTCCGCGTCGTCCTCCCCCGCGAGGCCGGCCGGCTCGGCCCCGACGCGACCCTGGCGCTCCTGGACGGGCACCCCCGCGTCAAGGAGGTGATCGGCTTCGGCGAGTACCGCACCGGCCCCGGCAGCGACGTGGCCCGGGGCCAGGCGCTGGCCCGGTTCATCGTCCAGGACACCGACCCGACGGCCGTCGAGCGGACCTCCGAGGACCTGCTGAGCCGGCTGGAGCCCCTGCTCGGCGTCCCCCTGATGACCGGCAGCTACCACCCCGGCGGCCCGGAGCACCCGGGGAGCGCGGCGTGAGCCGCCCCGGAGGGCCCGGCACCGCCGACCCGCAGCGGACGGCACAGCGCCCGGCCGCGCCGCCCGGCCGCCGTGCCCTCGTCCTCGCCCTGATGATGGCGATGGCGCTGGCGGCGCTGGACAGCGCGGTGGTGGCCACGGCCGTTCCGCGGATCGTCGCCGACCTCGGCGGGTTCTCGTACTTCTCCTGGCTCTTCTCCGGCTATCTGCTCGCCGGCACGGTGTCCCTGCCGGTTTACGGCAAGCTCAGCGACACCCTGGGGCGCAAGCCGGTCCTGCTGTTCGGCATCACCCTTTTCCTGGCGGGCTCCGCGCTGTGCGCGGCCTCCTGGAACATGGCCGCGCTGATCGTCTTCCGCATCGTCCAGGGTTTCGGCGGAGGCGCGATCCAGAGCACCGTCCAGACCCTCGCCGCCGACCTGTACCCCCTGGAGAAACGCCCGCGCATCCAGGCCGCCATCTCCTCGGTGTGGGCCGGCTCCGCCGTTCTCGGCCCCGCCGTCGGCGGCCTGATCACAGCCTGGTCCGACTGGCGCCTCATCTTCCTGCTCAACGTCCCGGTCGGTCTGGTCTCGCTCGTCCTGCTGGCCCGCCGCCTGAGCGAGCCGCCCCGCAAGCGCGCCGCCGGGCGCCTGCGTGCCGACTGGGCCGGCGCACTGGCCCTCTTCCTCACCGGCTGCGCCCTGCTGACCGCCATCGTCCAGGGCGGACACGCCTGGCCCTGGCTCTCCGCGCCGTCCCTCGCCCTCTTCGGCACCGGCGCCGCCCTGCTGGCCGTGACGGTCGTGGTGGAGCGGCGCGCGGCCGACCCGGTCCTCCCGGGCTGGGTGTGGCGCCGCCGCACCATCGCCGCCGCCAATCTGGCCATGGGGGCGCTCGGCGTGATGACCATCGCCCCGACCGTCTTCCTCCCCACGTACGCCCAGTCCGTGCTCGGGCTCGATCCCCTGCGGGCGGGCTTCGTGCTGGCCGTCATGTCGGTGGCCTGGCCGGTCTCGGCGGCCTTCAGCCAGCACGTCTACCGGCGCATCGGGTTCCGCCAGTCGGCGATGACCGGCATGGCGGTCGCCTGCCCCGTCCTGCTGGCCTTCCCGGTCCTCTCCGGCACCCACAGCCGCTGGTACCCCGCCCTCATCTCGCTGGCCCTCGGTGCCTGCCTCGGCATCACCCAGCTGCCCCTGCTCGTCGGGGTCCAGTCGACGGTGCCCGTCTCCGAACGCGGCACGGCGACGGCCTCGCTCCTCTTCTGCCGCCAGCTCGGCTCCAGCATCGGCGCCGCCGTCTTCGGCGCCCTGGCCAACGCGATCCTCAACTCCCGTCTGCAGCAGACCCCTTCCGCCCTCCCGTCCACCGGGGGCAGCCCCCTCGATGCGGTCTCCTCCGCCACCTCCGGCGCCGCCACGGGACCCCTGCGCGACGCCCTCGCCACCGCGGTCGACTGGGTCTACGTCGGCGCCGCGGCGGCCGCGGCCCTCGCCGTCCTCGCACTCCTCCTGGCCCCGCGCCGCTTCCCGGTGCTCGACTGAGGGCGGGGTTACGGATCCACGTCCGAAGTGGACACCTCTTGCCGAGCCGCAGGAAGCGCAACCCGGCCGCACATGAGCAGATCCGCCAGTTCCGCACGGTAGACGTCGAGCGCCGCGATGAGTTCGGTGTGTGTGTGACGCTGCTCGTCCAGGGTGTTCAGCAGCCGTCCGATCTCCCGCTGCTCGGCCGGCGAGGGCAGCAGGACGGGCAGGTCGTACAGATCCTTCGAGGAGACCGACACCACAGCGGTGCCCCTGGCCCGCCGAATGATCCAGTTCTGTGCCTCGGGGCGTTCCAGGAAGCCGAGGAGGTAGTCGGCGTACGAGGGGTCACAGGGGCGGATCCGTACGAGGTGGGTGCCGAAGAGCCAGCCTTCCTCAGCTTCCGTCACCAGAGCACAGCGCCCCAGAGTGCCGGTTCGTGTCATCACCAGGTCTCCGGCCCGGAGTCGATAACGCGTCAGCGTTTCCGCCTCGTCCTGCGGAACCCACGTGACGCCGTCGTGCACGATCCGGTGCCCGCGCACGGCCGCAGGACGAACCATGGGAACTCCACGCACGGTGTCGTCCGCTCTGTCCCGCCGTGATCCACCCGGGCCGACCGTGATGTCCGCCAGCTCGCCGAGACGCATCTGATGCCGGGCGGGCGGGAGGTTCTCCCCTGGCTCGGTCCGGGACCATGCTTCCCGCCATGGGGCCCGGAACCGTTCCAGTTCGTCGCTCAGCCCCTGCAGCCGCGCTGCCGCGGACTCCAGCCGCTCCATGCGCAGAGCAAGGACGCGCTCGGGGACGTGTGGGTCCGCAAGCGTGTGTTCCGGAACCGTCAGGGAGCGGGGGGTGAGGGCGTAGTCCCGGTCCCGAAGCTCATCGAGCCCGAGGGCACGGCTGGGGACCGCAACGGCACCGGGCGGAACCGGTTCGGTTCGCTCCGCTCCGCGATGCCATGCGGCGTACACGTCGGCGATCGCGGCTGTGTCACTTTCTGACAGAGCACGCAAGGCCTGCCCGGCCATACTGCCCAGCGCCGAGCCGTCGATGAAGAAGACTTCCCCGCGCCGGAGCTCCGGCCGTGTCAAGATCCAGATGTTGACGGGGATCCCCGTGGTGGAGAACAACTGAGCGGGCAGCGCCACTACGCATTCCACGGCTCCGTCCTCAATCATCGCCTCACGGATCCGCCGTTCCTGGCCGCCTCGGAACCCGGCACCCTCCGGCATCACCACCGCGGCCCGCCCGCCCGGAGCCAGCCGGTCCACCACATGCTGCAGCCAGGCGAAGTCACCGCGCGAGCCCGGGGAGCCATAACGCCAGGTCCGCTGTCCCTCAGGGGTGGACAGTCGCTGTGCGAAGGGCGGGTTGGTCACGATCCAATCGACGCCACTCGGCCCCGGGGATTCCCCGCCCGGCCCCTCAATCTCCATCCCCAGCCGAAAGACTGCGTCTTCCGCGCCATGGAGGGCGAGATTCATCGAGGCGAGATGCAGAGCGTCGCTGCTGGGCGTCGTACCCGTTACTCGGGGCCGGGCCTCGGATGCGGACAGCTCGGCCAGAACCGCCGTCAGCGCTTCCCCGGCACGGCAGAAAGGATCGTGCAGACGGCGTGGCCGGGGAGCGGCGACAGCCAGCATGCGTGCCATGGTGCGCGCCACGGACTTCGGCGTGAAGAACTCTCCCCCTGCGCGCCGCCCGAACTCGCTCCGGTAGCGGTCCACCAGCAAGTCGAATACGGCCGCGCACTCGGCCCGTGTCCCCGGCCCCTGTCGTCCGAAGACCTCGGCCAGGGCCGCCACCTGCTCGTGGCCTGCGAGGTCGCGGTCGAGCACGGCACGCACAGCGGTCCGCAGAGATGTTGCCGAAGCACGGTCCGCAGGGCTGGTTCCCCATACACGGACCAGTGCCAGCAGCAACAGCATGAGCTCGGCCGGTGCCAACTGCCCACGGAATCTGTCCGCTTCCGCCAGCAATCTGTGAACGAACTCCTGTGCGCTGAACTCGCCACCGTCCAGCCCCGCCCGGAACCGGTCGCCGAAGGTCGTGCCCGCCAGCTCTCCGTCCCGCCGTACATTCGCGGGTACGGTCCGCCGGTCGAGCCAGACAGCGACGTCATCCGCCCGGAAGACGTCGGTGCCCGAGTCCCCGGACGCCGGCACCGGTTCAGGAAAATCAGGGTGCCGCCGTTCCCAGTTGGTCACAGCGGGACGTTTGACACCCGCGAGGCGCGCGATGTCGGCACGGGTCACCATCAGTCGCCCGAGGTCCGTCACAAGATCATCCTCCAGATCAGAAGCGCGCCGGCCGGGTGCCGTCGAGCGTGGCGCGGCGGCCGGCAAGGACCTCGGGGAAGCGGTCCATCGTCTTGGCCTCGATCGCCAGCTCCGGGCTGATGTAGCCGATCATGCGGTAGATCTTGGCGTGGTCCGCAGCAAGATCGCGATGATGTACGGGTTCGTGGTGCATGATCCGGTTTCGCAGGAGAACCAGCGAGGACAAACCGTCGTAGAGCCCCTTTCGCGGCTGGTCCAGGCAGGGGAACGCCTGGTGCAGGAGGGGCACCCACAGGCCTCGGTCGTAGCCACGGCTCAGCAGGGAGACCCAGAAGCCGAACGACAGCTCCGCCACGATGCTGTCGGGCGTGGGGGCCGCCTTTCTGCGCTTGCACTTCCGTCCGGCTTCCGTGACGAGGCGCTTGGCCTGCGAGTCCAGGGGAGCCGCTGCCCACCAATCCGGTCGGGCGTACTTCCGCATCAGCTGATCGTGAAGAGCGTTGCGCAGGGCCAGCTCCAGACAGTGCAGCGGACCGTACAGAGCGCTGCAGACCTCAACGTTCCACCAGTACAGACGGACAGCGTTCAGCGACTTGCCCTGTGCTGCCACGACGTACCTGCTCATCCGCGGCAGGGAAAGGGTACGGACCAGCCATTCCGGCAGCCTCTCGATCATGGACTTCCCCCCTCTGAACACGGCCCTGCCTGCGCAAGCCGTTACACGAAGTGTTGGCGGTGGTACCGTGACGAGGAAAGCCCCGGGCCCGCCTCTGCTGAGCACGCCACCCGGGGCACGGCTTTCCGAACCCCTGGCAGCAGGTAACTGCCAGGGGTTTCGCCTTTCCCCCTGTTTGCGGCGTCGTGATGACCGTAGTGGAATACGCATCGAGGCAGCAAGCGCAGTGCAGTGCGCAAGTTTTTGTTAATAGCCGCGGGGCCGGACGTGAAACAGGCGGAACCCCGGGCCGACCACCGGTGATCCCTTCGGTCGGCGTACTCAACTTGGGGTGCGGGGCGCTGCGAGGCGCACGTCCCCGGCAACCAGGACGACCGACCCGGCAACTGGGCATCGACCGCGTCCACGCAGGTGAGAGGGGGTAAGCGAGAGGCGAGGAGCAGTGCTCACGCCCCTCACCGACCGACGCCGGAGCCGTCTTGACACGCTGAGCCGCCAGGGCCTCTCGCCCCTGACGATGCGCTACATGCCACTCGCCGAGGAGCGGCAGCAACTACGCTGACGCCAGGTACGTGGCCCGTGTCCGTGATCCGGGATCAAGGCCCCTGATCGCTCCCTACGCAGCGCTTGGAGGAAGCCGTGCCCGCCGAACTCCCCGACTGGATGATCCCGCCCAGGCCCAGCGGCTGGGAAGCCGACGACCTCGACCACCTCCCCCAAGCACCGCGGCACACCGAACTGATCGACGGAGCCTTGATCTTCATGATGTCGCCGCAGCGGTCCTGGCACTCCCGCCTCGTGGAGAACATGACGTTCGCTCTGCGCCAGGCTGCTCCTGCGGGGTTCGAGGTCGAGCGGGAGATGACCGTCCGTCTCGACAACAAGAGCCGTCCCGAGCCCGACATCCTGGTTACCACCGCCGCATACGATCCCGACCGCACCTGGTACGCACCCGACGACGTTGCTCTCGTCATCGAGGTCGTCTCGGAGGAATCAGCCGACCGCGACCGGTCCCTCAAGCCCTTCAAGTACGCCCAGGCCAAGATCACAAACTTCTGGCGCATCGAGGACGAGGCCGGCGCCCCCGCCGTCCACACCTACGAACTCGACATCATGACCAGCACCTATGTACCCACCGGCATCCACCGAAACCGCCTCAGGGCCTCCGCCCCGTTCCCCCTCGACATCGGCCTCACCGCCCTCGTGCCCTGACGGGAGCACCCGGCGGAGTCGAGCAACGAGGCAGGGCCGGACCAGGCGGAACAGTCATCTGAAGCAGTCCGATAGCGGTGCCGTCAGCGGGGTTGAAAGACGGTCAGCCTCCCGCGGCGCGGTCAGCGGCCGCCTCCTTCACCTTGATGCCCGGCCCCCCGAAGCCCTGTGCCCACGAGCAGCCGCAGGCGTTCGTCAGCACCGCCGCATTGACACGCCAGCACGTCAGCCGGGACAAAAACACCCCCTCCGACCGCGTTTCCGCAGGTCGGAGGGGGTGCAAAGAGTGGAGCCTAGGGGAGTCGAACCCCTGACATCTGCCATGCAAAGACAGCGCTCTACCAACTGAGCTAAGGCCCCTTCGCGCACCAGGGTACCTGGTGTCCGACCGCTTTCCCGACCGGGTATCGCCGCACACCGTCGCTCTCCGTAGGATGCTTCGCGAGATTCGCGGCAGCGAAGCGACCGGGGAGACAGGGGAGACGGTATGGACACAGCACAGCAGGAAGCCACCGCGCGGGCCCGGGAACTCCAGCGCAGTTGGTACGGGGAGCCGCTGGGAGCGCTGTTCCGTCGTCTCATCGACGATCTCGGCCTCAACCAGGCCCGGCTCGCCGCGGTGCTCGGCCTGTCGGCACCGATGCTCTCGCAGCTGATGAGCGGGCAGCGCGCGAAGATAGGCAACCCGGCCGTGGTGCAGCGGGTGCAGGCGCTGCAGGATCTGGCCGGCCAGGTCGCCGACGGCAGCGTCAGCGCCGCCGAGGCCACCGACCGCATGGAAGAAATCAAGAAGACGGCGGGGGGTTCGGTGCTCAACAACACCGCCCAGCAGACGTCGTCGACGGGGGCGACCACGGTCCGGCGCGTGGTGCGGGAGATCCAGTCCCTGCTGCGGTCGGTCTCCGACGCCGGGGACATCATCGATGCTGCGAACACCCTCGCCCCCGCTCACCCCGAACTGGCAGAGTTCCTCCGGGTCTACGGTGCCGGTCGTACCGCGGACGCGGTCGCCCACTACGAGGCGCACCAGAGCTAGGGCGCCAGCCACTGGGGACGTTGCGAGTTCAGAAGCGGACGGGGCGCGATGGGTGAGGTCTTCGCCGGTCGGTACGAGCTGATCGACCCGATCGGACGGGGTGGGGTGGGCGCGGTCTGGCGCGCCTGGGACGCCCGGCGCCGCCGCTACGTTGCCGCCAAGGTGTTGCAGCAAAGCGACGCGCACACCCTGCTGCGCTTCGTCCGCGAACAGGCCCTGCGGATCGACCATCCGCATGTGCTGGCCCCGGCGAGCTGGGCCGCGGACGACGACAAGGTGCTGTTCACCATGGACCTGGTGAACGGCGGCTCGCTGGCGCACTTGATCGGGGATTACGGCCCGCTGCCGCCGCGGTTCGTCTGCCTGCTCCTGGACCAGCTGCTGGCCGGGCTGGCCGCGGTGCACGCGGAGGGAGTGGTGCACCGTGACATCAAGCCGGCGAACGTCCTTCTGGAGGCCACCGGCACCGGCCGCCCGCATCTGCGGCTGTCGGACTTCGGCATCGCGATGCGCAAGGGTGAGCCGCGGCTGACCGAGGCCAACCTCGTGGTCGGGACGCCCGGATACTTCGCCCCGGAGCAACTGCAGGGCGCCGAACCGGACTTCCCCGCCGACCTGTTCGCGGTCGGCCTGGTCGCGCTCTATCTGATCACCGGCACCAAGCCGGACGCCGACGCCCTGGGCCGGCACTTCGGCCGGCACGGCATCCCGAACGCGCCCGAGGGGGTGCCGGAGCCGCTGTGGCAGGTGCTGGCGTCCCTGGTGCACCCCGACCCGGAATCCCGGTTCAGGACGGCCACGGGAGCGCGTAAGGCGGTCCTCTCGACGGCGGAGCTGCTGCCCGACGCGACGCTCGAGGACGAGGTCGTCGAGGTCTTCGACCACATCGGCCCGCTCCCGGCCGGCTTCGGGGCCAACGGGCCGCTGCGGACCGGGGAGGCCGACGGTCCCGCGACGGCCGGTGCCACCGCGGGCACCACGGCCGCCGCGCAGGTGTCCATGTCGGACACCGGAAGCTTCCATATCGCCCCGCCGGAGCCGAGCACCCCGCAGACTCCGGCACCGGCACCGACGCCGACTCCGCTGCCGGGCGGCCCGCCCACGGGGCACGGCGAGAGGCCCACCGGCTTCGGTGAGACGCCCATGGGGCACGGGGAGACGTCCACCGGGCACGGCATGACGTCCACCGGCCAGAGCACTGCGCCCACCGGGCACGGCGGTCCTGCCACCGGCCACGGCGCCCCGGCCGGCCAGGGCGCGCCGGCCGGCCCCGGCACGGCCTCCGGCGGGCTGCCCCTGACGCCGCCCCCGGCGCCCGCGTACCGGCCCACGGCCGCCGTCCACCACGAACACGCCGCGACCCGCCCCTATACGGCGGGACCGCACCCGGTCCCCGGCCGGCCCCCGGCCGGTACCCCCGTCGCCGGGCCGGCCACCCTGCCTCCCGTCCCGTACCGGAAACCGGGACCGCCCCCGAAGGTCGCGATCCCGGTGCTGGTCGTGGCGCTGCTGTGCATCGCGGTCGGCGTGTGGGCCCTGGTGGCCGCCTGAGGCCACGCCGCGGGCCGGCGGGCCCCGGGGCCCGCCGGCCCCTGAAACCGCCGCTACCAGCCCTGTGGAGGCCCGAACTGCGCATTCTGCTGCGCCTGTTGGGTCGACTGTGTCGGCTGTCCCGGTGGTGACGGCTGTGACGACTGTCCCGGCTGACCCGGCTGACCCGGCTGACCCGGCAGTGCGGGCGGCTGCCCGCCCGTGCCACCAGGGCCGCCCGGCCCGCCGGGACCCGCCGCGCCACCAGGGCCGACCGCCGCGGCCGGTGCACCGGCCGTCGACCGCCGCGCCACCAGCGTCCACGCGCCCATTCCCAGCAGCAGCACCACCCCCGTGCCGATCCCGGTGTAGGCCACCGTCATCAGGGTGCCGCTCTTCGCCGCCTGCTGTGCGGTCTGGCCCTTCCGCGCCGACTCACGGTCCCCGGACGTGACGGAGAAGGTGTCGGTCGGCTCCGCGTAGCCGGGCCCGGCCTTGGCGGCGCCGCGGACATCCACCCGGAGCGTGAGTTCCGCACCCTTGGGGAAGAACCGCGCGGCGTCGGGGTGCAGGCTGACCTCGAGGTAGTACCAGCCGGCGAACCGCATCGCGCTGACCGGGGCGACCGGCTGGAAGCGGTTGCCGTACGCCACCGGCGCGGTGAACTCCTTCGCGGCCACCGGCTTCCCGGTGTACGCGACGAAGGAGAGATCGTCGACCGCACCACGCGCCGGGTTGTAGACCCCCAGCCCGAGCATCCGGGCGAGGAAACCGGAGGAGCCGGCGGGCGCGTTCGGCAGCTCCGCGCTCAGGTTGAGCCGCTGTCCCCAGTCCACCGGCACGCGGTAGAAGCGGGTCTCGCCCGGCCTGATCCGGTCCTTCCACACCCCGGAGTCGACCGAGCCCGCGTCGTTGAAGCCGGTGCCTCCCTTGGCGCTGCGCTTGGTGGTGTCCGTGCGCGGGGCGGGCGTGACGGTGCTCCAACTGCCCTGGCCCGGCCGGGCGGGCGTGGTGCCCTTGAGCGGCGGCTCGTCGAGGTAGTCCAGTTCGAGCGGCCAGGCGTCGGAGCCGGACTTCGCCGAACCCTCCCGGGTGATCACCAGGTAGTACGGGCCGGCCTTCTGACACCCCGTGCGGTCAGCTCCGATACGACGGGTGGCGTAGCCGGCGACCGGATAGGCCATCCCGCCGCCGTGGAACGACGGACGGGCGCCCGTGTCGCAGGTCGTGCCGTCGCTGTCCTGGACATTGACGGTCAGTTTGTCGCCGTAGTCCGCGACCTTGGTCCCGGGCCGGGGCGCCGCGACGGCCGAGAAGTAGGCGCTGGTCCTGTCGTCCAGGGTGACGGCGTAGTACTTCTGCTCACCGCGCTTGATGGAGTCGGTGTGCAGTCCGGGCTTGAGCTGCGGGGCATCCGCGGTACTGGTGCTGCCCTGGGTCGCCGTGGCGCCGTCCCCCGTCCGGTAACCCGGGACGGTCTCGGCCGAGGCCACCCCCACCGCCCCCGGCAGGATCACCACCACGGCGAGCGCCGCCAGTACGGCTATGCCCCTGTTCGTCGTGCGCCCCGTCACCACGCCCCACCCCTCATCGGATCGGAATTCCCGGCGCCGGCCCGCGGCTTCCTGCAGACCCGTCCACAGCCGCCGCGAGACCGGCCGGCAGCAGCACGCCCACACGCCGACCGCGACGGCCACCACACGTCCTGTGAGTCATCTTCCACCGCCGCCCCGCGTGCCGTACGCCGAGGCCGGGGAATCGTCCCGGCAGCATCGGTCCGGCCGTGACCGCACCGACGCGACGCCCTGCTCCTGCTTCAGCGGATGTTCCACGTGAAACATCCGCGCCCTCGGCCACCACGTGGCGCCCCACCCCGACATTCTTTGCTTCTGCAAGCAAATGATGTGCTTTAGCGAATCCAAGGGGAGTGCCGTCCCGCTCCGACAACGACATCCAGCCACCTCGCGGCAGCCACCGCCCCCCACCGCAGAACGCCCCGCACGCCCCGCACGCCCCACCAGCCCCAGAACGCACGAAACCCCGATCACCCAGGGGCAATCGGGGCTCGTACGAACCTGTGGTGCTGTGCTGTGGGGGGTCTCAGACACCCGAACCTGCGGGCACGGAGTCGGTCGCCTCCGTCCACAGATCCTGCTCGGCGCGATCCGCCTGGATCTGGCGGTACACGAGGAGCCCGCCGATGGCGGCCAGTGCGACCAGGAGAAGCTTCTTCACCGCGCGACCTCGTCTTTCGTTGACGTAGGGGACCTATGTCGGCCGATGATACACACCGGCCGATACCGATTGGTTACCTAGCCCGCGGTCCGCAACACCTCGTCCGAGGCCGCTGCCGCGAGCCAACTTCCGCCTCCGTACAACGAATCGGCCCGGCCGGGGAGTTCCCCGGCCGGGCCGATCGGTGCGGTGCGGCTACCAGGACTTGAACCTGGGGCCTCTTCCTTATCAGGGAAGCGCTCTAACCGTCTGAGCTATAGCCGCGCGCTCGCTGCAACGAAAGATTAGCGCACTTCAGAGGCGTTCCCAAAATCGGTTCCGGGAGCCCCCCGAACGCCCTCCCGTGCGGGGGTCACTCATCCTCGGCGAGGGTGAGCTCCACCCCGCCGACGAAGCCCGCCGACAGGTTGTAGATGAAGGCCCCGAGCGTGCCCAGCGCGGTCGCCAGCACCACGTCGATCACCGCGATGACCGAGGTGAACAGCACCACCCGCGGCAGCGACAGGAACGACTGCAGATCGAAGCCGGCGCCGTCACCGGAGCCGGTGGCCTCGCTGATCGTCCCGCCGACCGCGGAGAAGACGCCCATCGCGTTCATGACCATCCACAGCACGGCGGCCGCCACGACCGTGCAGATGCCCAGCGCGATGGAGAGCAGGAAGCTGACCTTCATGACCGACCACGGATCGGCGCGGGCCACCCGCAGCCGGGCCTTGCGGGTGCGCGGGACCGTGCCGGCGCCCGTGCGCGGGCGGCGCACCTGTCCGCCGCCGCCCTGCCCACCGCCGGTGGGGTACGCCTGAGGCGGCTGGTACGGCTGCTGGGAGCCGCCCTCGGGGGCGCGCCCCTTGGGCTGCGGTTGCGGCTGACGGGTATCGGTCACGGGTCCCCCCTGGTGTGAGCCCTCGTCTCGGGGGCCGGTGTCAGAAACGGCAGAGCCACGGGCGCTGTCCTCCGTCACGGTTGCGGGTCCGGACGGGGAGTCCTTCTCCGCTCCCGATCCACCCGCCGCAGCGCCCGTGGCTCCACTCACGACCTACTCCTCGTGCTACTCCGCCGGGGGCTGCTCGCCCTCGGCCTCCGTGGGCACGGTCTCCTCCGCCGCGTCGGCCTCGTCGGGCGTCTCGCCCCCGTCGACCTCTTCGGCTTCACGACCGGCCTCGGCGTTCCATGCGATGCCGACGACGGCATCACGCTTGCCCAGGTTGATCAGTTGGACGCCCATGGTGTCACGGCCGGTCTCCCGGACTCCGCTGACCCGCGTACGGATCACGCCACCGCCGAGCGTCACCGCAAGGATCTCGTCACTCTCCTCGACGACCAGCGCTCCGACCAGCGAACCCCGGTCCTCCACGATCTTGGCGGCCTTGATCCCCAGGCCGCCGCGGCCCTGGACGCGGTACTCGTCGACCGCGGTGCGCTTGGCGTAGCCGCCGTCCGTGGCGGTGAAGACGAACGTACCCGCGCGGACCACGTTCATCGAGAGCAGTTCGTCGTCCTCGCGGAAGCTCATGCCCTTCACACCGGAGGTGGCCCGGCCCATCGGGCGCAGCGCCTCGTCCGTCGCGGTGAACCGGATCGACTGGGCCTTCTTGCTGATCAGCAGCAGGTCGTCGTTCTCCGAGACCAGCTCGGCGCCGATCAGCTCGTCGTCCGTGCCGTCCTCCTGCTCGCGCAGGTTGATCGCGATGACACCGCCGGAACGCGGCGAGTCGTAGTCCTTGAGCGGCGTCTTCTTCACCAGGCCGGCCTTGGTGGCGAGCACCAGGTACGGCATGGCCTCGTAGTCGCGGATCGCCAGGATCTGCGCGATCTGCTCGTCCGGCTGGAAGGCGAGCAGGTTGGCCACATGCTGCCCCCGGGCGTCGCGTCCCGCGTCGGGGAGTTCGTACGCCTTGGCGCGGTAGACCCGGCCCTTGTTCGTGAAGAACAGCAGCCAGTGGTGGGTGGTGGAGACAAAGAAGTGGTCGACGATGTCGTCTTCCTTGAGCTTCGTGCCCCGCACGCCCTTGCCGCCGCGCTTCTGCGAGCGGTAGTCGTCGGTCTTCGTCCGCTTCACATAGCCGCCACGGGTGATCGTGACGACGATGTCCTCCTCGGCGATCAGGTCCTCGATGGACATGTCGCCCTCGAAGGGCACCAGCTTGGAGCGCCGGTCGTCGCCGAACTTGTCGACGATCGCGGCCAGTTCCTCGCTGATGATCTGGCGCTGCCGCTCCGGGGAGGCCAGGATCGCGTTGTACTCGTTGATCTTGCGCTGCAGCTCGTCGTGCTCGGCGGTGATCTTCTGGCGCTCCAGGGCGGCCAGCCGGCGCAGCTGCATCTCCAGGATCGCGTTCGCCTGGATCTCGTCGATGGTCAGCAGGCCCATCAGGCCCTCGCGCGCCACCTCGACCGTCTCACTGCGCCGGATCAGCGCGATGACCTCGTCGATCGCGTCCAGCGCCTTGAGCAGACCGCGCAGGATGTGCGCCCGCTCCTCGGCCTTGCGCAGCCGGAACTTCGTCCGCCGGACGATGACCTCGATCTGGTGCGTGACCCAGTTGCGGATGAACGCGTCCAGCGAGAGCGTGCGCGGCACCCCGTCGACCAGCGCCAGCATGTTCGCGCCGAAGTTGGTCTGCAGATCGGTGTGCTTGTAGAGGTTGTTGAGGACGACCTTGGCGACCGCGTCCCGCTTGAGGACGATGACCAGGCGCTGGCCCGTACGCGAGGAGGTCTCGTCGCGGACGTCCGCGATGCCGCCGATCTTGCCGTCCTTCACCAGGTCGGCGATCTTCTGCGCGAGGTTGTCCGGGTTGACCTGGTAGGGCAGCTCGGTGACCACCAGGCACTGGCGGTTCTGGATCTCCTCGACCGCCACCACGGCACGCATGGTGATCGAGCCGCGGCCCGTGCGGTAGGCCTCCTCGATGCCCTTGCGGCCCACGACCAGTGCGCCGGTGGGGAAGTCGGGGCCCTTGATGCGCTCGATCAGCGCGTCCAGCAGCTCCTCGCTGGAGGCCTCGGGGTGCTCCAGCGCCCACTGGGCACCGGCCGCGACCTCGCGCAGGTTGTGCGGCGGGATGTTCGTCGCCATGCCGACCGCGATACCGGCCGAGCCGTTGATCAGCAGGTTGGGGAAGCGCGCCGGCAGGACCGTCGGCTCCTGGTTACGGCCGTCGTAGTTGTCCTGGAAGTCGACGGTCTCCTCGTCGATGTCCCGGAGCATCTCCATGGACAGCGACTTCATCTTGCACTCGGTGTACCGCATGGCCGCGGCCGGGTCGTTGCCCGGGGAGCCGAAGTTGCCGTTGGAGTCCACCAGCGGCATCCGCATCGACCACGGCTGCGCCAGACGCACCAGGGCGTCATAGATCGAGGAGTCGCCGTGCGGGTGGTACGTACCCATGACGTCGCCCACGACGCGGGCGCACTTGTAGAAGCCCTTCTCGGGGCGGTAGCCGCCGTCGTACATCGCGTACAGCACGCGGCGGTGCACCGGCTTGAGGCCGTCCCGCACATCGGGCAGCGCACGCGAGACGATGACGGACATCGCATAGTCGAGGTAGGAGCGCTGCATCTCCGTCTCGAGCCCGACGGGCTCGACACGCATTCCGACGCCTTCGATGGCGGCGGGCGCGCCCTCGGCGGTCACGCCGTCCGGGGTCACAGGGGGGTTCTCGTCGGCCATGGTGGTTCAAAGTCCTTTCGAGCTGCGGCTGTTGTTCGGGCCGACAGGGCTCAGATGTCGAGGAAGCGGACGTCCTTGGCGTTGCGCTGGATGAACGAGCGGCGCGCCTCGACGTCCTCGCCCATCAGCACGGAGAACAGGTCGTCCGCACGGGCCGCGTCGTCCAGCGAGACCTGACCGAGGACCCGGTGGTCGGTGTCCATGGTCGTGATCCGCAGCTCCTCGGCGTTCATCTCGCCGAGACCCTTGAACCGCTGGATCGAGTCCTCGCGGATCCGCTTGCCGTTCTGCTTGCCGATCTCGATCAGCGCGTCCCGCTCCGCGTCGGAGTAGGCGTACTCGAAGTCGTCCCGGCCCCACTTGATCTTGTACAGCGGCGGGCGGGAGAGGTAGACGTGCCCTGCCTCGACCAGCGGCCGCATGAAGCGGAAGAGGAAGGTGAGCAGCAGGGTGTTGATGTGCTGACCGTCGACGTCGGCGTCCGCCATCAGGATGATCTTGTGATAGCGGAGCTTGTCGATGTCGAAGTCCTCGTGCACGCCCGTGCCGAACGCCGAGATCAGCGCCTGGACCTCGTTGTTCTGCAGGATCTTGTCGACCCTGGCCTTCTCGACGTTGAGGATCTTGCCTCGGATCGGCAGGATCGCCTGGTACTCCGGGTTACGGCCGGACTTGGCCGAGCCACCGGCGGAGTCACCCTCGACGATGAAGATCTCGCACTTCTCGGGATCGTTGGACTGGCAGTCGCTCAGCTTGCCCGGCAGCGAAGCCGTCTCCAGCAGGCCCTTGCGGCGGGTCAGATCGCGCGCCTTGCGGGCGGCCACCCGCGCGGTCGCGGCCTGGATGCCCTTGCGGATGATGTCCGCGGCCTCGTTGGGGTTGCGGTCCAGCCAGTCGTTGAGGTGTTCGTGGACCACCTTCTGGACGAAGGTCTTTACCTCGGTGTTGCCCAGCTTGGTCTTGGTCTGGCCCTCGAACTGCGGCTCGGCGAGCTTGACCGAGATGATCGCCGTCAGACCCTCGCGGATGTCCTCACCCGTGAGGTTGTCGTCCTTCTCGCGCAGCAGCTTCTTGTCGCGCGCATAACGGTTGATCAGGCCCGTCAGCGCGGCGCGGAAGCCCTCTTCGTGGGTGCCGCCCTCGTGGGTGTGGATGATGTTCGCGAAGCTGTAGACACCCTCGCTGTACTGGGTGTTCCACTGCATCGCCAGCTCGACCGACAGCTGGCGCTCCTTGTCCTCGGCGTCCACCGAGATCACCGTCGGGTGCACCAGCTCGCCCTTGCGCGAGTTGAGGTACGTCACGAAGTCGACGATGCCGCCCTCGTAGTGGTACCGCACCGAGAGCGGCTTGCCCTCCTCGTCCACGTGGTCCGGGCGCTCGTCGGTCAGCGCGATCGTCAGACCCTTGTTGAGGAACGCCATCTCCTGGAAGCGCCGCGACAGCGTCTCGAAGCTGTACGTGGTCGTCTCGAAGATGTCGCCGTCGGCCCAGAACGTCACCGAGGTGCCGGAGTCGTCGGTCGGCTCGTGCTTGGCCAGCGGCGCGGTCGGGACGCCGAGCTTGTACTCCTGCGTCCAGCGGTAGCCGTCCGTGCGGACCTCGACCGCCACTCGCTGCGACAGCGCGTTCACGACGGAGACACCCACGCCGTGCAGACCACCGGAGACCGCGTAGCCGCCGCCGCCGAACTTGCCGCCGGCGTGCAGCACCGTCATCACGACCTCGACGGCCGGCTTGTTCTCCGACGGCACGATGCCGACCGGGATACCGCGGCCGTTGTCGACGACGCGGACACCGCCGTCGGCCAGGATCGTGACCTCGATGGTGTCGGCGTGCCCCGCCAGCGCCTCGTCGACGGAGTTGTCGACGACCTCCTGCACGAGGTGGTGCAGACCGCGCTCACCCGTCGAGCCGATGTACATGCCAGGGCGCTTACGGACCGCGTCCAGGCCTTCGAGGACGGTGATCGCACTGGCGTCGTACGACTTCTCCACCGCGGAGTCGCCCATGGCGCCGGCAGGAACCCCCTCTTCAGTAGAAGCCGTGTTGTTCTCGTTGAGGTCGCCGGAGTCGGCCACGAAGCGCCCTTTCTGGCACAGCACGAGCCCTTCCGCGCCTGCGGGGATCACCCCTGGAAAGACAGGCGGGCGGGGCTGCGTCGTTCGACATGTTCCGCGAGTGGGCGGAATTGGCACCAGTCTACCGGTAGCGCCGACACTCATGGGGGTTTGCAGGTACCTGAGTCGTCATGTGCCGCCCTGAACTGGCGTCCGCCGACTCCCCATATTCGAGAAGGGGCCCCAGGACGCTCACACGGGCACTCAGCGCTTCGGACTGTCAACCGGCGGCTACCGTGAGCGGAGTCTCATCCGCCTCACCCGTAGAGGGCGGTCACAGGGGTCAGCCGTAGGTGTCGCCGGGGCCCTTGCTGCCCGGCGCCCGCAGCGATCCGTACCGGCGCGCGGGGCCCCCGGGACCGAGCACCTTGATGACCTTTACGGTGCCGTGGCCCAGGTCCTCGTTGAGGCGGGCCACCAGCGTCGGGGCCAGCAGCCGCAGCTGCGTCGCCCAGGCCGTCGAATCGCACTGGACGGTCAGGACCCGGGCGTCCTCGTCGTACTTCTGCGGCTCACAGTGCTGCGCCACCTCGGGCCCGACCAGCTGCGGCCAGCGCCCCATCACCCCGCCGACCGCGGCCGGGGTCTCCCAGCCGCGTTCCGTGATCAGCCGGTTGATCGCCGCACCGAGCGGCAGCGGGTCGCGGCCGTCCGCCCGCGCGCCGGAGCGCAGCCCCCCGCGCCGGGCCTGCTTCTTCTGCTGCGCGGCCGCGCCCCGCGCCCGCGCCTGCTCCTTGGCGGCGACCAGCGCCTGCCGGGCCAGATCCACACCGGAGAGCTCTGGGGAAGGCTGGGGCGGGCCGGGCTCCTCCTCGCTCACGGGGTCACCTTCTCCGCGGTGCCGCCGGACACCGCATAGCGCGCCCCGGCCAGCGCGCCCGGCACGTCGTCGTCCACCGCGGCCGTCACCAGCACCTGCTCGCCCGGGGCCACCAGCTCCGCCAGCCGCTCGCGGCGCCGTGCGTCCAGCTCGGCGAAGACGTCGTCGAGCACCAGCACCGGCTCATTGCCCTCGGCCCGCAGCAGGTCGTACGAGGCCAGCCGCAGCGCCAGCGCGTACGACCAGGACTCGCCGTGGCTGGCGTACCCCTTCGCCGGGAGCTGCCCCAGCTTGAGCACCAGATCGTCGCGGTGCGGCCCGACCAGCGTCACCCCGCGCTCGATCTCTCCCTTGCGGGCCTCGCCGAGCGCCGCCAGCAGCACGCCGTACAGCTCCTCGCGGGTCCCGGTGGCGGCCATCGCCTCGCCCGCCGAGCCGCGGTACTCCAGCGCCAGCGGCCCGCCGCCCGGCGCCAGCTGTTCATAGGCCTTGTCCGCGAGCGGCTGCAGCGCGGCGATCAGATCGAGCCGCTGCGCCAGCAGCTCGGCGCCCGCGCGGGCCAGATGCTGGTCCCACACGTCCAGCGTCGACAGATCCGCCCCCACGCTCGAATCCGCTCGCGCGGGAGGTGCCCCCCGCCGCCCGCCGTGCCTGCGTGCCAGCGCCGCGGTCTTCAACAGGGTGTTGCGCTGCTTGAGGACGCGGTCGTAGTCCGAGCGCACCCCGGCCATCCGCGGCGACCGCGCGGTGATCAGCTCGTCCAGGAACCGCCGCCGCTCGCCCGGATCGCCCTTGACCAGCGCCAGGTCCTCCGGCGCGAACAGCACCGTCCGGACGATCCCCAGCACATCCCGCGGCCTGACCTGGGACGACCTGTTGATCCTGGCGCGGTTGGCCTTGCCCGGGTTGAGCTCCAGCTCGACCAGCTGCTGCCGCTCGCCCTGGACGACCGCGGCCCGGACGACCGCCCGCTCGGCGCCCATCCGCACCAGCGGGGCGTCCGAGGAGACCCGGTGGCTGCCGAGCGTCGCCAGATAGCCGACCGCTTCGACCAGATTGGTCTTGCCCTGGCCGTTGGGGCCCACGAAAGCCGTGACGCCCGGGTCGAGCGGAACCTCGACCCGGGCGTACGAGCGGAAGTCGGCGAGGGACAGATGCGTGATGTGCATGACGGGACGCCGACCTCCCCCGGCGGTTGCCACCGGTTACTGCGGTGGTTACTGCTTCTTGCTGCTTGCTACTTCTTGTTCTCGACCGCGTGGCCACCGAACTGATTGCGCAGCGCGGCGATCATCTTCATCTGCGGGGAGTCGTCCTGGCGGGAGGCGAAGCGCGCGAAGAGCGAGGCCGTGATCGCGGGCAGCGGCACGGCGTTGTCGATCGCGGCCTCGACCGTCCAGCGGCCCTCACCGGAGTCGGCGGCGAAGCCGCGCAGCTTCTCCAGGTGCTCGTCGTCGTCGAGGGCGTTGACGGCCAGGTCGAGCAGCCAGGAGCGGATGACCGTCCCCTCCTGCCACGAGCGGAAGATCTCGCGCACGTCCGTGACGGAGTCGACCTTCTCCAGCAGCTCCCAGCCCTCGGCGAAGGCCTGCATCATGGCGTACTCGATGCCGTTGTGGACCATCTTCGCGAAGTGGCCGGCGCCGACCTTGCCGGCGTGCACCGAGCCGAACTCGCCCTCGGGCTTGAGGGCATCGAAGATCGGCTGCACCTTGGCGACATCGTCCTTGTCGCCGCCGTACATCAGCGCATAGCCGTTCTCCAGGCCCCAGACGCCGCCGGAGACACCGCAGTCGACGAAGCCGATGCCCTTGGCCTTCAGCTCCTCGGCGTGCTTCTCGTCGTCGGTCCAGCGGGAGTTACCGCCGTCCACGACGATGTCGCCCGGCGACAGCAGCTCGGCCAGCTCGTCGATCGTGGACTGGGTGGCGGCACCGGCCGGCACCATGACCCAGACCACCCGCGGCCCCTTGAGCTTGTCCACCAGCCCCTGAAGGCTGTTGACATCCGCCACGTCGGGGTTGCGGTCGTATCCGATGACGGTGTGGCCGGCGCGGCGAATGCGCTCGCGCATATTGCCGCCCATCTTGCCGAGACCGACGAGACC
This sequence comes from Streptomyces sp. NPDC047049, assembly GCF_040643995.1. Taxonomy (NCBI): domain Bacteria; kingdom Bacillati; phylum Actinomycetota; class Actinomycetes; order Kitasatosporales; family Streptomycetaceae; genus Streptomyces; species Streptomyces sp. NPDC047049. The sequence continues at coordinate 488,352 of NZ_JBEYVM010000001.1, read as the reverse complement.
GAGCTCCATCAGAGACCCTCTTTGCACGTAGTCGTTGCTGTTCGTACCCGGGTCCGAGCCTACGCCCGCAGGTCCGTGCACACCTGTGGGCTCAGCCGCTCATCAGGGGCCCTTCAGCCGGTCGCCGCACGGCGCGCGGCCGGGGCGCCGTCCGGTGTCCGCCGGACAGCTCACCCCTGCGCTCCGGCCGTCAGCCCGAGAGCCGCACCGGCATGATCAGGTACTTGTACGCGTCGTCCGCCTCGGCATCCTTGGCCGGCCGGCCGCTCAGCAGCGCGGGCTTGGTCGAGGTCGTGAAGGACAGCTGCGCCACCGGGGAGTCGATGGCCGACAGGCCCTCCAGGAGGAAGCCCGGGTTGAAGGCGATCGAGATGTCGTCGCCCTCCAGGTCGGCGTCCACCCGCTCCACAGCCTGTGCATCGTCGCTGGAGCCGGCCTCCAGGATCAGCACGCCCTGCTCGAAGCTCAGCCGGACCGGGGTGTTCCGCTCGGCCACCAGCGCCACACGCTTGACGGCCTCGACGAACGGGGCGGTCTCGATTACGGCGACCGAATTGAACTCGGTCGGGAAGAGAGTGCGGTACTTCGGCAGGTCGCCTTCCAGCAGACGCGTCGTCGTCCGCCGCCCGGCGCCCTCGAAACCGATCAGGCCCTCGCCCTGGCCGGAGCCGGACAGCGCGAGCGTGACGGTGTCGCCGCTGCTCAGGGACTTGGCGGTGTCCAGCAGCGTCTTGGCGGGGACCAGCGCGACCGCGGAGGCGTCCGGGCTCTCCGGCTTCCACAGGAACTCGCGCACCGCGAAGCGGTAGCGGTCGGTGGAGGCCAGGGTGACGGTGTCGCCCTCGATCTCGATCCGTACGCCGGTGAGCACCGGAAGGGTGTCGTCACGGCCGGCGGCGATGGCGACCTGGGCGGCGGCCGCGGCGAAGACCTCACCGGGGACGGTGCCGGTGGCGGTGGGCATCGTCGGCAGGGACGGGTACTCCTCCACAGGCAGTGTGTGGAGGGTGAAGCGCGAGGAGCCGCAGACGACGGTCACCCGTACACCGTCGGTGGAAATCTCCACCGGGCGGTTGGGGAGCGCACGGCAGATGTCGGCGAGCAGCCGGCCGGAGACGAGGACCGTGCCCTCCTCTTCCACCTCTGCTTCCACCGAGACCCGTGCGGAGACCTCGTAGTCGAAGCCGGAGAGGCTCAGCGCGCCTTCCTCCGCCTTCAGCAGCAGGCCCGCGAGGACGGGCACCGGCGGACGGGCCGGGAGGCTCTTGGCCGCCCAGGCCACTGCCTCCGCGAGTACATCGCGCTCCACCCGGATCTTCACCGGAAACCGCCTCCTGCTGTTGCTGGCTCTCGCCCTGCTGGCCTTCGTCGTCGGCTGGGTTGCCGGAGACCAGTCTGACGCACGCCACCGACAGTCGGTGCGGCTCGGGGTCAAGTCGGCTCGACCGGTGCCGGACGCCCGGCGGCCAACTTGTGCACAGGCCCCGTTTCCGAACGAGTTCCCCGGTAGATATCCGTGGTCGTAGTAGTAGGGGCTGTGGAAACCGTGGACAACTGCTTTTGCGCAGGTCAACGCGGATTTTTTGTCCACTGCCCCTGTGGGTGGCGGTCGTGGAAAAGCCGGTGGCTCTGTGGACCGCCGGAAGTTCTGCACACCCGATGCACAGGGGGCAGGTACTTCTCCCCAGCGCCATCCCCAGCTTTACCCCCGTTCCCCACAGCCCAATCCCTCACCTCGGTGTGACCGCTTTCACTCGGCCCGGTGAGGGCGGGTGTTGTGTTGCCGAACAGTGGACAGCGATGTGGAGAAGCCGGTGATCGTTGGGGACAACAGCGGCTTGCCTGTGGGCGGGCGGTGGACAAGACGCGGCCTCCCCTGTGGACGAATCCGCTGTCCACACCCTGTGGAGGAAGGTTGGCCACAAATCCACACGCGGCTGACCTCCTCCGATGCCCCGTCAGAACACCGGCCTGTGGATCCCACAGGGATAACTTTCCCCTCCCCAGGATGTGGACGGAAGATTCTTGCCCAATCTGTGGAGAGAAGCCGTGACCGGCCGCGGAATCGAACACAGCAGGCGCGCTCCACAGGTTTGGGACGACGGCGGGGCGGATCGAAGGAAGGGCCACAGGGGTCCGGGAGCCGGGCCGGGAGCGTCTTCGGACGGCCTCGGGAGCGGCGAGTGACGCGTTCAGGGCACTCGGCCTGTGGGGAGGCGCGGGCTTCGCCGCACGGCCGGCCCCGTACGACGAAGGGCGCTGCCGGAACGGATCCGGAGCGCCCTGGGACGTCCTGCGGTGGCCGGTGGCAGCGTGGCCGCCCTCAGCCGTTCTTGATGCGGTTGGTCAGCTCGGTGACCTGGTTGTAGATCGAGCGCCGCTCGGCCATCAGCGCGCGGATCTTGCGGTCGGCGTGCATCACGGTCGTATGGTCCCGGCCGCCGAACTGCGCGCCGATCTTCGGCAGGGAGAGATCCGTCAGCTCGCGGCACAGATACATGGCGATCTGGCGGGCGGTCACCAGCACCCGGCTGCGTGACGAGCCGCACAGGTCGTCGATGGTCAGCCCGAAGTAGTCGGCCGTCGAAGCCATGATCGCGGTCGCGGTGATCTCCGGCGCGGCGTCCTCGCCACCGGGGATCAGGTCCTTCAGCACGATCTCGGTCAGCCCCAGGTCCACCGGCTGCCGGTTGAGCGAGGCGAACGCGGTGACCCGGATGAGCGCGCCCTCCAGCTCACGGATGTTGCGCGAGATCCGGGACGCGATGAACTCCAGCACCTCCGGCGGTGCGTTCAGCTGCTCCTGGACCGCCTTCTTGCGGAGGATCGCGATCCGGGTCTCCAGCTCGGGCGGCTGGACGTCGGTGATCAGACCCCATTCGAAGCGGTTGCGCAGCCGGTCCTCCAGGGTGACCAGCTGCTTGGGCGGCCGGTCGCTGGAGAGCACGATCTGCTTGTTCGCGTTGTGCAGCGTATTGAAGGTGTGGAAGAACTCCTCCTGCGTCGACTCCTTGCTCGCCAGGAACTGGATGTCGTCGACCAGCAGGATGTCCATGTCGCGGTAGCGCTTGCGGAACGCGTCCGCCTTGCCGTCGCGGATGGAGTTGATGAACTCGTTGGTGAACTCCTCCGAGCTCACGTACCGCACCCGGGTGCCGGGGTACAGGCTCCGCGCGTAGTGCCCGATGGCATGCAGCAGATGGGTCTTGCCGAGACCGGACTCCCCGTAGATGAACAGCGGGTTGTACGCCTTGGCCGGCGCCTCGGCGACGGCGACCGCGGCGGCGTGCGCAAAGCGGTTCGAGGCACCGATGACGAAGGTGTCGAAGAGGTACTTCGGGTTCAGCCGCGCGGTCGGCTCACCGGGGCCGGTCGCCGGTGCGGGCTGCGCGGCGAGCGGGCTGGGCGCACCGCTGGGCGCGGGAAGCACGGCGCCGGGGCCGGAGCCGGGAGCGCCCGAGCGGCCGTTGTGCCCGCCGGGCTGGTGCTCGGAGAGGTCGCGGCGCGGCTGGTCGTAAGGGGAGCGGACGTCGGAGTGCTGCGGCGGCCCGCTGCGGTCGGGTGCCTGCCCGCGGTAGTCGTTCTGCCGCTGCTGATGCTGCGATACATGGGACGAAGGGGAGGCGTAGGGGTCGCGCTCGGGGTAGCCGCCGAGGTGCTGCTGCCAGCCGTAGTCATCGCGCGGGCCGGGGCCGCCGGCCATACCGGAGGAGTGCTGCGGCCAGCCGCCGGGCTCGTGCCGGGGCTGCTGGTAGTCCGGATAGGCGGGGCGCACGCCGGGCAGGTCCTCGCCCTGGTGCCCGTAGCCCTGCCGGTTGTCGTGACGGCTCTCGTGGCGGTTGTCGTGCCGTGCTTCGTAGCCGTCGTAGGCATCGTGTTGCTGCTGTGCCTGATGTGACGGCTGAGAGTGCGGGGTGTGCTGCTGAGGCGACGACGGGTGCTGGGGGGACGGGTGCTGCGGCGACTGGTGCGGGGGTGCGGGCGGCGCCGGGGGCTCCTCGGAGGAGTCGTCAACGGTGATCGCGATCCGGATCGGGCGGCCGCACTCATGGCTCAGAGCCTCCCCGATCAGCGGCGCCAGCCGGCCTTCCAGCACACCCTTGGCGAACTCATTGGGGACGGCGAGCAGCGCGGTGTCGGCAACCAGCGCCAGCGGCTGGGTGCGCTTGAGCCAGTCCTGGTCCTTGGGCTTGAGGCCGTCGGCCTCCGCGCGAAGGAGATGGTCGAGCACGCGCGGCCACACTGCGGCAAGATCGGCAGGTACATCAGCCACGGGGCACGCTCTCTCAGCAGTCCCACGAATGTGTGATTCTCAGGACGGGCGGGAAGGAATCGGAGTTCAGCCACGGTAGTCAGGGCGGGCCTGGGGATTCAAGTTGTTGTCCACAGGCTGTGCATAGTGTGTCCTGACAAGAGCCCGGTCGGGGCCGCCGAGGAGCCGGTTTGACCGGATGGCGTAGCCGCGCGTACCGTGACCAGGTCGAGTTGTCGATGGCTGCTGCCGCCTGCCTCCGATGGGCAAAGATCACGCTCGAGTGATCGTGTAGCGGTGCACTTAGGCGTTGCGAGCTACTCGTGGGCGCACGGTGACAGCCAGTCGACGCCCCACATCTGTCTCTCCTTGAGACAACAAGCATTCCTGGAGCCCCCGAGTGAGCAAGCGCACCTTCCAGCCGAACAACCGCCGCCGCGCGAAGACCCACGGCTTCCGTCTGCGCATGCGGACCCGCGCCGGCCGCGCGATTCTCGCGTCCCGCCGTGGCAAGGGTCGCGCCCGCCTGTCGGCCTGAGCAGCCTGAACCTAGGTCCATGACGTGCTGCCTACCGAGAATCGGCTGAGGCGGCGCGAGGACTTCGCGGCCGCGGTACGCCGGGGACGCAGGGCCGGGCGCCCGCTCCTTGTCGTTCATTTCCGCAGCGGTGCAACGGACCCGCACGGGCCGGGGGAGAGTGTTCCCCCGGCACGTGCGGGTTTCGTCGTGAGCAAGGCAGTGGGCAACGCCGTCGTGCGCAACAAGGTCCAGCGCAGGCTTCGGCATCTGATGCGCGACCGGCTGGACCGGCTGCCCGCCGGTAGCCTGGTTGTCGTACGGGCCCTGCCCTGTGCGGGTGATGCGGAACACGACCAACTGGCCCGCGACCTGGATGCCGCCCTTGAGCGGCTGCTGGGAGGGGTGCCGAAAGGCTGCCATCCCCCGGGGGCCGTGACCGGCGGCGGCTCCGCCGCGGGCCCCCGGAACCCCGGACGGGACCCGGGAGGGAGCGCACAGTGAAGTACCCGCTGCTGCTTTTGATCAAGATCTACCAGTGGACCATCAGCCCCTTGTTGGGACCGGTCTGCAAGTACTACCCGTCGTGCTCGCACTATGGCTACACGGCCATCGACCGGCACGGTGCGGTGAAAGGGACTGCGCTGACAGCCTGGCGCATCCTGCGATGCAATCCGTGGTCGCTCGGTGGCGTCGACCACGTCCCTCCCCGGAAGCGTCCGGTTTGGCATCAGCGGCTGAGGAGCCGCCTGGGCGGGCCCACCGTCCCTGAGCCTGTCGCCCAGCCCGAGACTCAGCCCAACGCCCAAGGAGCCTGATTCGTGGACACGATCCTCGGTCCCCTCTATATCGCTGTTTCCTGGATCATCGTCCAGTTCCACTCGTTCTACAGCCTCATCTTTGACAAGGACAGTGGCGCGGCGTGGGGTCTGTCCATCGTCTCGCTGGTGGTGCTGATCCGTATCTGCCTGATCCCGCTCTTCGTGAAGCAGATCAAATCGACGCGGAACATGCAGGCGCTCCAGCCGAAGATGAAGGCGATCCAGGAGCGCTACAAGAACGACAAGCAGCGCCAGTCCGAAGAGATGATGAAGCTCTACAAGGAGACGGGTACCAACCCGCTCTCGAGCTGTCTCCCGATTCTGGCCCAGTCGCCGTTCTTCATCTCGCTGTACCAGGTCCTGAGCCACATCGCGCAGAACAAGACGGTCGGCGTCATCGACCAGCCGCTGCTGGAGAGCGCGCAGAAAGCGCACATCTTCGGTGCGCCGCTGGCGGCGAAGTTCATGGACAGCGCGGAGAAGATCCAGAGCCTCGGTGCTTCCGTGGTCGACGTCCGCGTGGTCACGATCATCATGATCGTCCTGATGTCGGCGTCGCAGTTCTACACGCAGCGCCAGCTGATGACCAAGAACGTCGACCTCACGGTGAAGACGCCGTTCATGCAGCAGCAGAAGATGCTGATGTACGTCTTCCCCATCATGTTCGCCGTCTTCGGCATCAACTTCCCCGTCGGTGTTCTCGTCTACTGGCTGACCACCAACGTGTGGACCATGGGCCAGCAGATGTTCGTCATCCGTCGTAACCCGACCCCGGGCAGCAAGGCCTTCGCGGAGCGCCAGGAGCGGCTGCGTGCCGCCGGCAAGATCGTCGAGGACCCGGCCGTCGTCGAGGCGAAGCAGGCCGCCGAGGAGGCGCGCCAGAACCGCCAGCAGCCCAAGCGCCAGACGAAGTCCCAGCGGCAGACCGGCGGCGCCGCACCGGCCGGCGGTGCGCAGAGCCGTACGCGTGCCGGATCCGCTTCGGGTGGTACGGGCGCCGGACAGGGTGCTGCGAAGAAGCAGTCGCTGGAGAAGAAGGACGCGCAGGAGGGCAAGGAGAAGGGCGGCGCCTCCGGGTCCCGCACCACCAAGTCCGGCCAGCGCAAGGGCCAGCAGCGCCCCAAGCACCCGTCCAAGAAGTAAGAAGGAGTCCTTTCGTGACGGACACGACCCCTGCCACCAAGGGCACCGACACCCTGACCCGCCTGGAGCAGGAAGGCGAGATCGCGGCCGACTACCTCGAGGGTCTGCTGGACATCGCCGACCTCGACGGTGACATCGACATGGATGTCGAGGCCGACCGTGCCGCTGTGTCGATCATCAGTGACTCGACCAGCCGTGACCTGCAGAAGCTGGTGGGCCGCGACGGTGAGGTGCTGGAGGCTCTGCAGGAGCTGACCCGGCTGGCCGTGCACCGTGAAACCGGTGACCGCAGCCGTCTGATGCTGGACATCGCCGGCTTCCGGGCGCGTAAGCGCGAGGAGCTCGCGGAGATCGGTGCGAAGGCCGCGGAAGAGGTCAAGGGCACCGGTGAGCTGGTGAAGCTCGACCCCATGACGCCGTTCGAGCGCAAGGTCGTCCACGACGCGGTGGCGGCGGCCGGGCTCCGCAGCGAGTCCGAGGGCGAGGAGCCGCAGCGCCGAGTGGTTGTTCTCCCGGCCTGACCGCTCAGCGCTCCCGTTTTTCTTTGGCCCCGTCTGCTCGCAGGCGGGGCCAAAAGTTGTCAGCGTTCTGTGTTATCCCGGGGGGCGTAACCCGGGTTCCCGGCAGGAAAAGCAGTCCAGAGGAAGGGCGGTTCCCGTGACGGAGGCAGCAGCGGAGCTCCCTCCTGCGCCGAAGGCGGCGGAGGAGGTTTTCGGCGAGCGCTTTGCGGAGGCCGTGCGGTACGGCGAACTGCTCGCCGACGCCGGGGTGAAGCGTGGGCTCATCGGCCCGCGTGAGGTGCCGCGGTTGTGGGAGCGGCACCTGTTGAACTGCGCGGTGCTCTCCGAGGTCGTGCCCGAGGGCGTCTCGGTCTGCGATGTGGGCTCGGGGGCCGGGCTGCCCGGTATCCCGCTGGCTCTGGTGCGCCCGGATTTGAAGATCACGCTGCTGGAGCCGTTGCTGCGGCGTACGAACTTCCTTCAGGAAGTCGTCGAGCTGCTGGGGCTGGACCATGTCACGGTCGTGCGCGGGCGGGCCGAAGAGGTGATGGGAAAGCTGCCCCAGGTGCATGTGGTGACGGCGCGCGCCGTCGCCCCGCTCGACCGGCTGGCCGGCTGGGGGGTTCCGCTGCTGCGTCCTTACGGCGAGATGCTGGCGCTCAAGGGCGATGCCGCGGAGGAGGAGCTCAAGGGAGCCCGGGCGGCGCTGAGCAAGCTGGGCGTCGTGGAGACCTCGGTGGTGCACGTCGGCGAGGGCATCGTGGATCCGCCGTCGACCGTCGTACGGGTCGAGGTGGGCGAGAGTCCCGGCGGTGTGCGCTTTGCGGCCAAGCGGGCCAAGGCGGCTCGGGTGGGCCGGGCATCGAGGGGCCGTCGGCGCTGACGCCCTGGGGCCGGGTCGTCACCGACCGGCAGGGGCGCCAGCGGGTGCCGTTCGGTGCCGAGAGAAAACGGCAAAGGCCCTTAATGCCACCAAAACGACACAAGACGGAGTGTCGCGGCTGATTCAGGCGTGACGCTGGCATCGTGTTTCACGTGAAACGTCGTTCTCTACTGCAAGGGATCATCGACCGTGGTCGTGCGGCCGCCGCGCCCCGCGACCGTAGACCCACAAGGGTCAGCGAAGTATCCACAGAAGTGGATTCGTCCACAGGAGAACGGACCTCACTGGTTCGCGACACCGAAAGCATGGCAGGCTCTGAACATTGCGAGCCTGATGTCGAGGAGAGTGAATCCTTGCGGTCCGACGCCAACATCGCGGGACCGATGACCGATCCGGTCCCCGGTCCCCGTAGCGAGTCGTTCGGGGACGACGTTTCACGTGAAACGCCGCCCCCGATGGACGACACCCCGATCGGTCGTGCAGCTCAGCTGGCGGTGGAGGCACTTGGCCGCGCGGGTGAGGGGCTGCCCCGGCCTGAACAGACTCGGGTCATGGTGGTTGCCAACCAGAAGGGCGGGGTCGGCAAGACCACGACCACGGTGAACCTGGCGGCCTCCTTGGCTCTGCACGGTGCCCGGGTTCTGGTGATCGACCTCGACCCCCAGGGCAATGCGTCAACGGCGCTGGGCATCGACCACCACTCCGAAGTGCCCTCCATCTACGACGTACTCGTGGAGAGCAAGCCACTCTCCGATGTCGTACAGCCGGTCGTGGATGTGGAGGGCTTGTTCTGCGCGCCCGCCACGATCGATCTGGCCGGTGCGGAGATCGAGCTGGTCTCGCTGGTGGCCCGTGAGAGCCGTCTCGACCGGGCGATCAAGGCGTATGAACAGCCCCTGGACTACATCTTCATCGACTGCCCGCCCTCGCTCGGCCTGCTGACGGTCAACGCTCTGGTGGCCGGCGCCGAGGTACTGATCCCGATTCAGTGCGAGTATTACGCGCTGGAGGGGCTGGGCCAGCTGCTCCGGAACGTTGATCTGGTGCGGGGGCATCTCAACCCCGAGCTCCATGTCTCGACGATCCTGCTCACCATGTACGACGGCCGCACCCGGCTGGCCTCCCAGGTCGCCGATGAAGTGCGCAGTCACTTCGGCCACGAGGTGCTCCGTACCAGCATTCCCCGCTCGGTGCGCATCTCCGAGGCACCCAGCTATGGGCAGACGGTGCTCACCTATGACCCGGGATCCAGTGGCTCGCTTTCCTATCTCGAAGCAGCCCGAGAGATCGCGTTGCGTGGGGTCCCGCACACCGGGGGCCAGGGCCTCAGCGTCAACTATGAAGCACAGCACAGCATCTCGGAGGGGACTCAGTGAGCGAACGACGTAGAGGCCTGGGCCGTGGGCTCGGTGCGCTGATCCCCGCGGCACCGCAGAGCACGGACCATGCCGGGACTACGGGACAGGGAGCGGCGTCCTCGTCGTCCGCACCGGTCTTGGCCCCGGAACGAGGAGTGGCGGCCGCCAAGGTGACGTCGCTGCCGACGCACGGTGTTTCACGTGAAACGGAGACATCGGCAGGGTCGGAGGCATCGTCGGCCGGCGTGTCGGAAGTGGCAGGTGCACACTTCGCCGAGGTGCCACTGGACGCGATCAAGCCGAACCCGCGCCAGCCGCGTGAGGTCTTCGACGAGGACGCCCTTGCCGAGCTGGTCACCTCCATCAAGGAGGTGGGCCTGCTCCAGCCGGTGGTGGTCCGTCAGACGGGACCGGGGCGGTATGAGCTCATCATGGGTGAGCGCCGCTGGCGGGCGTGCCGTGAGGCCGGCCTGGAGAAGATTCCCGCGATCGTGCGGGCCACGGACGACGAGAAGCTGCTGCTCGATGCCCTTCTGGAGAACCTCCACCGGGCGCAGCTCAACCCGCTGGAAGAGGCAGCCGCTTACGACCAGCTGCTGAAGGACTTCAAGTGCACGCATGACGAGCTGGCCGACCGGATCGGGCGTTCGCGCCCACAGGTCTCCAACACGCTGCGGCTGCTGAAGCTCTCGCCGTCCGTGCAGAAGCGGCTCGCTGCGGGTGTGCTCTCCGCAGGACATGCCCGCGCCCTGCTGTCCGTGGAGGACTCGGAAGAGCAGGACCACCTCGCGCGACGCATCGTGGCAGAGGGACTGTCGGTCCGTTCCGTCGAGGAGATCGTCACGCTGATGGGGTCGACCCCCAAGAGCGCGAACAAGGCCAAGGGTCCCCGTGCGGGCACCCGGGTGTCTCCCGCGCTGACGGGTCTGGCCTCCCGGCTGTCCGATCGCTTCGAGACCCGGGTGAAGGTCGACCTGGGGCAGAAGAAGGGAAAGATCGTCGTCGAGTTCGCCTCGATGGATGATCTGGAGCGTATCCTCGGCACGCTCGCCCCTGGTGAGGGGCGGGTCCTGGGCCAGTCGCTGGCCGAGGAGAGCGACGACGAAGAGTGAGCTGATGCTCTCGGCTCCTGGGCGGGCCGTGTTCCGGAGTGCATACCGGAACACGGCCCGCCCTTTGCTCTCTTGCGGTATCCGTGCCCGTAAAGGGTGGATACGATGCGTTCGGGTATGGCACGCATCCATGTGGAGAGACCTCACACCGAGGAGAGGGCCATGCAATCGGTGAGCCGCACCGGACTGTTGGCAGCGGGGTTCGGCCTCGCAGCTGTCGGAGGATTCGTTGGTGGTCTGCTCAGAGAGCAGGCGGCGCTGACGGCGCTTCGTGGTGCGGCAGGCGAGGGAAGCGAGGACCTGGTTTCATGGGCCGTCGGCTCGTACCGCTCACGTTGGACAACCTTCCGGACCTTCCCAAGCGCTGCCGCTCCTGTGTCTTCTGGGAGCTCGACCCCGTCAGCGGCGAGGCCGCGGTAAAAGCGGGACGCCCGGAGCTGGAGAAGGAAGCCTGGATCTCGGCAGTACTGCTGGAGTGGGGGTCCTGCGGGCGGGTGGTCTATGTCGACGAGGTGCCCGTCGGGTTCGTGATGTATGCCCCGCCGGCGTATGTGCCGCGTTCCACGGCCTTCCCCACCAGCCCGGTCTCACCGGACGCGGTGCAGTTGCTGACGGCCTGGCTGATCCCTGGATACCAAGGTCAGGGGCTGGGACGCGTGATGGTCCAGACGGTCGCCAAGGACCTCATCCAGCGCGGCTTCAAAGCCATCGAAGCCTTTGGCGATGCCCGCTGGAGCGAGCCGGCGTGTGTGCTGCCCGCCCATCACCTCCTCGCGGTCGGCTTCAAGACCGTACGGCCCCATCCCCGCTTCCCTCGGCTGCGCCTCGAGCTGCGGACCACGCTCTCGTGGAAGGAAGATGTCGAACTGGCTCTCGACCGCTTGCTGGGAGCCGTGCAGAAGGAACCGGCCCTGCGACCGTTGTAGGGCGTGCGGTTTCCCGTGAAACAGAGAACGGGCCCGCCCCTTGGTGGGGCAGGCCCGTTTCCCGTGAAACGGAGTGGCGTGACTCAGGCGAGGTAGTCCGCCAGGTCGCGCTCGATCGCTGCCTTCGGCTTGGCACCGACGATGGTCTTCACGACCTCGCCGCCCTGGTAGACGTTCATGGTCGGGATCGACATGACGCCGTACTTGGCGGTGGTGGCCGGGTTCTCGTCGGTGTTCAGCTTGGCGATGACGATCTCGTCGTGCTCGGCGGCAATTGCCTCCAGGGACGGGGCGACCTGGCGGCACGGGCCGCACCAGGTGGCCCAGAAGTCCACAAGGACGGGCTTGTCGCTCTTGAGAACGACCTCTTCGAAGTTGTCGTCCGTGACGGTCACCGTGGCGCCGGCCATGGCAATCTCCTTACTGGGTGTGGGTGGTGGGAAAGCTGGGTGCGCGGATCAGACGGAGGCGGTCTTGTCCGGCTCGGGCGCCTCGCTGTCCGACAGCGCCGCGAGGAACCGCTCGGCGTCGAGGGCGGCGGAGCAGCCCGTACCGGCCGCGGTGATTGCCTGGCGGTAGGTGTGGTCGACGACATCGCCGGCACCGAAGACGCCCGTCAGGTTGGTCCGCGTGCTGGGCGCATCGACCTTGAGGTAGCCCTCGTCGTCGAGCTTCAGCTGCCCCTTGAACAGCTCGGTCCGCGGGTCGTGGCCGATCGCGATGAAGAGGCCGGTGACGGGGAGTTCGGAGGTCTCGCCGGTCTTACGGTTGCGCAGTGTCAGACCCGAGAGCTTGCTCTCACCGTGGATCTCGGCGACGTCGCTGTCCCACACAAACTTGATCTTCGGGTCCGCGAAGGCACGCTCCTGCATCGCCTTGCTGGCCCGCAGGGTGTCGCGGCGGTGGACGACCGTGACCGACTTGGCGAAGCGGGAGAGGAAGGTGGCCTCCTCCATCGCGGTGTCGCCGCCACCGATGACGGCGATGTCCTGGTCCTTGAAGAAGAACCCGTCGCAGGTGGCGCACCAGGAGACGCCACGGCCGGACAGCTCGTCCTCACGGGGAAGGCCGAGCTTGCGGTGCTGGGAGCCGGTGCTGACGATCACGGTCTTCGCCCGGTGCACGTTGCCGGCGGTGTCCGTGACGGTCTTGATCTCCTCGGAGAGGTCGACCGAGACGATGTCGTCCGGCACCAGCTCGGCGCCGAAGCGCTCCGCCTGGGCGCGCATGTTGTCCATCAGGTCCGGCCCCATGATGCCGTCGCGGAAACCGGGGAAGTTCTCCACGTCGGTGGTGTTCATCAGCGCGCCTCCGGCGGTGACGGCACCTTCGAAGACCAGCGGCTTCAGGGACGCGCGGGCGGTGTAGAGCGCTGCGGTGTAGCCCGCGGGCCCGGAGCCAATGATGATCACGTTGCGGACGTCGCTCACGGGTGTCTTCCTTGTCTCTGCCGACTGCTTGCTGGGGCTCTCGGAACTCTCACCCCACCCAACGGATCCTACGGGGCGAGCATTCCCGGAGTGTCACAGCGCACTGCTCGTCGTTCAGTCTCGCTGGTACGAGTGAGACAGCAGAATCTTTCCGGGAGCCGGTGGCGTGGCAGAGACGCAGGAGGAACTGATGACAAAGGCGGAGACGCGCTGTGCGTCGGCCGGATCCGGCAGCACCACGAGGTAGGCGTCCTTGCCCTGGTACCGGGTGTGGCTGGACGCAAGCGGTGCTTCCGTCCGCCCGGTGCCCAGACGCACACACGACGGAACGGTGTCGGCGCCGCCGCGCAGCGTCGACTCGGGAGCGGTGCGCGTGCCGATGTCCGGGGACTTGTGCGAGCCCTTTGACGCCAGCAGGTCGTGTACATGCGAACCAAGGGTGGCGGCGGTCAGGCCTGCTGCCTCTGTGGTTTTCTCGGGGGCGGCGGTGGCCCGGCCATGGTGGCCGGCCTGGGAGCTGTCGACAGCGGCGTTCTGGATGAGCAGGCCGCCGAAGCTGAAGACCGCCGCGGCAGCTGCGGTGCTGAGCAGAATACGGGGCCAGCGTCGCGAACGAGGCGAACGGCCGCCGGGCGACTGGCGGCCTGGCCCAAAGGACCCCCGGGCACGCCCGGCAGGCCGGGTGGACGCTCCGACACGGTGGGGAGGCTCATTGTCGGTTTCACGTGAAACCATGACGGAGGTGGTGGCTGTTTCACGTGAAACATGAGCCGCGGCGGCAGGCGTGCTGGCGTCCAGCAGTGCCTCGGCGGCAAGGGCGGCATCGATACGGCCGGCCACGTCGGCCGGCATACGTGTCGGGCCGGGAAGGGTGCCGAGCAGTGCCCGGATCTCTTCCAACGACGCATAGACGTCATCACACAACGGGCAGCCGGCGAGATGATGGCGCACATCTGCGCTGCGAGAAGGGGACAGCAGCCCGTCCGTGAGGTCAGAGAGCTCGGAGACTTCCGGGTGCTCACCTGTGGGGTGCTCATCCGTGCCGGTCATCGACGTCACGCTCGCCCACCTCCGCCCTTCACGGCACCTGTGTCGTTCGGTCCTGCCGTCGGTGGGACGGATGTCCCCTGCGCCCGGTTCCTTCCCCCGCTCGTGGGTTTGCTATCCCCGCTGTCGGCGCGCAGATGGGTGACCATGGGGAGGAGCCGAGCGCGGCCTCGTGCACAGCGGCTTTTCACCGTGCCGGTGGGGATGTCGAGGATCGCCGCGGCTTCCGCGACGGGGTAGCCCTGCATATCGACGAGGACGAGCGCCGCACGCTGTTCCTCGGGGAGCGTGCGCAGAGCACTGAGCAGCTCACGGTGCAGGTCCTGGCGCTCGGCGGGTGCCGCGGCGGATTCCTGGGGTTCGAGAAGCTGCTCCAGCCGCTCGGTCTCGGCAACGGGCGAGGTACGCCGCGAAGCGGCCTTACGCGCCCGGTCCAGGCAGGCGTTGACCGTGATGCGGTGCAGCCAGGTCGTCACGGCGGACTGCCCGCGGAAGGTGTGAGCCGCGCGATAAGCGGAGACCAGGGCGTCCTGCACGGCGTCGGCAGCCTCTTCGCGATCACCGAGGGTGCGCAGTGCCACCGCCCAGAGCCGGTCGCGGTGGCGGCGGACTATCTCCCCGAAGGCATCGGGGTCGCCAGCGACATGGCGAGCGATGAGGTCTTGATCACTAGAATCCTCTAGCAGGCCCATCCATACCCCCTCCCCTGGCGCCGACTCCGAAAATCTTGTCCCCTGTAAGACAGCGGCGTAAAGATCGCTAACCTAGTGCTACTTTGTGTAAGCACCCTTTGACTTAAAGCAACAATGTGTCACTGTTCATCGTAGGCAGGTGTGCGGAGAACCACTAGGGAGCCTATCGCCCCGCAGGCGAGTGACCTTCTTGCCCGAGAACGCTAAAGGATGCGTTGCTGCTTCTGCTTCTCAGGGGAGTTCTGCTCAGGTAGTGCGCCGCGAAAGGCCAGAATCGCCCGGGGGGGGGGCACGATGGCTCGCTCATTCGTCGGCGCGCCATCGTGCCGGGTGGGGGCTAGTTGCGCCCCTCGGTGTCCTGGGCGACGACGAAGTACTTGCCGCAGTTACCGCCGAACCTCCACGTTCCGCGGCCGGTCCACGCGCCGTAAATCGTCTTTCCGTTGCTGCAGTCGGTGACGGCGCGAGCCTGACCGCTCTTGACGGTGCAGCTCGCGCTCCACGTGGCGACCGTCTGCTTCCAGTTGCGACAGCTGTAGTTGCCCCCGGCGGCGGACGCAGGGGTGGCGGTGGCGATCCCGCCGACGAGGAACAAAGTGGCCACGGATGCCGTTGCGGCTTGGCGCCACCCAGTGTGCTTGAGCAAAGTATCCCCCTGATGCCCTGTCGGGTGACTGTTTGATCACTGCGGCACTTGAGTAAGTGCGCATGATCATCTTAGCCCACATGTCAAAGTTTGGGTTGGGGGTGACGTCATGGTGGGGCAGGATCAGGCTGTCTGCCGCACGATGTCGCCCCGCCGACCCGAAGGTTGGCGGGGCGTTCTCAATCTCGTATTTCCGGGTTCCCGGTGCGCTGAGTTGATGCTGGTGAGTCAGCTGAAGATTTTCACTTCTGAAATGCCGCCGCGGAAACCATCCGATGTTCCATCAGAGGAAAGTTTCGTAATGTGGACCAGGATGTAGCGAGACTTTACCGACTGGTCGAGCTTCACATCCAACTTGTCGCCGGTTTTTCCCAGCTTGGAAAGGCGTTGCGAGAAATCGCCGAGCGACGTCGGATTCGCTGCGGAGGGTGCTGCTGCGCGGACTTCTACGGTCTGGCCTGGCCGATACATGGTGGCCTGTATCCCGGAGATGTCCTTGGCGCTCCCGAGGTCAATGATGATTCCGCTGCCGTCTGCGCGCGGCGACAGGTTTCCGAAGTTGGCCCAGCCCAAGAACCGTCCTGTCACCCAGGCAGTACTCGGATTGCCGTCCGTGACATTGTGAGCTTGATCCTCCGAGAAGGGCTTGGCCAGGGGCGAGAACTCTGTGGCGCCCTTGACCGGGAGAGCCTTTCCGGTGTGCTTCTTCGGACCATCGGCCGGCTGCGAGTTGGCCGGATCGTCCCGGTCCTCCTCGCGCTTCAACAGGGTGTCCGCCAGCTGCCAGCTTCCCAGCCCCAGCGCCGCGATCAGCAGCGCGGAGACGGACCACTTCAGCGCCCGGCCGGTGCGGCTCTGCAGCGGAGGCGGCGGAGAAGCGACCGGCTGGGTCGCATGGCTCGCCTGAGCAGGGCGAGCCGACGGCTGCCGGTAGTTGCCCTGCTGGTATCCCGTGCGCTGATACGGCGGAGGCGTGGCGAAGGCGGTCTCCGGAGGCCGGATACGCGGCATGGCCGCCACGGCCTTGGCCAGCTCCTCAGGGGTGGTGCACGGCTGCTCCTGGCGGGAAGCCGTGGCTCCATCGTTGATCAACGCGCGCATGGCGAGTTCGGACAGCCCGCGGTGCACACCGGCGCGCACCTGGTCGGGTGCGATCAGCCCGACGCCCTTGGGCAGGCCGGTGAGGCCGTGGGCGTCGTTCTCGTACGGCCAGCGCTGGGTCAGCGCGGAGTAGAGCAGCGCCCCGATCGCCTCGGTGTCCGTGCGCTGCGGGTGCTCGCAGGTGATACCGCGCAGCGCCGCCATGACGGCCAGTCCACGGATGCGGTACTGCCCGGACTCCGTGCGCAGCACCGAGCCGGGGGTGATCCGCAGATGGGACAGGCCCTCGCGGTGCGCGGCGGCCATGGCCTGGGAGACCTGGCTGACGAGCTGGTACGCGTCGTGCGGCTCCAGCGGTCCGTTGGCGAGCACCGTGGTGAGCTCGGTGGCGTCCGGCAGCCACTCATGGACCACGTAGACGAGGTCGTTCTCCTCGACGGCGTCCAGGACCTGGACGAACCGGGGGTCACCCAGCAGCGCCGAGGAACGGGCGGCGGACAGCACCGGCCGGGCCCGGGGGTGGTCGGCCGGCAGGATGTGCACGCCGACGGCGCGGCGCAGCTTCTCGTCGACCGCACGCCAGCTGCTGAATCCGTCCAGACGGGTGACGCACTCCTCGAGGCGGTAGCGTCTGGCAAGCTTGTGGCCGCTGTGCAGTTCCGGTGGCTGGGCTTCGATCGCCGCGGCACGCTCCTCGTCGGTGCCCTCGGCGTCCTTTTCCCTGCCGGATACCTTCTCGGCCTTAGCACCGTCGTCCGTGGCCTTACCCGCCTTGGCGGTCAGCGGTTCCTCACCGCTCGTGTCAGCCACGTCGACGGCAGCCGTGCTCCGTTCCGCCACCGTCGTTCCTGCCTCCCCATCCGTTGCAGGCTCAATGAGCCAAGACAATTGTGCCCACAGTCCGCCACTATGCACGACACACGGTGGCAGTCGATGGTTGTGCTCAATCAACGCCCAAGCTTCGACCGGACCATGCCGACCAGGGCGTTCAGTTCCTCGATGCGCATTTTGCGTGCAGCCACGTAGAACACGGCCAGAAGTGCGGCGGCACCGGCGATCAGAGCGGCCAGCGACCCGAGGACACCGGTGCCCAGCGCCTGCATGATCCCGTACACCGCGGCGCCCGAGATGATCGTGGCCGGGATGCTGGCGCCCGCCAGCCGTGCATAGGTCCGCACGACATGAGCGGTGTCGAGATCACCGTCCATACGCTTGCTCAGCCGGCGCCAGGCCACACCCACGCCGATGATGTACGCCAGGCCGTAGGAGGCCGCCATGCCGACCACGGCCCAGCGGGCGGGCAGGACCAGGAAGCACAGGCCGGAGGCCGCGGCGTTGACGGCCGCGACGATCACCGTGTTGTAGAAGGGCGTGCGGGTGTCCTCGTACGCATAGAAAGCGCGCAGGACGACGTACTGCACCGAGAACGGGATCAGCCCCACACCGAAGGCCATCAGCATGTAGCCCATCGGGACGCCGGCGCCGGACGAGCCGTAGACCAGCGTGCACAGCGGGACGCCGAGGGAGAGGAAGCCGAACGAGATCGGCACGATCGCGACGGCGGAGGTGCGCAGGCCCTGCGACATGTCGTCCCGGACGGCGCCGGTGTCACCGTCGTGTGCGGACCGTGCCAGCCGCGGCAGCAGCGCCGCCATGACGGAGACGGTGATGATCGCCTGCGGCATGTTCCAGATCAGCTGTGCGCTGGCGTACGAGATGAAGCCGGTGCCCGGGTGCCCCTGGTCGTTGGCGGTGTTGCCGGCCCAGGTGGAGAGCTGGGTGACGACGAGGACGCCCGCCTGGTTGGCGAGCACGAACAGCACGGTCCACTTGGCGAGCTTGGCGGCCTTGCCCAGGCCATGGCCGCGCCAGTCGAAGCGCAGCCGGAGCTTGAATTCGGCGTCGCGCAGGTAAGGGATCATCGCCAGTGCCTGGACGACGAGCCCGAGGAGGGTGCCGATTCCCAGGAGCCGGATGCCCTCGTCGGGGATGGTGGTGACGCCGATGTGCGAGGTCTTCGCCGTGCCGTAGACCCAGATGAACAGGCCGAAGGTCGCGATCATGACGATGTTGTTGAGGACGGGGGTCCACATCATCGCGCCGAAGCGGCCGCGGGCGTTGAGGATCTGTCCCATGACGACGTGCAGACCCATGAAGAAGATCGTGGGTACGCAGTAGCGGGTGAACGCGACGGCGACTTCGTTGGCCGCCGGGTCACGGGAGATGTCGAAGGAAACCAGTTTCACCAGCAGCGGCGCCGCCACGACCGCCAGGACCGTGAGCACGCCGAGTACCACGATGACCAGCGTCAGCAGCCGGTTCGCGTAGGCCTCGCCGCCGTCCTCGTCCTCCTTCATCGCGCGCACCAGCTGCGGGACGAAGACGGAGTTGAGACCGCCGCCGATGGTCAGGATGAAGATCATCGTCGGGAGCTGGTAGGCGACCTGCCAGGAGTCACCGAGCACCGCACCGCCGAGGGCCGCGACGATCAGTGCCGAGCGGACGAAGCCGGTGAGACGCGACACCATCGTGCCGGCGGCCATCAACGCGCTGGACTTGAACAGGCCGGAGGCGCGGCCGCCGGAGGGCTTGCCGGCCGCCGCCACGGGCGCCGGCTCCGGTGCGGCCTGCTGTGGCACGGCCTCCGGTCCGGGTCCCGCGGGCGCCGAGGGGCCGGCCGTCGCGGGAGCGGGGTGCTGGGGCTCGTAGGACTGCTGGTCCCGGTAGAGATGGGCGAAGGCGTCGGGCTCCGGACGCTCGTCGGCGGCCTGGGTGATCAGGTCGTCCACACCCACGAACTGCGTCGTCGCCGCGGCATCGCCGTACGGCAGATTCCGGGTCGGGCCCTGCGGCTCGGGCGGCGGGGGCGTGGCCCACAGCTGCGGGTCGGGCGGGTGGCTGCCCGCGGCAGGCTGCTGGTAGAGCGGATGCGCGGGCTGCCCGGGCGGCGGCGGAGGGTGCGCGGCGCGGTCGTAGAGCGCCTCGGTCACCGGATCCTGGGCCGTCGGGTCCTGGGCGCGGTGCGGGTCGTTGCGGTAGGCGTCCTGGACATAGGGGTCCTGGGCGTACGGATCCTGGGCGTACGGGTCCTGTTCCGCGGGCGGCGGGGGCGTCGGAGGCACCGGTCCCGTGGGGTCGCCGTTGGCGCCCCGGCCCCGGTCACCGTCGTACGGCGCATTCATCGCTGCCCCACCTCATCCGTCGCCGGCCATCCGGCCCCGCCATCTATCAACGGTCCACCTTCTCACCTGAGCCGGACGGGTCGGAGCTTTCCGATCCGGTGTCCGGCGTGGGGTCACTCGGCTGCTGCGGCTCGTCGCCATCGGTGCCGCCGTTGTCGCCGTCCGTGCCGGCGCCGTCATCGGGCTCGTCACCGTCGGACCCGTCCTCGGCCCGCCGGGCGGCCGCCCGCTTGCGCTGGAGGTAGATCCGCACACCGGCGAGGACGAGCAGCAGCACGCCGCCCGCGATGACGAGCATCACCGTTGCGGTGATCTCCGTGACGTTCACCTGGAACATCATCGGCTCACCGTAGGGCTTCCCGTCCGCCGTGTAGAGCTGGGCGGTCACCCATGCCCGGCCATTGGCGTTCGCCGTGGTGTCGAACTTGAACGACTGGCTGTGCCCGCCGTCCACCGTGATCTGCTGCGACTTCCCCGCGTCCAGACGGTTGGGCTGGGACGAGGACAGCTTCAGCGTCATGTCCTTGACGCCCTGGACCAGGTTGTTCTGCACCGTCACCGGAATCGTGGCGCTGCGCCCGGAGAGCGTCGCCCCCGACTTCTGGATCAGGCGGACCTTCTTGGTCAGGCCGTCGAGGTAGCTGCGTACGGAGTGCCGGTACGTGGTGGCGCCGGTGGCATCGCCCCGCCACTCCGTCGACATCTCCCGCATCATCGCGTTGCCGAACGGGGTCACCACGCGCTCCGGCTGCGCCAGGATCACCTGGAAGTCGTCCAGGGCGGACTGGGTGCCCTGGACCTGCCGGAAGGCGTTGACGGGGAGTTCCTGCCGACGCAGCGAGGACGGGTAGGCGGCGCCACTCGGCACATGGCGGGTGGCCGCGCGGTCGGGCTTGGCCTTGGCCGCGCCGCCGAGGTTCAGCGACTGGGTCCAGCTGCCGGACTCGTCCAGGCTCCGCAGTGCGCCGGCCATGGCGTGGGCCTGGCTGACCGACGGCATGCGCTGCGGCGCGACGACGATGCTGCGCTGCCGGCCCGGGTCCTCAAGGCTGATCATCTGGGTCTGTGCGAGGAACTCCTGGACCGCGTGGGCGGAGTTTCCGGCCTTCGACATATCGCCCTCGAACGCCCGTGAGAGCTGCGCGTCCGCCACGACGGCGGTATTGCCGCCGCCGATGGGGCGGGCCGCCGTAGGGGTGTAGGACAGCCTGTCGGCGTCCCGCAGGCTGTCGCTGCGAGTGATCACGTTGTGCGCGCCGGCCGAGGTCGCGACATCCACGATGGACGAGTCGATCGCGCCGTCGACGGGCCAGGCGAAGTCCGTGCGCGGCTTGACGCCGAGGATCGTGTCCACGGTCTTGTCGGCGAGGTCGGTGGCCGGGCCGAGGTGACCGAGCGCGCTGGGCACGCTCTTGCCGTGGTGAGCGAGCGAGGCCAGATCGGGATCGGCAAAGGGCAGCGCGACGACCTGGTGCGACTTGACCGCTTCTTCGAGGTCGTGCAGCCATTGCTTGGCGACCGCCTGGTTCTTGCCCATGGGGCCGTCCGGGCCGTTCACCCGGTACGACTTGGTCATGGCGTCGACCGTCGCGAGGAGGTCGGGATCGATGACGAAGGTCACCGGGAGGTTCTTGCCGAGCGCGACCATCTGCTGCAGGCGGCCTCCGGGCGCGAGCTCGGCAGCGAGGTCGTCGTTGCGGAAGACCGGCGTCTGCTGGGCATCGGCGTCGGTCTCGGCGGTGAGGTGGGTGCGGGAGATCAGCGGCCACATGTAGGTGAGCTGCGTCTTCTTCCCGTTTCCGGCCGTCTGCCAGGGCAGGAACGTCCGGTCGAAGCCGAGGACCTGCCCGGAGGGTGTGGACGGGGTGCGTCCTGACAAAGAGATGCCGAGCTGGTACACACCGTTATCGCCGAGGTTGAGGTCCTTGGCCGGCACGCTGAGGCTGAAGGAACGGCTGACGCCGGGTTCCAGCTTGCCGATCTTCTCGGTGTGCCCCTTGATCTCCTCACCGTCCGTGCCCGGCAGATAGCCGGTACGGCGGGAAGCGTTCTCGATGGAGCTACGGCCACCGAGCGCGGATCCACGGTGCATTCCGACATGCGCATCCGTGATCGTGCTGCGGCCGTCATTGGTCAGCGTGCCGGAGACGGTGACCGTGTCGCTCTTGGAGGGAGCGGACGGGGACATCGAGTCGATGGTGACGTCGACCGTGCGGGAGCCGGTCGGGGCCGCCTGGGCGGAGGAAGCGTGCGGAACCTGGAGCAGCCCCACGAGAAGGAGCATCCCAGTGAGCAGTGTCACGGTCCTTCGCAGCCATCGACCACGCGGCCGTTCAGTCCGCTGGAACCCTGCCGCCTCGGCCACGCGCTCGCCCGTCCCTCGTCGTCGTCAGTGGTCGTTCGGAATGTGCGTCCACGAATGGTAACGAGGCGCGCAGCGACGGCGTGCCAGGGACTGCTCCACATGATCTCGATGCAGAGGCCGTGTGCCCAGCCGGTTCCCTTGATCGGGTCCCAGCCTGTCCCCTTTATTACGTGACGCTTTGCACTGCGCGGCCACGTACCCTGTTTTGTTGTGCCGAACGCCAACAATGACCTCCCCGCCCCGACCGCCGAGCGGACCCCGCTGTCGACGAACGCGCTGAACCATGTGCAGCGGCGCGCTGTGAGCGAGCTGCTGAGGGTGTCCCCCGTCGCGGATGATCTGGCCCGTCGCTTCCAGGAGGCCGGGTTCACACTTGCCCTGGTCGGCGGCTCGGTCCGGGATGCGCTGCTCGGCCGGCTCGGCAATGACCTCGACTTCACCACCGATGCCCGCCCCGAGGACGTTCTGAAGATCGTCCGGCCGTGGGCGGATGCGGTCTGGGAGGTCGGCATCGCCTTCGGGACGGTCGGCTGCAAGAAGGAATCGTTCGACATCGAGGTCACGACCTACCGGTCCGAGGCGTACGACCGCACCTCCCGCAAGCCCGAGGTGTCGTACGGCGACTCCATCGAGCAGGACCTGGTGCGTCGGGACTTCACGGTGAACGCCATGGCGGTGCTGCTGCCGCAGAAGGAGTTTGTCGACCCGCACGACGGTCTGGAGGACCTGGCCGCGCGTGTGCTGCGCACGCCGGGGACGCCCGAGGAGTCCTTCTCCGATGACCCGCTGCGGATGATGCGCGCGGCCCGCTTCGCCGCTCAGCTGGACTTCGCGGTGGCCCCGGAGGTCGTCGCCGCGATGAAGGCGATGTCGGACCGCATCGAGATCGTCTCCGCGGAGCGCGTACGGGACGAGCTGAACAAGCTGATCCTGTCGGCACACCCCCGCGAGGGCTTGCGGCTGCTCGTCGAGACGGGCCTGGCCGACCAGGTCCTGCCCGAGCTGCCCGCGCTGCGGCTGGAAAGTGACGAGCATCACCGTCACAAGGACGTCTACGAGCACTCGCTGACGGTCCTGGAGCAGGCGATCGACCTCGAGGAGGACGGCCCCGATCTTGTGCTGCGGCTGGCGGCCCTCCTGCACGACATCGGCAAGCCCAGGACGCGGCGCTTCGAGAAGGACGGTCGGGTCTCCTTCCACCACCACGAGGTGGTGGGCGCGAAGATGACCAAGAAGCGGATGACCGCACTGAAGTACTCCAACGACATGGTCAAGGACGTCTCGCGTCTGGTGGAGCTGCATCTGCGGTTCCACGGTTACGGAACGGGCGAGTGGACGGACTCCGCCGTCCGGCGGTACGTGCGCGACGCCGGTCCGCAGCTGAAGCGGCTTCACAAGCTGACCCGCTCGGACTGCACCACTCGCAACAAGCGCAAGGCCGGTGCCCTGTCGCGCGCCTACGACGGGCTTGAGGAGCGCATTGCCCGGCTGCAGGAGCTGGAAGAGCTGGAGGCGATTCGCCCGGACCTGGACGGCAACGAGATCATGCAGATCCTGGGCATCCGCCCGGGGCCCGAGGTCGGCAAGGCCTACAAGCAGATGCTGGAGCTCCGGCTGGAGCGCGGGCCGATGGAGCGGGACGAGGCGATCGCCGCGCTGAAGGAGTGGTGGGCCACCCAGGGCTGACGTTTCACGTGAAACGGGGGGGCGAGCCTTACGTTTCACGTGAAACATGGGGCGGTGTTTCACGTGAAACACCGCCCCATGACGCATCCCAGGTGCTTGCCGTGCGCTACTTCGCCGAGGTCAGGCAGAGCACCATGTGGGTGTCGGATCCCCTGCGTCGGTGCACATTCTTGGTGTAAGCGGACTGATTTGCCGGGCACACGGACGGGTCCGAGGTGTCATCGTGCACCGCGGTCACCTTGTACTGGGCCTCCGAGGTGCCGCAATCCACCACCGAAAGGCCATCGTCGAGCGAACTGCTGGACTTCGTCACGCAGTCGCCGACCTCGGCGCTGCTCGCGTCGTCCATGCTGCTGATCCAGGCGACTGCGAGGAAGACCAGACCGAGGACGACTCCGATGCCCCTCAGGATCGACTTGGGGGAACGGCGCTTGGCGGGCTGCGGCGGTGGTACGGGTGCACCGCCTTGCATGAAGGGTTGCTGGGGCGGCGCGGGGTATCCAGGCTGAGGCTGTCCGTACGGAGCCTGTGGCTGCTGGGGGTAGGCGTATCCGCCCTGGGGCTGGCCGTAGGGGGCCTGGGGTGCCGGCGGTGCCTGCGGATACGGGTTCTGTCCGTAGGGCTGTTGCCCGTATGGCTGTGCGTACGGTGCCTGGCCGTATGGCTGCTGTTCCTGAGGTGGCGTCGTCATGGATCTCCCCCGATATTGATGTGTACAGGCTGCTGTAGGACGTCCGTAAGGTATCCGGTCCGGAGGTCTTGCCGCAGAGCCGTGATCATCTCGGGGTGTGACGGATGTGTGCTCAGCTGCGTACGACGCGGACCAACGCCGCGGTGACCACCGCGTAGAGGACGGTCACCACGCCGAGCAGTGCGATGGAGCGTCCGTCCGGCGGCAGCATGAGGGCGGCGACCGCGGCGGCGCCGACGAAGGCGGCATTGAAGAGAACGTCGTAAATGGCGAAGATCCGGCCGCGGAAGCCGTCGTCGACCGTCGACTGGACGATGGTGTCGGTGGCGATCTTGGTCCCTTGGGTGCCGAGGCCGAGCAGGAACGCGGCGGCCAGCATCGGACCCGGCAGGAAGAACAGTCCGAGAGACGGCAGCAGCACGGCGCCCATCGCGGCACAGCAGGCGATCCAGCCGAACGCGGTGAGCCGCGCTACGGCCCAGGGCGTGATCACAGCGGCCGCGAAGAAGCCCGCCCCTGACACCCCGACGGTGATCCCGAGCAGGGCCAAGCCCTCCGCTTCGGTGCGGGACCAGGAGTACCGGCACAGCATCAGCACCGTGACCGTCAGGGCTCCGTAACAGAAACGGATCAGGGTCATCGCGGTCAGCGCCCGTGCCGGCGCGCGCCGCTCGGCAAGATGGCGCAGCCCGTCCGAAAGTCCCCGCAGGGTGCTCAACAGGGCCTCGCGCAGGTGGGGCTGGAGGTGTGCGGCATCGGGGCCGAGCAATTGCGGTGCCATGCGCAGGGCGGTGAGAGCCGAGCAGAGGTAGAGAGAGGCGGCGAGCAGCACGACGTACGCGTCCACATCCGAGCCGGCCAGCCGGAGGGCGAACGCGAGCCCGCCGCCGGCGGTGGCGGCGAGCGTTCCGGCCGTGGGAGCCAGGGAGTTGGCCATGACCAGCTGCTCTTCACCGTCGACCACACGCGGCAGCGCGGCCGAGAGCCCCGCCAGGACGAAGCGGTTGACGGCGGTCACGAACAGGGCCGAGGCGTAGAAGAGCCAGTCGGGGGCTTGTGACGCGATCAGCGCCGCCGTCGCCATCGCCAGCACCGTGCGCAGCAGATTGCCGTACAGCAGGACCTGACGCCGCCGCCAGCGGTCGAGCAGTACCCCGGTGAACGGCCCGAGGAGGGAGTAGGGGAGCAGCAGGATCGCCATGGCGGAGGCGATGGCGGCGGGGGAGGTCTGCTTCTCGGGCGAGAAGACGACGAAGGCGGCGAGCGCGACCTGGAACACCCCGTCGGCCGCCTGGGAAAGGAGCCGTGCGGCAAGGAGCGAACGGAAGTCGCGTAGCCGGAGTAATACGCGGAGGTCGCGCACAGCATGCATGAGGCACAGCCTCACACAGCCCGCAGGCCCCCGGGTGGAATACCCGGGGGCCTGCACAGGCGAGGTGCTTTGGGCGTCTCAGCGCTCGACTTCGCCGTTGATGAACTTCTCGACGTTCTCCCGTGCCTCGTCGTCGAAGTACTGCACCGGCGGGGACTTCATGAAGTACGAGGAAGCGGAGAGGATCGGGCCGCCGACGCCCCGGTCCTTGGCGATCTTGGCGGCGCGCAGGGCGTCGATGATGACACCCGCGGAGTTCGGGGAGTCCCAGACCTCGAGCTTGTACTCCAGGTTCAGCGGGACATCACCGAAGGCGCGGCCCTCGAGGCGGACGTAGGCCCACTTGCGGTCGTCCAGCCAGGCCACGTAGTCCGAGGGGCCGATGTGGACGTTGTCCTCGCCCAGTTCACGGTCCCGGATCTGGGAGGTGACGGCCTGGGTCTTGGAGATCTTCTTGGACTCCAGGCGCTCGCGCTCGAGCATGTTCTTGAAGTCCATGTTGCCGCCGACGTTCAGCTGCATCGTGCGGTCCAGGATGACGCCCCGGTCCTCGAAGAGCTTGGCCATCACGCGGTGCGTGATCGTGGCGCCGACCTGCGACTTGATGTCGTCACCGACGATCGGGACACCGGCGTCGGTGAACTTGTCCGCCCACTCCTTGGTGCCGGCGATGAAGACCGGGAGGGCGTTGACGAACGCGACCTTGGCGTCGATGGCACACTGGGCGTAGTACTTCGCGGCGTCCTCGGAGCCGACCGGGAGGTAGCAGACCAGTACGTCGACCTGCTTGTCCTTGAGGACCTGGACGACGTCGACCGGGGCCTCGGCGGACTCCTCGATGGTCTGGCGGTAGTACTTGCCCAGGCCGTCGTGGGTGTGGCCGCGCTGGACCGTCACGCCCGCGTTGGGCACGTCGCAGATCTTGATGGTGTTGTTCTCGCTGGCGCCGATGGCATCCGCGAGGTCGAGCCCGACCTTCTTGGCGTCGACGTCAAAGGCCGCCACGAACTCGATGTCACGCACGTGGTAGTCGCCGAACTGCACGTGCATGAGGCCGGGCACGCGGCTCTTCGGGTCGGCGTCCTTGTAGTACTCGACGCCCTGTACCAGCGAGGCGGCGCAGTTGCCCACGCCGACGATGGCTACGCGAACCGAACCCATTCCGGTTGCTCCCTGTGTTCTCGATGAGGATCTGCACAGCAGAGCCTCATGTGGTGGTGTCATCGGACGGATCCGGCCGGGAAGCACCCCGGTGCCGGGGCAGGCCGCCCGTATCGCCTGACTGGTTCTTCCGGTCCTGTGCCGGACCTGGTGCGCGCTGGTCACGTCCGGCGCGCTCACTCTCGATGAGCTCGTTCAGCCAACGGACTTCGCGCTCCACGGATTCCATGCCGTGCCGCTGCAACTCGAGGGTGTAGTCGTCCAGCCGCTCGCGGGACCTGGCCAGGGAGGTGCGCATCTTCTCGAGGCGCTCCTCCAGCCGGCTGCGGCGGCCTTCCAGCACCCGCATCCTTACGTCCCGAGATGTCTGGCCGAAGAATGCGAAGCGGACGCCGAAGTGCTCGTCCTCCCATGCGTCCGGTCCGGAGTGGGCGAGCAGCTCCTCGAAGTGTTCTTTGCCCGCTGGGGTCAATCGGTAGACGATCTTGGCCCGGCGCCCTGTCAGCGCCGCGGCCGGAACGCCCTCCGCAGCGCCCTCCGTCTCCTCGATGAGCCAGCCGCTCGCGACCAGCGCCTTGAGGCAGGGGTAGAGGGTGCCGTAGCTGAACGCGCGGAAGACCCCGAGCGAGGTGTTGAGCCGTTTCCGCAGCTCATAGCCGTGCATCGGGGACTCGCGGAGCAGGCCGAGGACGGCGAACTCGAGGATGCCGGAACGTCTGCTCATCCTCCGCCTCCCTGGTCCTGTGCGTTCCTTATGTCGTGCTGATGTATCGACTCGATACATCCAGACGATAGAGCGGTCCCCCGGGCTGAACAAGCGGGGGGACGGTGAACGGCATCACATCACCGAATCGTTCTCATCAACCTGACTGATTTGGAGTGAATTTCAACACTGGGCAGGTTTTGGCCGTGCGTAGTCTGTGCGGCATGCAGACTGCCGGGAACCGTGGGCCGATATCTGGCGTCCCCATCCTCGGTGTAGTGCGGCTCGCGCCTCAGGAGCGAGCTGTGCATCGGGGGGACCTGAAGACAATTGCCGCCTTCAGGCGACGAGATAGCGCGCCTGCCCGAGGAGTATTCGTTCCATGAGCGAGCACCGTCGCAAACCGCCACAGCCGCAGAGTGGCGGACGTGCCGCGGCCCGACGCGCCGCACAGCAGCCACCGGGGCGCCGTGCCGCCTCTCCGCGTGGCTCCGCTGCCGATCCTGCCTCTCACTCCGCGCCGACCGGTCATGAGCCGGGGCAAGGAGGGCGCGCCGAAGCCCGCAGAGCTGCCCAGCGCGGCGGCCGCCGGCGGGTGACTGATGCCTCCGCGGCGGCTGCCGGTGGCGGCGCCGGGGGCCGCCGCGGCGGAGGCCGGCGCGGCGGCGGGGGCGATGGCCCCGACGGCGGCCGCGGACGCGGCAGTGGGAAGCCCGCGAAGAAGCGTCTGATCGACTACCCGCGTGCCAACCGTGTCGGGTGGCGGCGCTTCGTTCCCTCCTGGAAACAGGTCGCCACCCTGTGCGTCGGTTTCATAGGGCTGATCGTGGGTGCCTCCGGCGTCGCGCTGGCCCTGGTGCAGGTTCCTGACGAGAGCCTGGCAGCCAAGTCGCAGAACAATGTCTACCTCTGGGCCAATGGCAAGGTCATGGCGCGCGACGGTGAGACGAACCGGCAGAACGTCACGATCACCGAGATTCCGTCGGCGATGCAGAATGCGGCGATCGCCGCGGAGAACGCCTCGTTCCGGACGGACTCGGGCGTCGACCCGATGGGCATCGCGCGTGCGGTGTTCAACATGGCCAAGGGCGGCGAGACCCAGGGCGGCTCGACCATCACCCAGCAGTACGTGAAGAACGCGATGCTGAGTCAGCAGCAGACACTTGACCGCAAGTTCAAGGAACTGTTCATCGCGATCAAGGTCGGCTGGTCGAAGAACAAGGACGAGATCCTTCAGGGGTACCTGAACACCAGCTACTACGGTCGCGGGGCCTACGGAATCCAGGCAGCGGCTCAGGCGTACTACGGAGTGGACGCCGCCAAGCTCAACGCGAACCAGAGCGCCTTCCTGGCCACCGTGCTCAAGGGCGCGGACCTGTATGACCCCGCGGGCGGCACCAGCCCGGGAGCCACGCGGGCGGCAAACACCGCGCGTGCCAAGGCCCGGTGGTC
The DNA here is from genome assembly GCF_040643995.1 of Streptomyces sp. NPDC047049. Taxonomy (NCBI): domain Bacteria; kingdom Bacillati; phylum Actinomycetota; class Actinomycetes; order Kitasatosporales; family Streptomycetaceae; genus Streptomyces; species Streptomyces sp. NPDC047049. The sequence continues at coordinate 459,312 of NZ_JBEYVM010000001.1, read as the reverse complement.
CTGGATCCTCGACCGCGAGGTCGAGAACCACCTCCTGTCGAAGACGCAGCGGGACAAGTACCGCGGTCATTTCCCCACGCCACACCTGCCGAAGCCGGTGGCCAGCAAGAGCGGCCAGGTCGGCTACATGATGGACACCGCGAAGAAGTACGTGCTGAAGCACGCGGGTCTCAGCGAGGCCCAGTTCGACAAGGGCGGCTACACGATCCGGACGACCTTCGACGCGAAGAAGACCAATGCGCTCGAGCGCGCGGTCAAGAAGGTCGACAAGCACTACATCGACCCCAAGAAGCGCGCCAAGGACAAATACGTCCAGTTCGGCGGGGCCTCCGTGGTGCCGGGAGACGGCAAGATCGTCGCCCTGTACGGCGGTGAGGGCTACGACAAGGGGCACTTCAGCAACAACGCCGACACCTTCGGCGTGCCGGTCGGCTCGACCTGGAAGCCGTTCGTGCTCGCCGCGGGGATGAAGTACGGAACGGCCAGGAGTGGCGGGCCGATCTCACCGGACAGCCGTTACAACGGCGATGACCACCTCAAGGTGAAGGACGCCAACGGCCACTTCGTGACGAAGCGGGATAACTCGCCCTTCTATCAGGAGAACGAGAGTAACCACCCCTGGGGCTACATCCCCTTGACCAAGGCGATGGAACAGTCCGTGAACACCCCCTTCGTACAGCTCGGCATGGACGTCGGGATGAAGAGGGTCCGGGACATGGCGCAGGCTGCGGGCATCGCACCGGCCAGCTTCGACAAGAATCTGAACCCGTCCTTCGCGCTGGGCACCTCCACTCCGAGCGCGATTCGTATGGCCGATGCCTATGCGACCTTCGCCCAGTCGGGGCAGAAGGTGGAGCCGTATTCGGTGACCAAGGTGACGTTCGAGGGTGAAGACCTGCCGGGCTTCGACAAGCCCAAGCAGGAGACGGCGATGAGTTCCAACATCGCCAACAACGTGACCAAGGTGCTGCAGAACGTCATCCAGAACGGCACGGGAAACCTGGCCAAGCGGCTGGACATGCCGGCAGCGGGCAAGACCGGCACCACCGACGAGAACAAGTCGGCCTGGTTCGTCGGCTACACCAGGCAGCTTTCGACGGCCATCTCCATGTTCCGTGAGGACGCACAGAATCCGCGTCAGCTGTCCATGAACGGCGTCGGTGGCTTCGACTCGATCCACGGTGGGGCACTGCCCACCGAGGTGTGGACCGAGTACATGTTGCAGGCGATGAAGGGCGTCCCGTCGGTGCCGTTCCCGGCTGCTACGCCCATCGGGCGACGGGTGGACGAGGCCGGGATGCCCACTCCGACGCCGACGCCCACGCCGTCGGACACGCCCTCGCAGACTCCGTCGGGGACTCCCAGTGACTCCGCTTCGCCGTCGGACAGTCCCAGCCCGAGCCCGACGGATACCTGTTCTCCGTGGGACATCAACTGCAAGAACAGCGGCGGAGCCGGTAACGGCGGGGCCAACGGCGGAGGACCGGGCGGAACGGGTGGACCGGGCGGTGACACCGGAGGCACGAGTCCGACACCTGACCCGACGGACGCGAACGGTGGTGGAGGCCTCTTCGGCGGCCCCAGCGGCTGACCGACCGTTTCACGTGAAACGCTGTTTCACGTGAAACGTGGAGCCATAAAGCCCCCGCACGGCTCACGCCGGGTGGGGGCTTTGCCGTCTTCTGCACAGGGTCGTACGGCAGGATGGGGCCATGACGAGCGTGCGACGGGACGAGCCGGTACGGCCGACGAGGCGGGATGAGGTGGCGGCGGCCGGCAGCGAGCTGATCGGCGGACCGATCGGCCGGCGCGCACTGCTCGGGACCAGTCGGCTGACGCCGGTACGAGTCATCGCGCTCGTCGCCATCGGCATGTTCGCGCTGGGCATGGTGCAGAAGCTGCCCTGCTACAACGGGGGCTGGTTCTTCGGCGCCACGAGCCAGTACGTCCACGCCTGCTACTCCGATATCCCCCATCTCTATGCGGGGCGGGGCTTCGCGGACGGGCTGCTCCCGTATTTCGACCGGTTGCCCGGCGACATGGAGTACCTCGAGTACCCCGTGCTCACCGGAGCCTTCATGGAGATCGCCTCCTGGATGACCCCGCACGGCGGGGGTATCCAGTACCGCGAACAGGTCTACTGGCTGGTCAATGCCGGCATGCTGATGGTCTGCGCCGCTGTCGTCGCGGTGTGCGTGACCCGCACCCACCGGCAACGCCCCTGGGACGGTCTCCTGGTCGCCCTGGCGCCGGCTGCTGCCCTCACCGCGACCATCAACTGGGATCTGCTGGCGATCGCCCTGACCGCCGCAGGGATGCTGATGTGGTCACGCAGCCGCCCGCTCGCGGCCGGTGTCCTCATCGGGCTGGCCACCGCAGCGAAGCTGTATCCGGTGCTGTTGCTCGGCCCGCTGCTGGTGCTGTGCTGGCGTGCGGGAGCCTGGCGTGCGTACGGGCGGGCGGTGGCCGGCGCCGCCGCATCCTGGCTGGTGGTGAACCTGCCGGTGATGATCACGCATGATGATGCGGGATTCCACATCCGGGAGGGCTGGGCAAAGTTCTACACGTTCAGCCAGGAGCGGCCCATCGACTTCGGTTCGCTCTGGCTCCTGATCTCGCAGCGGACCGGTAACCCGCTGGAGAACGCCAATACCTATGCCACGCTGCTGATGATCCTGGGCTGTGGCGCCATCGGTCTGCTGACCCTGTATGCGCCGCGCCGGCCACGCTTCGCACAGCTGGCGTTCCTTGTCGTCGCGCTGTTCATCCTCACCAACAAGGTCTACTCGCCGCAGTACGTCCTGTGGCTGACCCCGCTCGCCGTGCTGGCCCGGCCGCGCTGGCGGGACTTCCTGATCTGGCAGGCCTGCGAGGTCATGTACTTCCTGGGGATCTGGACGTACCTCGCCTACACCGGCAACGAAGACAAGCACCAAGGCCTGCCGCTCGAGGGCTACCAGCTGGCCATCGTGCTGCACCTCCTGGGAACCCTCTACCTGTGTGCCGTGGTCGTCCGGGACATTCTGCTGCCGGAGCGCGATGTGGTCCGCAGGGACGGGGACGACGATCCGTCGGGCGGCGTCCTGGACCGCAGCCCCGATGTGTTCGTGCTCGGCCGGACCCACCACCGTCCCCGGCACGCGGTGCAGTTCGAGGGGGCTCCACAGGTGAGCTGGGGCGCCGTAAGGGAGTAAGGCCGCCGGGCCGTCCACGCACCGGGCCCGGTGCCGCAGAGAAGGTCTGCGGCACCGGGCCCTTGGCGTGTGTTGCGGTCCGAGCCGGGCGCTACCGGATCAGCGGTCCACAAGGCGGTCGAACTGCGTGGTGGTGTGCCGCAGATGAGCCACCAGTTCCTCCCCGACCTGCGGCTGCGGTGCGTCGCCCGGCACGAACAGGATCGACACCTGCATGTGCGGCGGCTCCGCGAACCAGCGCTGCTTCCCGGCCCACACATACGGCGCGAGATTGCGGTTGACGGTGGCCAGGCCGGCCCGGGCCACGCCCTTGGCACGCGGCATCACGCCGTGCAGCGCCTTGGGTGACTCCAGGCCGACGCCGTGCGAGGTGCCGCCGGCCACCACGACCAGGTAGCCGTCGGAGGCCGCCTTCTGCTGGCGGTAGCCAAAGCGCTCGCCCTTGGCGACCTTGGTGACATCGAGCACCGAGCCGCGGTACTCGGTGGCCTCGTGGTCGCCGAGCCACAGCCGCGTTCCGATCCGCGCGCGGAACCGTGTCTGGGGGAACTGCTGCTGGAGACGGGCGAGTTCATCGGCCTTGAGGTGGCTGACGAACATGGTGTGCAGCGGGAGGCGGGCATTGCGGAGCCGGTCCATCCAGCCGATGACCTCCTCGACCGCGTCGGAACCGTCGGCACGGTCCAGCGGGAGGTGCAACGCGAAGCCCTCGAGCCGGATGTCCTCGATGGCCGCGGCAAGCTTCGGCAGATCCTCCGGCTTGACGCCATGGCGCTTCATGCTGCTCATGACCTCGATGACGACCCGGGCGCCGACCAGGCCGCCCACGCCCTCGACCGAGGAGACCGACCGGATCGCCCGGTCGGGCAGCGGCACCGGCTCCTCACCGTGGCGGAACGGGGTCAGGACGAGCAGGTCGCCGCTGAAGAAGTCCTTGATACGGGCCGCTTCGTAGGTCGTGCCGACCGCGAGGATGTCGGCGCCCAGGCGGGTCGCCTCGTCGGCGAGACGCTCATGGCCGAAGCCGTAACCGTTGCCTTTGCAGACCGGGACCAGCCCGGGGAACTGCTGGAGAACGCTCTGCTGATGCGCCCGCCAGCGCGCGGTGTCGACGTAGAGAGTGAGCGCCATGGCCGGGCCCGGAACCTTTCTCGTGGCTGGGGTGTGTCAGGAGTACGGACGGTGCGGTGAAGCGTCAGCGGCGCGACATATACATGTCGAGCGCCTTGTGCAGCAGCTTGTTGAGCGGGAAGTCCCACTCGCCGAGGTACTCCGCTGCCTGCCCACCCGTGCCGACCTTGAACTGGATCAGACCGAAGAGATGGTCGTTCTCGTCCAGCGAGTCACTGATGCCGCGGAGGTCGTAGACCGAAGCGCCGAGCGCGTAGGAGTCCTGGAGCATCTTCCACTGCATCGCGTTCGAGGGCCGGACCTCGCGCTTGTGGTTGGCGGAGGCGCCGTAGGAGTACCAGACGTGGCCCCCGACGATCAGCATCGTGGCCGCTGCGACGTTCTCGCCCTCGTGGCGGGCGAAGTAGAGCCGCATGCGGTTGGGGTCCTCGGAGTTGAGGGCCGTCCACATGCGCTGGAAGTAGCCCAGCGGCCGCGGGCGGAAGTGGTCACGCTCCGCGGTGATCTCGTAGAGCCGCTGCCATTCGGCCAGCTCCTCGTAGCTGCCCTGGACGACCTCGACGCCGGCCTTTTCGGCCTTCTTGATGTTGCGGCGCCACAGCTGGTTGAAGCCCTTGTGGACGTCCTCCAGCGAGCGGTTGGCCAGCGGCACCTGGAAGACATAACGCGGCTGCACGTCGCCGAAGCCGGCGCCGCCGTCCTCGCCCTGCTGCCAGCCCATGCGCCGCAGCCGGTCGGCGACCTCGAAGGCGCGGGGCTCGATGTGGGTGGCCTCGACGTCCCGCAGCCGCTTGACGTCCGGGTTCTGGATACCGGACTTGATCGCGGCGGAGTCCCAGCGGCGGATGATCACCGGCGGGCCCATCTTCACGGAGAAGGCGCCCTTCTGCTTGAGGTGGCTGAGCATCGGCTGCAGCCAGTCCTCGAGGTTCGGTGAGAACCAGTTGATGACCGGGCCCTCGGGGAGATAGGCCAGATAGCGCTTGATCTTGGGCAGCTGGCGGTAGAGCACCAGCCCCGCGCCGACCAGCGCGCCGCTCGCGTCGAACCAGCCCAGACTCTCCGAACGCCATTCGGCCTTGACGTCCGCCCAGGCAGGAACCTGCATGTGGCTGGCCGCGGGCAGACTCTGGATATATGCCAGATGCTGCTCTCGGCTGATGGTCCTCAGGGTCAGGCTCATGCGGGGCGCTCCTCGGCAGGTGTGTCCCCTTGGTGGGGCTCCGGCTCTCGCGCCGAAGCCTACTGTGACCGCGGAGCGCCCCGTCTGGGCCATACGGGGCGGAGCCCCGTATGCCGTATCGGCTAGCCGATCACGCCGCCGAAGAGGCCGCCGTGCGCCAGCCCGAGGTAGAAGCCGACGGCCGCCGCCCCGAGGCCGATGATCAACAGGAAGCGTTCGCCCGTCGTCGACGAGATGAACTGTCCCCACAGGCCGGTGCCGATTCCGATCAGGCCGACCCAGGAGCTGACCAGGTGCAGGCTGGGAGAGAGCGTGGTGAAGATGGCGATCGCGCCGAGGACCACGGTCACGATGGCGATGGTGTTCTCGACGGGATGCTCCTTGCCGTCGCTGTTGAGAAGCGAGAGCAGACTGCGCTGGGTCCGTGCTGCCTGTGCCATGCGGCACCTCCGATGACAGGGCGGCGCACTGTAACGCCGCTCACACCCGTTGTGTTCCAGATTGAGGGGTGGAGCGGGCGGATTTCAACCGGAAGGCTTCAGGCAGGTACTGTGTACGGTCTGCGCCTATGTCTGTCCGGATGACCGGGCGGGCTCGGTGCGGAACGCATACGACCCTCCTGCCACGGAACGACCGTGGCCGCTGAGTCCAAAGGAGGTGGGTTCTACATGCGTCACTACGAGGTGATGGTCATCCTCGACCCCGATCTCGAGGAGCGCGCTGTCTCCCCGCTGATCGAGAACTTCCTCTCCGTCGTCCGTGAGGGCAACGGAAAGGTCGAGAAGGTCGACACCTGGGGCCGTCGTCGTCTCTCTTACGAGATCAAGAAGAAGCCCGAGGGCATCTACTCGGTCATCGACCTGCAGGCCGAGCCTGCGGTCGTCAAGGAGCTCGACCGTCAGATGAACCTGAACGAGTCGGTCCTCCGGACCAAGGTCCTTCGTCCCGAGACCCACTGAGCGCGCAAGCGTCCAGCGGTAACCGGGTCCGAGTAGCAGCAACACCAGCAGCCAGCAGCACACCCGCCGAGAGGTTCCCCTAATGGCAGGCGAGACCGTCATCACGGTCGTCGGCAATCTTGTCGACGACCCCGAGCTGCGCTTCACCCCGTCCGGTGCGGCGGTCGCGAAGTTCCGCGTCGCGTCCACTCCCCGCACGTTCGACCGTCAGACCAATGAGTGGAAGGACGGCGAGAGCCTGTTCCTGACCTGCTCGGTGTGGCGTCAGGCGGCGGAGAACGTCGCCGAGTCCCTGACGCGGGGTACCCGCGTGGTCGTCCAGGGCCGCCTCAAGCAGCGGTCGTACGAGGACCGCGAGGGCGTGAAGCGCACGGTCTACGAGCTCGACGTCGAGGAAGTCGGCGCGAGCCTGAAGAACGCCACGGCCAAGATCACCAAGACCAGTGGTCGCGGTGGCCAGGGCGGCGGCGGCTTCGGCGGCGGTCAGCAGGGCGGTGGCCAGGGTGGCGGCGGCTGGGGCGGCGGCCCCGGCGGCGGCCAGCAGGGTGGCGGCGGTGCTCCCGCCGACGACCCGTGGGCGACCAACGGCCCGGCCGGCGGCGGTCAGCAGGGTGGCGGCGGTGGCTGGGGCGGTAGCTCCGGCGGTGGCTACTCGGACGAGCCGCCCTTCTAGGTCCGTACAGCCGGTCCGACTCCGCGCTGTTTCACGTGAAACAGCGCCGTGAGGCGGCCAGGGACCTTGAGGGCGTCAGCACAAACTTCTTGAACTCATTGGAGAGAGACAATGGCGAAGCCGCCTGCTCGCAAGCCTAAGAAGAAGGTTTGCGTGTTCTGCAAGGAGAAGATCTCCTACGTCGACTACAAGGACACGAACCTGCTGCGGAAGTTCATCTCCGACCGCGGCAAGATCCGTGCCCGCCGGGTCACCGGCAACTGCACTCAGCACCAGCGTGACGTCGCCACGGCCGTGAAGAACAGCCGTGAGATGGCGCTGCTGCCCTACACGTCCACCGCGCGATAAGGGAAGGGTGACCGAATCATGAAGATCATCCTCACCCACGAGGTCTCCGGCCTCGGCACCGCCGGCGACGTCGTTGACGTCCGCGACGGGTACGCCCGTAACTACCTGGTCCCGCGTGGTTTCGCGATCCGCTGGACCAAGGGTGGCGAGAAGGACGTCGAGCAGATCCGCCGCGGTCGCAAGATCCGCGAGATCGCCACGATCGAGCAGGCCAACGAGATCAAGGGCCGGCTCGAGGGCGTCAACGTGAAGCTGGCCGTTCGCGCCGGCGACGCGGGCCGCCTGTTCGGCTCCGTCACCCCGGCCGATGTCGCCTCGGCGATCAAGGCCGCCGGTGGTCCGGACGTCGACAAGCGTCGTGTCGAGCTCGGCTCGCCGATCAAGACCCTGGGCGCCCACCAGATCTCCGTGCGTCTGCACGCCGAGGTCGTGGCGAAGCTCGGCGTCGAGGTCGTCGCCGCGTAGTTTCCGCACCACGCCGAAGGGCCGCATCCCGTCACCAACGGGGTGCGGCCCTTCGCCGTGTCCGGGGCGCCGGCAGCCGGCGGTCAGTCCTCGTTCTGAGCGCGCCGGTAGAGCTCGGCGACATCGTCGTCGAAGTATGCGGCGTAGGAGACATCGTCTTCGTCGCCACCGCCTTCGTGGCCGCCGAGAACACCGATGACCGTGCCGGTATGGCTCTTGGGGTCGTAGTCGGCCAGCCAGGGACTGCCGCTCGTCCCGCCCTCGAAGTCGGTGCACTGGATGCGCATCTGGGTGTCGCTGTACTTCGTGGTGCGGTTCTGGCAGGAGATCGGGGTGTCCCGGCTGGTCGGATAGCCGGTGATCTTGACCTCGTTGTCGAAGCCACGGTCGATGCCGAGGGTGTTGCCGCCCAGGACGTCCTGGATCTGCTTGCCGTTCTTCTTGTCGAGCACAAGGAAGGCGACATCGAGATCCTCGTCCTGCGACTTGACCCAGCGGTCGTCGACGATCACCTTCTTGACCTTCCAGAGGCCGGTGGGCTCATCGCGGTCGCGGTAGTCGGGGGCGAAGACGAGATCGTCCACCGTTGTCCCGGCGTCCGCGTCAAAGGCGCAGTGCGCCGCGGTGATGAGCATGTTCCGGCCCGGGCTCTGCACCACGCTCGCCGTACAGAAGTGGTCTCCGGAGTCGTCCTTCTCGAAAACCACGCCGACTCGGGCGTTCTGCTCGGTGCGGCGTGGAGTGTAGGCATTGCCGTCCTCGGCCGGGGCCGTCGCGGCGGGATCCTGATCCTGGGGATCTTGGTCGGCCTCGCCGGACTTGCCGAAGCTGCTGTGACCGCTGACACGGCTGCTGCTCCTGTCGCCCTCCCCGTCCGAGGCGTAGCCCACCACAACAGCAGCCACCATGACGACGAGCGTCAGGGGCACCACGGACCTACCGGCAAGCGAGCGCACACGGTCATTATTGACATGCACTACGTGTTACGGGAGATGGTTCAGCGCGAGGCTCCTGTCACAATCCACCGGCCCGAGCGGGTACGCAGCCACAGAGTCAGCATGCGGACGGTCATCATCAGCGCCATGGCCCACCACAGCGCCACGAGTCCGCCGCCCAGAGCGGGTACGGCCAGCGCGGCCGGAGCGAACAGCGCCAGAGTCACCACCATGGCCCAGGCGAGATACGGGCCGTCCCCCGCGCCCATCAGGACGCCGTCGAGGATGAAGACGATGCCGGAGACCGGTTGTGTCACGGCCACGACCAGGAGCGTGCTCAGCAGCGGACCCTGCACGGCGGGGTCCGAGGTGAACAGGGGGATGAACGAGGGGCGGGCGAGCGCGACCAGCACACCGAGTACCAGTCCGGCCGCGATGCCCCACTGGACCATCCGGCGGCAGGCGGCGCGGGCGCCGTCGCGGTCCCCCGCACCGAGGTAGCGGCCTATGATGGCCTGCCCGGCGATGGCGATGGCGTCCAGCGCGAAGGCCAGCAGGGACCACAGCGTGAGCACGATCTGATGCGCGGCGACCTCGGCATCGCCGAGCCGGGCGGCAACGGCGGTGGCGATCATCAGCACAGCGCGCAGCGAGAGCGTACGGACCAGCAGCGGGACCCCTGCCTGGGCCGAGGCGCGGATGCCCACGGCGTCGGGGCGCAGCGAGGCGCCGTGCCGCCGGGCACCGCGGATGACCACGGTGAGGTAGACCGCGGCCATGCCGCACTGGGCGATGACCGTGCCCCAGGCGGAGCCCGCGATGCCGAGCCCGGCGCCGTAGACCAGGCAGACGTTGAGCGCGGCGTTGACGGAGAAGCCGCCGATGGCGACGTAGAGCGGGGTCCGGGTGTCCTGGAGCCCGCGGAGCACGCCGGTGGCGGCCAGCACGACGAGCATCGCGGGGATGCCGAGGGCGCTGATGCGCAGGTACGCCGTCGCGTACGGGGCAGCGGTGGCGGAGGCTCCGAAGGCCTCCACGAGCCACGGGGCCGTGGGCAGGACGGCCACGATGACGGCGGCGCCGAGCAGCAGGGCGAGCCAGATGCCGTCCATGCCCTGGCGTATGGCGGCGGGAAGATCGCCGGCACCCACCCTGCGGGCGACCGCCGCGGTGGTCGCGTAGGCGAGGAAGACGAAGACGGAGACAGCGGTGGTGAGCAGGGCGGCGGCGACGCCCAGGCCGGCGAGCTGGGGAGTGCCGAGGTGGCCGATGACGGCGCTGTCGACCATGACGAAGAGAGGTTCCGCGACCAGTGAGCCGAAGGCGGGCAGGGCGAGGGCGATGATCTCGCGGTCATGGCGACGGTCGGTGCGCCGCGGTGTCGCGGGAGCCTGGGTCATGCGCCCAAGGTAATCGTCCACAGGTAAGAGATGCAAACCTATTGCAGTCCTTACTTTCCGCTGTGAGGAGTTGCCTTCCCTGTGCCGTTTGTCGTGATCTTGAGCCGTGTGGGGAAGTTTTTCTTCCCCACAGCCTATGGATGAGAAAACTGCAGGTCAGCAGGGTGTGGGCGGGGTGATTGTGTGCTTGTCCACAGAAGTTTCCCCCGTGCCGTGCACAGGATCCGGGGACTTCTCCACAGCTGTAGGCCAGTCATCCACATGGCCTGTGGATAACCAGATTGGCGGACGGTGCCCACGGGCCTACCGTGGTCCGGCACCCGCCGCCTGTTCCGGCTTGAGAAATCGTCCGAACTCGACGCGCCGTAACCGGAGTCGGGCGTCTCGATTGTCAGAGCTGTGCCGTAAGAAAGAACAGCACAGCAAGGTCCGCGCCGCGGACGGGAGGAGGTGCCGGGGTGAGCATTCCCGAGCCCATGGAAGACCCCTGGGCGGACTCCGGTCCCAGCGACCTGCTGCCGGCCGCCCGCTCCCGGCGGGGCGAGGGCAAGGGACGCGGCCGCGGCGACCGCCAGGAACGCGACGACGACGGCGGCTCCTGGGCAGGCGGTTTCGAGCGCGTCCCCCCACAGGACCTGGATGCCGAGCAGTCCGTGCTCGGCGGCATGCTGCTGTCCAAGGACGCGATCGCGGATGTCGTCGAGGTCCTCAAGGGTGAGGACTTCTACCGCCCCGCCCATGAGCTGGTCTACCAGGCGATCCTCGACCTGTACGCCAAGGGCGAGCCCGCCGACCCGATCACCATCGCCGCGGAGCTGACCAAGCGCGGCGAGATCGCGCGGGTCGGCGGTGCCTCGTATCTGCACACGCTCGTCCAGTCCGTACCGACCGCCGCGAACGCCGAGTACTACGCCGAGATCGTCCATGAGCGTGCGGTGCTGCGCCGGCTGGTCGAGGCCGGCACCCGTATCACGCAGATGGGATACGCCGCGGACGGCGACGTCGACGAGATCGTCAACAGCGCCCAGGCGGAGATCTACGCCGTTACCGAGCAGCGGACCAGTGAGGACTACCTTCCGCTCGGCGACATCATGGAGGGCGCTCTCGACGAGATCGAGGCGATCGGTTCGCGCCAGGGCCAGATGACGGGCGTGCCGACGGGCTTCACCGACCTGGATTCCCTGACGAACGGCCTGCACCCCGGCCAGATGATCGTGATCGCGGCCCGTCCCGCCATGGGTAAGTCGACCCTGGCGCTGGACTTCGCGCGGGCCTGCTCGATCAAGAGCAACCTGCCGAGTGTGATCTTCTCGCTGGAAATGGGACGCAACGAGATCGCGATGCGTCTGCTGTCCGCCGAGGCACGGGTCGCGCTGCACCACATGCGCTCCGGCAGCATGACGGACGAGGACTGGACACGGCTGGCGCGTCGGATGCCGGATGTCTCCGCCGCGCCGCTGTACATCGACGATTCGCCGAACCTGTCGATGATGGAGATCCGCGCCAAGTGCCGCCGGCTCAAGCAGCGCAACGAACTGAAGCTGGTGGTCATCGACTACCTCCAGCTGATGCAGTCCGGCGGCTCGAAGCGCGCCGAGAGCCGCCAGCAGGAGGTCTCGGACATGTCCCGGAACCTCAAGCTGCTGGCGAAGGAGCTGGAGCTTCCGGTGATCGCGCTCTCGCAGCTGAACCGTGGTCCCGAGCAGCGCACGGACAAGAAGCCGATGGTCTCCGACCTGCGTGAATCCGGTTCGATCGAGCAGGACGCCGACATGGTCATCCTGCTGCACCGCGAGGACGCCTACGAGAAGGAGTCCCCGCGGGCCGGCGAGGCCGACCTGATCGTGGCGAAGCACCGTAACGGCCCCACGGCGACGATCACGGTCGCGTTCCAGGGGCACTACTCACGCTTCGTGGACATGGCGCAGACGTGAGGGCCGCGTGCGCGGCGCCGCACGGCACATGACGGATGCCAACGGCTGACCGCCGTCAGGGCGCGACGGACAGGACGATCTTTCCGGTGGTGCGGCCGGTCTCGCCGAGGGTGTGCGCCTGTGCGGCCTCCTCGAGAGGCAGCACGGTGTCGACGTTGACCTGCAACTTTCCGCTGCTCACCAGGTCGGCGACGGCGCGCAGTCCGGCCTGGTCGGGCTCGACGAGCAGGAACCCCGCGCGGATCCCTGCCTCGCGTGCCTGCGCGGCCGGGAAGGAGTCGTCCAGCGGCAGGATCGACACCAGCGTGCCGCCGGGGCGCAGGGTGCGCAGCGAGCGGGCGCCGTAGTCGCCGCCGATGGTGTCGAGCACGACGTCGATGTCGCGCACCGTCTCCGCGAAGTCCTGCCGGGTGTAGTCGACGAGTTCATCGGCGCCCAGGCCGCGCAGGAAGTCGTGCTTGGCCTGCCGGGCGGTGCCGATGACGTATGCGCCGCGGGACTTGGCGATCTGCACCGCCAGGTGGCCGACGCCGCCCGCCGCGGCGTGGACCAGCACCCGCGCGCCGGGCTGGACGTCCGCGGTGTCGACCAGGGCCTGCCAGGCAGTCAGCGACGCCAGCGGGAGAGCGGCGCCCTGGAGGTGATCCAGGCTCGCCGGGAGGGGGGCGAAGTGGCGCGCCGGGGCGGTGACGTACTCCGCGTAGGCCCCGGCGGGGTGCGGGAAACGGGGCATGCCGAAGACCTTGTCGCCCGGCGTGAACACGGTCACGCCGAGCCCGACCGCCTCGACCACGCCGGAGACATCGAAGCCCAGGGTGAAGGGGGTCTTGGCGCCGCTGAGGAATTGGCCCTGGGCGCGGCTCTTCCAGTCGGTCGGGTTGACGCCCGTGGCGTGCACCCGGACCAGGATCTCCGTCGGGCCGGGTACCGGACGGTCGGTGGTGATCATCTTGAGGACGTCGGGGCCACCGGCGGTGTCCTGGCTGACGGCACGCATCTGCGGGGTCCGGGTCTCGGACATGGGGGTCTCCTTGGTACTGCTGCCTACGGCGATGACGGGCGTTCCGCGCCGCTGGGCGGCCGCGTTTCCCGGGGTGCTGCCAGCTTTGCGCGGCGGGCGTGGCCCCGGCGGTGTCCAGATGGCCAACGTTTGAAAGAATCGGGTCATGCATCGCGTCGGTGTGGTCGCCCTGGACGGTGTCGTCCCCTTCGAACTCGGGATCCCCGCGCGGATCTTCGGCGCCGCGCACAGCGCCGACGGCAAGCCCCTCTACTCCGTGGTCACCTGCAGTCCGGACGGACGCCCGGTCAGCGCGCAGGCCGACTACGACATCGCGGTCGCCGAGGACGCCTCCGTGCTCGCGAGCGTGGACACGGTCGTCATCCCGCCGTCCCACGCGCTGGGCTCGATCGTCGAGGACGGCCGGCTGCCCGACGAACTGCGCAAGGTGCTGGAGCACGTACGGCCCGGCACCCGGATGGTGGCGATCTGTACCGGTGCGTTCGTGCTGGCCGCCGCCGGGTTGCTCGATCACCGGCCGGCCACCACACACTGGCGGGAGGCCGCACAGCTGCAACGCCTGTTCACGACGGTCCGTGTCGACCCCAATGTGCTCTTCGTCGATGACGGCGATGTCCTCACTTCTGCCGGTGCCGCCGCCGGTGTGGACCTGTGTGTGCATCTCGTGCGCCGTGACCACGGCAGTGCCGTCGCCAACGAAGTGGCCCGTTTGTGTGTGGTGCCGCCCTGGCGGGACGGCGGTCAGGCCCAGTTCATCCGGCTGCCCGTCCCCGGCCCCTCGGCGGGCGGTACCGCGGCCACCCGCGCATGGGCTCTGGAACGTCTTGGCGAGCCGCTCACGCTGAACGCCCTCGCCTCGCACGCCCGGGTCAGCGTGCGCACCCTCACCCGGCGGTTCCGTGACGAGGTCGGTATGAGCCCAGGTCAGTGGCTCGCCGTGCAGCGTGTCGAACGCGCCCGGCATCTGCTGGAGACCACGGACTGGTCCATCGACCTCGTCGCCCATCACGCGGGCTTCGGCACCGGCACTTCCCTGCGTCAGCATCTGCACGGTGCGGTGGGGGTGTCACCGCAGGCGTACCGGCGGACGTTCCGGAACGCGGCGGAGCTGACTGCCTGACCGCCTGATCGCCTGAGGACGTGCTGGGTGACGGTGGTTGACGTGTGAGGCCGGCTGACGGGTGAGGCCGGTCGGCCGACGGGACCGGTCGAGGGGAGGGGCCGGTTGGGGGCGGGCCGCGTACCGTGCGGCGGCTCCCCGAGGAGGAGCGGATTGAACTGGGTGCGCTGGCCGGGGCGGCAGCGCTGCGGTGATGCGGCGAGGATGGGGCCCGGCCGAACTGGATCCGCTGTTGAGGAGCGCCATGACCATCGGAGAGTCCCCGCAGTTCCACGAGCCGGGGGCGGCGGGCCCGCTGTCGCGGGTGGCCGTTGCTCCCGAGGAGTTCGCGGAGTTGCTGCCCCGGACGCGGCGGACATTGCTGCACCGGCTGGCGGTCGGGCAGACCGAGGGGCGGGCTCCCTCCATGACGGCTGCGGTCGTCCGCGGCGGGCGGACGGTGTGGACGGCCGGCCGGGGCTCGGTGGACGGGGAGGCGCCGCACGGAGAGGTGCAGTACCGGATCGGTTCGCTGACCAAGACCTTTGTCGCCGTGCTGGTCATGCGGTTGCGGGACGAGGGGCTGCTGAGCCTGGAGGACCCGGTCGGCAGGCATCTGGACGGGACTCCGGTGCCGGACGCGACGATCGCTCAACTGCTCGTGCATAGTTCGGGACTGGCGGCCGAGGCGCGGGGGCCATGGTGGGAACGGACCACGGGAGCCCTGCGGCCCGAGCCGGCCGACCTCTTCGGTGAGCGGCCGCACCGGCTCCCCGCCGGACGGCGCCACCATTACTCCAACCCCGGCTACGCACTGCTCGGCGCACTGGTCGAACGGCTGCGAGGCGGAATCCCGTGGGGCGAGGTGCTGCGGAACGAGGTGCTGGAGCCGCTGAACATGGGACGCACGACGCTGGGGCCGGAGCGTCCGCACGCGAGCGGCTGGGCAGTCCATCCGTGGGCCGACGCCGTGCTGCCGGAGCCGGCTGAGGACACCGGTTTGATGGGCCCCGCGGGGCAGTTGTGGTCCACTGCCGAGGACCTGTGCCGGTGGGCGGCGTTTCTGCTGCGGGGCGACGAGCGGGTGCTCGGTGCGGCGAGCCTGGACGAGATGCGGAGGCCGGCCGTACCGCCGGAGGGGAACGCGTGGGACGCGGGGTATGGACTGGGCCTTCAGCTCGTACGGCGCGAAGGACGGTTGCTGGCCGGGCATGTCGGTTCGATGCCCGGCTTTCTGGCGGCGTTGTGGACCGATGCTGAGGAAGACGTTGCCGCGGTCGTGCTCGCCAACTGCACCTCCGGCCCGGCGGTTGCGGCCCTCGCCGCCGATCTCGTCGGTGCCGTGAGCGAACTGGAGCCCCGGATCCCCGAGCCCTGGCGCCCGATGCCCGGACCGCTGGATCCGGACCTGCTGGCGCTGACCGGGTCCTGGTACTGGGGCGCGAACCCGCACCTCCTGCGGCTGCGGGACGGGGGCGGGCTGGAGCTCACGCCGCTGTCCGGGACAGGACGGCTCTCACGGTTCCGGGCCGAGGAGGACGGCACATGGACGGGGCTGGACGGCTATTACGCGGGCGAGACGCTCCGCGTGGTGCGGGAGCGGGACGGCTCGGTGAGCCATCTAGATCTCGCGACCTTCGTGTTCACCCGCGGACCGTACGAGCCGTCGGACGCGGTGCCCGGTGGGGTGGATCCGCAGGGCTGGAGGGTGTGAGGGCTGTTCGGCAAGGGTCCGGGAAGCGGACGTACAGTCGAACCAGATGTCAGGAGCCGCGCCGAGTCGGCTCGCTACCGCTGGAAGGCCCTGTGACTGCCGTGTCTGACCCGACCGCGAACTCCGCCGCCCCGGATCTGCTCGACCTGCCGCCGCTCACCGCTGCTCACTTCGCGCGGATCGAGGACAAGGTCGCCGCCCTGATGCACACTCGCTGCGATGTGGTGGCGATGCAGGGCGAGGCGCTGCTGCCCCTGGAGTCCTGTATCCGCTCGGCAGTGCGACCCGGCAGCACCGCGCTCAACATCATCACCGGACCCTACGGCGAGACGTTCGGCGGCTGGCTGCGCTCCTGCGGAGCCGAGGTGGTCACCGTCACCGCGCCGTTCACGGGTGCGGTCGACCCGCGGCAGGTGGCGGAAGCGTTGCGGGAGCACCCCGAGATCGACTTCGTGAGCCTGGTGCACGCGGAGGCGGCCACCGGCAACACCAACCCTGTCGCGCAGCTCGGCGGGGTGGTGCGGGAGCACGGCGCGCTGCTGATGCTGGACGCGGTGGCGTCGGTGGGTGCCGAGCCGCTGCTTACCGATGAATGGGGCGTGGACCTGTGTGTGATCGGTGGGCAGAAGGCGATGGCAGGCCCTGCCGGGGTGTCGGCGGTCTCGGTCAGTGCCCGTGCGTGGGAGCGGATCGCCGCCAATGAGCAGGCTCCACGGCGCTCGTACCTCTCGCTGCTGGACTGGAAGGAGCGCTGGATCGACGGTGGACGCACGGCACTGCCGCACGCCCCGGCGCAACTGGAGATGCTTGCGCTGGAGCAGGCCGTGGACCGTCTGCACACCGAGGGCCTGGACGCCGTCATCACGCGGCACCGGGCGGCGGCCGCGGCGACCAGGGCCGGTGTGCGGGCGCTGGGCGGTCTCGCTCCCTACGTCGTCCGTGACGAGGACGCGGCGCCGGCCGCCACGACGCTGCGTGCGCCTGAGGGCGTGGACGCCCGGGAGATCGTGACTGCCGCGCTTGCGGTGAATGCGGCGGTACCGGTGCAGGCAGCGGCGGGTGCGCTGGCCAAGGAGATGATCCGGGTGAACCACTATGGCCGCGCGGCTGACCGGGCGGTGGTCATGGATTCGCTGGCGGCACTGGCGGGCGGACTGCGGGCGCTGGGTGCGTCCGTGGATGCCGAGGACGCGGCGCAGGCGGCTGCCGCCGCGTGGGACGCAGTGGCTGCACACTGAGGCGAGTCTGCGCCCAGCCGTAGGGCACGTGGTCGTGGTGGGGTCGTGTTTCACGTGAAACGCGACCCCACACGTGTATCTGGAAGCGGCGTCGTTTCACGTGAAACACCCAGGCCCGGGGGAGCACGCCCCGAGGCTTCAGGGTTCCTCAAACTCCTTTTTTCTTCGGGTAGTTGAGCGCTCGCGGCGGAGGAAGCCGAGAGGCGTTGTTCTCCTGGACCCGGCATCGGCGGCATCGCGGCCGGCGGTTATCCGGTCTGGCGCCTGTCAGGAGCAGCCCGGTGGCGGGCCCGAGGCTCCGGGGGCAGGCTGGACGCACGGAGACGCCGGCAGGGCCGCCCACTGTCCGCGCAGACGTCGACCGCGGTTCCGTTCCTCCGGCCGCCGCGCCGCTGAGACCCTGAACGATCTTGCTGGAACCCTCTTATAGAATCGGAACGAGCGACCCGTTTGGAAAGGCGGAACGCGCGCACCGGGTGGAGACGTTTCTCAGGAGGTCCGGCGGTGATCCAGAGTGGCGTCACGCGCCCCCGTGCGGATGCGCGGCGCAACAGGGCACTCGTACTCCAGGCGGCTCGATTCGCTTTCGAGGAACAGGGGTTGGGGGTACCACTCGGGGAGATCGCGCGCCGTGCGGGTGTCGGCGCGGGAACCGTCTACCGCCATTTCCCTTCCAAGGAAGCCCTGTTCAGGGCGACGATCGTGGAGCGGATCGAGCTTTTCACCGACACCGCAAGGGACTTGGCCGAGGCACCGGACCCTGGTGCGGTGTTCTTTCGCTTCGTTTCCTCCGTGGTGCGGCTCGCTTCACGGAACAAGGCGTTGTGTGACGCACTGGAAGCCGCCGGCGCGGGCCGTTTCGAACCGTCGCCGGGGGTCGGTCAGGACTTCGACGATGCGCTGGAGGTCCTGCTCGGGAGAGCCCAAGAGGCAGGCGCCGTACGGCGGGACGTCGGCATAGCGGATCTCAGGGCCCTGCTGGTGGGCTGTCTTTCCATGGAGCGGGCCCGGGCGGCAACCGGCGCTGAGCCGGGGGAGCAGGGCCGGATGACGGCACTGATGTGCGATGTACTGCGGCCGGCGTACGCCGTAACGGCCGTAACGAAACTCCCGGGTGGGCCCGTGAATCGTAACGAAGCGCGGTGTGGGGTGTGCGGCGCGGCGATCGCGGCGGCGCACACGGGTCGGCCCCCGCGCTACTGCGGTGGCGCCTGTCGGCAGAAGGCATACCGGACACGGGGCCGCACCCGGCAGGCCTGATCAGAGGAGGCCGCGCATCGGCAGCAGCACCGCTCAGAGCTGGAGCTTGAAGCCCAGGTGGGAGGCCTCGAAGCCGAGGCGCTCATAGAAGCGGTGGGCGTCGACGCGGGTCGCGTCCGAGGTCAGCTGGACCATCTGACAGCCGAGCGTGCGGGATTCCGCGACCGCCCACTCGATGAGCTGGGTGCCGAGGCCGCTGCCGCGCTCGTCGCTGTGGACTCGTACCCCCTCGATGATCGCGCGGGTGGCGCCGCGGCGGGACAGGCCGGGGATGACCGTGAGCTGAAGCGCGCCGACCGTTCGCCCCTCGCGGACCGCGACGATCTGGTGCTGGTGCGGGTCGGCAGCCAGCGCCTCGAACGCGGCGCGGTAGGGAGCCAGGTCGTCCGGCGATTCGCGGGCGGCGCCCAGGGGGTCGTCGGCGAGCATCGCGATGATGGCGGGCAGATCGGCCTCGGTCGCGCGGCGTATCTCGATATCGCTCATGGGCGTGACCTTATGCCGTGCGGTCGAGGGGGCGGGAGGCAGGCAGCCGCGCCCCCTCCAGCCGTCGGCCCGTCAGACCCGTCGGTCCGTCGGCCTCGGCCCTCCGGGGCTCTGGGCGTCACCCCAGCAGGCTTTCGGCGTCACTCCTGTGGTGCGAGCGTTTCGACGGCGGTGACCAGCGGTGCCAATTCGGGTCGCTGTGCGGCGTCCTGGAGGGCTTCACGCAGTGCGCCGTCATGGGTGGGCCGGGCCTCCACCAGGAGCGCGAGGCCGTCGGGCGTCACATTGGTGTAGATGCCGCGCCGGTCGTCCGGGCACAGGTAGCGCGAGAGCAGTCCCCGCTCCTCGAGCCGCGTGACCAGGCGGGTCGTGGCGCTCTGGCTGAGGACGACGGAGTCCGCGACCTGGTGCATCCGCAGATGGCCGCCAGGGCCGTCGTGCTGCTCGCTGAGCACGTTGAGGACCGAGAACTCACGGACGCTGAGGCCGTGCGTCTGCAGGGCGCGCTCGATGTGGGACTCGATGCGGCTGTGCAGCGCGGAGAGCGCGCACCAGCCCTGCGCCAGTCCAGGGGTCGGCGCCGGCGGGCAGCCGGGATCGGCCGGTGCTGCCGACTGCGGTGTCTCCATCGCCTCCTGCTGCTCCTGTATCTCGCGCGTCTGCTGCGTCATCGACGACCTCCTCAAGGGCGCGCCTCATGGGCGCACCACCCCAGGATAGGGCACCGGCGAAATATAAGGCGCTTGCAATTAATCGCGTCTGCAATTATTGTCTACGCTTGTAAGGGACGGACGCAACCATCTGAAGGGATCCGTCATGCCTCTCGCACTCCTGGCTCTCGCCATCGGTGCCTTTGGGATCGGAACGACCGAGTTCGCGGTCATGGGCCTGCTGCCCGACATGGCGGCAGGTTTTGGCGTCTCCATCCCCCTCGCCGGATACGCGACCACGGTCTATGCGCTCGGCGTGGTCATCGGAGCGCCCCTGATGACCGCCGTCGGCACGCGCTTCACCCGCAAGCAGATGCTGATGCTGCTGATGGGCCTGTTCATCGTGGGCAACCTGCTCACGGCCACCGCGCCCAACTTCGGGATCATGCTCGCCGGGCGGATCGTGGCCGCGTTCACGCACGGAGCGTTCTTCGGCATGGGCGCGCTCGTCGCCGCCGACCTCGTCGCGCCCGAGAAGCGGGCCACCGCCATATCGCTGATGTTCAGCGGCCTGACCATCGCCAACGTCGTGGGCGTACCGGCCGGCACCATGCTCAGCCAGCAGTTCGACTGGCGCACCACCTTCTACGCCATCACCGTGCTCGGTGTGCTCGGCCTGCTGGGCATCGCCAAGCTGGTCCCGGCGCAGGAGGCGAAGGCGGCCTCTCCGCTGGGCAGCGAAATCGCGGTGTTCCGCAACCCGCAGGTCGGTCTCGCGATGCTGATGACGGTCCTGGGTTTCGGCGGTGTCTTCGCGGCCGTCACCTACCTCGCCTCGATGATGACCGAGGTCACCGGCTTCGCGCCGTCCTCCGTGATCTGGCTGACGGCCGTCTTCGGCCTCGGCATGGTCGGCGGGAACCTGGTCTCCGGTCGCTTCACCGACCGCGCCATGATGCCGATGCTGTTCGTGTCCATGACCGGTCTGGCACTGTCGCTGGCCGCTTTCAACTTCACCGCGCACGACAAGACCGCCGCCATCGTCACCATCGCGCTGATCGGCATCTTCGGCTTCGCCACTGTTCCGCCGCTGCAGAAGCGGGTGATGGACCAAGCGGCCTCGGCGCCCACCCTCGCCTCGGCCGGCAATATCGCGGCCTTCAACTTCGGCAACGCGCTGGCCGCCTGGCTCGGCGGGATCGTCATCTCGGCCGGCCTCGGCTACACCGCGCCCAACTGGGTCGGTGCGCTGATGACCGTCGCGGCGCTGGGCGTGGCGATATTGGCCACCGCGCTGGAGCGGCGTCAGGCAGGCCGTGGCCGCGTGGTGGCCGCCGACGGAGCCGACGCGACCGCCGACGAGCCCGTGGCGGCGGCGCACGGCTGACAAATGCCGCCGTACCGCACCTCCGAATCAACGGCGCACGGCCATCACCGGACCAACGAGCCCCCCAGCGCGACACACACCCTCAGCGCGGCACTCATCCCCAGTACCACCACGCATCCCCAGCACACCATGCACCGAAGGAAGAGTCCTCATGAGCACCACCACCTCTGTCACGCCCACCCCCACCGTCCGTCCGCTCACCACACGCGAGGCCGAGGGCATCATCGACGCTGCCGTTCGTGCCGCCGAAGGCATCGGGGTGCGGGGCAGCGTCAGCGTCCTGGATGCGGGCGGTCATCTGCTCGGCTTCCGGCGGGACGACGCGGCCGTGCTGATCTCGGGGGAGACCAGCACCCGCAAGGCGTACACGGCACTGCAGTTGGACGCCCCGACCGCTGATCTGGTCGAGCTCGTACGGCCCGACGGACTCTTCCACACCCTGCCCACGGCGCTGGACCGGCCGCTGCTCTTCCTCGCGGGCGGTGTGCCGCTCCACCGGGACGGCCGGCTGATCGGCGCGCTCGGCTTCGGCGGCGGTGCCCCCGAGCAGGACCACCGGATCGTCACCGAGGCGACAGCGGAGGCCGATCTCGCCTGACGGTCCTCCTCTCGTGGCCGGGGCGCGCGTCTGGGGCCCGGCGGGCGGGCCGGCTGAGCTGCTGCATGGCTCCCACGGTGGCGCCGCGTGCCCCGCAGTACATCTGCCGCCGGGAGTATCCGCACGTACGCGGGCTTGAGTACGCCCCGCGACGTACGGCGCCGGACACGGCTCGCCCCCGGCCCCCGATCGTACGGTTCCGGTCGCTTCCCGGTCCGGTCGGCCGTGCGGCCCCGGCCGCAATGCCCTTCCCCCGGACTCTCGCTCTCGCCAGCCGCCCTCGCGCCTCCTAGGAGGTCCCCTAGGCTCCGGGGCATGAGCAAGCTGCATCTGTTCGACATGGACGGGACTCTGCTGCATGGGTCCGCGGCCGCCGTGGAGATCTCCCGGCAGCTCGGGCTGGACCGGGAGATCGCCGAGCTGGAACGCGGATTTATCGCGGGTGAACTGACTCCCCTGCAGTTCGCGCAGCGGGCATGTGACCTCTGGGCCGCCGAGTTGACCGAACTCACGGTGGCCGCGGCCTTTGACGGCTCCCCCTGGCTGACCGGAATCCGGGAAGTCTGGGCGGATATCCGGGCGCGCGGCGAACGGTGCGCGGTGATTTCTCTCTCGCCGGGCTTCTTCGTCGAACGGCTGCTGGCCTGGGGCGCCGATACGGCACACGGTTCCCGCTGGCCCGCGTTGCCGATCCGCGCGGCGGTGGAGCCGGCCGGCATCCTCTCGCCGGCGGCGAAGGTACGGATTGCCGATGAACTCTGCGTGCAGTACGGCCTGACCCGGGCCGACTGCGTGGCATACGGCGACTCCATGTCGGACACCGAACTCTTCGCCGCAGTTCCGCAGTCCGTGGCCGTGAATGCGGATCACCATGTCAGTGAGCTGGCTTCATATGCGTACGCAGGCGGTGATCTGCGGGAGGCATACGAACTGGTGCGTACTGGCCGGTAATTCCGAGCCGCTCCGACGGATTCGTCCACTGTGTACGCGGAAAACGCCGTCTGTGGGGAGGATCACTGTTATCGGAAGGGCCGCGTGGAGTGTTCCAAGATCGGGGCTTGTGGTTTCAACTGCTGCCGGTATGGTCGAGTCCGACTTGGCGGAGGCATGGATTCCAGCGGTGCGCGAAGGGCGAGCTCAAAGCTCGTCAGCCTAGCGGCGAAGCGGCCCTCGGCACCCGGACTTCCGACTATTTGTCCGATGTGGTGAGCGGGGATGGCATGCTGCTGACGCGGCATCTGCTCCGCATTGTCGCAAGAGAGTGAGATATGTCCGCTTTGGAGGGTGTTGCCGGAGTCGCTTGAGTCGATGAAGAATTCCGGGGCAGGACGGGGGAATTCCGCGCAGTTCCGTTCCACGGAAGTGCGAAGACAACCGAAAGACGTTCGAGGCGAGGCAGACCATGGACGCTCCGACCACCACGTCGGCCGATAGTGGCTCTTCCGGCGGGAGCAGTGGCGATTGGGGTTGGTTCACTCCACCGGCGAAGAAGTCCTCCGGAGAACAGCAGGAACGGCAAAACAGCCAGGACCGGCAGCAGAACCAGGACGCACCGGCAGAACCGGGCGACCGGAGTGAACACCCCGACCACGGCGACCGCAGAGACCACCATGAGTGGAACGAGAGAGATGAACGGAACGACCGGGAACAGATACCCAGTCGGCCGGTCAATCCGATCCGGCCGGTAGGCACTGCCGCCGCGCGCGAGCGGGAGACGGAGCCGTCGCAGGAACCCTCGCCGCGGCACGAAGCGGACCGGCCGTCCGCGGCAGCCGGCTACCCCGAGCAGCCCTTCGCGGCCGGCTACCCCGAGCAGCCCTTCCCTGCCGGCTACCCCGAGCAGCCCTTCGCGGCCGGCTACCCCGAGCAGCCCTTCCCTGCCGGCTACCCCGAGCAGCCCTTCGCGGCCTCCTATCCCGAGCAGCCCTTCGCGGCCTCCTATCCCGAGCAGTCCACCGCAGTTCCAGGAGCCACCACGGCTCCGGGAAACACCGCGGTTTCAGGAAGCGGCTCAGTTTCAGGAAACACCGCGCCGGCTCCCGCCCCGCCACGCCGTGAGGCCGAGCCCGCCTGGCGCGGTGAGCCACCCATGGACCGCCAGTCGGTCCGGGATCGCGAACCCGCCCGGGGCCGGGAACCCGAGCCCGTACACGAAACGGCGCGCGCCACGGGAGCGCCCGCGGGAGCCCCCACCGGTGGCGTGCCCGCCACGGCACCGGCCGCCCAGCACCAGGCCCCCGCCGCTCCCGCTGCCTTCACCCCCACGACGCGACCCGCGGCCCCTGCCCCGGCGCCCTCTCTCGACGCCCTGCAGGCCTCGGCCTCGTCCGCCACGCCCGCCTCCCCCGACGCGCTGCTCATCCGTCGCACCATGGCGGAAATCGAGCCCGTGGCCGACAAGGTCACCTCGTACTTCTACGCGCTGCTCTTCGTCCAGTACCCCGATCTGCGGGCGCTGTTCCCCGCGTCGATGGACACCCAGCGCGACCGGCTCTTCAAGGCGCTGCTCACCGCCGCCCAGCATGTCGACGACGCCGAGGTGCTCACCGCCTACCTGGCGAACCTCGGGCGCGGCCACCGCAAGTACGGCACCCAGCCCGACCACTACCCGGCCGTCGGCGAATGCCTGCTCAACGCGCTCGCACGCTATGCGACGTCCAGTTGGGGGCCCGAGACGCAGGCCGCGTGGGTGCGGGCCTACACCGCGATCTCGCAGATCATGATCGATGCGGCGGCCGAGAACGAGGCCGTGGCGCCTGCCTGGTGGCAGGCCGAGGTCGTCTCGCACGAGCTGCGGACGCCCGATATCGCAGTGGTACTGGTCCGTCCGGACCAGCCCTACCCGTTCCTCGCGGGGCAGTACGCGAGTGTGGAAACCCCCTGGTGGCCACGGGTCTGGCGGCACTACTCCTTCGCTTCCGCACCGCGCTCCGACGGCCTGCTCTCCTTCCACGTCAAGGCGGTCCCGGCGGGCTGGGTCTCCAACGCCATGGTCCACCGCGCCCGCCCCGGCGATGTCATCCGGCTCGGCGCTCCCGGCGGCTCGATGACCGTCGACCACAGCAAGCGCAGCGGCCTGCTGTGCGTCGGCGGCGGCACCGGTATCGCCCCCATCAAGGCGCTGGTCGAGGATGTCGCGGAACACGGTGTCCGGCGCCCCGTCGAGGTCTTCTACGGCGCCCGCAGCGACCACGACCTCTACGACCTCGACACCATGCTGCAGCTGGAGCAGACCCATCCGTGGCTCTCCGTGCGCCCGGTCGTCGCCAGCGGACCAGCGGCCCGCGGCGGAACGAGCAGCGAGAGGGGCCAACTGCCCGATGCGGTCCGGCAATACGGTCCTTTCCGGGAATACGACGCCTATCTTTCCGGGCCGCCAGGGTTGATTCGCAGCGGTGTGGACGCTTTGGTGGGGGTCGGCATCCCGACCGAGCGCATCCGGCACGACTCCGTGGAAGAGCTGGTCCCGGCGGGAGATTGAGGTCTTGGCAGCACAGGTCGAATTCGGTCCGACAGGGGAGGGGTGGGGCATGCCACGGCAAGAGCGCCCCGGGAGCGACGGCGAGCATCTGGTGCAGCAGCGGCTCGGTACGACCAAGCGGGCCGACCGTTTCTACGGTGAACAGGTCCTGGACCATCTCAATGTCCGTATGCAGGAGTTCGTGGCCCGGCAGGAGATGTTCTTCCTGTCCACGGCCGACCGGCACGGCGAGTGCGATGCCACGTTCCGGGCCGGGCCGCCTGGGTTCATCCAGGTGCTCGATGCCCGGACGCTGGCATACCCGGAATACCGCGGCAACGGTGTCATGGCGTCCGTCGGCAACATCTCGGAGAATCCGCGCCTGGGAATCTTGATGGTCGACTTCACCCGTGACCGCATCGGATTGCACGTCAACGGCCGGGCACGCGTCGTCATGGACGAGGACATGCGGCTGCAGCACCCCGGTCTGCCGGTCGACCCGGTTCCCGGCCGGCGTGCCCAACTGTGGGTGACCGTCGAGGTCGAAGAGGCGTACATCCACTGCGCCAAGCACATTCCGCATCTGCAGAAGGTCCCGGCGCAGCAGCGCGGAGCGCGAGCCTGGGGCACCGATGACGCCAAGCGCAAGGGCGGCGACTTCTTCGGCGCGGCGGCGGAGGCAGATCAGCGGCCGCCCTTCCGGTGCGCCGAGCGCGGGAACGAGCACCTTCGGGGCGGACTGCACGAGGACACCGATGACGCGGTGTACCAGGCGGCGGCCCCGGCGTACGGAAGCGATCCGGTGCCCGGGGACAGCGCGCCCGCTGCCGCACGGGTCGGTCCCGCGTACCCGGGCGCGCCCCGTGATCCGGGCCGGGACGACTTCGTGGAGGAGCTGAACGCGGAGTTCCTCGACCGGGTCGAGCGGGTGCTCGCCCGTGCCCAGCCCCGTCGGTCCGCGGAGGACGATCCGGGGTTCCGCGGGTGGTTCGACCGGCGCGACGGCTGAGACAGCCCGCCGCACGGGCGGTGGTGCGGGATACCGCTCAGCCCAGGTCGGGGGCGTGCATCGCCCGCACGCCCTCGATGTTGCCGTCGAGGTAGTGCCGCAGTGACAGCGGCACGACCTCGACGGAGGCGATGCCGACACGGGTGAAGGGCACCCGCACGATCTCGTACTCCCCGCAGGGTTCCTCGACCTCGGGGCCGTGCCGGCGGGAGACGTCCATCGAGTCGAGCCGGCAGACGAAGAAGTGCTGGACCTTCACGCCGTCCACCCCGCCGTCGCTGAAGTGCTCGACGGTGTCGACGAAGACCGGCACCACGTCCTTGATCTTTGCGCCCAGCTCTTCGTCCAGTTCGCGGTGGAGGGCGTCGATCACGGTGGCGTCCTCGGGCTCCACGCCACCGCCCGGAGTGATCCAGTACGGGGCCCGGCCCGGCTTGGTGCGCTTGATCAGAACCAGGTCCGCGCCGTCGAGCAGGATCGCGCGGGCGGTGCGTTTGACGACTGGCCGTACGTTCATAGGGGACAGATGCCGCAGTCACGGCCCGGTGAAACCCACGCCCCTCGGTCACCAGTCGACAGCGGTGCGCAGCAGCCACTCATGCGCCCGGGCTATGTGCGGCAGGCCGAGCGTCCCGGTCCGTACGGTCAAGAAGTACGTCCGCAGCGGGGGCACCGGCGGGTCGAGCAGGGCCACGACCTCGCCGCTGTCCAGTGCGTCGGCGCACAGGTAGCGCGGCAGCACCGCGAGCCCCACACCGGCCGTCACGCAGGACAGCACCGCCCGGAGGTCCGCGGCGATCACGGCGGCGGAGGCGGCGGGCTTGGCGTCGAAGACCGCAGACCAGTAACGGGCGATCAGTGGCAGGCTCTCGTGGACCTCGACGAGCGGCACGGGGTCCAGCACGCGGACTCCCCCGGCCTGCAGCGCGGCGCTCCCGCCCAGCTCGGCCGCCCACCGCGGCGCCGCGATCAGCACATGCTCCTCGTCGCAGAGCGGGGTGGCGGTGAGCAGCCCGCCGCGCGGTCGGGTGGTGGTGACGGCCAGATCGTGGTGGCCGGCCGCCAGGCCGGTCAGCAGTTCCTCCGCGGGGCCGAAGGCGGTCCGTATGGACAGCCCCTGAGCGATCAGCGGGGTGAGTGCCGGGAGTGCGCGCTCGGCAAGGAACTCCGGCGGCCCCGCCAGATGGAGAGTGCGGGTGACGGAGTCACGGTCCAGGCCGGCCTCTGTGATCTCGGTGAGCGCGTCCAGGTGCGGTGCCACTTTGTGGGCGAGTTCCTCGCCGATGGTAGTGGGGGTGACGCCACGGGCGCAGCGGAGGAAGAGAGGGCGGCCCAACTGGCGTTCCAGGGACCGGATCTGGCTGGTCACCGCGGGCTGGGAGAGGCCGAGTAATGCCGCGGCGCGAGTGAAGGAGCCGGCTCGGTGCACGGTGACGAAGGTGCGCAGCAGAGCCAGATCCATCGCGTACCTCCTGCGCCTCTCGGAAGCCTGGTCGCGGGCCAACTATAAATTTGTCGATAGGGCTGTGTCGCTAGCGTGATTGGACAATGACGCTCAGTCAACTAGCCTTGTTCGAGCGGTTCGTTTCACGTGGAACATTTGGTTTCACGTGAAACGCGTGGACTCGGGGCCATGGGAACCGCAGGCCGGCAGGGTGACGAGGGGGGATACCCTGCCGGCCTACTTCATGCCGCTTCCATGCCTCGGGCCGGGGCGTGCCCTGCCTGTTCGACTCGTTCCGCGGCTTGGGGTCACACCGGCCGTCCGGTCAGTTCTGTGCAGCCGCTCCCAGCGCCCGGATGACATCCGCGACCAGATCCTCCGGCTCCTCGATGCCGACCGAGAAGCGGATGAAGCCCTCCGGCACGGCATCGCCGCCCCAGCGGGCCCGTCGCTCGGCGCTGGATCGTACGCCTCCAAAACTTGTCGCATCGTCCACCAGGGTCAGCGCGGCCAGGAACCGCTCCGCGTGGGCCTTGTCGGGCAGGACGAAGGACACCACGGAGCCGAAGCGGCCCGGGCGCATCTGCCGGGCGGCGAGCTCGTGGGACGGATCGGAGGGGAGGCCGGGGTGGCGCAGGCCGGTGACCTCGGGGCGGTCGGCCAGCGCCGTGGCCAGTGCCAGGGCACCCTCCGACTGCTGGCGGACGCGCAGCGCGAGGGTGGCCAGCGAACGATGTGCGAGCCAGCTCTCCATCGGACCGGGGATCGCGCCCACCGTCTTGCGCCAGAGTCGTACGGAATCGGCCAGCGCGGCATCGCGGGTGCTGGCGTACCCCAGCAGGACGTCGCCGTGACCGGTCAGTGCCTTGGTGCCGCTGGCGACCGAGAAGTCCGCGCCGAGGCCGAGCGGCCGTTGGCCGAGCGGGGTGGCGAGGGTGTTGTCGACGGCCACCAGCGCACCGCGCCGGTGTGCTTCGTCAGCCAGCCGCCGGATGTCGCAGACATCGAGGCCGGGGTTGGAGGGCGTTTCGATCCACAGCAGCCGGGCGCCGTCCAGCGCGTCGAGCTGTGCGTCGTGTGCGGTCGGAGCGGTACGGACCTCGATTCCGTAGCTCTCCAGGCGCGTGCGGACCGCGGGCAGCAGTTGGTATCCGTCGCTGGGGAGCACCACGGCGTCGCCGGAGCTCAGCTGGGAGAAGAGGACCGCGGTGATCGCTGCCATCCCGGAGGCGAAGGCGACGGTATGGGTGCTTTCGTCCGGTGACTCGAGCTCGCCGATGGCCTGTTCCAGACGGGTCCAGGTCGGGTTGGCGTCGCGGCCGTAGGCGTACGGGCCGACGGCATCGCCGGGGAGGTGATAGTGCGCCGCGAACACCGGCCCCGGGAGCGTGGGCTCATGGGCCTCGGGCTCGGGAAGCCCGGCGCGTACGGCGCGGGTGCCGTCGCCGGTCATGCGCTCTCCTTTTGCTGCGGAGGATGCGGCCCCCGCGTCCGGGGTCGGCCGGGGTCGTACCCGCGAGCCGGAGCGGTGACCGCCGTACGGGACATGATCGCGGCCCGTACCGCCACCAGCAGGCCCTCGCTCGCCGCCTCGATCATCTCCAGGCACTCCTCGAAACCGGCGAGACCGCCGTAGTACGGATCGGGCACGTCGAGGCCGTCGGCGGTGGCGAGGCCGTTGATGGTGCCGAGGCCGGGCGGCGGTCCCATGACGGTGTCCGCCGCCGCGTCCGGCCCGTACGAGCGGAGCAGGTGGATCTTTGCGGCGTCCTGCGCGGTCGGGGCCAGGGCGCGCAGCTCGCGCAGGTGGCCGGAGTCGAACGCGATGACCAGGTCGAGGTCGTCGAACCAGGAGGTGTGGAATTGGCGGGCAGCGTGGACGTGTTCATAACCGCCCGCGCGCAGCACGGAGTCCGTGCGCGGGTCGGCCCCCTCGCCCTCGTGCCAGCCGCCGGTCCCCGCGCTGTCGACCTCGACCAGGCCGTCGAGGCCGTCTTCCGCGAGCCGGGCGCGGAAGACGGCCTCCGCCATCGGCGACCGGCAGATGTTGCCGGTGCAGACGAAGCAGATACGGAAGGGGGCGGTCAAGGATCAGTCCTCGTCGGGAAGGACCACATGCATCGCCCAGGCGACGATGGAGATGATCACGCCGCCGAGCAGGGCCGTCCAGAAGCCGTCCACATGGAAGGCGAGGTCGGCCTTGCCGGCGAGCCAGGAGGTCAGCAGCAGCATCAGCGCATTCACGACCAGCGTGATCAGGCCTAGCGTGAGGATGAACAGCGGGAAGGACAGCAGCTTCACCACGGGCTTGACCAGGAAATTGACCAGCCCGAAGATCAGCGCGACCAGGATCAGAGTGAGTATCTTGCGGCCGGTGTTCTCACCGGTGAGCGTGATGTCCTTGAGCAGCCAGATGGCCACGGCAAGCGCCGCGGCATTGGCGATCGTCTTGACCAGAAAATGCTTCATGGTGAGATCGTCGCAGACGAGTCTGAATCATCAGAGGGGACGATCGGCATGAAGGCATTCAGACTGGATGAACTGGAAGCGGAACGGGCCGCGAACGACGGCGCGTATCTGCAGTTCCTCCGGGAACGCAACATGTCGGTCGGGCTGTACGCACTGGACGCCGGCAGCATCGATCCACAGCAGCCGCACGCCCAGGACGAGGTGTATCTCGTGGTCAGCGGCCGGGCGGCGATCACCGTCGGGGCGGAGACCCAGCCGGTGGCCCGGGGCAGCGTGGTCTACGTGCCGGCCGGGGTGCCCCACAAGTTCCATCACATCAGCGAGGATCTCCGGGTGATGGTGGTCTTCTCTCCTCCCGAGAGCTAAGGGCCCGGCCCCGGAACCCGTAGGGGAAGGGTCAGGGAAGGGCCAGGGCCGCGAAGCCCCCACGGCCGCGGTACGCGTCCTAGCATCGTTGGTGCAGGGGAACCCGAAGGTGTGAGGCAACGGGCCGCACGCGGACGGCATCACCGCTGCAGCAACGGCACAGCCGACGGATGGCGCGGTACGGACAGCGACAGCGCGACAGACAGAAAGCAGGGCAGAGCAGTGGCTGGTAAGGGGATATTCGCAGGACTTCCGTGGTGGGTCACCTGGGTCGTGGTGCCCGTCGTTCTGATCGTCGTCTTCGGCGGACTGATCACCACCGCGCTCGGCTTCCTGATCGGTGTGCTGTTCAAGGTCCTCATAGCGGCAGCCCTGATCGCCGGAGTCATCTACCTCGTCCGCAGGGCCAGCGGCTCGTCCTCGTCCTCGTCGAAGAGCGACTGGTAATCGGCAGGCCGCCCGTCCGCCGGCGCCCGCGCCCCGCTGTGAGCGGACTCGGGTGTGCGGTATTGCCATCGTGAACAGCGAATCCGCCTGATGCCCTTGCGGGCGCCCGGCCCGGAGCCGGGCGCCCGCAAGAAGCTCGCCAGGCATGCGAAGGCGGGCCGTGGCGCGCCCGGGCCGGCCCGCCGTCTACTTCGCCGTCCCACCGGGAGGGTGATGTCGGGACGCCGGCGGTCGCTCACCGCGGCTACGGCCGCCGGTGAAATCGTGAACGGGCTTCCGTGCCACCACACCCGGACACGCGATCGGGCAATATCTGCTCGCACGGTTTGACGAGGTATCAAGCGGGGAGCGGTCGGCATGCCATGCCGTCCAGTAGATATCGCCCTTTCCGTGCGATCTGCGGACGAATTGCTGCACTCTGCGGATACGGTGCGTGGTAATCATCGGGCTTTCACGCATCGGGAATATGTCCTGGGCGCGGCGCGTGGGGCCTTCCCCGCCCAGGTGGAGGAGGTCGGCCCGGTGTCGGAGGGGCCCCCGCCCGCGGACGAACTGCGTCGATTGCAGTCCGTTACGGGCCGACTACGAAAAATGACGGAGGCGGCACTAACGACACTCGCCTTCTCTGTCAGTATCTGAAAACTCACTCCTTGTGATCTGCTTGCGCGTGGCAGACGATGGCGCCAATAGGGCCACGGGGATGTTTCCCGGCCATCTCCGATCAAGTGCGGGGCAGTGGTTGATGACCGACACAGTTCAGGCAGAAGTGATCATGAGCTTCGTCGTTTCGGAGGAGCTCGCGTTCCGGATTCCGGTGGAGCTGGACTTCGCCAGCGCCGATCCGTACGCCGTCCGCCTCACCTTCGATCTGCCCGGCGATGCGCCCGTGACCTGGGCGTTCGGTCGAGAGCTGCTGCTGGACGGGCTGAGCCGGCCGTCCGGTGAGGGGGATGTGCGTATCGAGCCGGCCTCCCCCGCGCACCTCAGTGATGTCTTCATCAGCCTTCAAGTCGGCGCCGAACGCGCGCTGTTCCGGGTCAGCGCGGCGCCACTGGTCGCCTTCCTCGACCGTACGGACCGGCTCGTACCTCTGGGCAAGGAAGAGGTCTGCGACACCCTGGAGGCCGTGCTGGACCAGATCCTCACGGAGGCACCGGCCGGCTGACCCCGCCCCGGTCGCCCCGTCCACGCCG
Organism: Streptomyces sp. NPDC047049; assembly: GCF_040643995.1. Taxonomy (NCBI): domain Bacteria; kingdom Bacillati; phylum Actinomycetota; class Actinomycetes; order Kitasatosporales; family Streptomycetaceae; genus Streptomyces; species Streptomyces sp. NPDC047049. Next base: position 427,249 of record NZ_JBEYVM010000001.1, on the reverse strand, counting down.
ACGCCCTACGGGTGCGCCGGGCCACCCGCGTACCCGGCGCCTCCCCTAGCCGTACCGCCCGTCCGTGCCGCCTGCCTGCCATCGTCCTCCAGCCGTCGGCCCGTCAGCCCGTCCGCATCCGCACCTCTCGCGGCACCGGCCCGAGGAGGGGGCGGAAGCCGTCCCTGCGTCCCCTCACCGCTTACGGCGCCTGCCGCGTCCCCCGCGACGGCTCGTGCGGCTCTCCGTGGCGCACTTCGGCATGCCGGCACCCACCACGGCCCCGGAATCCGCCCCGGATTGCCGGACGACTCCGGGCCCGCCGTCGCCGCCCGGTGTGCCCGGCCCCTTCCGGTCCGCCGAGACCACCAGTGCCGCCAGCAACGTCGTCAGCGGCACTGCGGCAACCAGCCCGATGCTGCCCACGAGCGTGCGGATGACCTCCTCGGCGACCACTTCGCTCGTGGCAACCGTGCCGACACTGCTCTGTGCGATCGAGAACAGCAAAAGCAAGGGCAGTGCGGCGCCCGCGTAGGCCAGCACAAGGGTGTTGACGACGGACGCGATGTGGTCCCGGCCGATCCGCATGGCGGCGCCGTAGAGCTTGCGCCAGCCGGCCGACGGGTCGGCCTCCCTGAGCTCCCAGACCGCGGCGGTCTGCGTCACCGTCACGTCGTCGAGCACACCCAGCGACCCGATGATGATCCCGGCGAGCAGCAGGCCGCGGATCTCGATGTCGGGGTACAGGCCGTGCACCAGCCCCGTCGTATCGTCCGTATTGCCGGTCAGCAGCGCCCAGTTGATGAACACCGACCCGAGCAGTCCGATCAGCAGCAGCGAGGCGAGCGTGCCGAGTACGGCCACCGACGTACGGGCCGTCAGGCCATGGCACAGATACAGCGCGATCAGCATGATCGCGCTTCCCCCGACCACTGCCACCACCAGCGGGTTGGAACCCTGCAGGATCGCCGGGAGGATGAACAGCGTCAGGACCACAAAGCTGGCCGCCAGCGCCACCAGCGCCAGTACGCCACGCAGTCGGCCGACGATCACCACCGCGCATGCGAAGAGGGCGGCCAGTACCCACATCGGGACAGTCCGGTCGACATCGCTGACCGCATACTGCAGATCCTTCGGCGCCTTGGGGGAGTACGCCACCACCACCTCCTGGCCGGTGGTGTAGTGCCGCAGGGCGTCCGGCGTCACCACCGCCTGGAAGGTGCGTCCGGCGTTCTCTCCCGTGGTGACCTTGATCGTCGCCTGCTGACACGGCTTGCCCTTGGTCCCTCCCCCGGCCGGTGGCTGTCCTGTAGAGGAGGGGGGCTGGGGCTGCTGCTCGGCATGGACGTCCGCGCAGTTCACCTCCGCCACTTTGATGACTCGGGCCTGCTCCGTGGGCTGGTCGAAGCCGACGCCGGACGGCTTGTGGGGAGGTGCGCCGCCCGGCCAGAGCACGACCAGACCGACGGCCACCGCGGCGGCAAAGGGGATCAGTACTGCCGCGATGACCTTGCGCAGATGCCGGGAGACGGGCGCGGCAGGGCCATGGCCGTGCGCGTGTGAGTGCACGGCGGCAGGGTGGCGGGACTCGTGTGGGCTCACCACCCGATCATTGCAAGAACTCGGGGCCCCCTGTTCACTCCGGCGCATCGGCCGCTACCGTGGTGCCACCTTTGCAATCGCGGGAGCTCGGAGCACCGGGCTGAGAGGGCGCTGACCTTCGTCCCGGCGGCGTTTCACGTGAAACGCCCAGGGACGAATGCCGCTGCGTCGACCGCTGAACCTGTTACCGGGTAATGCCGGCGTAGGGAGTTGGGTCTCATGACTCTGCAGGATGCACGCACGCCCGAAAACGGAAACGGTGCCGGCGGCAGCAGTGAGCCGCAGATCGGCTGGCACAAGGGCTATGTCTCCGGATCGCGCCCCGATCTTCGGGTCCCGGTCCGGCGGGTGCACCTCACCAACGGCAACGACGTGACGCTCTACGACACGTCAGGGCCGTACACTGATCCCCATATCGATACCGACGTCCGTCGTGGTCTGGCGCCGCTGCGGGAGAACTGGATCATCGCCCGCGGCGACACCGAGGAGTACGCGGGGCGTCCCCTGCGGCCCGAGGACGACGGCCTCAAGCACACCTCGCCGCGCGGCGGGCTCAAGAACCTCGACGCTGTCTTCCCGGGCCGCCCCCGCCAGCCGCGCCGCGGCCGTGACGGCGCCGCGGTCACCCAGCTCGCCTACGCGCAGCGCGGCGAGATCACCGCGGAGATGGAGTATGTCGCCCTCCGCGAGAACGTCACCCCCGAGTTCGTCCGCGACGAGATTGCGGCCGGACGCGCGGTCCTGCCGTCGAACATCAACCACCCGGAGATCGAGCCGATGATCATCGGCAAGAACTTCCTGGTGAAGGTGAACGCCAACATCGGCAATTCGGCGGTCACTTCCTCCATCGAGGAGGAGGTGGAGAAGATGACCTGGGCGACTCGCTGGGGCGCCGATACGGTCATGGACCTCTCCACCGGGCGCAATATCCACACCACCCGGGAATGGGTGCTGCGCAACTCCCCCGTCCCCATCGGCACCGTGCCCCTCTACCAGGCACTGGAGAAGGTCGACGGCAAGGCCGAGGAGCTGACCTGGGAGATCTACAAGGACACCGTCATCGAGCAGGCCGAACAGGGCGTCGACTACATGACGGTGCACGCCGGTGTGCTGCTCCGTTACGTGCCCCTGACGGCCCGCCGTAAGACCGGCATCGTCTCGCGAGGCGGCTCGATCATGGCGGCCTGGTGCCTGGCGCACCACAAGGAGTCGTTCCTCTACACGCACTTCGAGGAGCTCTGCGAGATCCTTGCCTCGTACGACGTCACCTACTCGCTCGGTGACGGCCTGCGGCCCGGGTCCATCGCGGACGCCAACGACGAGGCGCAGTTCGCGGAGCTGCGGACGCTCGGTGAGCTGAACACCATCGCCAAGCGGCACGGCGTGCAGACGATGATCGAGGGCCCGGGACACGTCCCGATGCACAAGATCAAGGAGAACATCGACCTCCAGCAGGAGATCTGCGAGGAGGCCCCGTTCTACACACTCGGCCCGCTGACCACCGATATCGCCCCCGCCTACGACCACATCACCTCCGGTATCGGAGCGGCGATGATCGCGTGGTGGGGCACCGCCATGCTCTGCTACGTCACGCCCAAGGAGCATCTGGGCCTCCCGGACCGCGACGACGTCAAGACCGGCGTCATCACGTACAAGATCGCGGCTCATGCGGCAGACCTGGCCAAGGGGCACCCGGGCGCCCAGGAATGGGATGACGCGCTCTCCGATGCCCGCTTCGAGTTCCGCTGGGAGGACCAGTTCAACCTGGCCCTCGACCCGGACACGGCCCGCGCCTTCCACGACGAAACGCTGCCCGCCGAGCCGGCGAAGACGGCCCACTTCTGCTCGATGTGCGGCCCGAAGTTCTGCTCGATGAAGATCAGCCAGGACATCCGCCGTGAACACGGGGGTGACCTGGCGATCGACCCCGAGGCCGGAATGGCCGAGAAGTCGAAGGAGTTCGCGGCCGCGGGCAACCGCGTGTATCTGCCACTCGCGGAGTAGCCCGCCTTCGGACGGCGTTCCTTCGGGCCTCGCTGCTTCGGACGCCCGGACGCCGCTCCTTCGGCCGCCTCTGGAAGAAGGCCCCCACCGAAAGGCGGGGGCCTTCCGCCTGCCCACGGTGCGGCGATGCCCGTCCTCCGGTGCCCCTCAGGGCGCCGGGCCGCCGCCCCGGGCCCTAATCCGTCCGGTGCTCCGGTCCCCCGTAATCCGGGCTGGTGAAGTCCGGGCTGGAGTAGCGCGGGCGGGAACCCGAAGAGCCGCTGTCGGGGCTGGTGAACTCGGGGCGGGTGTAGCCGAGGGTGGGGATCCGGCTTTCGGGCGGTGGAGTGCGGCGCGGGACATAGCGGACCGGGTCGTCGTCCGGAGTGGCCGTGGGGTCGGCCAGGGCCTCACGGAGAAAGGGCAGCACACCGCGCTCCAGGAGGGCGCGGCGCCACTCCTCACGGGCGTCGTCCAGCACCTCGCCCAGTTCGCCGGCTCTGGCGACCTGGGGGGACGAGCCGTTGCGCACCGCGGTGACGAGGAGTCCGGCCATCGCGACCAGGGTCCCCGCGGCGGTCAGTGCCGCGAAGATCCAGCCGACGTTGATCAGTGGCTGCGCCAAGGACTTGTCGGTGCTGATGGCGCGCAGCACATAACCGAGGAGGAGGAAGAGCACCGCGGCGATGCCGGCGAGGACGGGCGCGAGGACGGCGACCATGGCGGTGAGCCCGGCGCCGGCGGTTTCGGCCTCGCCCGGGGCCATGGCGGTGGCCGGTCCCGGTCTCCCGTCGGCCGCCAGGCTCTGCTCCCCGTCGCCCGCCGCGACGGGGGAGGACGCGGGTGTCGGTGTGCGCCACTCGGTGCGGAGCTGTACATAGCGTTGGTATTCGGCCGTGGCGCACGCGGCGATGGCGGTGGTCGCGCTGAGCGCCATCGTGCGCAACTGCTCGTTGTTGAGGTGATTTCCCGTGGCGGCGGTGAAGTCGTCCGGGCGGTATGCGGCGGTACGCAGCGCCTCATCAAGGATCCGCGCGAATTCCGCGCGGTCCTCGTTCAGCAGGTGCGGAGCGCTGTTCATGTGGATCCCCCGATGCTCCGTAGGGCCGTACGGCCGGCGTTGGCCGGGCAGTGGGCGGAAACGGAGGAGAGCCTGCTACGGATAGTCCGATGGTAGAGCGACTGCGGCGCGGGGTGACAGAGAGTTTACGGAATTTGAGTAATGCCACGACCGGATTCCGCCCGTGCCGACCCCTGCGGTGTGCCGTCCGCCCGCCGTCCGCTCTTCCGTACGCCTGCCCCGATAACGTTCAGCCGGCCAGCGGAAGTTGAACGACCAAAAGCTTTCCGGCCATGGTGATACCGCCGTCCATGGCGATGGCCAGACCGTCCGCGTAGACATGCGGACCGTCGACCGCCACGCTTTCGCTCTCGCCCTCCTCGGTGCCGACCTCGCCCAGCAGATAGGGGATCGGGCTGTGGCCGTGTACGACGCGGTCGCCGCCATAGGCATCGAGGAGTTCGCGTACGGCGTCCGAGCCGTCCTCGTCGCGGAAGGCGAAGCGTTTGGTGAACTTGCGGAACAGATCCCAGACTTCGTCCGCGTCGCTGCGGGTGAGCACGTCGTGGACGGTGTCGTTGACGGCCTCGATGGAGTCGCCGTATTCGAGGTAGGCAGTGGTGTCGGAGTGCACGAGCAGATGCCCGTCCTCCTCCATCACGGCGTCCAGGCGGGCCATCCACTGGAGGTGGTGGTCCTCCAGACGGTCCATATCGGTCTTCTGGCCGCCGTTGAGGAGCCAGGCCGCCTGGAAGGAGGCGGTGCCCGCGCCGGACTGTACGGGGGTGTCGCCGAACCGCTTGGCCCCCAGCAGCAGGAGTTCGTGGTTGCCCATCAGGGCCTTGCAGTAGCCGCCGGCCGCCGCGGCCTCTGCTGAGAGCTGCATGACGAGGTCGATGACGCCGATGCCGTCCGGGCCGCGGTCGGTGAAGTCGCCGAGGAACCAGAGCCGGGCATTGCCGGCCGCCCAGTTGCCGTCGGCGTCGATCAGGCCCTCGGCGGCAAGCGCCTCGCGCAGCTCGTCGTAGTAGCCGTGCACATCACCGACGACATACAGGGGCCCCATGCCCTCGGGCGCGTCGGGGTCCTGGGCCGGTTCGGGCACCGGGACGACGGCGGGGTGGTCGATGAGGGTGTCCGTGCGCCCGGGCTCGATGACCGGGAGGTCACGCGCGGTCGGCGTGTACTCCTCGGGCAGCTCGGCGGGCGGCGCGGCAGGCGGCACCACGGGGGGTGCGGCGGGAGGCGCGGCCGGGGTGCCGGCGGGCAGGTGGAGCGGCGGGCCGGCAGGCGGCACGGGGGACCCGGCGGACGTGCCGGAGGGAACTCCTGGCGGCGGAACAGACGCCGGAGTTTCTCCCGCCATGGTCCACACCATGGGTCCCTGACTGGCCCCCTGAGTCATCGACCCCTCCACCGTCGCGCCGCCGTGCACCTCTCGGACCTTTGCCTGGTCGACGGCGGTCCGCGGTGTCGTGCGCCCATCATAGGAATGCCGATCGCGGGTTGTGACGCACCCGGGGGTGATCAATCCGCCGAAGCCCGGCATTCGCAGCGGATTTATCCCGGGATCGCCCTGTTTTTTCCTCGTAGAAGTGATCACACCGTCGCTCGTATGTGGGAGCACGCTCAGTCGCCGGTGGGCCCTCGCGGCGGGCTGATGGTCGTTCTCGGGGGGCGCCGCTGCGACGAGGCCCGGACGATCAGATCGGTCGGTATCACCTGTTCGACGGGCCGGCCGTTGTCGAGCCCTTCGATGGCGTCGATGAGGATCTGTACGACGGCGGTGCCGATGCGGCGCGGTTTGAGGGACAGCGTGGTGACGGGCGGTTCGGTGGCGGCATAGAGGGTGGACTCGCTGCAGCAGACCAGCAGCAGGTCCTCCGGCACTCTCAGGCCGTAGCGCCGGGCGGCGGCGAGCAGGTCCGTGCCGTTGGGGTCGAAGAGCCCGTAGACGGCGTCCGGGCGGTCCGGGCGGGCCAGCAGCCGGTCGGCGGCGACGGCCCCGGCGCACGGGTCGTGTGCCGGGTAGGACTCGTACACCGGGTCCTGGCCGACCCGCTCGCACCAGTGCAGATAGGCGGTGGTCGACAGGCGGGTGTAGGTGTCGGTGGTGTTGCCCGTGAGCAGGCCGATGCGACGGGCGCCGGCGTCGGCGAGATGGTCGAGCAGACCGAGGACGGCCGCCTCGTGATCGTTGTCGACCCAGCCGGTGACGGGCAGCGTGCCGCCCGGGCGGCCGTCGGAGACGACGGGGATGCCGTGCCGGACGAGCTCGGTGACGACGGGGTCGCCGTCGGCGGGGTCGATGACGACGGTGCCGTCCAGGGCGACGTTGGACCACACGTCGTGTCGGGAGGTCGCGGGGAGGATGACCAGCGCATAGCCCCGGGCCAGGGCCGCGGAGGTGGCCGCTCTGGCCATCTCGGCGAAGTACGCGAACTCGGTGAAGGTGAAAGGTTCGTCCCCGTACGTGGTCACGGTCAGGCCGAGGAGCCCCGACTTGCCCGTACGGAGGGTGCGGGCGGCTGCGGACGGGCGGTAACCCAGCCGGTCGGCCACCTCGCGGACATGGCTACGGGTGGCGTCCGGAAGCCGGCCCTTGCCGTTGAGCGCGTCGGAGACAGTCGTGATCGACACCCCGGCTGCGGCGGCCACGTCCCGGATGCCCGCCCGCCCCAGCCGGCGACCGGTCGACCGGCTCACCTGATGCTTCCCTGCTGCTGTCATGGCGAGCCGATAGTAGGGCTCATTAGGGCCATTCGCGGGGCTTGGGTGAGGGCTGTGGAGAGGCACGTTTCTGCACGGCTAGAAGCGCTCAATTATCATGAAAGAAAAGGGAGTTGGCGCAATGGGTGATCATTTCGTGGGAGGGATGGCGCGTTTGCCTGTCGATCGGTTCGGGTCCCGAAGTGGCCTCAAGTCACCTTGACGGGGGACGCGCGCCACGGAGTGAGCCACCGGCGCACGTCGAACCGGACGGCGCCCCCTGGAGGCTCCGCGCGGGGCTTCCCCGGTGCCGGACCGAGGCGTGTGGGCGGGCCGGGCGACGGGCCGGGGGCTGCCGCCGAACGGGTCAATCCTCATAAGGTGTGCAGTATTGGAGAAGAGGCAGGACGGTCGAGGAGGACCTGCGGTGAGCGAGAAGACCCCGAAGCTGCGTGCTGCGCTGGACGGCATCCCCACCTACAAGCCGGGCCGGCCGGCGGCGGCCGGCGGCCCCGTCACGTACAAGCTGTCCTCCAACGAGAACCCCTATCCGCCGCTGCCGGGTGTCCTGGAGAGCGCGGTGACCGCCGCCGGCGCCTTCAACCGTTACCCGGACATGGCCTGCACGGGCCTGATGGCGGAGCTGTCCGAGCGGTTCTCGGTGCCCCTGGAGCACCTGGCGACCGGCACCGGATCGGTCGGGGTGGCCCAGCAGCTGGTCCAGTCGACGGCCGGGCCCGGCGATGAAGTGATCTACGCCTGGCGGTCGTTCGAGGCCTACCCGATCGTCACCCAGGTCTCCGGCGCCACGTCCGTGCAGGTCCCGCTGACCTCCGGTGAGGTGCACGACCTGGACGCCATGCTCGCCGCGGTCACCGACCGGACTCGGTTGATCTTTGTCTGCAACCCCAACAACCCCACCGGCACCGTTGTCCGCCGTGCGGAGCTGGAGTCCTTCCTGGACCGGGTGCCGAGTGATGTGCTGGTGGTGCTGGACGAGGCGTACTGCGAGTTCGTGCGCGATCCCCAGGTGCCGGACGGCATCGAGCTCTACCGCGACCGGCCCAATGTGTGTGTGCTGCGCACCTTCTCCAAGGCGTACGGCCTGGCGGGCCTGCGGGTCGGCTTCGCGGTGGCCCATGAGCCGGTGGCCGCGGCGCTGCGCAAGACGGCGGTGCCGTTCGGGGTGAGCCAGCTGGCGCAGGAGGCGGCGGTGGCGTCGCTGCGCAGCGAGGCGGCGCTGCTGGAGCGGGTCGACGCCCTGGTGGCCGAGCGGGCGCGGGTGGTGGACGGTCTGCTGGGGCAGGGCTGGACGGTCCCCGAATCGCAGGCGAACTTCGTCTGGCTGCGGCTGGGGGACCGGACGACCGACTTCGCGGCGGCCTGCGAGCGGGCCGGTGTGGTCGTGCGGCCGTTCCCCGGCGAGGGCGTACGGGTGACGATCGGCGAGGGCCCGGCGATGGACCTGTTCCTGCAGGCCGCGGAGGAGTTCCGCAAGGCGCTGTAACCCGTCGTCGGACGGGTGTGCCGAGGCCGTGGGTCCGCTGACCCGCGGCCTTCTGCATGAGGCGCGCTTTCTCGCCGCTGCGGACGGGCGCCGGGGTGCGCCGCCCACGGGCGGGACGGACCGGCATCGTGGCAGGTGAAGGGCGTGGTGGCGCCCGACGGTCGGGCGTGACCGCGGTCACGTACCCCCCGGCAGAAATGGCCGAGACCCATAGGAGATAATTGCTTGTGAATGTGAACGCGTTCACAAGCGCGTCCCGTATGGGCCACTTTATGTGGCGCATACAGGGCATTGCCGTAGTGCAACGGCGACGTAAGGAGCACGGCATGGAACTGGCGTTGGCGCCAGAGACTCTGGCGCGATGGCAATTCGGCATCACCACCGTCTACCACTTCCTGTTCGTCCCCCTGACGATCTCCCTCGCCGCTCTGGTGGCCGGACTCGAGACCGCATGGGTACGCACGGGCAAGGAGAAGTACCTCAAGGCCACCAAGTTCTGGGGCAAGCTGTTTCTGATCAATATCGCGATGGGTGTCGTCACCGGCATCGTCCAGGAGTTCCAGTTCGGGATGAACTGGTCCGCCTACTCGCGGTTCGTCGGGGACGTCTTCGGCGCCCCGCTGGCCTTCGAGGCACTCATCGCGTTCTTCTTCGAGTCGACCTTCATCGGCCTGTGGATCTTCGGCTGGGACAAGCTGCCGAAGAAGATCCACTGCTTCTGCATGTGGATGGTCTCGATCGGCACGCTCCTGTCGGCGTACTTCATCCTCGCGGCGAACTCCTGGATGCAGCACCCGGTCGGCTACAAGTACAACGCCGCGAACGGCCGTGCCGAGCTGACGGACTTCTGGAAGGTGCTGACCCAGGACACCACCCTGGTCGTCGCCTTCCACACGCTGACCGCGGCCTTCCTCACCGGCGCCGCGTTCATGGTCGGTATCGCCGCCTTCCACCTGATGCGCAAAAAGCACATCAAGGTCATGCGGACGTCGCTGCGACTCGGGCTGATCACGCTGGTCATCTCGGGCATCCTCACCGCGGTCAGTGGTGACTCGCTCGGCAAGGTCATGTTCAAGCAGCAGCCGATGAAGATGGCCGCGGCCGAGGCGCTGTGGGACAAGGAACAGCCCGCGCCGTTCTCGGTCTTCGCCTACGGCGATGTCGACAAGGGGCACAACACGGTCGCCATCGAGATACCCGGCCTGCTGTCCTTCCTCGCGCACAACGACTTCAGCTCGCCGGTCCCCGGCATCAACGACGTCAACAAGTCCGAGCAGCAGAAGTTCGGGCCCGGCGACTACCGGCCCAACATCCCGGTTGCCTACTGGGGCTTCCGCTGGATGATCGGCTTCGGTATGTCGTCCTTCGCCATCGGGCTCGCCGGGCTCTGGCTCACCCGTAAGAAGTTCTGGCTGGCTCCGGGGCTGCGGACGGGGGACGAGGAGCCACCGCACCTCGCGCTCACCAAGAACAAGGTGCTCGGTGCCCGGCTGAGCAAGTGGTACTGGTCGCTCGCCTTCGTCACCCTCGGCTTCCCGCTCATCGCGAACTCGTGGGGCTGGATCTTCACCGAGATGGGCCGCCAGCCCTGGGTCGTCTACGGCGTGCTGCGCACCTCGGACGCGGTGTCCCCGGGCGTCTCGCAGGGCGAGGTGCTGACCTCGATGATCGTCTTCACCGCGCTCTACGCGATCCTCGCCGTGGTCGAGGTCAAGCTGCTGGTGAAGTACATCAAGGCCGGACCACAGGAGCTCACCGACTCCGACCTCAACCCGCCCACCAAGATCGGCGGCGACAGCACGGACGCCGACCGGCCGATGGCCTTCTCGTACTAGGAGGCGACTGTGCAACTCCACGACGTCTGGTTCGTCCTTATCGCCGTCCTCTGGACCGGGTACTTCTTCCTCGAAGGGTTCGACTTCGGGATCGGTATCCACACCAAGCTCCTCGCCCGCGACCGGCGGGAGAAGCGCGTACTGATCAACACCATCGGTCCGGTCTGGGACGGCAACGAGGTCTGGCTGATCAGCGCGGCCGGTGCGACCTTCGCCGCCTTCCCCGACTGGTACGCCACCCTCTTCTCCGGCTTCTATCTGCCGCTGTTGCTGATCCTGGTGTGCCTGATCGTCCGCGGGGTCGCCTTCGAATACCGTCACAAGCGGACCGAGGAGCACTGGCAGCGGAACTGGGAAAACGCGATCTTCTGGGCCTCGCTGCTGCCCGCGGTGCTCTGGGGCGTCCTGTTCGGCAACCTCGTGCACGGCGTCAAGATCGACGCTCACAAGGAGTACGTAGGGAGCGTTCTCGACCTGCTGAACCCGTACGCGATTCTGGGCGGGCTGGTCACGCTGACGCTGTTCACCTTCCACGGTGCGGTGTTCGCCTCGCTCAAGACGACGGGCGACATCCGGGAGCGGGCACGCAGGACGGCGGCCGTCCTCGGGGTGCTCACCCTGGTGCCGGTGGTCGGCTTCCTCGGCTGGACCCAGGCAGACAAGGGCGACGGCGCCAGCCTGATCGTCCTGATCGTCGCGGTGGTCGCGCTGGTCGCGGCGCTGGGGGCCAACAAGCTCGGGCGTGAGGGCTGGGCGTTCGCCTTTTCCGGCATCACGGTCGTGGCCGTGGTCGCGATGCTGTTCCTGACGCTCTTCCCGAACGTCATGCCCTCGACGCTGAACGAAAGCTGGAGCCTCACGGTCAGCAATGCCTCGTCCAGCCCCTACACCCTGAAGATCATCACGTGGTGCGCGGGTTTCGCCACACCGCTGGTGATGCTCTACCAAGGGTGGACGTACTGGGTGTTCCGCAAGCGCATCGGTACCCAGCACATCGCCGATGCCCACTAGCTGAGCGGCCGCCCTCGCGGGGCGGCCCCAGCAGGACGGATGTTTCACGTGAAACCGGTCGACCCGCGTCTGCTCCGCTACGCCCACGCCACCCGCGGCTTCCTCGTCGCGGTGGTGGTGCTCGGGCTTGCCGGAGCGGGCCTGGTCATCGGCCAGGCGATGCTGATCGCCGAGATCGTCGTCGGGGCCTTCCAGCACCACCTCGGTACCGGCGCCCTGGCCACCCCGCTGGCGCTGCTCGCCGCGGTCTCCGTCGGGCGCGGTCTGGTCTCCTGGCTCACCGAGCTGGCCGCGCACCGCGCCGGCGCGGCGGTCAAGTCCGAGCTGCGGATGCGGCTGATCGAGCGGGCGGCGCGGCTGGGGCCCGGCGCGGTGACCGGGCGCACGGACGGTGGCACGCCGGCCCCGGCTCCGTACGGTTCCGGGGCGGCCGACGCGGGCACGCCCGACGCGGGCACGCCCGACGGCACCGGCCCCCTGGAAATGCGAACCGGCGAACTCACCACCCTCGCCACCCGCGGCATCGACGCACTGGACGACTACTTCGCCCGCTATCTGCCGCAGTTGGGGCTGGCGGTCGTCGTCCCGCTCGCCGTGCTGGCCCGGATCGTCACCGGCGACTGGATCTCGGCGCTCACCATCGTCCTCACCCTCCCGCTGATCCCGCTCTTCATGATCCTGATCGGCTGGGCCACCCAGGCGCGGATGGACCGCCAGTGGCGGCTGCTCGCCCGGCTGTCGGGCCACTTCCTCGATGTCGTCGAGGGCCTGCCGACCCTCAAGGTCTTCGGCCGGGCCAAGGCCCAGGCCGCCTCCATCCGGGCCATCACCGGCGCATACCGCCGGGCGACGATGCGCACCCTGCGGATCGCTTTTCTCTCCTCCTTCGCGCTCGAACTCCTCGCCACCATCTCCGTCGCGCTGGTCGCGGTCGGCATCGGTATGCGGCTGGTACACGGTGAACTCGACCTCTACACCGGCCTGATGGTGCTGGTGCTGGCACCCGAGGCGTATCTGCCGCTGCGGCAGGTCGGCGCGCAGTACCACGCCGCGGCCGAGGGGCTTTCGGCGGCGGAGGAGATCTTCGCGGTGCTGGAGACTCCGCTGCGCACGGCCGGCACCGCACCCGCGCCCGAGGGCACCGCGCTGACCGTGGAAGAGCTGGTGGTCCGCCACCCCGGGCGGACCGCCGACTCGCTCCCGGCGACGTCGTTCGAGGTCCGGCCCGGCGAGACCGTCGCACTGGTCGGCCCCTCCGGCGCCGGCAAGTCCACCCTGCTGAGCGTGCTGCTCGGCTTCACCGCACCGTACGGGGGCCGGGCCCTCGTCGACGGCCGGGACATCGCGTCGCTCTCCCCCGAGAGCTGGCGGCAGCGGATCGCCTGGGTGCCGCAGCACCCGCATCTGTTCGCGGGCACCATCGCCGAGAACGTACGGCTGGCGCGGCCGGATGCGGATGACGCCGCGGTGCGCAACGCCCTGGGCGAAGCGGGTGCGCTGGACTTCGTCGATGCGCTCCCGGACGGCATGGCGACCCGGCTCGGCGAGTCCGGTGCCGGGCTCTCGGCCGGCCAGCGCCAGCGGCTCGCGCTCGCCCGCGCCTTCCTCGCCGACCGCCCGATCCTGCTCCTGGACGAGCCCACCGCCAACCTCGACGGTGCGACCGAGGAAGCGATGGTGGCCGCGATCGGCAGGCTCGCCGTCGGCCGTACCGTTCTGCTCGTCGTCCACCGGCCGGCGTTGCTGGCGGTGGCGGACCGGGTGGTGCGGCTGCCGGGGGCGGTGGTGGAGGCGCCTTCGGATCGGCCGGTCCGGTCGGGCCGTTCGGTCCAGTCGGTCCCATCAGTCCAGTCCGGGCGGTCAGGCGGGTCGGTCCAGGAGACGGTTGTCGAACCAGCTGAGGGGGGCCCGGGCTGCGTCCAGACGGTTGTCGAACCGGCCGAGACGGACCGGGGCCCCGCCGAGGCGGCGGCCGGTGCGCCGGACCCGGGTGAGGACGCCGGGCCCGACTCCCTCCCCGGCCCCGCCCAGGGCTCGGCGCTCACCCGGCTGCGGCGAACGGCCCGGTCCCATCGGGCGCGGTTCGCGCTGGCGCTGCTGCTGGGGAGCCTGGCGCTGGGCAGCGCGGTGGGCCTGATGGCGACCTCGGGATGGCTGATCTCGCGGGCGGCGCAGCAGCCGCCGGTGCTGTATCTGATGGTCGCGGTCACTGCCACCAGGGCGTTCGGCATCGGCCGTGCGGTCTTCCGGTACGCCGAGCGGCTGGTCGCCCATGACGCGGTGTTCCGGATGCTCGCCGAGGCACGTGTCGCCGTCTTCCGGCGGCTGGAGCGGCTGGCACCGGCCGGGCTCAAGGAACGCAGCCGCGGCGATCTGCTGTCGCGGCTGGTGGCCGATGTCGACGCGGGGCAGGACTACTTCCTGCGCTGGCTGCTGCCCGTCGGGGCGGCGGTGCTGGTCGGGGCGGGCGCGGTCGGTTTCACCGGCTGGCTGTTGCCGGAGGCCGGTGCGCTCCTCGCCGTCGGGCTGCTGCTCGCGGGCGTCGGGGTGCCGATGCTCTCGGGGGCGCTGGCCCGGCGGGTGGAGCGTCAACTGGCGCCCGCACGCGGGCGGCTCGCGACCCGCGTCGTCGATGTGCTCACCGGTACCGCCGAGTTGACGGTGGCCGGTGCCCTCCCCGCCCGTACGGAGGCGGTGCGGGGCGCCGACCGGGAGCTGACCCGGATCGCCTCCCGTTCGGCCGCCGTGTCCGGGACCGGCGCCGGGCTGTCGGCGCTGCTGTGCGGACTGACGGTCGCCGCGGCGGCGGTGGCCGGTGTCCAGGCCGTCCACGCGGGCCGGCTGTCGGGCGTGGCGCTGGCCGTGGTCGTGCTCACCCCGCTCGCCGCCTTCGAAGCGGTGGCCGGGCTGCCGCTCGCCGTGCAGTACCGCCGGCGCACCCGGCACGCCGCCGAGCGGGTCTTCGAGGTGCTGGACGCGCCGGTCCCGGTGCAGGAGCCGGCCGCGCCGGCCGAGGCTCCCGAGGCGCCGTTCCCGCTGGTCGTACGGGACCTGACCGCGCGCCACCCGGGAGCGGACCGCCCGGCGCTGGACGGCGTGGGCTTCACCGTGACCGCGGGCCGCCGGCTCGCCGTAGTCGGCCCGTCCGGTTCCGGGAAGACCACGCTGGCGCAGGTGCTGCTGCGCTTCGTGGACCGGGAGTCGGGGGCGTACCTGCTGGGCGGAACGGATGCCGGGACGCTGGACGGTGACGCGGTCCGGCGGCTGGTGGGGTTGTGTGCGCAGGACGCGCACCTCTTCGACAGCTCGCTGCGGGAAAACCTCAAGCTCGCCCGCCGGGACCGGCACGGCGCCCCGGGCGATGCCGACCAGGACCTGTGGGAGGCGCTTGGCCGGGCACGGCTCGCGGACTGGGTGCGGGCGCTGCCCGATGGCCTGGACACCATGATCGGGGAGCACGGCGCCCGGCTGTCCGGTGGCCAGCGGCAGCGGCTGGCCCTGGCGCGTGCCCTGCTCGCGGACTTCCCGGTGCTCGTTCTGGACGAGCCCGCCGAGCACCTGGATCTGCCCACCGCCGATGCGCTGACCGCCGATCTGCTGGCCGCGACCGAGGGCCGTACGACGGTCCTGATCACCCACCGGCTCACCGGTCTGGAGGAGGTCGACGAGGTGCTGGTGCTGGATCAGGGGCGGGTCGCGCAGTGCGGGCCGTACGCGGAGCTGGCCGCGGCCGACGGCCCGTTCCGGCGGATGCTGGAGCGCGAGCGGGCGGTGGATGCGGCGTACGGGACGGCGCAGCCGGTGGCGTAGGGCCCACCCCCAGCGGTGGCCCAGGGCGACGCGCTGCCGGTGGCGCGGGCCGCGCACCGTCCCGGGCCCGTGCCGGGGGCTCGTCCCGCGCCGCACAGGTCCCCGTCTCCCTCCGTGCTCGCCCTCCGCACATAACCGGACTTTCCGCGGAAAACAGCTCTTATTAGGCTCGTGGCATGGCAGCCACGGCAGAACCCCCACCCGCGGGCCCCGGGGACGCCGCGGATTTTGCGTCCCCCGAGTCCCCCGCGGCCCCCGGGAGCGACGGCGCGCATGCGGCCCCCGACCCCATGGACGCCGCCACCGAGGCGACCCGCAGTCTGCAGGGACTGTCGTCCGAGCTGACCGCCCGGGTACCGCAGCTGCTGGAGGCGATGCGCACGGTCGGCGCGGGTCTCGATCTGCACATCACCCTGGACCGGATCGTGGAGACCGCCGCCGAGCTGGCCGATGCCCGCTACGCCGCGATCGGGATCATCGACGACGCCCGTGAGGGGCTGTCGGACTTCGTGACGTACGGGGTGACCAGCGAGCAGCACGAACGGATCGGCGCGCTGCCCGACGGCCACAAGGGCCTGCTCGGGGCGCTCATCCATGATCCCAAGCCACTGCGCCTCGCCGACCTCACGAAGGACTCCCGTTCGGCGGGCTTCCCGGCCGGGCACCCGCCGATGCGGACGTTTCTCGGGGTGCCGATCCGCGTCCAGGGCGAGATCTTCGGCAACCTCTACCTGACGGAGAAGCGTGAGGGCAGGGAGTTCAGCGAGGAAGACCTGCACATGGTGCGGGTGCTGGCCACCGAGGCCGGTATCGCCATCGGCAACGCCCGGATGCATGCGGCAACCCGGCAGCGGGAGCGGTGGATCGACGGCTCCGTGGCGGTGACCACCGAACTCCTCGCCGGCAGCGATGTCGACGATGCGCTCGCGGTGGTCGCCGAGCAGGCCCGCAAGCTGGCGGACTCGGCGGCCGGCATCGTGCTGCTGCCCGACGAGGAGGGCGGCCTGGAGATCGTCGCGGTGTCGGCGGACGACCCCACCGGAATCATGGGGACGCAGATTCCGCCCCACAGCCCAGTGGTGGAACAACTCCTCACCGGGGAGCCCGTGTTCGTGCACGACTCGGCCACCGACCCCCGGATGATCACGGATATCGCGGCCCGCTTCGGCCCCAGCATGATGCTGCCGCTCAAGAGCGGCGGACGGGTGCTGGGCACCCTGGCGACCCCGCGGGCCAGGGGCGCCCGCCCGTTCACCGCCGCCGAGCGGACGCTGGCCACCCAGTTCGCGGCGCAGGCCGCACTGGCGCTGGTGCTGGCCGACGCCCAGCGCGACCGTGAGCGGCTGGCCGTCTACGAAGACCGCGACCGGATCGCCCGTGACCTGCACGATCTCGTCATTCAACGGCTCTTCGCGACGGGCATGATCCTGGAGAGCGCACAGCGCAGATCCGTGGTGCCCGAGGTGGCACAGGGCGTCGGCAAGGCCGTCGACGAGCTGGACGTCACCATTCAGGAGATCAGAACCGCGATCTTCGCCCTGCAACAGGGACCGGCGGAGGCGCCGTCCGGGCTGCGGACCCGGGTCCTGCGCGAAATCGGCACCGCCGCCGTACCACTCGGCTTCCAGCCCTCGGCCGGCTTCATCGGCCCGGTCGACTCCCGGATCGGCGAGCTGACCGGCAAAAACCTGATCGCCGCGCTGCGGGAGGCGCTGTCGAACGCCTTCCGGCACGCCCAGGCCTCCCGGATCGAGGTCGTCGTCGACGCCACCATCCGGCTGCCGGACGGCGCCGACGGCGTCCGCCTGACCGTCGCCGACGACGGTATCGGCATCTCGGACGGCGGTCGCCGCAGCGGCCTCAAGAACCTCGCCAAGCGCGCGGAGTCGCTGGGCGGCTCCAGCTCGTACGGCCCCGGGCTGGGCGAGGACGGTACGGGGACGACGCTGAGGTGGGAGGCGCCGCTGTGAGGGCGGGGTCGCGCGGGGCAGGGCGGCGAGGGCGTGACGGCGGGGCCGGGGACCGGTCGGCGCGCTGTCGCCCTCGGGGCTACCGGCCGTCTCGTGGGCCGTCGTGGCGCAGGATCCGCTCGATGACGGCCGCGACGCCGTCGTCGTTGTTGGAGGCGGTACGGCCCGTCGTCGCGGCCAGCACGTCGGGATGGGCGTTGGCCATGGCGTACGAGGTGCCGGCCCAGGTCAGCATCTCTATGTCGTTCGGCATGTCCCCGAAAGCGACCACTTCCCGCGGGGAGATGCCGCGCTCGGCACAGCAGCGGGCGAGGGTGCCGGCCTTGCTGACACCGGGACCGCTGATCTCCAGGAGGGCGGTGGGGCTGGAGCGGGTGAAGGACGCGAGATCGCCGGCGGTCGTACGGGCCAGCGTGAGGAACGCGTCGGGGTCCAGCTCGGGGTGGTGCGCCAGCAGCTTGATCACGGGCTGGTCGGGGAAGGCGGGGCCCGTGGGATCGGTGGGGCGATTGGCTTCGCCGGAGGGGACGTCACCGGAAGGGCCACCTCCGGAAGAGGGGGTGTCGCCGGAGGGGTCGCCCGGCCCCTGGGGCTCGTCGTGCCCCGCCATGTGCGGACACAGCGTCGCGACGAAGTCCTCGGCCAGCAGCTTCTCGGCCGGCGCGATGACCGCGGCCGGGTCCAGGAGGAGCGGCGGGTACTGCGGCTCGTAGTGGATACCGCCGGTGCGCTCGACCGCGAACGAGGTACCGGGGGCGGCACTGCGCAGCGCGTCCACGACGGCGAGTGCGACGGTGCGCTCCAGGGGGCTGACCTCGACGATCCGGCCGCCGCGGTGCAGATCGACGACGGCCGCGCCGTTCGCGCAGATCGCCAGGCCGTGACCGTGCACATGGTCGCTGACCACGCCCATCCAGCGGGCCGGACGCCCGGTGACGAAGAACACCTCGATGCCGGCCCGCTCCGCGGCGGCCAGCGCGGCGATCGTCCGGTCGGAGACCGTCTTGTCGTCGTGCAGCAGCGTGCCGTCGAGATCGGTGGCGATCAGCCGGGGCGCAACGGCCGTTTCGGGCGCCCGTGGTGGTGTGGCGGGGGCATCAGTCACGGGGCCATCTTCCCGTACCGCCGCGCACAGGGGTGCGGTGGGTTGCGCGCATGAGCCCGTGGCGGCCGGGCGGATGGCGCAAGGACGGGCGGCGGGGGAGCCCGTCGCCGGGCCCGCGGTGAATGGTTCGCACCGTGCGGTCGGCCGTACGCTCGGGGGTATGCGACTGAGCACCGTGATACTCCCCGTCCGCCGTTGGTCCGAAGGCGGACGGGAGGCATGGCAGCGCGCCGAGGAACTGGGCTTCCACGCCGCGTACACCTATGACCACCTCTCGTGGCGGACCTTCCGGGACCAGGCGTGGTTCGGCGCCCTTCCGACGCTGACCGCCGCCGCGGCCGCGACCTCCCGTCTGCGGCTGGGCACCCTCGTCACCTCGCCGAACTTCCGGCACCCGGTCACCCTCGCCAAGGAACTGATCTCGCTCGACGACATCAGCGACGGCCGGATCACCCTGGGCATCGGCGCCGGCGGCAACGGCTTCGACGCCACCGCGCTCGGCCAGGTCCCCTGGGAGCCGCGGGAACGGGCCGACCGTTTCGCCGAGTTCGTCGGGCTACTGGACCGGCTGCTGGCCCAGGATGTCGTCTCCTACGCCGGTGACCACTACTCCGCGCACGAGGTCCGCAACATCCCCGGCTGTGTGCAGCGGCCGCGACTGCCGTTCGCGGTGGCGGCCACCGGTCCGCGCGGGCTGAAGCTGGCCGCCCAGTACGGCCAGGCCTGGGTGACGACCGGGGATCCCAAGGTCTCCAACGGGGGCGGAACGCCGGACGAGTCGCGGGAGGCGGTTCGCGGGCAGATCGAGCGGCTGGGGAAGGCCTGCGCCGATCAGGGCCGGGAGCCGGCCGACCTGCAGAAGATCATGCTGACCGGCTTCACCCCGGACCGCCCGCTGGATTCCGTGGACGCGTTCGTCGACTTCGCCGGCCGCCACGCCGAGCTGGGCATCGACGAGCTGGTCCTCCACTGGCCGATCGCCGATTCGGTCTTCGAGGCCGACGTCGCGGTCTTCGAACGGATCGCCACGGAGGGGCTGGGGCAGCTGGCCGCCCGGTAGGCGGAGCTCCGGAGGTGCCTCCCGGGGTCGCAGGACGTCCCGGCGGCCCCGGGAGGCGCGGCAGCCCCTCGCCGGCCCCGGGGACACCGGCATCGGAGGGGCCCGAGCTGCACGGCGCGCCCGGCGCTCCCCTGGCCTGGGCTTTACCCCGCATATAGCTCAGAAGAGGGAGAATTGGGGCAGCGGGGCGCGGTGTGCGTCCCGCGGCGCGCGGTGCGCGGACGCGACGCGAACGGTCGGCGCATGGCGCGAACTGCGGTGCTTTCGGAGGAGCCATGGCACAGACCCGATTCGCCCCGGACCGCGGGCTGACCACACGCATGGTCACCACGATGTTCTTCATCGGGCTGCTGTACGTCGTGGTCGTCGGCGTGCTGGTGGTGCTGCTCAAGGGCGCGTGGGTAGTGGTGCTGCTGATCGCGGGCGCCCTGTTCATCGCGCAGTTCTGGTTCAGCGACCGGATCGCGGCATTCAGCATGGGCGCGCGCGAGGTCACCCCGGAGCAGGCGCCCGAGCTGCACGGCGCCGTCGACCGGCTGTGTGCGCTGGCCGACATGCCCAAGCCGCGGGTGGCGATCGCCGAGTCGGACGTGCCGAACGCCTTCGCCACCGGCCGCGGTCAGCAGAACTCCCTGGTGTGTGCCACCACCGGGCTGCTCAGGCGGCTGGAGCCGGAGGAGCTGGAGGGGGTGCTGGCCCACGAGCTCTCGCATGTCGCGCACCGCGACGTCGCGGTGATGACCATCGCCTCATTCCTCGGCGTGCTGGCCGGGATCATCACCCGGGCCGCCCTGTGGAGCGGCATCGGGCGCAACAACCGGGACCAGAACGCGGCCATCGCGGT
Organism: Streptomyces sp. NPDC047049; assembly: GCF_040643995.1. Lineage (NCBI taxonomy): Bacteria > Bacillati > Actinomycetota > Actinomycetes > Kitasatosporales > Streptomycetaceae > Streptomyces > Streptomyces sp. NPDC047049. The sequence continues at coordinate 406,774 of NZ_JBEYVM010000001.1, read as the reverse complement.
GCTCATCGTGACCGCCGTGAGCGTGGTCGTCTACGCGATCAGCTTCCTCCTGACCCGGCTGCTGTCCCGTTACCGTGAGCTGTCCGCCGACCGGGCCGCCGCGCTGCTGACCGGCCGCCCTTCGGCACTGGCCGCCGCGCTGACCAAGGTCACCGGCCAGATCGCGAGGATCCCGACCGAGGACCTGCGCAAGGCCCAGCCGTTCAACGCCTTCTATTTCGCCCCGGCGTTCAACAAGGAGAGCTTCAGCCGGCTGCTGTCCTCGCACCCGACGCTGGAACAGCGGCTGGACCAACTGGCCAGGATCTCCGCGGAGCTGGGGCGGGCGTGATGAGTGGAGTGGCCGGGGCGGATGTGACGACCGGCGCGGAGGCGACGGCCGGCACAGAGGCGAAGACCGGCACAGAGGCGAAGACCGGCGCCATGGGCCCGGAGGTATCGAGCAAGGAGTACGTCACGCATGGGATTTCTTGACGCCATCCTCGGCCGCAGCAAACCGGTACGCCCCGATCTCGACCAGCTCTTCGCGCTGCCGTCCGCCGCGGTCACCCTCCAGGCCGCGGCCGGATTCGAGCCCACCGGCCTGGGGTCGGTGTGTTTCGCCAGCGTCGAGGGCGGGACGTTCGCGCGCATCCAGGAGGAGGCCCGGTCGCTGCTGGACGGTTCGGTGGAGTTCACGCAGGACGCGTACGGCTATACCTGGCTGCTCGCGCGGCATCCGCCCGAGGACGTAGCGGGCCTGGTCAACGACCTGCACGCGGTCAATACCTCGCTGGAGGAGGCGGGGTTCGGCCCACAGCTGCTGTGTTCGCTGGTCGGATTCCGTGACGAACGGCAGCGGTCGTTGGCGCTGGTCTACCTGTATAAGCGCGGCACGTTCTACCCCTTCTCCCCCAAGGGGGGCGGCGAGAAGCGCGACAACCCGCTCGAACTGGAGGTGCGGGCGATGCTCGGGGACGACCTGACCATCGAGCAGGATCTGGCGCGGTGGTTCCCGGTGTGGGGGGCGCCGGGCCTTTGAGGGAGCGGCCTGGCGGGCCGGTGTGGGTACGGGGGGCAGGGCGGTGGGTCCTGGCCGTCTGGGCACCCCGTTTCCGGCGCTGTCCTACGGGAGCGCGGGCTCAGCCCGGGAAACGCACGAACGGGGCCGGTACCCGGCCGGTGAGCCAGACGCCGTTCGCGCTGACCCGGAAGACGTGGCCGGCGCGGTGCATCGCCCCCGCGTCCACGGTCAGGACCACGGGCTTGCCGCGCCGTGCGCCCACCCGGGTCGCGGTCTCGCGGTCGGGCGAGAGGTGGACGGCATGCCGCGACATCGGCCGCAGCCCCTCCTTTCGGATGGCGGCCACATTGCGGGCCACCGTGCCGTGGAAGAGACGGGCGGGTGGTTCGGCCCGCGGCAGATCGAGGTCGACCCGCACCGAATGGCCCTGCTGGGCACGGATCCGGTCGTTCTTCACGGCGTAGCGCTGCTTGTCGTTGTCGGCGACCACCGCCGCCAACTCCGCCCGGGAAAAGCGGAATCCATGCCGTGCGGCCGCTGAAATGAGCTCTTCCACGGACACCCAGCCCTGGGCGTCGAGAGTGATACCGATCCGCTCCGGTTCATGGCGCAGATGTTTCGCCAGGTACTTCGAGATGCGCACGGAGCGCTGCTTGTCCATGTTTCCAGGGTGCCGCGCGCGGCATGCGACGGCACCCGAATTGTGGACCGGGGAGACGGTGGGGCGCCCGCCCGGCGGGCTCTGCCTGCCTCCGCGCTACTCCGCTTCGTTCTGCCGGTCTTCCTTCTCCGGGCCTTTCTTCCCCTGACTTTCCTTCTGCCGGCCTCCCTCGTGCTGCTTTCTCGCGAGTTCGCTGGCCCTTTTCGCCTTTGCGCCGGTCACCTCACCGGCCGCCCAACGGGCCCATTCCTCCTGGGTCGCCGACATCCGCAGCCCGTACTCCAGCGCGATCCGCCCGTAGACCGAAATCATTTCTTCGTCCCACTCGGCGGTCTCTTCGATGTGCTTGAGCGTGGCACGGGTACGAGCAGCGCGCTCGGCCTGGTGCAGGAGAAACGTCTGTGCCTCGAGCGGCGTCACGATGCCGAGGAAGAAGACGCGCAGCAGGCCGTCATCGCGAGGGGGGCCGCCGGGTTCGACGTCGGTGAGCCAGTGGCGCAGCTGCGCCAGGCCGTCCTCGGTGATCGCGTACTCCTTGCGGCCGCGGGGGCCGTGGGCGGCGACCTCGACGAGTCCGGCGGCCGTGAGCTTGGTGAGCTCGCCGTACACCTGGCTCTGGGTGGCCGGCCAGACGTTCGACAGCGAGGCGTGGAACAGCTTCATCAGGTCGTATCCGCTCGCCGGGGCCTCGGCCAGCAGGCCCAGCACTGCATGTCTCAGGCTCATGACCGGCACTTTACCTTCCACTGTTGACATGTCAAAGGTGGAGGTTCTACATTCGACATGTCGAAGTTGGAATGTGTGGCAGGTGTGGCGACTCCGCCCCGGCGTCGAGGCACGCGGCCGTGCAGGAAGAGGGGGAATCATGAACTACCTGCGGAGCTTCATTCCGTGGCTGGTCTTCGCGGGGGTGGCCGCCGCCGGCTGGCAGTGGGGTGCGCTCGCCGGTCTGCTGATAGCCGTGGCGCTGCTCATCGCCGACCGCGCCGCGGGCCTTTCGCTCGACTACCGGCTGCTGGAGTACGGCACGATCCTGTTCTTCGCGGGTCTCAGTGTGCTGGCCTTCGCCCGTCCCGACAGCGGACTCAAGATGTACGGCAGTGCCTTGTCGCAGGGCTGGCTGGCTCTCATCGCCTGGGTGTCGATCGCCGTGCGGAGGCCCTTCACGATGGGGATCGCGCGACGGATGGCCCCGCCCGAGGTCTGGCACACCCCGCTGTTCCGCCGCATCAACGTCGTGCTCACAGCCGCGTGGGCGCTCTCCTTCACGCTCACCGCGATCGCCCAGACCCTCGCCTCTCTTCAAGCCTGGAACGTCCTCGTCTCGATCGTTCTCCAGGTCGCCGGATTCGTCCTTCCCATCCGCTTCACCGCCGCCTACCCGGAGCGGGCCCGCGCCCGCTTCATGGAGAACTCCGGCGTGCGGGCCGACACCCAAGGAGGCCTGGCCGTATGACCACCACACCCCCGACCACCGCAACCGCATCGACCGCTCCCGCACCCCACATGGCCGGCAACTTCGCCCCGGTGAAGGACGAAGTGACCGCCTACGACCTCCCGGTCACGGGCACGATCCCGCCCGAGCTCACCGGCTGGTTCCTGCGGAACGGCCCCAACCCGAGGGACGCCGCCTCTGCGCACTGGTTCTTCGGCGACGGCATGGTCCACGGCCTGCGCCTGGAGGGCGGCCGGGCCGTCTCCTACCGCAACCGCTGGGTCCGCACCTCCACCTTCGAAGGCGAAGCCACGGTGGACGCGCAGGGCCGCCGCGACCTGGCGGCGGGCGTGGCCAACACCCATATCGTCCGGCATGCCGGACGCACTCTCGCCCTGGTCGAGTCGTCCTTGCCGTACGAGATCGACTGCCGCCCCGGCCATGAGCTGGAGACTCTCGGCGCCCATGACTTCGGGGGCCGGCTCACCACCAGCATGACCGCCCATCCCAAAACGTGCCCCACCACCGGCGAGCTGCACTTCTTTGGATACGGCGGTCCCACGCCGCCCTATCTCACCTACCACCGTGCCGATGCGTCAGGGGAGTTGGTGATCAGCCGCCCCATCGATGTTCCGGGGCACACGATGATGCACGACTTCCATCTGACCGCCGGCCATGTCATCTTCATGGACCTCCCGGTCGTCTTCGACCGCAGCCGCCCCGGCATGCCGTTTTCCTGGGATCCGGAGTACGGCGCCCGGCTCGGGGTGCTGCGGCGTGACGATCCCTATGGCGAGGTCCGCTGGCTGCCCATCGACCCTTGCTACGTCTTCCACGCCCTGAATGCCCATGACGAGGGTGACCAGCGGATCGTTCTGTATGTGTCCCGCTACGCCGAATTCGGCGGGAGGACCCCGGCACACCTCTGGCGCTGGACCATTGACCTCACCACGGGCACGGTCGCCGAGGAGCAGCTTGACGACCGGTTCTGCGAGTTCCCCAGGGTGGATGACCGGCTCGCCGGGCTGCCGGCCCGCTTCGGCCATGCCACCAGCGGCGAGCTGCCGGGCAGCGGCCCGGTACCCGGTGCGCTGCTCCGCTACGACCTGCAGAGCGGTGCGGTCGTCCGGCATGACTTCGGCCCGGGGCGCACTCCGGCCGAGGCCGTCTTCGCCCCGGCGGACGACCGCCCGGGAGGCCCGGGCTGGCTGATCACTTATGTCTACGACGCCTCCACGGACACCAGCGATCTCGTCGTACTCGACACGGAGGACATATCCGCCGACCCCGTCGCCACGGTCCATCTGCCGCAGCGGGTGCCGTACGGATTCCATGGCAACTGGCTTCCCGATCCTGTCAGTTGAGGTATTGACGGGCGTCCTGAGGGGACTTGGGCCGCGCATGATCTGATCCTTGACAACTCAAGACTGCGTACGGCGGGGCCGGGTGGGGCCCGGGGCGGATGCTGGGTGGCGTTCAGGGGGCGCCGGTTCGGTGCTCCGGGTGGGCACCGCCGCGTCGTCCCCCGGCGCGGTCCCGCTTGCGTCCGACGCCAGGGCGTCCATGGTGCGGGCCTGTACCTCCCGGTGTACGGCGGCGGCGATGAAGGCGGCCGTGTGCTCCGCGCCCACCAGCGCCCGCACCGCCTGCACGGCTTCGGCGGGGAGCAGCACCGTTTCCGCCGCCATGGCGGGGCCGGGCGCGGTACCAGGGGCCGCGGCCGGCCCGGCGCCGGCCACCCCTGCCGACGCCTGGGCCCGCGCCTCGACGGACCCGCTCTCCTCTGCCGGTAGTGCCTCGCTGAGGTGATGGCGCAGGTAGCCGGTGGCCAGGGTGCGCATGGCGCGGGCGAGTTCGGCGTCAATCGTCTGCTGGGCCAGCGGGCGCAGCCGGCGTACGAGGGCGGCGGCCTCCGCGGCCCCGGCCTCGGTGGGCGGGTGGTCCAGGAAGGGCTGGAAGACATGCTCGGTGGTGAAGTCCAGGAAGCGGGAGGCGATGTGCTCGACCTCGGCCCGCACCTCCCGCAGCTGGCCGGTGATCGCCAGAAGCGGGACGCCGGCGGAGTGCAGTTCGGCGGCGACGGCGAGTTCCTGCGGGCTGGGGACGAGGAACGTGCCGTCCTCGCCGGGGATCCTTTGCAGGACGCCGAGTTCGACGGCCTCGGCGATCGCCTCCTCATCGGAGGAGCCCCCGAAGGCGGCGTCCAGGTCCCGGCGGCTGACGCGGGACGCCTCCTCGTCGGTCCACGGACCGTTGATCTCGGCGACCAGGCCCAGGACCCCACCGAGGCCGAGTCCTGCGTCCCAGGCATCCAGGAGTTCCTTGACGCTGGCGAGGGAGTACCCGCGGTCGAGCAGATCGGCGATCTGACGCAGCCGGGTCAGATGGGTGTCGCCGTAGACATTGGCCCGGCCCCGGCGCTCCGGGCGGGGGAGCAGCCCGCGGTCCTGATAGGCGCGGATCGTGCGGACCGTGGCACCGCTGAGGTGCGCCAGGTCCTCGATGCGGTATTCGCCCTTCGGCGGCTGCTCGGTCACTGGGGTGCTCCTTACGAGAGACGGCAGCGCACAGGCCGGGACTGCGGCCGAGCCCCGGCTGCGGATACGTGCCGGATCCGGGCCGGGCCCCGGCTGCCGGCCGGGGGTCGGGCCTTACAGCCGTGGCTCGAAGCGGGCAAGGGCGCGCAGCGCGCGGGGGGCGAAGCGGGACATCAGGTGGGCGCCGCGGGCTTCGGGGGTGACCGGCACCACCGCCTGGTTGCGGACGACCGCACGCAGAATGGCGTCGGCGACCCTCTCCGGAGGGTAGTTGCGCAGCCTGTACATCCGCGAGGCCCTTGCCTGGCGGCGCTTCTCCTCGTCGGCCGGGACACCGGTGAAGCGGGCCGTTGCGGTGATGCCGGTGTTGACCAGCCCGGGACAGATGGCCGAGACGCCGATGCCCTGACCGGCCAGTTCGGCACGCAGGCACTCGCTGAGCATCAGAACGGCCGCCTTGGACGTGCTGTAGGCGGGCAGCACCCTCGACGGCTGGAAGGCGGCAGCCGAGGCGATATTGACGATGTGACCGCCCTGCCCCCGGTCTGCCATCCGCTTGCCGAAAACCCGGCAGCCATGAATGACGCCCCACAGGTTCACGTCCAGCACCTTCTTCCAGTCCTGGGTGCCGGTCTGCAGGAAGGGGCCGGACATGCCGATGCCTGCGTTGTTCACCAGGACGTCGACGGTGCCGTACTCGGCGCCGACCTTGTCGGCGAGCTTTTCCACCGCCGCCTCGTCAGAGACATCGACGACCTCCGCCCAGGCCTCCGGCGCACCGGCCAGCCGGGACCACTCGGCGGTCCGCGCCGCGCCCTCGGCATCCCGGTCGACGGCGACGATCCGCGCGCCGGCCTCGGCGAAGGCGAGCGCCGTCGCCCGGCCGATGCCGCCGGCCGCGCCGGTCACCAGCACCAGCTGACCGCCGAACCGGTCGGCATGCGGGCCGGATGCCGCGCCCTGCTGTGCCAAGTTCCCCTCTTCCTTGGCGGTGACGAACGCACCGATCCAGGAGACGAGCTGGTCGGGGCGGGTACGTGGGACCCAGTGTTTGGCGGGGAGGGTGCGGCGCACCAGCTGGGGCACCCACTGCTCCAGGTCGTCGTAGAGCCGCTGGGAGAGGAAAGCGTCGCCGGTCGGGGTGATCAGCTGGACCGGGCAGTGCGCAGAGGCGTCGGCGCGCGGGCGGCGCAGCCGGGGAAGAACATTGTCACGGTAGAGCCAGGCGCCGTGGGCGGCATCGGCCGGCAGGGAAGCGGTCGGGTAGTCACCGCCCGGCACCTTCTCCAGGCGCCGCAGGATCTGTGGCCAGCGCTTGCCGAGCGGACCTTTCCACGCCAGTTCGGGCAGTACGGGCGTGTGCAGCATGTAGACGTACCAGGACTTGGCGCTCTGGTGGAGGAGCTGGGCGGCGCGCCGGGGCGTGGGGCGCGCCATGCGCTTCTTGATCCAGTGGCCGAAGTGGTCCAGGGACGGGCCCGACATGGAGGTGAAGGAGGCGATCCGGCCCTCCGTACGGCGCACCGTGGCGAACTCCCAGGCCTGGACCGAGCCCCAGTCGTGGCCGACGAGGTGAACCGGGCGGTCGGGGCTGACGGCGTCGGCGACGGCGAGGAAGTCGTCCGTCAGCTTCTCCAGGGTGAAGCCGCCGCGCAGTGGCTGCGGAGCGGTGGACCGGCCGCAGCCCCGCACGTCGTAGAGCACCACATGGAACCGGTCGGCCAGGCCGCGGGCGACCTCGGACCACACCTCTTTGCTGTCCGGATAGCCGTGCACCAGCATCACCGTGGGCCGTGCCGGGTCCCCCAGCTCGGCGACGCACAGTTCGATGCCACCGGTCCGCACCCAACGCTCCCGCGCGCCGTCGAGCCCCGCACCGCCGAGCCCCGCGCCGGTTCCGGCCCCGGGCTGCGGCCCCCGTCCCGGTCGCTGTCGCTTTCCCCGACCTCGTTCGGTGTTCACGCTGCCTTCTCCTCCTGCCGGTGCCGCACCTGCGGCAGATCGTCGTCCAGCCGAAAGGCCTTCTCCTGCGGGTCCTTGGAGTCCGTCACGACCAGGAGACGAAGGCCGAGCGGTCGCCGAACCAGGCGAACGGCAGAGGGAACCAGTCCCGCACCCCGCGCTCGCGAAGCCACTCGCGCTGCATCCGCGCCGCTTCCCGCTCGGTGGCCCCGGGCCTGAGCTGGGCGGCCGCCGCCTCGGCGCAGGCGCAGGCGAGCCGCCGGACCTCTCTGAACGCTCTGAGCCCGTCGGTGAGTTCTCCGGCTCCTGACGAGCTCCCCGAGGTGGCCGAGGTGGCCGCGGTGACTGAGGTGACTGAGGCCATCGTCAACCGTCCGTCCGTGAGCGGTGCCTCGCGGTACGCGCCCGTAACCTGACACCGACGAATGTGACAATGCCCGACGGCTGCGTCAAGGGGGCCTTCGGGTAGGCACCCCACCCCGACGCCCTGACCACTCGAAGCAGGAGACCCCTACGGGCACGTAATACCGCAGGGGGAGGCACATCCCACCGTCTGGTCTGACGACCGCTGTGGCCGGGGCCACTACCGTCGATGACGTGACTGTGATCGTGACCGAAAGCCTGAGCAAGCGGTACCCGCGGGTGACCGCGTTGGACCGGCTCTCCCTTGACATCGCCCCCGGCGTAACGGGCCTGGTGGGCGCCAACGGTGCCGGCAAGTCCACCCTGATCAAGATCCTTCTCGGACTGGCCCCGGCCACCGAAGGGACCGCGCACGTCCTCGGCCTGGACGTGACCAAGGACGGCGGCGCCATCCGTGAGCGGGTCGGCTATATGCCCGAGCACGACTGCCTGCCCCCGGACGTCTCGGCCACCGAATTCGTCGTGCACATGGCCCGGATGTCCGGACTGCCACCGGCCGCCGCCCGTGAGCGCACCGCGGACACCCTGCGCCACGTCGGTCTCTACGAGGAGCGCTACCGCCCCATCGGCGGCTACTCCACAGGTATGAAGCAGCGGGTGAAACTGGCCCAGGCGCTGGTCCACGACCCACAGCTGGTGTTCCTCGACGAGCCCACCAACGGCCTCGACCCGGCCGGGCGGGACGAGATGCTCGGCCTGATCCGGCGCGTGCACACCGACTTCGGAATCTCCGTCCTGGTGACCTCTCACCTCCTCGGTGAGCTGGAGCGCACCTGTGACCACGTCGTCGTCATCGACGGTGGCGCACTGCTGCGCTCCTCCTCGACGGATGAGTTCACACAGGTCACGGCCTCGCTGGCGGTCGAGGTCACGGACACCGATGCCCATCCGGACGGCACCGCGGCGCTGCGCGCGGCCCTGGCCGCCGCCGGAGCCACCGTCACCACCGGCACCGCCGGTTCGGAAAGCCTCGCCTCCGCCGGGCACCTCCTGTACGTCGAGGCGGCCGGAGAGGAGACCTACGACCTGGTGCGGGACACCGTCGCCGGACTCGGGCTCGGCCTGATCCGGATGGAACAGCGCCGGCACCGGATCGCCGAGGTCTTCCGCGATGCGGACGCGGCGCACGACACCCCCGCCACCGCAGGCGCCCCGAGCGCCCCGTATGCCACCCAGGACGGAGGCGCCCACGATGTCGCCTGAGCCCACGACGTCCGCGCCCGCGACTTCCGCGTCCGCGACGTCCGCATCCGCCGCGCCGGGCGGCGCCTACATCCACAACATCGGCTACCGCCACTACGACGGCCCCCGTCTGGGCCGTGCCTACGCCCGGCGGTCGCTCTTCTCGCAGAGCCTGCGCGGTTCCTACGGTCTGGGCCGCTCGGCCAAGAGCAAGGTGCTGCCGATGCTGCTCTTCGCGGTGATGTGCCTGCCCGCCGCGATCATGGTCGCGGTGGCGGTGGTCACCAAGGCCGGCAGCCTCCCGGTCGGCTACTCCCGCTACGCGGTCTACCTCCAGGCCGTCATCGGCCTCTACCTGGCCTCCCAGGCCCCGCAGTCGGTCTCGCGTGACCTGCGCTTCAAGTCCATACCGCTGTACTTCTCCCGCCCCATCGAGCGCAGCGACTACGTGGCGTCGAAGTTCGCGGCAATGGCCGGCGCTCTGCTGATCCTCACCGGCGCCCCGCTGCTGGTCCTCTACGCCGGCGCGCTGCTGGCCGAGCTGGACTTCGCCGACCAGACCAAGGGGCTGGCACAAGGACTGGTCGCCGTGGTGCTGCTCTCCCTGCTGTTCGCCGGGATCGGCCTGGTCGTCTCCGCGGTCACACCCCGTCGCGGTTTCGGCGTCGCCGCCGTGATCGCCGTCCTCACCATTCCGTACGGTGCGGTGAGCGCCGTCCAGGGCATCGCCTTCGTGCAGGGCAACGAGGCCGCAGTCGGCTGGCTGGGGCTGTTCTCCCCCATCACGCTGATCGACGGTGTGCAGTCGACCTTCCTCGGCGGCACCAGCTCCTTCCCCAACGGCGTGGAGCCGTCGACCGGTGCCGGATTCGTCTATCTCCTCGTCACCCTGGCCGTCATCGTCGGCTGCTACGCCCTGCTGATGCGCCGCTACCGGAAGGCCGGCCTGTGACCGCCGCGCGCCGCCGGCTCCCGGCGGCCGGCACCCCCGGCCCGACCACCACCCTCCTAAGGAATGGGCTGCGCCCATGAGCACTCTCACCATCGACCACGTCTCGCGCTGGTTCGGCAACGTCGTCGCCGTCAACGACATCACGATGACCATCGGCCCCGGCGTGACCGGCCTGCTCGGCCCCAACGGCGCGGGCAAGTCCACGCTCATCAACATGATGGGCGGCTTCCTCGCGCCCTCCAACGGCTCGGTCACCCTCGACGGGACCACGATCTGGCGCAACGCCGGTATCTACCGCCACATCGGCATCGTCCCGGAGCGCGAGGCGATGTACGACTTCCTCACGGGGCGCGAATTCGTCCTCGCCAACGCGGAGTTGCACGGACTCGGCCGGGCGGAGGCGGCCAGGGCGCTGGCCACCGTCGAGATGGAGTACGCCCAGGACCGCAAGATCTCGACGTACAGCAAGGGCATGCGGCAGCGCGTGAAGATGGCTTCCGCGCTGGTCCACGACCCGTCCGTGCTGCTGCTCGACGAGCCGTTCAACGGCATGGACCCCCGCCAGCGGATGCAGCTGATGGAGCTGCTGCGGCAGATGGGCGACCAGGGCCGGACGGTCCTGTTCTCCTCGCACATCCTCGAAGAGGTCGAACAGCTCGCCTCCCACATCGAGGTGGTGGTGGCCGGACGGCACGCCGCGTCCGGTGACTTCCGCAAGATCCGCCGCCTGATGACGGACCGCCCGCACCGCTATCTGGTCCGCTCCGACAACGACCGGGCACTGGCCGGTGCGCTGATCGCCGACCCCTCGACGGCCGGCATCGAGGTGGACCTCGCCGAAGGCGCGCTGCGCATCCAGGCGGTCGACTTCGGCCGCTTCACCGAACTCCTGCCGCGGGTCGCCCGCGACCACGGCATCCGCCTTCTGACGGTCTCGCCCTCCGACGAGTCGCTGGAATCCGTCTTCTCCTACCTCGTAGCGGCCTGAGGCCCTGAAAGGAGCCCTGACGCATGTCCACGACCACTCCGACGGCCCCCGCCGCGCCCTCCGGCGCGCCCAAGGCCGCGCTCTTCCACCCGACCGTCGCCCGGCTCACCTACCGCGCCCTGCTCGGCCGGCGCCGGGCCCTGGTCCTCTTCGTGCTGCCTGCCCTGCTGGTGGCGCTCTCGGTGGCCGTCCGGGTGCTGACCGGCGCCGACGACTCCACCGCCGCAGGCATCCTGGGCACCTTCGCGCTGGGCACGATGGTGCCGCTGATCGGCGTCATCGCCGGTACGGGCGCGATCGGCCCGGAGATCGACGACGGCTCGGTGGTCTATCTCCTCGCCAAGCCGGTGTCCCGGCCGACGATCATCTTCACCAAACTCCTGGTCGCGATAGGCGTGACGGTCGCCTTCTCCGCCCTCCCCGTGCTGCTCGCCGGCTTCCTCCTCAACGGCAACAGCCAGCAGATGGCCGTGGGATTCGCCGTGGCGGCAGCCGTCGCGTCGGTCGCCTACAGCGCCCTCTTCCTCTTCTTCGGCACGATCAGCCGGCACGCCGTCGTGTTCGGCCTGGTCTACGCCCTGGTCTGGGAGTCGCTGGTCGGCACCCTCGTCCCGGGCGCGAAGACGCTCAGCGTCCAGCAGTGGGCGCTGGCGGTCGGCCAGAAGGCAGCCGCGGAGGGAGCGATCGCCTCTGACGTCCAACTCCCGCTCGCCATCAGCCTGCTGGTGGCCCTCACGGTCGTCGCCACCTGGTATGCCGCCCGTCGCCTGAAGGCGCTCACCCTGGCCGGCGAGGAGTGAAGAGGAGAGACGAGGGGTGAGGAACGAGGTGTAATGACGTCCGGGCGCGGCGCGGGGGAGGGACGAGCGCGGGGGAAGGGACGACGCGCGAGGCAGGGACTGTGGACGTGGCGGGAAATCCCGGGGACACGGCGGGAACTGCAGGCGCGGTGGTGCCCCCTAAGCCCCGCCCCCGCCACTCCCCCCGCCGCTGCTCCCGCCACTGTCCCCACCCCCGCCGCTCCCGGCGCGTGCCTGCCGGCCGTTGAACTCCCGGACGTTGCGCAGATGCTCCCGGTAGTCGGCGGTGAAGCGGGTGTCGCCCGGTTTGACGGTGACGAAGTAGAGCCAGTCGCCGGCGGGCGGCGCGCCGGCCGCCTTCAGCGCGTCCGCCCCGGGATTGTCGATCGGTGTCGGCGGCAGGCCCTGGTACCGGTAGGTGTTGTACGGGTTCTTGGTCCTGGTGTCGGCGTGGCTGGTGTGCAGGGTGCTGCGGGCCAGCGCGTAGTTGATCGTCGAATCCATCTGCAGCGGCATGTGGTGCGCAAGCCGGTTGTCGATGACCCGGGCGACCTTGCCCATATCGGCCGGTCGGTCGGCCTCGGCCTGCACGATGCTGGCGATGACCACCGTCCGGTAGGAGGCGATGCCGTCGGCGGTGAGCCGCTGCTTGGCGGTTTTGACCATGTAGCGGAGCAGCGACGCCGGGGTGGTGTCCGAGTCGAGGGGATAGGTCGCCGGGAAGAGGTAGCCCTCGGGGTTGCCCTTCGCCTCGGCCGGCAGGTCCAGATGCGCGCTCTTGGCGGCCTTCGCGGTGGACCCGGCCGGACGGTGCAGGGCCTTGTCGGCGGCCGCGTAGACCTGCGAGGCCCGCTGCCCCTCCGGGACGGTCAGCGTCTGCCCGGGCCGCAGCCCCCGCAGCAGCCGCGGCAGCAGCAGAACGGCAAGGACGACCAGCACACACAGCACCGCTACGAGGACGAGCCGGCCGGTGCGGGAGATCCGCGGTCCTGACCGGCGAACGGTGCGCTCCACTTCGCTCATGGGGGCACGGTAGGCGAGACCGAAGGGGCGCGTGGCGGCTGCTCCCCGGATCTCCGCCGACGGCGGAGATCATTCACCGGCTCGCCATCCACCGGCCACACCCCGGCCGGTAACGGGACGAGGTCCAGGCCGCCGCACCAACCCGACGGGCGGGCGGCCCTGCTCCCCTTCCCGCCCCGCCCACCTCACCGGACGGCCGGTGCTCCGATCCGCTGGTCCCGGCCCGCACCCATGCCCACCAGGGCCAGTCCGGCGCAGACGCCGATCAGCAGCACGAGGGGGACGGTCCAGCCGTGGGTGGCCTGGTGGACGGCCCCCAGGACGAGGGGGCCGGCGGCCGCCAGAAGGTACCCGCCGGTCTGGGCCATACCGGAGAGGCGGGCAGCCGTGTGGGCATCACCCGAGCGCAGCACCATCATCGTCAGGGCCAGGCCCAGCGCACCGCCCTGTCCGACGCCGAGGAACGCCGCCCACAGCCAGGCGCCCGCCACCGGTGCCAGCAGCAGTCCGCCGATACCGCAGGCCATCAGCGCGGACACGGCCACTGCCAGCAGCCGCTGACGCCGCATCCGTCCCGCGAGCATCGGCACGACGAACGAACCGACCATCTGCAGCAGCGTGCTGAAGGCGAAGACCAGGCCCGCTTCGCCCTTGCCCATGCCGTGGTCGGTGAAGATCGTCGGCATCCAGGCGATGGACACGTACGCGATCAGCGACTGCGATCCCATGAAGAGCGTGACCTGCCAGGCCAGCGAGGAACGGCTCAGCTTCGGCCCGTCCTCGCCGACGTGCGACGGGGTGGCCGCGGCCGCGCCATGCCGGGTGCCGCGCCGGGCCATGAGCATCTGCGGGGCCCAGACGACCGCGGCGACGGCGGCCGGCAGCGACCAGGAGACCAGCGCACCCTGCCAGGTGCCGAGCGCGCTCTCCAGCGGGACCGCGGAGGCGGCCGAGACGGTCGCGCCCAGGATCATCGCGGTCGAGTACAGCGCCGTCATCCCCGCGGCCCGTTCCGGGAAGTCCCGCTTGATCAGGCCCGGCATCAGCACATTCAGCAGGGCTATGGAGGTACCGACCACGGCACACCCGGCGAACAGCGCGACCACCGGCGGGGCGATCCGCAGCACGATGCCGCCGCACAGGGCCACCAGCGCCCCGCAGAGCGCCGCCTCCGTGCCCCAGCGGCGTGCCAGCTTCGGCGCCACGATCGACCCGAGGCCCATGAAGATCAGCGGGATCGTCGTCACCAGGCTGCTGGCCGTCGCGGTCAGCCGGAAGTGCCGGCCGATCTCGCCGAGCAACGGCGAGACCCCGGCCAGCGCCGCCCGCATATTGACCGCGGCAAGAACGATTCCGGCCATGATCAGGGCCGGGTGGGCCCGTAGACGCCGGCGGGCCGCGGCCACCGGCGGTGCCGCGACCAGATCCTCCTCAGCGTCGATCAAGGTTGTTTCGGACCTGTGCCCTGCCATACGTGCGTACCTCGCCAAGGATGGTGTGCGTTCGGGGAAGGGAGAAGAGACGAAAGAGAAGAAGAAAAGGACAAGAGGGAGAGGGAGACGGAGGCGGAAAGGAGAAGAGAACTCGCGGCGGCGATCATCGGCATATCGCCATGTGAGCGAGGGCGTCAGCGGCCGGCCAGCAGGTTTTCCAGGGCCTGCTTCGGCTTCTCCAGCACTTCGCGGAGGGCCTGCTGAGCCGCCTCCGGGTCGCCCGCCGCGATCGCGTCCAGGACCGCGACATGATCGCCGTGCACGATCTTCGGCATCGCCCGGTCGCCGAGATAGTTGACCAGCGACTCCCGTACCGAGCTGCTGAACCAGCCGTAGGTCGCCGTCAGCGCCGTGTTGTGCGCGGCCTCGACGACGGCCTTGTGGAAGGCGATGTCGTGATCGGCGTAGAGCTCCAGGCTGTCGGCATCGGGGTGTCCCTCCGCGTCCGCCAGTTCGGCCTGAGCGTCCAGGGCCGCTCGCATCCGCTCCAGATCGGCGGGCAGATGGCGGAGCGCGGCCAGCCGGGCCGCTTCCGCCTCCAGGGCGATGCGCAGCTCCAGTACGTCGCGGATTCCGGCGCGCTGGACGCCGCGCATGACGTCGCCCGGGTCGGCGGTGGAGACGACGAAGGTGCCTTCGCCCTGCCGTGAGCGCAGCATCCCGGCGTGTACGAGCACCCGTACCGCCTCACGAACGGTGTTACGGCCGACCTGGAGCTGTTCGGCGAGCGCATGCTCCGTGGGGATCCGCGTCCCCACCTGCCACTCCCCGGCCGTCAGCTGGGACCGCAGGGTGTCGACGACGGTGTCCACGAGGGATTGCCGTCCCGCTGCCTGCAGTGCCATGCCTGATCCGATCCAATCCGATCTGGTCCGGGGCTGGTCAGATCCGAGCCTGCTCTGTCCTGAGCCTGATCTGCCCCGAGCTGATCTGACGCGCCCTCTTGCCCGGTCATCCTACAACTGATGCATTCACCATACACGGAGGCGAGGGGCAGCCAGGAGGGCCCGCCGGCCGCCCGCGGGAGGCGGGGGTGCACGGTCCGGCGGGCCCTCCGGCGTCACAGTCCGATGTCCCGCTCCTGGATGTCCGCGAGGGACTCGCGCCTTACAAGAAGGCGGGCGTGCCCCTCGGCGACGGCGATGACCGGTGGCCGGCCGACGAGGTTGTAACCGGAGGCCATCGAGAGGTGGTACGCACCGGCGACGGGCACCGCGAGCAGATCGCCGGGGCGGATGTCGCCGGGCAGCCGGACATCGGCGGCGAGCACATCACCGGCCTCACAGTGCCGTCCGACCACGGTGACCGGTTCCGGTGCGGCGGTCGTACGACGGCCGATCAGCCGTGGCGCATAGCGCACCCCGTACAGCGCGGGCCGCGGGTTGTCGCTCATCCCGCCGTCCACCGCCACGAAGGTGTGCGCACCGGTGCGTTTGACGGACAGCACCCGGTAGAGGACGACACCGGCCGGGCCCGCGATGGCGCGGCCGGGTTCGATGGCGAGCCGTGGCACCGGCAGCCCGGCCGCCGCGCAGCCGCCGGCCAGTTCGGCGCGGAGCCGGCCGCCGAGGAAGGCGAGGTCGAGCGTGGGCTCGCCGGGCCGGTAGGCGACGCCGTGGCCGCCCCCGAGATCCAGCTCGGGCAGGGTGATGCCGTGCTGCTCCTGAATCCGGGCCAGCAGGCCGATCAGCCGGCGCACGGCCGAGAGATAGGGCTTGACGGTGGTGATCTGCGAGCCCAAGTGGCAGTGCAGGCCGACCAGTTCGAGCCGTGGCTGGCTGAGGACGCGCGTGATGGCGTGCTGTGCGGAGCCGTCGGCGAGCGACAGCCCGAACTTCTGGTCGTCGGTCCCGGTACGGATCTTGGCGTGGCCGCCGGCGGCGATGCCCGGCACGACCCGGATCAGCACCTTCTGCCGGCTGCCCGCGGGGACCGCGGCGGCCAGCCGGGCGATCTCCGAGGTGCTGTCGATGACGATCCGGCCGACGCCGAGCCGCAGCGCCGCCCGCAGGTCGGCCGGGCTCTTGGCGTTGCCGTGCAGCACGATCCGCGCGGGCGGAAACCCACTGGTGACGGCCAACTCCAGCTCACCGGCGGAGCAGACGTCCAGGCCGAGCCCTTCCTCCCGCACCCAGTGGACCATGGCGCGGCACAGGAACGCCTTGGCGGCGTAGAAGACTTCGGCGTCCGGGAAGGCCCGGAGGTAGGCGCGGCAGCGGTGGCGTACCTCGGCTTCGTCCAGGACGTAGGCGGGGGTGCCGAAGCGGTCGGCGATCTCGGTGAGGGGGACGCCGCCCACCGCGAGGTCGTCGTGGCCGAGCGGCGCGGCGGACCCGGGCCAGATGGACAGTGGCTCGGCGGCGGGCGGCGGCTTCCCTGCGGACGGCAGTTCCCCGGCGGCGGGCAACGGCCCTTCGGCGGGCAACGGCCCTTCGGCGGGCAACGGCCCTTCGGCGGGCACCAGCCTTTCGGCGGACGCCGGTTCGTCGGTGGACAACGGATGGTCGGCGGACAGCGGTTCCTCAGGGGACTGCGGCTGGTGGGCGGCCGGTGGCCCGCTCGTCACGGTGGCGGTGGCGGGCGACGGAGCGCCGGTCCGGCGCGTGGTGCGGCGAGGGGGCTGGGGTAGTGTGCGGTGGCTCATGGCAGTGGCTCTCCCTCAGCCGGCCCGTAGGTGCTGACCACGGGGAATGCCGGGGGCGAACCGCGGATCGACGGTCAGGGCCGTCGCTCCGACGGGTTCGGCCAGCGCACGCAGCGCGGACTCGGAGAGCCTGACCCAGGGCTGATCGCTGCCGAGGGCCGCGGCGAGCCGCTGGGGCGAGGTGAAGCCGACGGCGGTACGGCCGCCGAGCGGAGTACGGAACAGGCAGGCGGTGCAGCCCGCTGGGCCCGACCGGACAGGGACGAAGAGAAGCCCGGCCGGGACACGTTCGGCAGGCTCGGGATCTTCCGCGTACAGAAGGTGGGACACGGCGTTGCTCCTCGAGGGACCTCGGCCCCGGACCGGTGGGAGACGCGCATGCCGGGGCTCGGCCCTGACGCTATTCCCGGGGAACCGGGCACTCCGCCGGCCACTGACGCGTCATTGACGGGTTGTGGACGCTACTTGACGCGATGCTGCTGTCCGGTGACCGATTGTGCATCGGTGGTGACACCAGGGCGCGGCGTGTCGCCGGGACGGTCCCTGGTGCGTGCGCCTGCCCTGTCCGCCGATCTGTCCCCCCACCTCCGTCCGTTGGTCTGTCCCTCACCTCTCGCTCGCCGACCTGTCCCCCCACCCCCTGGCCTGCCGCGCTTGACCTTGACACGGTGGAAAGCGCTCCGCTGGAAGGCACCGTGTTCGGCATCGGAGATGTCGCCCGGTACGGCCGGGTGCCGGCCCGCCTGCCTCCAGGTGCGCCGACCCGGGTGCCTCCTCGCGTGCCGGCCCGGGTGCCGACCCGGGTGCCGACCTGGGCGGGGTCGTGTCCCCCCGGTGGCTACGCCGCCGCTCGCTCCCCCTCCCGCGCCGGAGCCGCCGCGGCGTCCCCCGTATGCGGGCCGGCCGGACCGCCGCCGCTCCCCTCGCGCCGTACCACCGCAAGGACCAGCAGCCCGCCCGCCAGGGCCGCCATCCCGGAGATCAGCATGATGTCCGTCAGCCCGGAGATGTACGCGGACCCGAGCGCCGTGCGGGAGGTGCCGGGCCGTGCGGCGTCGCGCAGCGCGGTGGTGAAGACGGTGCCGAGGACCGCGATGCCCAGGGCGTAGCCCAGCTGGCGGAAGGTGTTCACGGCGCCGCTCGCCATGCCCGCCCGCTGCGGGGGTGCCGCGCCGAGCGCCGCGGAGACCAGGACCGGCATCGCCATCCCGATGCCGAGTCCGCTCACCGCGAGCCCGGGGACCAGCACCGCCCAGCCGGAGTCGTCGTTCAGCAGCGCGCAGGACACCAGCACCCCGGTTCCTACGAGCAACATCCCGAGCCCGACCGGGAGTTGGGGCGCCATCCGCTGCAGCCGCCGGCCGCCCAGCGAGCCGGCCAGCAGGGACATCAGCGCCATCGGCGTCACCGCGAGCCCTGCTTGCACCGGGCTCAGGCCCACGACGTTCTGCACCCACAGCCCCACGAACGACAGATACGGGAACGCCGCGGCCTGCAGCAGCAACGCCGCCGTCATCAGCGCGGCGAACGACGGGCGGCGCAGCAGCCGCAGGTCGAGCAGCGGCCGGCGCACCCGCCGCTCGACGACGAGGAACACCAGCAGCGCGAGCACCGCCCCGCCGAACGAGGCGAGCGTCCCGTCCTCCGTCCAGCCCTCCTCGCCGCCGCGGATCAGCCCGTACGTCAGCGCGCCCGCGCACCCCGTGAAGGACGCGGCACCCGGCCAGTCGATACGGGCGAGCGGGCTCCCCGGGGCCGCGTTCGTACGGGGCCGGGGGAGGTCGCCGTACGACTCCCCGATCCGGCACAGGGTGATCCACACCGCGACGGCGACCAGCGGCAGATTGACCAGGAAGATCGCCCGCCAGTCCACGTACTCGGTGAGCAGCCCGCCCAGTACGGGGCCGATCGCGGCCGCGGCGCCGCTGGTGCCGCCCCAGACGCCGAACGCCACCCCACGGTCGCGGCCTTGATAGGCGGCCATCAGCAGCGGTGTGTTGGTGGCGAACATCGCCGCCGCGCCCACGCCCTGGACGGCGCGGGCCGCGACCAGGACGCCCGCGTCCGGGGCCAGACCGCAGGCCAGCGAGGCGAGCGCGAACAGGGCCAGCCCGGCCAGGTACAGCCGACGCCGTCCGAAGAGGTCAGCGGCCGAGCCCGCCACCATCAGCAGCGCGGCCAGCGCCAGCGCGTAGATGTCCAGCACCCACTGGAGCGAGGTGAAGGAGGCGCCCAGGCCGTCGGCTATCCGGGGCAGCGCGGTGTTCACGATCGTCACATCGACCAGCAGCAGGAAGTTGCCGAGGGTGATGGCGACCAGCGGCCACCACTTCCCGGCCCGCCTCCCCGCCGCGCCTTCCGCCGGTCTCGCGCCCGGCTGCCCGCCCGCGCCCGCCGCCCGTCCGCCGGCCGCGGTCCCCCTCTCGGGTGCGTTCCCCATGCCTTTCTTTCCTCCACTCGTGTAGCCGTCCGTTACGGTCTTGCCGTCTTGCCGTCTTGCCGTCTTGCTGGCTTGCTGTCTGGGCGGTCGCGTCGCCATACGGCGGGCGTTGCCCCGTATTGCCGACGCCACCGTGCGGTCCGCGCCACCTGTTCTGCCAGCCACGGCGCTCCCGGCGGCGCAATCCGACGCGCGCTAGCCTCGAATGGTGAAAATCGACGGGAAATCCGGCGGTGGGAGATCCGGCGGTGGGAAGGCCGGAGGCAAGGCCGGCGGGGACGGAACGTTCCGGGGAAGAACCACCGGCCGGCCCTCCAGCGGCCCCGGCAGCCCCGGCGGCCCCAGCGCCCCCGCCGGCTTCGACGCCCTCGACCGCCGGCTCGTGCATGCGCTGCAGCTGGACGGCCGGGCGCCGTTCAGCCGGATCGCGGCGGTGCTCGGCGTCTCCGACCAGACCGTCGCCCGCCGCTACACCCGGCACCGCGCCAGCGGCGCGCTCAAGGTGCTGGGGCTCGCCGATGCGCAGGCGCTGGGCGACGTCACATGGATGGTGCGGGTCCAGTGCGCGCCGGACGCCGCCGTTTCCGTGGCCGAGGCGCTGGCCCGCCGCACGGACACGTCCTGGGTGAGTCTGCTGTCCGGCGGCACCGAGATCGCCGCCGTCTGCCGCGCCCCGAGCAGCGACCACAGCGATGCACTGCTGCTGCAGAAGCTGCCGCGCACCCCGAGCGTCGTCGGCGTCACCGCGCACTGCCTGCTGCATGAGTTCTTCGGCGGTCCGCAGGGCCTGATCAGCAAGTCCGGGGCGCTCACCGACGCCCAGATCGCCGAGCTGAGCCCCGGCCCACCTGGCCCACCCGGCCTGCCGAACCCTTCGAACCCACCGGACTCACCCAGCCCACCGCACCCGCCCAGTCCACCGGACCCACCCAGTCCGCCGAACCCACCCGGCCCATCGAACTCACCCAACCCAGCGATCCCGCCCGCCGCCGCCCCTCTGACCCTCACCGACGCCGACCGCCACCTCTTCGACGCGCTCGCCCGTGACGGCCGGACGCCGCTCGGCGAGCTCGCCACCGTCACCGGCTGGTCGCCCAGCACCGTCCGCCGCCGGCTGGCGGAGCTGCGTGCGGACGGTGTCCTGTACTACGACGTCGACTACGACCTGCGGCAGTTCGGGTACGGCGTGATGGTCGCCCTCTGGCTGTCCGTCGCGCCCGCCGAACTCGCCGCCGCCGGCGAGGTGTTGGCGGCACACCCGGAGGTCGCCTTCGCCTGCGCCACCACCGGACCGAACAACCTCTTCGCGTCCGTGCTGTGCCAGGGCACCGAAGCGCTCTACACCTATCTGACGACCCGGGTCGCGGCGCTGCCCGGCGTACGGGCGATGGAGAGCGCGCCCCGCATCCGGCACATCAAGGGGCCGGGCCCGCTGTTCGCCCCCTCTCCCGCCGCCGGACGCCGACGGTGAGACCGCTGCTGGAGCCGCCGCGCGGCGGCCGCCGGCCGTGCCCCGGCAACCCCCTGACCTGGGTGAAGGACTGGGTGCGCAGCAGCCCCTGCACCCATATCTGGCTGTTGGTCATCGGCATCACCAGCCTGGTCATCGCCTCCGCGTCCGAGGGGCTGGGACAGTTCCTCATCCACCGCACCAGCAGCAACATCCACGAGCTGAACGAACATCCGCTGCCGTCGCTGCTCATCAGCGGCTTCTGGATCGAACGCCCGTCGTCCTTCCTGCTCTACGTGGTGATGTTCGAGCTGCTGCACGCCAACGTGGAGCGCTGGATGGGCAGCATGCGCTGGCTGCTGACCGTCGGCGGTGCGCACATTACCGCCACCCTCGCCAGCCAGGAGCTCGTCCTGCTGGCCATCGAGGGCCACCGGCTGCCGCGTTCGATGACCCATGTCGTGGACATCGGGGTCTCGTACGGGCTGGCCGCGGCCGCCGGTGTGCTGACCTACCGGCTGCTGCCGCCCTGGCGCTACGGCTATCTCGCCGTGGTGCTGGTCTTCTTCGGCATCCCGCTGACGACCGGGGCCTCCTTCACCGACTTCGGCCATGCCATCGCGCTGACCATGGGCTTTACGGCCTGGCCGCTGACCCCGTCGGCAGCCGGCACACGGCCGGAGCAGGACGCGGCGGAACCCGCCGCCGGGAAGCCGCCACCGCGTCATGCCCCGCCCCCGGACCCGGAGCCGGACCCGGAGCCGGAAGACCGTCAGGAGAGGTAAAGCCGCTCCAGCACCACCGCGACCCCGTCCTCCTCGTTGGAGGCGGTGAGTTCGTGCGCGACGGCCTTCAGCTCGTCGTGGGCGTTGGCCATGGCCACTCCGTGTGCGGACCAGGCGAACATCGGGATGTCGTTGGGCATGTCCCCGAAGGCCAGCGTCTCCTTGGCGGTGACGCCCAGCCGGCGGGCGGCCAGCGACAGTCCGGTGGCCTTCGTCAGACCCAGCGGCAGCAGTTCGACGATGCCCTCACCGGCCACCGTCACGCCCACCAGATCCCCGGCGACCTGCCGCGCGGCCAGCGCCAGCGCATCGTCGTCCAGGTCGGGATGCTGGATGTAGACCTTGTTGAGCGGTGCCACCCACAGCTCGCCGGGATCGTCCAGCATGACGTGGGGCAGCGAGCCCTCGTGGACGCGGTAGCCGGGGCCGACCAGCACCTCGCCCTCCAGACCGTCCCGGCTCGCCGCCAGATACAGCGGGCCGACCTCCGCCTCGATCTTGGCCAGCGCGAGACCGGCCAGCTGGCGGTCGAGCGTCACCGAGGTCAGCAGGCGGTGCTCACCGGCGTGGTAGACCTGCCCGCCCTGTCCGCACACCGCGAGGCCCTTGTAGTCCAGGGCGTCGAGGATGTGCCGGGTCCAGGGCACGGCGCGGCCGGTGACGACGATATGCGCCGCGCCCGCCGCGGTGGCCGCGGCGAGCACCTGGCGGGTGCGCTCGGAGACGGTCTCGTCGTGGCGCAGCAGCGTCCCGTCGAGATCCGTCGCGATGAGCTTGTACGGCAGCGGAGCGGATGAGCTCACTTGGCGACGGGCTCCAGGATCTCCCGGCCGCCCAGGTAGGGGCGGAGCACCTCGGGGACGCGCACGGAGCCGTCCGCCTGCTGGTGGTTCTCGAAGATCGCCACGATCGTGCGCGGTACGGCGCAGAGCGTGCCGTTGAGGGTCGCCAGCGGCGAGACCTTCTGCTTGCCGTCGACGGTCTCGCGCATCCGGACCGAGAGCCGCCGCGCCTGGAACTCGTCGCAGTTGGAGGCCGAGGTCAGCTCGCGGTACTTGCCCTGGGTGGGGATCCAGGCCTCGCAGTCGAACTTGCGGGAGGCCGAGGCGCCGAGGTCACCGGTGGCGACGTCGATGACCTGGAACGGCAGCTCCAGACCGGTCAGCCACTGCTTCTCCCAGTCCAGCAGCCGCTGGTGCTCGGCCTGGGCGTCGTCCGGCGCGACGTAGGAGAACATCTCCACCTTGTCGAACTGGTGGACCCGGAAGATGCCGCGGGTGTCCTTGCCGTAGGTGCCGGCCTCGCGGCGGAAGCACGGCGAGAAACCGGCGTAGCGCAGCGGCAGCTTGGCCGCGTCGACGATCTCGTCCATGTGGTACGCGGCGAGCGGGACCTCGGAGGTGCCGACCAGGTAGTAGTCGTCCTTCTCCAGGTGGTAGACGTTCTCCGCGGCCTGGCCGAGGAAGCCCGTGCCCTCCATGGCGCGCGGGCGCACCAGGGCGGGGGTCAGCATCGGCGTGAAACCGGCCGCGGTGGCCTGCGCGATGGCGGCGTTGACCAGGGCGAGCTCCAGCAGCGCGCCGATGCCCGTGAGGTAGTAGAAGCGGGAGCCGGACACCTTGGCGCCGCGCTCGACGTCGATCGCGCCGAGCAGCTCGCCGATCTCCAGGTGGTCCTTGGGCTCGAAGCCCTCCGCCGCGAAGTCGCGGATCGTGCCGTGCGTCTCCAGGACGGTGAAGTCCTCCTCGCCGCCGACGGGGACGTCGGGGTGGACGAGGTTGCCGAGCTTCTGCAGCAGCGCCTGCGTCTCCTCCTTGGCCTCGTCCTGTGCGGCGTCGGCGGCCTTGACGGCGGCGGACAGCTCACCGGCCTTCTTCAGCAGCACGGCCTTCTCGTCGCCGGAGGCCTTGGGGATGAGCTTGCCGAGCGCTTTCTGCTCGGCACGCAGCTCATCGAAGCGGACGCTGGACGACCTGCGCCGCTCGTCGGCGGAGAGAAGCGCGTCGACGAGTGCGACGTCCTCTCCACGGGCGCGCTGGGACGCGCGCACACGGTCGGGGTCCTCACGGAGCAGGCGAAGGTCAATCACCCCACCAGGCTACCGGGCCTCGCTCCGCCCCTCGACGCGATATTCACCGGCATGTCATTTTGCCCGTTTTGGGCAATTTATTCCTCTGGGGTCGAGGGAGGGAAAACGGGTGGGAAATGCGCGTGCATTCCGTGCCGCGGAGGGCCGGGAAGAGGGTCCTCGGTGGGCTCGGCGGGGGTCTTTGCGGGACCCGTCGGCGGCCTTCGCGGCGTCCGTCACGAGATCTTCGCACTGTCCGTGATGGGGCATTCGCGGTCCGGGTGCCGGGTGATCCATGGTGTGGACAACGGGAGTTGAGAGGGTGCCGGAGCGGGGCGCGAGCCCCGATTCCCCCCTGGTTATCCCCTGGAAATCTTCGGTTGTCCACAGGGGGCAACGGTTTCGGGATCGTTATCCACAGGCTGTGTGTGAGATCTGTGGAAGCCGGAGCGGATCATTCCGCCCCCGAAATGCTCGGCTATGGATTCCTTGCCCAAACCCCGTTCACGCACTCTTTCGTGTGGGATTACCTCGCCCTAAAGGATTGATCACGTGAATTGTGCTGACGGCGTCCGACGTGCGGTGCTGTGGAGTGGTGTGTGGTCAGTAGGGCGATATGTCGACTCTGTCCGACTCTCATGTCGACTTACCCACAGGTCGAGAACCGAGCCTGTGGATAACTTTGTGGATAACCCGCAGCCCTTCCAAAGCTGCAGGTCGAGGTGGTCCGCAGGGCCCGCGGGCCGGGCCGCGGAGCCCCCCGCCCCCGGCTCAGCCCCGCCCGTCCATGCAGCGCGCCAGCCAGTCCGACGCCTCGGTGAACGCCGCGTCCGTCATCTGCCGCCGCACGCTCGGCGGCGCCTCGTCCGCCCGCGGATAGGAGCCGAGGAACCGCACCTCGCGGCAGACCCGCTTGAGGCCCATCAGCACCTCGCTGACCCGGCGGTCGGTGACATGCCCCTCGCAGTCCACGGAGAAGCAGTAGCGGCCGATGCCCTCACCGGTCGGCCGGGACTCGATCCGCATCATGCTCACTCCGCGCACCGCGTACTCCTGCAGCAGTTCCAGCAGCGCACCGGGGTGGTCCTCGGCCAGCCACAGCACGACCGAGGTCTTGTCGCTGCCGGTCGGCGCAGCGGGCCGGGCCGGGCGGCCCACCAGCACGAAGCGGGTGGCCGCGTTCTGCGCGTCATGGATGTCGGTGACCAGCGGCTCCAGGCCGTAGGTCGCCGCCGCGAACTCGCCCGCGAAGGCACCGTCGTAGCGGCCCTCCTGCACCAGCCGCGCGCCGTCGGCATTCGAGGCCGCCGACTCCCATACGGCCTCCGGGAGTTGGGCTGCCAGCCATTTGCGCACCTGCGGCTGGGCGACCGGGTGCCCGGTCACCGTCTTCACATCGCTGAGCGCAGTACCGGGGCGGGCCAGCAGCGCGAAGGCGATCGGCAGCAGCACCTCGCGGTAGATCATCAGCGGTCGGCCGGCGGCCAGTTCGTCGAGGGTGGTGGTCACCCCGCCCTCGACGGAGTTCTCGATCGGCACCAGCGCCGCGGCGGCCTCACCGTCGCGCACCGCGTCCAGGGCGGCCGGCACCGACACCATCGGCACCAGCTCGCGGGTCGCCGCCTCGGGAAGCGTGCGCAGCGCGGCCTCCGTGAACGTGCCCTCGGGGCCGAGATAGGTATAGCGGCTGGCCGACATGGATAAGGACTCCCTCGCGTGACTGCGGGGGCACCCCGCCGATCTTCTCCCTGTCCTGCCACGATACCCAGCCCCGCGGAACCGGGCGGGACTTCTCCGGAGGGCCGGGCCCGGGGGCTGCCCGCCCGGGGCCGGAGCCCCGGCCCGCCGGCAGCGGCCGGCTCCCTCAGCCCTCCAGCAGCGGCCGGCCCACGTAGTCGCCCGGTCCGGCCGCCGGGGGCACCGCGTACAGCCCGCTCGCCTCGTGCCGCAGGAACCGCGACAGCGCGTCCCCGCGGTCCAGCTTCCGCTGGACCTGGGTGAAGGCGCGCAGTGGATCGGCCTGCCAGCAGACGAAGAGCAGCCCCGCGTCCGGAGCCCCGTCCTCCCGGAACCCGTCGTGGAAGGAGAACGGGCGGCGCAGCATCGCCGCGCCCTGGTTGGACTCCGGCGCCGCGATCCGCGCGTGCGCATTGGCCGGGATGACCGGCTGCCCGTCGGGGCCGTTCGCCTCCAGCCGCATCGGGGTGGTCTCCGAGCCGCCGGTCAGCGGCGCCCCGTTGTCCTTGCGGCGCCCGATGACCCGCTCCTGTTCGTGCCGGGAACGCTTCTCCCAGTCGTCCAGCAGCATCCGGATCCGGCGCACGACGGCGTACGAGCCGCCGTGCATCCAGGCCTGGTCGGCGTCCCGCCCCACGAAGATCCGCTCGTCGAAGTCCTTGTCCGACGGTTTGGGGTTGTTGGTCCCGTCGATCTGGCCCATCAGGTTGCGTGCGGTCATCGGGCGCGCGGTCGCGCCCGGGGTGCGGTTGAAGCCGTTCATCTGCCAGCGCAGCCGCGCGGCTCCGGCCGCGTCCTTCTGCAGTGCGCGCAGCGCGTGGAAGGCGACCAGCGCGTCATCGGCGCCGATCTGTATCCACAGATCTCCGTTGCTGCGCCCGGGGTCCAGCGCATCGGCCGAGAAGTCGGGCAGCGGATCGAGCTGTACGGGGCGCCGCTTCGTCAGGCCCGTACGGCCGAAGAAGCTGTGGCCGAAGCCGAAGGTGACGGTCAGCGAGGACGGGCCCGCGTCGAGCGCGACCCCCGTGTCGGCGTCCGGGGTCCGCCCGGCCATCAGCTCCTCGGCCGTCCGCGACCAGCGGCGCAGCAGCGCGGCGGCGGCCTTGCGGTCCGCGTCCGGTGCCAGGTCGAAGGCGACCAGATGCCCCGTGGCCTGCAGCGGGGTGGTGATCCCCGCCTGGTGCCCGGCGCGGGCCGGCCGGAACGGCACCTGGGTCGATCCGATGCTGGTCACGGCCTCGGCGGCGCCGTCCTGCGGGCCGGACCGCGCGGCGCCGACCCCGAGGGCGCCGCCGGCCCCGCCGACGACCAGCCCGGCCGCGCCCGCCGCGCCGACGGTGCCGAGCAGCCGGCGACGGGAGAGCTCGGGAGAGGGGGCGGACGAGGGAGAGCGGTCGGTTTCGGGCGCCGGGGCGGCGGCCGGTGCGGGCACGCCCGCCGCACTGCCCGCCCCGGCGGCCCCGGGCGCGCCCGCGGACCGGGCTCCCGGGGCCTTCTTCCCGGACGCCGCCTTGCCGGGCGCCTTCTTCGCGGGCGCCGCCTTGCCGGGTGCCTTCTTGCCGGACGTCTGCTTGCTCATCAGCCGATCTTCACGTTCTTGATCTCGGTCACCTGGTCGATGTCGGAGGTCCGTACGAGCAGCGAGAGCTGCCACTGCCCCGGGACCGGCAGCTGGACCCCGTCCGCCCGCCACTGTCCCTTGCCGAGGTGCTTCGGGGCGATCGGCAGCGGCCCGATCTTCTTGGCCTTCTGGGTGAAGGAGACCTTCACCTCGGGGACGTCGACCGCTTTGCCCGACGGGTCCGTGATCCGCAGCCGCAGGGCGTTGGCGCTGCCGCTGCGCCCCGGATCGAGGTCGAGGCGGGCGGTGCCCTTGCCGCCCGGACCGCCGGTGTCGAACGGGATCTTCAGCACCTGGGGCCCGCTGCTCGCGAGGGACTGCCCGCCCGAGCGGGCCTTGACCGCCTCCTCGGTGCGGGCCGGTTCGGTGGCGGTCAGCACCGTGGTCACCACCAGCAGGACGACGGCGACCGACGCCTCGGCCAGCACCGACCGGCGCAGCGCCAGCCGCTCCGGATCGGCATCGCGCTGCCGCTTGGTACGGGCGGTACGCAACGCGGCCTGCTGACGGGCGAGTTGGGCGGCGCGGGCGGGGTCGGGGGATTCGTCCGGCGTC
Source organism: Streptomyces sp. NPDC047049 (assembly GCF_040643995.1). Classification (NCBI taxonomy): domain Bacteria; kingdom Bacillati; phylum Actinomycetota; class Actinomycetes; order Kitasatosporales; family Streptomycetaceae; genus Streptomyces; species Streptomyces sp. NPDC047049. The sequence continues at coordinate 379,015 of NZ_JBEYVM010000001.1, read as the reverse complement.
CGGTCCGGTGTCCTGTCCGGGGGCCCGTCCGGCGCCCCGTCCGGGGCCCGGTCCGAAGAAGGAGGAGCAGAAGCGGTGGGAGCAGAAGCGGTAGGAGAAGCCGATGCGGTTGCGGCGTCGGGGGCGGCCACGGCGCCGACGGCCGCCTTCTCCGCCGCCCGGTCCTCTTCCGCCTCCTCGTCCTTCCCGGCCTCGTCCTTCCCGGCCACGTCCTTCCCGGCCTCGTCCTTCCCGGGCACGTCCTTCCCGGCCACCCGGACCTCCGTCAGCCGCCCCGTCCACCGCCGCGACACCCAGGCGATCCCGACGAGCACCACGACCAGGCCCACCTTGAGCAGCAGCAGCCACCCGTAGGTGGTGTCGGTCAGCGCACGCCGGCTGCCGACCTGCCGCCAGGACTGGTACACACCGGTGGCCACCAGCACCAGCACGGAGCCGAACGCGATCCGCGAGAAGCGGCGTACGGCCCTCCGCTCGACGGGCGGCCCCCAGTACAGGGACACCACCAGCGCCGCCAGCCCGCCGAGCCAGGCGGCGACCGCCAGCAGATGCAGCACATCGACCGGCATCGCGACGGCGGTCTGCAGACCGGTCGAGGCGTGCTCGGCCAGCGCCCAGGTAGCGGCGAGCCCCGCGGCGACGATCACCCCGCCGAAGGCGAGCCCGAAGGTGAGGTCCCGGCGCTGCCTGGCGAGGTCGGCGGCCTGCACGGCCTGCGGCCCGGCGGCGCCGGTGCCCTCCTTCCCGGAGTCCGCGCCGTCCGTCTCGCCCGGCGCGCCCCCCTCCGCCGTTTGCCCGGCAGCCCGCTCCTCGCCCGGCACCGGCTCCGCACCCGTTGCCGGCCCCTCCCCTGGAGCCGGCTCTTCCGATGCCGGCTCGTGCAGCCGCGCGAACGTCCCGAAGAGCACCGCCACGAACAGCGCCGCGGCGGCGAGCAGCAGCAGCCGGGAGACCAGCGCCGCGCCCGGCTTGGTGACCAGGACCTGCTGGAGGCCGGCGAGGTCGAAGACATCGGCGAGATCGCCGGACCCGGTGTACGGGGTGCGCAGCAGCAGCATCACCACGGTGGTGCCGGCCAGCAGCGCCCACCCCTGGACGACCAGCCGCTGCACGGACCGGACGAGGGCGGCGGCCGGCCGGCAGGCCACCACGAAGGCCGCGCCGCCGACGAGCAGGATGAACCCGGCGTAGGCGAGGTAGCGGGCGACGCCGTAGAGCGCGCCGACCAGACCGCCGCCGGCCTTCTGCTGCGGCACCGGGGCGGCGGCCTTGGAGGGCGCGCCGACCGAGAAGGTGAAGGCGCCGGAGACGGGGTGGCTGTCGGCGGAGACCGCCTGCCAGGTGACGGTGTAGGTGCCGTTGCCGAGCCCCGGTGGCAGCCCCGCGCCGTATTTGACGACGTTGCCGCTGCTCAGGTTGAGCAGCTTGCCGCGGTCCACCCGTTTGCCCCGCGGATCCAGCACCCGGATCGAGCTGTCGCCCATCGCGACGCCCTCGGAGAAGGTGAGCGTCACCTGCCCGGGGGCGTGGTCCACCACCGAACCCTGTACGGGGGTGCTCCCGGTCAGCGCGGCATGCGCCGAGGCCGGGGCGGCGCCGCCGAACCCGCCGATCAGCGCGCCGGCCAGCGCCACCGCGACGACCAGCAGGCGCAGCACGGCGGACCGTCGCGGCCCGAGCCCGGTGGTGACCATAGTGATCGCTCCCCTTACTCCCGTTTCCTGTACGGCCCGTGGGGCCATCCGCCGGTGGTCCGTACGGCCTGTGCGGTCTTCCGTCCCCTGTGTGCCGTTTCGGTGCCCGGCTACTTCTTCGGTGCGTAGGTGAGGGCCTTGACCGGGACCGTCACCTTGATCGGACCGGCGGTGGCGAAGTGCAGCTCGATGACCACCTTGTCGCCCTCGGCCGGCTTCTTCTTCAGCCCCATGAACATCAGGTGGTTGCCGCCGCGGCTGAGCCGCAGCTCGCCGCCCGCCGGTATCGCCAGCGAGTTGACCTGCTCCATCTTGGTGCCGGCCGTCTTGTGGAGCGTGATGTCCTTGGACAGGTCGCTGGTGACCGAGGTGAGCTTGTCCGCGGTGTCACCGCTGTTCTTGACCGTGAAGTACGCGCCGGCCATGTTCTGGTCGACCGGCCGGGGCATGTACGGGCCTTCGACCTTGAGCTGCGGTGCGCCGTCCGCGCCGCCGCAGCCCGCCAGGACGAGAGCGGCGCTGAAGGTGAGGGCGGCGGCGAGGGTGGTGCGGCGGTTCACGGGTTCTGCCCCTTGACGATCTTCGGAAGTGCCTTGGTGTAGTTGTCGGAGGTCGCCTCCTGCATGCCCATCCAGTGGATCTTGTCGTCCTTGGGGGAGGTCAGCAGCACCTGCGCACCATGGGTGGACACGACATCGCCGTTCTTCTTCTTGACCGGCTTCTCGATCCCGATGTTGACGTCGCGCGCACCCCCCTGGATGGTGTCGAAGCTGCCGGTCAGACCGGTGAAGTCCTTGTCGATTCCGCCGAGCCACTTCTTGAGCGCGGCCGGGGTGTCACGCTCCGGGTCGGAGGTGATGAAGACGACCCGCAGATCCTTGCGTTCGGCCGGCGGCAGCTGCTTCACCGCGACCGCGATGTTGGCCATCGTCAGCGGACAGACGTCCGGGCAGTTGGTGTACCCGAAGTAGATCAGCGTCGGGTGGCCCTTGGTCTTCTCCACCAGGTCGTACTTCTTGCCGCTGGTGTCGGTCAGGACGAGGTCCGGCTTCGCCAGGGGGCTGTCGAGCGTGACGATCGGCTTGGCCGCGGTGCCCCCGGAGACCTCGGCGGCGGGTTTGTTGTCCTCGCCGTTGCAGGCGGTCAGGCTGAAAGCCGCGGCCGCCGCCAGGGCGGACGCGAGCAGAGTCCTTCTGTGCATTGCAGATAAATCCTGTGTCTGGGAATCCCGTTGGTGCGGGAATGGTGGGCGGGCCGGCGCGGTTCGGGCGCCGGCCCGGCCGGTGGTCAGGCGCTGCGGCGCCGGCCGGCGAACACACCGAAGCCGACTCCGATGACGCCGACGACGATGCCGACGGCGCCCAGGACGCGGGCCGTGGTGTCACTGCCGGACGCGTCCGAGGCGGCGGCCGTGGCCTTCATGCCGGTGGTGGCACCGCTCTTGTCGCTCGCTCCGGCGGCGCCGTGGCCGTCCTCCTCGGGCGCGCCGAGCTTGAGGACCGGGGCCGGGTTCTCCGGCTCCGGGGCGCCCTCCTTCGTCGGCTCGATCCAGCGCACGACTTCCTTGTTGTCGTACGTCTGGAGCGCCTTGAAGACGACCTGGTCGGTGTCCTTGGGCAGCTGGCCGACGGAGAGCGGGAACTGCTGGAACTGGCCGGGCTCCACGCCCTTGCCGTCGGCGGTCCAGGTGATCTTCGAGGGGGCTTCGGTGATCTTCTCGCCCTCCATCTCGATCGGCTTGGGCAGCTTGGCCTTGGTGACCGAGATCTTCCAGCCGGGCACCGGCTGCGGCATCACGGACGCCAGCGGGTGGTCGGTGGGCAGCGTCACCTCGAGCTTCACCGTCGAGGCGTCGTCCTCCTCATTGGGCACCTTGAAGTTGACGGTTGCGTAGCCGCCCTTGGCGGCCGGACCCGACGGCTGCACGCTGACGTGGGCGGCGGCCGGGCCGGCGAGGAGCAGCACGCTGCCGGCCGCGGCGGCGCCCACCAGCGGCAGCCGGCGTGCGAGCCGGCGCGTGGGCGACGCGTCCGACTGCTGCTGCGGCATCTTCGCCATCTTCGAATTCTTCGGCATCGGAAAGCACTCCACAGGAAGGAGAGAGGTACGGGTGACGGTGCAGTGGTGCGCGCGGACGACGGCGCATAAGCCCGTACCCTCCCCCATGCCTCAAGGGCATGGGAGGGGCCCCACGTGGGGGCGTGCTTCGCGTCGTCAGGCCGCGAGGGCGAGGAGGGCCGGGGCGGGGGGCCCTCGCCTGATGACACTGTGGTGGAGTGCGACGTTCTTCGGGCCGGGTTTGTCATCCCCGTACGAAACGGGGGCGCGCAGCGATTCTTCGTGCGCCGTTTCCAGGCCTGTGAGCAGGGCGCGGGCGAGGGCGAGTGCCCCGCGCACCACGCCGGCCAGTGCCTGCACCGTGATCTCGTACGCCGCCGGAGCCGACAGCCGGACCAGCCGCCACAGGGCCGCCTCGCCCCGCCGCAGCAGCCAGCCGACCGCGAGCGCGGCCAGCAGATGCCCCAGCAGCATGGGCAGCGACGGCAGCAGACCATGCGTGAGCGCGGGGTCGGCGGCGGTCGCGCCCCCGGCCGTGCCACCCGCCGGGCCGGCGCCCGCCGGCGGGGTCATCCCGGCGGCGGAGGCGGTGTCGAAGCCACCCGCGCCGAGAATCCGGCGCGCCTGCGCGCCGTCCACCCGGCCGCTGCCGAGCCCGCAGGTCACATGCCGGGCCAGGGCCTCGGCCGCCCGGTCGGACAGCCCGCCGGCACCGAAGCCGCTCCCTCCGCTTCCCGCGCCCCGCGCCATGGCGGACATCGGAAGCTGGCCCCAGGCGAACAGGGCGTGCAAGGCGAGCTGCCCCGCGGCAAGACCGGCGGCGATCCCCGGCAGCGAGCGCTCCCGCCCGGCCAGGGGTGCGGCGATCGCGAACACCACGGCCGCCGCCACACCCAGCGTCCACCACGGGACGGTGGCGCACGAGGCGGCGATGTGCCCGCCCGCGGACAACACGACGCAGACCGCGGTGAAGACCGCGGCCCTCAACAGCCGAAGATCGGCGGCTGCGCGCGCTGTGGAGGCGGGCGGTGGAGTCATGGCCGCGCCATCATCCCATTGGTCCGACCTGTCGCCTACGGCAGGGCGCGCCGGGGAGGCGCCGCGCCCGGTGTCCAGGGGGCCCGGCGGGGCGCGCGGCAGCGCATAGCAGGCGCTTCACCTACACCGATGCGCTCGCTCTTCGCATCCGCCGAATGAGCGGTATCACGTCCCGGACATGCTTACGGACCATGCGGCGCGGCAATAGGTATCGATATGTCGAGCCGCGGCCAGGAGGCTGGAGCGATGAGCATCTGGTGGTCACTCCATTTGCGGCGTGAGGCTGCGAGCGTGCCGCTGGCCCGTCGTCTGCTGCTGGGCACGATGGAGACGGCGGGCGTCGACCCGGACATCTGTTACGACCTTGCGGTGGCCCTCTCCGAGGCCTGCGCGAACGCCGTCGAGCACGGCGGTGACGCCGCCACCGAGGACTACCGCGTCACGGCCTTCATCGACGGCGACACCTGCCGCATCGAAGTGACCGACTCGGGCCCCGGGTTCCGCCACTGCCCCGCGCCCCCCGCCCCACCCCATACCGCCGCGGACCGGGCCCCCACGCCGGCCCCCGTGCCCACCCCCGCACAGGCTCCCGCCTTTGCCGAGGACGGCCGGGGGCTCTTTCTGATCGAGGCCCTCACCGACCACGTCCTCTACCGCAACCGCACGGGCCGTCCCGGCGCGGTCGTCAGCTTCGACAAGATCCTCAAGTGGCGCGAGGGAGCGGCGCTGCCGATGGCGTCGTAGGGCGCCCGGGAAGACAGCCGCATGCGGGACGTCCGCGTATGAGGTGTCAAACGGGGCGGACATCAGCAGTCGGAAAACTGGCTGGAAACCGCCCTTTGCGGGAAGTCGGCAGCGCGGTCTCGCGGTGAGAGAACCTCCCCCGCGGCGTCCCCTGTCCCTGCGAGACCAGCGCGCACGACGATTAACGCGAAGTTGCTCGCGTTAACCTTTCCCGGACAATACTTGGCGTGAACCCGCACTGCAATACGGAGCCGTCGTGACGACAGCGCACCATGGCCCGGGCGAGACCAGGCCCGGTGGTCGTACCGCCCGCACCCGCCAGGCCGTATTGACCGCCGTCTTCCAGGAGTTGGGCGACGGCGGCTTCGCCGCGCTGACCATGGAGAGGGTCGCGCAGCGGTCCGGAATTCATGTGGCGACGCTCTACCGTCGCTGGCGCTCCACCGAGGGTCTGGTGTGCGACCTGCTGACCGACCTGAGTTCGGATGTGCCGCTGCCGGACTCCGGCACGCTGCCCGGGGACCTGCAGGAGCTGGCCGGTTCGATAGCCGCCTTCTACGGGGAGGCGAGGATGCGCCGGCTGATCGAGGCGGTGGTCTCCGCCGCGGCCCGCGACCCCGAGGCGGCGGCGGTGCTGCGGACCTTCTTCGGCGAACGGCTGGCGCTGGCCGGCCGGATGGTGGAGCGGGCCGTCGAGCGCGGCGAACTGCCCCCGGACACCGACCCGGAGAAGGTGATGTCGGCGCTCGGCGCGCCCTTCTACTACCGGATTCTGATCGCCCGTCGCCCCGTCGACCAGGATCTCGCCGCATCCGCCGCCACCGCGGTCTGGGCGGCGGCCCGCGCCGGTGCGTACGGGCGCCAGGACGACGGCCCCGCACACGACACGTCTCCCGGCGGCTGAGGCCACCGGGAGACGCGGAACGAACGGCGCAACGGGCGCCGGCAGGGCGGGGGCGGCCCGCCCCCGACGACGCGGCTACTTGCCGAGCAGCCCCGCCATCCAGGCCTCGACCTCGTCCGACCGCCGCGGCAGCGCGGCCGACAGGTTCCGGTTGCCGTCGTCCGTCACGAGGATGTCGTCCTCGATCCGGACGCCGATGCCGCGGTACTCCTCGGGGACCGTCAGATCGTCCGCCTGGAAGTACAGACCGGGCTCCACGGTCAGCACCATGCCCGGCTCCAGCGTCCCGTTGACGTAGTGCTCGGTGCGGGCGGCGGCGCAGTCGTGGACGTCCAGGCCGAGCATGTGGCCGGTGCCGTGCAAGGTCCAGCGGCGCTGCAGCCCCAGCTCCAGCACCCGCTCGACCGGGCCCTCGACCAGACCCCACTCGACCAGCTTCTCGGTGAGCACCCGCTGCGCCGCGTCGTGGAAGTCGCGGTAGGCCGCGCCCGGCTTGACCGCCGCGATGCCCGCCTCCTGCGCCTCGTACACCGCGTCGTAGATCGTGCGCTGGAGGTCGGTGTACCGGCCGTTGACCGGCAGGGTGCGGGTGACATCGGCGGTGTAGAGGGTGTGGGTCTCCACCCCGGCGTCCAGCAGCAGCAGGTCGCCGGAGCGCACCTCGCCGTTGTTGCGGACCCAGTGCAGGGTGGTGGCGTGCGGTCCCGCGGCGCAGATCGAGCCGTAGCCGACGTCATTGCCCTCGACGCGGGCGCGCAGGAAGAAGGTGCCCTCGATGTAGCGCTCGCTGGTCGCCTCGGCCTTGTCCAGGACCTTGACGACGTCCTCGAAGCCGCGCACCGTCGAGTCGACGGCCTTCTGCAGCTCACCGATCTCGAAGGCGTCCTTGACCGCCCGGGCCTCGGAGAGGTACACCCGCAGCTCTTCGTCGCGCTCGGCGGTGACCTTGTCGGTCAGTGCGGCCTCGATGCCGGCGTCATGGCCGCGCACCACCCGGACCGGCCCGGTGGCCTCCTTGAGCGCACCGGCCAGCTCGCGTACGTCCTTGCACGGGACGCCGAGCAGTGCCTCGGCCTCGCCGAGGCTGTGGCGGCGGCCGACCCACAGCTCGCCCATGCCGTCGAGCCAGAACTCGCCGTTCTCGCGGTCGGAGCGGGGCAGCCGGTGGATGGTCGCCTCGTGGCCGTCCTTGGTGGGCTCCAGGACCAGGACGCTGTCGTCGGTCTGGTCGCCGGTGAGGTAGACGTACTCCGTCGAGGCGCGGAAGGCGTACTCGGTGTCGTTGGAGCGGGTCTTGAGGTTGCCCGCCGGGATCACCAGGCGCTCGCCGGGGAAGCGCGCGGACAGTGCGGCGCGGCGGCGGGCGGCGTTCGGGGCCTGCTCGACCGGCTGCAGATCGTGCAGCTCGGTGTCGGCCCAGCCGCTCTTCATGTTCTCCGCGAGCTCATCCGAGACGCCCGGGTAAAGGCCGTTCTTGCGCTGCTTGATCGGCTGCTCGTCCTCGTCCGGGGTCTCCGGCGTGAGCTCGTCGGTCACAATGCCTCCTTTTAAGACTGAACCGCCTTCCATCGTATGTGCGGATCGAAAGCGGTCCAGAGGCAGAAAGGCGTGACCTTCCCGCACGAAGGCGCGACCTTGCCGGGAGGGCGGCTTCGGGACGCGGGGCACTCTCAAGGGGCGGACGGGAGGGGCACGGCTCCGTACTCCGGTGCCGGGTGTCCGCTATCCGGTGCGGCCGGTGTGCGTCCCGGCGTGCGGCTCGGGGTGCCCGTCGTGCGCCGTGCGGCCGCCCCTGCGCCTCACTCCTCGAAGTACGCCGCGAGCAGCACCACGTCCTCCTCCGACGACGGATCGTCCAGACCCTGCGGCAGCATCGTGCGCACGATGTGATCGACGACCGCCTCCGGATCGTGGCGGCTCGCCCTGGGAACGCCGGCCGCGGCCGCGTGCAGCCGGGTGAAGGCGCGGTCCATGGGCTCGCCGGTGCGGTGCAGCAGCCCGTCGCTGTAGAGCAGCAGGGTCTCGCCGCCGGCCGGTTCGATCTCCACGCTCGGCGCTTCCCAGCAGGCCAGCATGCCCAGCGGCGCGGACAGTGAGGTCTCCACGAACTCGGTCCGCAGATCACCGAGGATCAGCGGCGGGCAGTGGCCGGCCCCGGCCAGCAGCAGCTTGCGGGCGAAGGGGTCGGCGATGCCGCCGGGCAGCACCGGCGGCCCGCCCGGAGCGCCGGGCGGCGGCTCGGTGTAGGCGAACAGCGCGGTGGCGCTGCGGGCCGGCTCGGTCAGCCGGAGCAGCAGTTCGAGGTCCGAGAGGACCGCGACCGGGTCCTCGCCCTCCATGACGGCGTAGGCGCGCAGGGACGCCCGCAGCCGCCCCATGGCCGCCACCGCGCTCGGCCCGGAGCCGGTCACCGAACCGACGGCCAGCCCCAGGGCGCCGTCGGGCAGCGGCAGCGCGTCGTACCAGTCGCCGCCGCCGCGCGGCCCGGTGCTGTGCCGCACCGCGAGGCGTACGCCGGGGATCCGCGGCAGCCGGTGCGGCAACAGCTCCTTGCGGAGGGTTTCGGCGGCCCGGTGGCTGCGGTGGAGTTCGAGGAGGCGGGCGAGGTGCTCGGCGGCGTGCGCGCGGTAGAGGCCGACGAGATGGCGCTGTCGCGCGGTGGGCTCGGCCGGTTCGTCGTAGAGCCACACCGCGGCGCCGGTCCTGCCGAAGGGTGCGGCGCAGAGCGGGACCGCATAACTCGCGGCGTACCCGAGCCGGGCGGCGACCTCGCGCAGGCGGGGGTCGAGGTCCTTCTCACCGGGGATGTCGGGTTCGGCGATCTCGGTGCAGGGGCTCGCCGGCGCGTCGTCGCGGGGGCCGGCGGCACGGCTCCCGTCGCGCGTCGCGTGGCGGGTGTCGTCGCCGGTGGCCCGCTCCGGGAGGCCGTCCAGTATCCGCGCGTACGACAGGGCGCGGCGCGGGACGGTCTCGATATGCCCGATCTCGGCGTGGCCGAGGCCGAGGCCGACGGTGGTCTCCGGGCCGAGTCCGTCGGACGGCGCGAGGACGACGAGACCGCGGCGCGCGCCGACCAGGGAGGCGCCGGCGCGCAGCAGCTCGTGGAGGGCGTCCTCCAGCGTGCGGGTGCGCGCGAGCCGTTCGGTCAGGTCGTGCAGGGTGCTGAGGTCGGAGATCCAGCCGGCCAGCCGGTCCTGGACCGCGGCGAGTTGGTCGACGACGGAGATGTCGGGGACAACGCCAGGCGCGGAGCCGGGCACGTCGCCCGGGGGGCCGCCCGCGGAGGTGCCGGACGAGCCGTCAGGCGATCCGCCTGACGAGGCGTCGGAGGGGGCGCCGGCAGCGCATCCCGAGGGCGCTTTCGGCCCGTGGGGGTCGACAGTGTGCGCGGGGGCGGGAAGGACTGGTTCGATTCCAGCCACTTTCGGCACGTGAGGGGTGGTCATGGCCGACGGCTCTCGTCGAGTCTGGCGTTATCCGAGGTCAGGCCGCTTTTTGGTGGGGAGTGCGGCATTTTGTTGAGTGATGTTGCGCGGTAAGGTTGGCCGCTCAATTTCCTCAATAGCATCGCAAACCCCCATGTCATGCTGCTCCGCTATTAATGCCTCCACATGTACACGCAGTAGCGATGCGATGTCCAGCATTGTCCCCATGGGGTTTGTGGTGTCAGCGAGGTCTGTAGATTGGCCTGAAAAAATCCCCCCGAACGTCAATTTGCGGTCGACTGACGGCGATCAGCAGCGCGTCATCACCACAGTGGCGGGTACGTACTCGGAAAGGTGCGGAGTCAGTTGGCGCCGTACCGGAACTCTCCGGCGGGCACCGGCGTCTAACAAGCCGACGACCGCGACGCACTCCCAAGAGGCGGGGACTGCACCACGGAAGTGCAAGCGCCAACGCACGCCACCCCTCGTCACACTTCACGCCCGGCGTACGGCGTGATGCGCTGCTTTGTACACGCGGTGACCAGTGACCACGTGGCGTGATCGATGCCGATCGACCCCGGGCTCCCCGGCCGGGCCGCAGGACACGCCCCACAACGGCATGCAGCGGCACGGCGCACAACGATGGTGAACCCGGCATGTAGTGCCATGCAGTGCGATGGACAAAGCCCTCGGCGTTAACGGAAAGGAACGAGCGCTCATGCGCGAGATCCTCGGAAGGCGACGCAAGCTCCTGTTCCGGCGCGGCGGAAAGCCGGCGCAGCTCGGTGCGGCGCTCCACTACGCCACCGAGTGGCAGTGGCCCGTACTTCCCGGTGTGGGACTCCGCTCCGGCGGCCGGCAGCCGGCCGGCGCCCGGCTCGGCCTCGGCGAGCGGGCCACGCGTCGCTGCAGCTGCCCGGACCCCGACTGCGTGGTGCCCGGCGCGCACCCCTTCGACCCCGGTCTGCTCGCGGCCACCACCGATGCCCGGATGGTGCGTTGGTGGTGGACGAACCGCCCCGATGCCCCGGTCGTGCTGGCCACCGGCGGCGGCGCACCCTGCGCGGTGAGCCTGCCCGCGGTCGCCGGGGCCCGCGCCCTGGCGGCGCTGGACCACTTCGGCGTGCGCCTGGGCCCCGTGGTGGCCACGCCCACCCGCTGGTCGCTGCTCGTATCGCCGTACGGCCTGCCGGAGTTGGGCGAGCTGCTGCACTCCCAGGACTGGGTGCCCAGCTCGCTGCGGTTCCACGGCGAGGGCGGCTATCTGGTGCTCCCGCCCTCCCAGGTCGGCGCCGGCCAGGTCCGCTGGGAGCGCCCGCCGGCGTCCCCCGAACTCCCCACTTCTCCCCCACTCTCCACTTCGTTCGAGCGGGGGGGCCTCCCTGCGCAGGGGGGACCCCCATCCCCGGCCGCGCCCTGGCTGCCGAAGGTGGCCACGATCGTGGACGCGCTGGTCACGGCGAGCACCGGCTCCCCCGACGGCGGCAGCCGGCTCGCGTACTGACCCTCGCGGATGCTCCGGGCGCCCGATGCGCACTCGGGCGCCCTCATGCTGTGCGGGCACCTGCCGCGGCGGATGAGGGGCGGACGGAGGGGCGGACGGGGGCCGCGCGGACGGATGAGTGGCGAAGGGGCGGACGGATCCGGGGCCGCGCCGACGGCCGGGGGCGGACGCACGGAACGCCTCGCGGTGGATCACCCGTACGGGTGTGACCTGCCCCGATCTCTCGGGGAAACCGGCGCCCGGGCGCCCGGGGGTACCCCCGCCGGCCGATAGGTTCGGCCCACCGTCAAGCCGTCGTCAGCGGCATATCGAGTGCAGGTGGGGGCCATGCAGCGTGCGCAGAGAATCCGCATGATCGGGCTCGCCGGCACGGCGCTGCTCGCCCTCGCCGTGCCGCTGGGCGCCGCGACGGCCGGCCCGGCCGGCACCTCGTCCCCGGGGGCGGGATCCGGGGAAGCAGTCAAGGCCGAAAACAGCCCCTCGGAAGAAAAGGGAAGCAGGGGAAATAACGGCAGTAAGCCGGGCAAGAGCCCCCGCACTGCCGCCCCCGGCTCCAGGAGCCCGGCCGGCTCCTCCGGCCGCCCCGGCCTGCCGCGCCTCTCCGGACGCACCTCCCGCTGCGGCCCCGACCTCACCGCGCCCCAGGGGATCGCAGCCCAGACCTGCGTGCTCGCCGGGGACGGTGTCACCTGGGGGCGTACGTACTACCGCAACCGCGCCGGCGGCCGGCTCCGCGCCGTACTGACGCTGCTGCGGCCCGACGGCGGGACCGTCCAGGTGAACTGCGAGGTGGCGGCGGGTGGTGCGCCGGGTGTGTGCGAGACGCCGGTCACCCCGACCGTCCACCGGAGCCGGCCGCGGTACACGGCCGTGGCGGAGATCGCCGACGCGGCGGGGGAGCGGCTGCTGCTGCGGGCCGGCAGCAACTCGTCCGCGGCGGGCAGCGGTTCGGAGCGCTGAGGCCGCGGGCTGCCGAGGAGCCGGAGGAGCCAAGCGGAATGCCTGGTTCCGGACATGGAAGCGCCCGGTCGCTGGCGACGGGGGATGCACCAGCGACCGGGCTTCTAGAACCGTAACAAGAGATCGGCGGTTCGCAAATTCGATCGTGGAATTCCGGACGCCTCTTTACCGGCAGGTACGGGGAGTTGTGACGGGCGTCACGCCTCGTCTTGCCCGGGGCGTCCGACCACGGCCGAGGACGGGGGCGATCAGCTCAGGGTGACCTGACGGTTGGTGAGCCCGCCGCGTGCCCGGCGCTCCTCGGGGGTCAGCGGGGTGTCCGTCGCCAGGGCCCCGGCCAGCCGTTCGGCGAACGCCGCGGCCGGCTTGGCGACCTCGTCGGCGCCCATCTCCTTGGGCAGGTCCCAGACCGGGACGACCAGGCCGTGGGCGCGGAACGAGCCCACCAGACGGGTGCCTTCGCCGAGCGAGGCGGCGCCCGCCGCGTGCAGCCGGGCGAGTGCGTCCAGCAGCTGCTCCTCGGGGTGCGCGGTGACCCAGCGCAGGTGGTTCTTCTCCGGGGCCTCGCACCAGTACGCACCCTCCAGACCGGGGATCCGGGCGGTCGGGATGGCCGCCGCGTTGGCGCGCTCCAGAGAGGCGGCGACCTCGCCGGTGGCGTTCTCGGCGTTCTCCACCCAGAACTCGAAACCGGTGTGGACGGTCGGCTCAAAAGCGGCGTCCGGGTCGAGCAGATCCTGCAGCCGAGGACCGTCGGCGCTGTGCCGCTCGGCGGGTACCGGGTTGCCGGGCTCGGTGGCCAGCGCGCGCTGCAGAGTGTCCGCGAGGTCGCGGCTGAGGTCGCCGGAGGCGGTGTCGTTCTGCAGGCCGAGCAGCACCGCGCCGTTGTCGCGGCGCAGCGCGGGCCACGCCATCGGCAGCACGGTCGCCAGCGTCACGGACGGGACGCCCTCGGGCAGCCCGCCCTTCAGGGTCAACTCGGCGGTGGCGGCGGGCACCAGCTCGCGCAGGGCCACCCAGTCGCACTCACCGGGCAGGCCCTCGAAGGGGCGCTGCACGAGCTCGGCGGCGGCGTGCGCTGCCTGCCGGCCGTGACAGGCCTTGTACCGGCGGCCGGAGCCGCACGGGCAGGGCTCACGAGCGCCGACGACCGGCACCTCGCCGTCCTTGATCTGCGGTGCTGCGGCCTGGGGCTGGGGACGGCGCTTCTTGGCCATGGCGACGGGGTCTCCTGGTCGATCCTGGACGTACGGACGCGTATCTGCGCGAGCCTAGAGGATCACTTGCGCGGTCGCGTCCGGTTGCGCACCGGGCCGTGTCATGCCCTGCCGCCCGCACGCCGGTGCGTCCCGGCCCGGACGCCGCCCCGTCACCGCCGGGCCCCGGCGTGCCGCTGCCTGCCGCTACGTCAGATCGTCGAACTCCGGGAAGGCCGGGCCCAGCGGCAGCCCGCCCCGCACGCCCGCGCCCGTGGCGAGCGAGGGCGGCAGATCGGGCAGCAGGTCCACGCGCGTAGCGAACGCGCCTTGCAGGGAGAGGACCGCCCAGACCGTGACTTCGCCGGTGACCGTGTCGCGCACGCCCCAGTCCTTGGTGAGCGACCGGATGATCGCCAGTCCGCGGCCGCCGCGCGCGGTGACCGACGGAGTGGACGGAAGGGGGCGGGTCGGACCGCCGCCGTCCGTGACCGCGACGGTCAGCCGGCCCTGCGCATCGATGCGCCAGGAGGCCCGCACGGACGCCGCGGGGACGTCCTTCGCGTCGGGCGTGACGGATGCGCCGGGAGGTACGGAACCCGGTGCTCCCTGTTCGTATATCGGACGCGCATGGCGACACGAATTGCTCAACAGCTCCGACAGGACGAGCACCGCGTCATCCACGACGCTGTCCTGAACTCCACTTGCCAACAGCTCTTCACGCATGCGTCGCCTGGCCATGCCCACACCCACTGGACCATGGGGTACGGCCATGATCGACGACGTCGGCACCTCTTGTGCCACCACCAACGCCACCCCCGAGACCTCCTTTGCCCCACGCCACGGGATGAATGCCCCAATGGACTGGACCGGAAACCGGCCAAGCGGCACACAGTGACGCACTGGACATAACCGCATACGGCCCGAATGCGCCGGTGCACACCCCGTGAGGAGCTTTAGCCAAGGCCGAGTTGCTTACGCACCTGTTTGGGGCGGTTCGTAATGACCGCGTCCACGCCCAATTCCCGGCACAGCTCGACATCTTCGGTGTCGTTGACGGTCCACACGTGCACCCGGTGGCCGGCCCGGTGCGCCTTGGCGACGTACTCGGGGTGCGCGCGGAGGATCCGTATCCCGGGGCCCGCGATGCCGACGCCGGGCGGGAGCCGGCCGTCGCGGTGCCGCGGCGTGAGGAACTGCATCAGGTAGACGCCGGGGATGCCGGGCGCAGCGGCCCGTACGCGGTGCAGCGAGCGCGCCGAGAAGCTCATGACCCGGACCGGGGAGGTCCAGTCGGTGCGGGTGGCCGGTCCGGTGTGCCCGAACCGCGCGAGCAGTTCGACCAGCCGCTCCTCCACCTGCCCGGCCCAGCGGGTGGGGTGTTTGGTCTCGATGGCCAGCTCGACCCGGCGGTCGGCGTCGGCGACCAGCTCCAGCAGCCGCTCCAGCGTCAGTACGGAGGTCCGCTCGGGGTCCTCGTGCTGCCGGTCCGGTGCCTCGTTCGCGGACCCGTCGTCCTTCCAGGAGCCGAAGTCGAGCGTGGCCAGGTCGGCGAGCTCGAGGGCGGAGACCGAGCCGCGCCCGTTCGACGTGCGGTTCACCCGCCGGTCGTGGACGCACACGAGGTGGCCGTCCGCGGTGAGCCGGACATCGCACTCCAGGGCGTCCGCGCCGTCCTCGATCGCTCTGCGGTAGGCGGCGAGGGTGTGCTCCGGGGCGTCCTCGGAGGCACCGCGGTGGGCGACGACGGAAATGGCGGGACGGCCCGGACGGCCGTCCTGGGCGGGGCGTGCATAGGTCACCGCGTTATCGTGCCATCCACCGTCGCCGGGCCGCCGGGCGCGTACCCCGGGGTGCGGAACCGGGGATGCGCCGGTTTTGTCCGGCATAAAGGATGAGGTGACAGTCACAGCCTTGGCTTACGGCGCTCTGACGCGTGGTGGGAAAAGCTGGGAAGGGAGACTCGCCCGTACCGTCCGGCCCGTAGTGGCGGCCGGACCCGCGGACCGGGTCTCGCGACAGCCGGGAGGTGCGGACCGGGCCTGCAGTCATGGCCCGAGGACCCTGATCTGCGGACTCCGAACCGTGGACGGGACTCGCCCGTACTGCCCGGATCCTTGATGCTGGAGTACCGGGTCCCCCGTCCGGCAAGGGGAACCGCACGACCGGAGGGCCCGCCGGGCCCGCCGGGCCGGAAGAGACAACCGGGAGGCCCACGGGTCTCCCACCGCACCAACCGCACCACCCGGCGGACCGCACGGCCCGCCGCACCGCACCACCCGGACGCACCCCCAGGGTCCGGCCGAACCGCAAGCCCCGGAAGAAACGGCCCGCCCCGGACCCTCAGAGTTGGCTGAGGGGCCGGGCGGAGGGGACACCCTCCACCAGGCCGTGGGCGCCGACAGTCGTGAAGCTGAGGAGAGAGCTGTGAGCACCGAGAACGAGGGAGCCGCCGTCCCGTCGGAGGCCAAGCCGCCGACCGGGCCGCAGCCGGACAGCGCCTCCGTGTCCGCCTCCGGCGCCCGGACTCCCGGCGTCCCGCCCGCGGCGCCCCCGCCGCCGGAGTTCGCACCGACCGTCACCTCGGCCGCCGGACCCGGCTTCGACGATCCGGGCCGGATGCCGCCGTACAGCGACGGACGCCGCCCGCAGCCCGGCTACGGCCACCCCGGCGACGACCCGGCGGACGACCGGACCAGCCAGTTCCCCACGTACTCGGCGGCCGGCCCCGGAGCGGGTGCCGGCGGCTGGGGCCAGCAGCCCCCCTACGGTGGCGGCGGCGACCCCTGGGGCACGACCGGCAGCCCCGCCCCCAAACGGCGCAACGGCGGCCTGATCGCGGCCGTCCTGGTGGCCGCGCTGGTCGCGGGCGGTATCGGCGGCGGCATCGGCTTCTGGGCCGCGGGCCAGAGCGACAGCGACTCGACGACGGTCTCCGCGTCCGGCGACCCCGGGGCACTGAACCGCAAGCCCACCTCCGTCTCCGGGATAGCGCAGAAGGCGCTGCCCAGCGTCGTGACGATCGAGGCGCAGGGTGCCGGCGGCGACGGCGGCACCGGCACCGGCTTCATCTACGACAAGCAGGGCCACATCCTCACCAACAACCACGTCGTCGCCAGCGCGGCCGACGGCGGCAAGCTCACCGCGACGTTCTCCAACGGCAAGAAGTACGACGCCGAGGTCGTCGGCCGTGCCCAGGGCTACGACGTCGCCGTGATCAAGCTCAAGAACACCTCCGGCGCCCCGCTCAACCCGCTCCCGCTCGGCAAGTCCTCCAATGTGCAGGTCGGCGACGCCACCATCGCCATCGGCGCGCCCTTCGGCCTGTCCGGCACGGTCACCACCGGCATCATCAGCGCCAAGGACCGCCCGGTGGCCTCCAGCGACGGCGGCGGCACCAGCGCCTCGTACATGAGCGCCCTGCAGACGGACGCCTCGATAAACCCCGGTAACTCCGGCGGCCCCCTGATGGACGCCGCCGGCAACGTGATCGGCATCAACTCCGCCATCCAGTCGGCCGGCAACGGCGGCGGACTGGGCGGCGAGTCCCAGCAGTCCGGCAGCATCGGCCTGGGCTTCGCCATCCCCATCGACCAGGCGCGACGGGTGGCACAGGACCTGATCAAGACCGGCAAGCCGGTCTACCCCCAGATCGGCGTCCAGGTCGGCATGCGGGACACCGGCAACGGCGCGACCATCGCCCGCACCGGCAACAACGGCTCCGATTCCGTCACCCCGAACGGCCCGGCCGACAAGGCGGGCCTCAAGCCCGGCGACACCATCACCAAGCTCGACGACACGGTCGTCGACAGCGGCCCCACCCTCATCAGCGAGATCTGGCAGCACAAGCCCGGCGACCAGGTCACCCTGACCTACAAGCGCGGCGGCAAGGAGCACACCACCCAGGTCACCCTGGGCCAGCGCACGGGCGACAAGTGACGCGCTAGTCTGATCCCGCGACACCCAAGCGCCCCGCGCGCCGCGGTGCCGCGGGGAGGCTTGCCCGAGCGGCCTAAGGGAACAGTCTTGAAAACTGTCGTGGCGGCAACGTCACCGTGGGTTCAAATCCCACAGCCTCCGCAGACAGACGGCCCCTGACCTGGGAACTCCCGGTCGGGGGCCGCTTCGTTTCCCGATGGCCGATGGATCCGTGGCTGACCGTTCTTGGCCGCGTTTGGCCGCGTGCTGTCTGGCACGGAACTGGCACGCGCAGATGGCGTAGCTCAGCCCCGCCCACACGAACCCGAGGCGGCTGTGTGGGCCGGGCTGCGCAGTGTGCGTCACTCCGGCAGAGGCTGGTGCTGGTGTCGCCAGCGGAGACCTGGCTCGTCTCCAATCCAGTAGGAGCGTGCGTCGGTGGTGATCTGTTGCCCGCCGATCCAGTAGGCGTGTGCCTCGGCGCTGACCTCCAGCCGGACAGCGCTGATGCCTGGCGAGCCGACATTCCGCCATGCGTTAAGCGCGTCTTCGATGGCGTCCCAGATGGCCACTGGACCGCCCTGCCGCACGGTCCATCCGTCTTCGTCGGCGGTCAGTGCGGCGAAGGCCTCGCGGCCTGAGTCGAAGAGATACACCGTCTCGCGGCTGTCGCTGACGGCTCGCACGAGCTGGGCCCCTGGTGCAGCGAGTTGTGCCAGGAAGGCGGGCATCCAGTCGTTGAGCACGTCGGGGGAGAGGCTTGTTCTGCGCTCGCTGTCTGCATAGGCGGCGCGGGCGGAGAGGTCTCCGGAGAAGGGCGTAAAGGCTTCCGCGCGGGCGGGCATGAATGAGGCGCGACCGATGATCCGGCCCTCTGCTGTGCCGTCTTCCTTTACGGTGAGTTTGGCCAGGCCGGTGCCGTAGGACCAGGAGCTGGGACCCACTGTGGCAAGGATGATCCCGCCGGGCTTCGTCTGCCGGACCCAGGCGTAAGGAATGCGGCGGACCGCACAGGTGCTGATGATCCGGTCGTACGGTGCGCGGCAGGGGTGGCCGAGGAGTCCGTCACCGGTGACGGGCCAGGTTGAGTACCCGGCCTCTTCCAGGGCTGCGTCTGCTCGCTCCGATACGGTGCGGTCCACTTCCACGCTGGTGACGTTGTCTTCTCCCAGGCGGTGGCACATCAGGCCCGTGGAGTATCCGGTGCCGGTACCGATTTCCAGGACGTTCATGCCCTCCTCCACGTCCAGGGATTCGAGCATCCCCACGACGGTGGACGGCATGGTGGAGGAAGAGGTGGGGAAGCCGGTCATGAGCCCGTCGGCTGTCTCAGCTGTGGTCTGGCCGTTGAGCTGGGTCACCCATGTCTCGTTCTGGTAGATGAGGGCCAGTCGCTCGTCTTCGTCGGTGGCCGGGGTGATGGGGGTGTACTGGGTGATCCCGTTGGGGCCGGCCTCATCTTTGAAGAAGGACGGGAGGAACAGTTCCCGGGGTACGGATTCGACGGCCTTCCGCCAGGCGGGGGTCTTGAGGACTTCCCCGTGTTCGAGGCGGTCCGCTAGAGCGCGGCGGAGTGTTGCGGGGTCGGTGTGGGTCATGGGGTGGGTCCTTGCTCCAGGAGGTCAGCGAACGCGGATGCGATAGGGAGCCCGGTCTCGTCTTCGAGCCAACCCCACTGGCCGTTGGGATTCAGCTCCAGCCAGTGGAGGTCACCGTCACGGGTGATGCACAGGTCATAGCTGCCGGAGGCAAGGCCGAAGAGATCCAGGTGCTCCGCCAGGGCGTGTTCTACCTGGGGGGAGAGGGCGATGGGCTCGTAACTGAGCTTGCTGTAGTCCGCTCGCCAGTCCAACAGGTCGGAGTCGATGCGGATCGCGAACACCTTCGGGCCGACGATGACCACGCGAACGTCCGCCACCTTGTCCACGCGGGCTTGGAAGAGGTGCGGGACCACGGCCACGCCCTCGTCCACCTCATCGGCGGTGACGGGTTCAGCCCAGGTGGTCAGCCCTACGCCGTCGTTGCGCCTGTAGGGGGTCCAGCGCAGCGCCTTGTAGATCACTTGACCGTGTTCCGCGATGAACCCGCGGATTTCGTCCAGGTCGTTGGAGATCAACGTGGGTGGAACGGTCAGGCCGACGCGTTCGGCCACGGCCAGTTGCAGGGGCTTGTGTTCGGCCGTGTGGTTACGGAGTGGGTGGTTCACGTAGTGGGCGTTCGGCAGGGCGTACAGGCTGCCGCCGAGCCCATGGCGGACTTGGGCTGTCGCGAACCGGGCGTCCGGGTCGTCAAGGTGCTCGAAGTGGGGCCAGGTCGGGCGCCGCCAGTACACGGACCGCACCCCCTCCAGGGTGGTCTTCCTGGAGGGGGTGCGGAGGTGGCCGGCAGGGGAGACCGCCGGGCGGGCGCCGAACCGGGCCGACAGTAAGAGCCGGTCACCGATATCAGAAGGGTCGAACCGTACGACGGGCACACCGCGCTTGTTCAATTCGGTGATCACCATGTCTGCGGTGACGTCGTCCACTTCGGTGACGACCGCCACCGGTCCGGCGTCGGCCATCAGTCCTGCTCGCTGTCCTGGTCGTGGTCGGTGTCATTGCGGCTGTCCTGGTTGGTGGACTGCGGGCTGGTCTCAGTTCCCTTGCTGGTGCCGTGCTTGCCCATCTCCACGACGCCGCCGCGCGTATCGCGAAACACGGTGATCTGCGTAGCGGCGTCGAGTTCAGCCGTGGCGTACGCGGGCTGGTACACAGTGGAGTAGGGGCGCATCCGGCTGATTCCCCAGGGGATTTGCTTAGGGGCCCTCGTACTGGCGTGCATGAAATTCCTCTCTTCCATTCCTTGTCGCTATCGCTACCCGTCCCTGCCGGGGTTCCCGAAGTGAGTATGGAAAGGGGTCGGGTATGTCCGGCAGGAACGGAGGCTCGAAGGCTGCTGGTGGACATGCTTCTCACGAGCCGTCAACAACCCACCTGAAGACACAAGTTGCGGTCTCGGTGCATCTCACCCTGTACGCCTTCGACGCTATGCCGCGTGTGCGGGGAGACCCCGGAAAATCCTTCCGGGGTATCGTGCCGAACCGGGCTGAGCTGTAACCATGCGAGGAATGACGCAGCATTTGACGACCGGCGAACGTGTTGCCTGGTACCGCCATCGCCGTGGTCTGTCGCAGGACGTACTGGCTGGACTTGTTGGCCGAACGGCCGACTGGCTCGGCAAGGCGGAGAACAACCGCATCGAGCTGGATCGGCTTTCGGTGATCCGGAAGCTCGCCCATGCGCTCGATGTGTCCATCGGCGATCTGATCGGCGAACCCACCCTGCTGGAGTGGTCGAAGGACAGCGGCCGTCGCACCCTGCCCGCTCTCCGCGAAGCGCTCATGGACTACCGGCAGCTCGCCCCGCTCATCGGGACGCCGGCCGCAGGCGAACCTCCGACGCCGGCGGCGCTCCGCTCCGATGTGGGCGAAGTCTGGGACGCCTACCAGGACTCCCGGTACGGATTCGCCGCCCGACAGCTCCCATCGCTCCTGTCCGACGCGCTGCTCGCGGCCCGGTCCTGCTCGGGTGACGAGCGCGAGGAAGCGAACGGCCTGCTCGCCATGACCTACCAGGGTGCCGCTCTGGTGCTCGGCAAGCTCGGCGAGAACGAGCTGGCCTGGATCGCCGCGGACCGAGGACTCGCCGCGGCGCAGCTGAGTGGGAACAAGGTGATCATTGGGTCGCTGTTCCGGTCCGTGACCCACTGCCTGCTTTCCGCGGGACGCTTCGAGACGGCCGCACAGCTCGTGAAGGATGCGGCCGGCTTCCTGGAGCAGGGCCTTGGCGACCCGACGCCGGCGTACATGTCCATCTACGGGACGCTGTTCCTCACCGGGGCCATGGCCGCGGCCCGAGCGGAAGACCGAGCAACGGCTCAGCAGTTCCTCCAAGAGGCGGAAACCGCGGCTGCCCGGCTCGGCGCAGACGCCAACCACATGTGGACGGCCTTCGGCCCGACGAACGTGGCGATCCACCGAGTAGCTGCTGCCGGCGAGCTGGGCGACGTACAGGTCGCGCTGGACCTCGGCCCGCTGGTGGACACCAGCGGCCTCCCGGTGGAGCGGCGGGTCCGGCACGGCCTGGAGGTCGCGCGGGCACTGAGCGCCTGGAACCGCACCGACGACGCGCTCGCCGCCGTGCTGGAAGCCGAGCAACTTGCCCCTGAGCAGGTCAGACACCACTACATGAGCCGAGACCTCGTCCTCGGCTGGGTCCGAGGCACCCGAGGCCGCCCGAGCCGGCCGATCGCCGACCTGGCCGAGCGGCTAAGAGTGGTGTGAGCTGGTTAGGCTCGTTCGTATGAGCGACAACGAGCACGAGGCGAAGATGGCGCGCCCGAGGATGGCCTCGGGCGCGTTGTTCTTTGACGAGCAGGGTCGGGTCATGATGCTGGAGCCGACGTACAAGGACTATCGGGAGATCCCCGGCGGTTACGTCGAGGCGGGTGAGTCGCCGCTGCAGGCATGCGTCCGGGAGGTCCGCGAAGAACTGGGCATCGCGCCTGAGATTGGCCGCCTCCTCGCCGTGGACTGGGCGCCCAGTCCTTCCGAAGGCGACAAGGTGCTCTACCTCTTCGACGGCGGCGTGCTGCCGGTGGAACTCCGGGACCGGATCCAGCTGCAAGTCGCTGAAATCGGAGCGTACGACTTCCACCCGCTGGACGCCGTCGCTGACCTCACGATCCCGCGGCTGGCTCGGCGCATCGTTGCTGCGGCTGCGGCGCGGGCTGCCGGGCGGGTCGCTTACCTGGAACATGGGTGTGCTGCCGAGCGTGGCGGTCCGAACCTGCCTGAAAGCCAACCTTGTTGCTAAGCCCTCATGCCGTCGCTTTTGAACTCGGATACTGCGTGATCCTCGGCGTCACGAACAACTTTCACGCCACAAAGAAGGTCGAAATCTCCAGTGAGCGAGGCCACTGCCGTGCACGCCGCCGCGCCGACATCGGAAAGAGTAATTACGGCAACAGCCATGAAGTGCCTGATGGTCTGATGCTGCACTTCGCTCACAGTTGAGAAAGCCGATCCATTGCGAAGCTGAAGCCGGTTTACAAGCGCGCTCGGACCGGCATGAATTGCATCGTTACCGTCCATGTAGTAGCCGCGCATATGCTCCATTCCCACCAGCTTCTCAATTTCAGCAAATGGAATGGGAGGCCTGCGTCCCGGAAAGAGTGGGGCTGCCCACCCATTCTGACGGAAAAAGTCACTCCCCCATGCCGCCTCTGCTCGACGTTCGATCTCTGCGTCTGATTCCTCCAGTGGCTCCGGTGCCCCTCCCTGCGCTTCGACTGTCCGTGCGGCCTTGCGGGCCTCGGCCACAGTCCAGGCCCCGTAGCGGTCAGAAACGTTCGTGGTCATCGGCCCCTGGAGGGAGAGAGCGAGTGTGATGACTGCGAGTTCATGCAAGCTCCTGGTCCTCGCTCTTACAGCTTCAGGGAACCCGTGCTCGGAGAGGAGCCGAACCTCATTCGAAATAGAGCATGCACGCGAGTGCAGTGAAAGCAATAGCAGGCATTTGAGTGCTTTCCCTCCCAAGGCGTCTTGCACGCCTAGAAGTGCCTCTTTGGGGATAGATTTCTGATGTTCGAGAGTCCATGTGCCGATAGTGTGCTCGATAGCCGCGTTTAGTACCTCCGAAGCCGTTAAGGTTTCGTCGAACAGGATGAGCCCCCGCCCCCATCTCCGTAGATGAGTGCGCCTGATCTTGGCCATCATCTTTTTGCGGGCTCGACGCCGCTTCTCTATCTCGCGCAGGAACCAATTGTGATCTTCAGGTGTTAGCTCGTTCGCCAATTTGATTGCCTCGTTCATGGCTGCAAACAAGGCGCTCCCAACTTCGTCCTTGTCTTCCTTGGTGAATGATCCCTTCGCGATGTCTTCATTGAGCTTATTTACGGCGTGCCGCAAAAGCGCCGAGTCTTCCGGTTTCAATCTGCTTCACCCCTCCTGTCGGAAACCTTCCATTCAATCGCAGGTCTCGTGCAGGAAGCAACGGGTATGCGCTCTCCCACGCCTCTTGGTGCTTCTTCCCGCCCCTGGGAGGAGCCACGGACCGTCTGCCCAGGCCAGGCGCGTGCCAGCTGGGTGTTGGAACACGCCGGGCAACGCAGCCCGAGGCCTTCCGTGGGGTCGGCCCTGATTGGGTGCGGCCAACCTGCGGCCAAGTTGGAGAGACTGTTCGGGGGTAAAAACGCTCCGTTGCAGGTCAGGGCAAGTGCTGTGCCGGAAGAGTCAGCAGTCTTGAAAACTGTCGTGGCGGCAACGTCACCGTGGGTTCAAATCCCACAGCCTCCGCAGACAGACGGCCCCTGACCTGGGAACTCCCGGTCGGGGGGCGCTTCGTTTCCCCCGTGTCGTCGATCCGATGGATCCGCGGCTGACGGCCTTGGCCGTGTGCGGCCGCTCCGTGGTGGTGGGCGGCAGAGGCCCGTCGTAGGTGCTGGTCAGTCATTCCCGCGTCAGGCCCCCGGCGCTCGGGGCGTTGGGTGAGACTGCCCGGATGCTCGATCTGATAGCAGTGGTGTTCAGGGCGCTGGTGGTGCTGGCGTTCTGGGGGTTGGTCACGGGAGTCGTCGGTTTGCCGGCGTTTGTGATCTTGCGATTGCTCGACCCTGGCGACCGGTGGCGCGTCCGCGCGAGGGTCATGTTCCTTGGCGCCCGCGTGGTGGCCCTGGTGATCCGGGGGTGGGTGAGAGTCGTACATGAGGCCGTACGGGTCCGCGCGCGGTCGACAGGGCGATACCTGGCGTGGGCCCGCCGAGGGTTCGGCCCAGCTGCGGATCGGCTGTTCCCGCGGTCGTACGCGGTGCGCACGGCGGTGGCGCGGTGGTACGAATCCATCCCGGGGGCCCTGCTCTTGTACGTCGTCAAGGCGTACGTCTTCCTCCAGGTCACCCTGAACGCCGGTGCGCTGGTGACAGGCCTGACGCGGGGAACGGTTGACCTGTGGGAGAGGAGCGGTCAAGCGGCGGAGGCGGCCGAGGCGCACGGTGCCATCATCACTCGCGTGGACACGCCGCCCGACGTCGTCAAAGGGGTCGGGGGCGGGGGCATTGATCCGCTCGCATCGATCGTGGCGACGTTGCGAAGGACGGTCGAGGCCATCGCAGATACGGCCACGCCGTATCTGCCGGCGCTTGCTGATCCACTGGGCCGGCCCAGAGACGCCGCAACGGCCGTGGTGGCGCTGGTCCTGACGGTGGCGGCCCTTATGGCGGTGCGGGCGGTCCTGGTCGCGGTTGGGTTCCTGGCACCTCCCACCCGGTACCAGCAGGCGAAGAAGACGGCGCACCTGGACCCCACCCCGCGGTTCGCGGCAGCACGGAAACTGCTGAGCCTGCGGGTGGGTGAGGCCAGGAGGAACCGGCCCGTGGTGGACCTGGTGCGATGCCTCGCCCGGGTGGGATACGCGCGCCGGCACTATCTCCGGATGGCCGAGATCCGTGAGCCCTTGGCCGCCCCGCGGGTGCACCTGGCAGAAGCCGAGCGGGTGGTGTGGTCGGCCTGGCGTACGCGGCATGCGGCCGTGCGGGGTGTTCAGGCGGCCCGGTTCAAGCGGCACGCGGCCGATGTGGTGGGTGTCCTGCGGGCCGTGGAAGCGCGGCAGGACTCCGATGCGGACACCAAGGCGGTGTTCGATGAGATGGCGCGGCTGTTGGCCAAGATTGCAGAGCGGTACGCCCAGGGCCGCACGCTGGCTCTGTTGGACCCGGACGACCTTGAGGGCGTCACGGCGGCCGTGAACCGGGAATGGGTACGGCTGGTGATCCTGGGCGCCGGTGTATGCGGGGTGGCTGTGGGCGGTGCGTTCCTGGATCTCCCCGACCAGGTGACGGCCCAGGTGACGGGGGTGTCTGCGCTGGTCTTGGTTGCGCTCCTGTACGGCGTCCGGTTGGCGCCCACGGACCTCATGGACGTGGTGCGGGGCCAGAGCCGTAAGTAACCGGGAGTCGGCTGAGGCCAGGGAGATCAGCTGGTCTTCGAGCGCTACCGGTGAGGCGGGGAGGCCGCCGTCGGACGGCAGCCGCTCGGCGGCGGACGTCCTCAGCGATCCCGGATGCGCGATCCCGGATGCGCGATCCCGGATGCGCGGGCGCGGACGCAGGCGTGGGGCGCATCGCACGGAGACGGGAGAAGCTTCTGCAACTGGGCGTCCACGTGCGGCAGAAGCCCTGATGGAAGGGCCGAGCGAGGCCTTGGTGCTGACCCGTGCAGGACGTTCAAAAGATCAGCCGGAGATGGTCAAGGGCGCATGGGGAAAGCTTCAAAAGTGCGTTCGTTTCTCGCCGTGCCTTCAAGAGGAGGGTGCGGCTCGCTGCCGGGCCGATGGGCTGTCTTCCGCTCCGGTACAGGGTGACGTCGTGCGCCGAGGCGGGGCGTGGCCCGGGCCGGCACCGGCCGGTACGTCGACGGGACTTGTCGTTTTTCCGGCATCGAGTGTCACGGCATGACCAAGAAGCGCAAAGGAGCGTGCCCTAGGTTGGCTGTTTGGCATCCGCCTGGAAGAAGGGATTGGCCCGATGGCCGAGAACGGCCAGTTCTCCGTGCACCCGGAGGACATGAAGAGCGTTGCGCCGACTTTCGGCACGCAGAGTGCACACCTGAACAAGGCCTTGGGGGCGTTGAAGCACTCGCTCGACGGGCTGGGGGCACCGTGGGGTGAGGACAAGCAGGGGAAGCAGTTCGCCCACTCCTACGCTCCCCAGCGCGATGCGATCCTCAAGGCGCTCGGCGTCCTGGTCAAAGGCTTGGACAGCATCCATGACGGGCTGACGCACCATGCCGACAACCACGCCGAAGGGGACCGGCACGCAGCCGGGCATTTTCGGCGCTGACCTCGAAGCGACTTCAGCCAGGGCAATATGAGGGGGCGTCAGTGGGGGAGTCCACCACTGCAAAAATTGTACGGAAGACCACAGGAATGTGGTGGCCTGATGCCGACGCGGACGGTCTTCGCAAAGTGGCCGATGCCTGGCGGGAGATGGCCACCGCCATCGATGACGTCAGAGGGCCCACCGGCAAGGCCGCCCACAGCGTGATCGATGGAAATCACGGGAAGGCCATTGACGCCTTTCACGCCTTCTGGAACCGCTACGACAGTGGCGGCAAAGGCTGGCTGCCCCAGACGGCTCACGCGTGTCGGCAAATGGCCAAGGCGTTGGACGAATTCGCCGACGAGGTCGACAAGGCCGTACACAAGCTGGAAGAAGAAGCGGCGATCGTCGGTGCCACGCTGGTTGCCGGTACCGCGCTGGCCTTCTTCACCGCCGGTATCTCCGAAGCCGCGGCGGGCGCCGCCACGGCAGGGATCGTCGCGGCAGCGGAAACGGTGGGTGTCGCGGTCTCCGAGACGGTGGCCTCCATCGCCGCCACCACGCTGACGGGTGCGGCGTTCGGCGCCGTGGAATCCGTGGCGGTCGACGTCGCCGTTGCCCAGCCCGTCCGCATGGCCTTCGGCGACGGCGGATTCAGCGGAACCGAACTCCTCGACGCTGCCGAAACCGGCGGCCTGGGGGGCGGGCTGGGCGCCGGCGCAGGCGCCGGCGCGCGGGCGGTGGGCAAGGCGGCCTCGGGTGCGGAAGGGGCATCCGCCGTTCTCGCCGGCATCGGCAAGATCTCCACGGGAATGGACACCATGCCCGGCAGGATGGCCACCGGTGCGGCGATGGGTGCCGGGCAGGACGCCCTGTTCAACGGCGGCCACGTCAATCCCCTGGACGTCGCCACGGGAGCGATCGGAGGTGCTGCCGGCCCCGGGGGTGGAAAGGGCCACGAGTTCCAACAGGCGGACACCGCACACTTCGCGAAGAGTTCGCGACTCGATGAAATCCGCACGCCCCTTCTCAACCGCTCCATCGAGGGCCTCAGGCCGATTCGCGCAGTGGACCAGCACATGCTGGAGGAAGCCATGCCGAGGACATCGGACGGCAGCTTCCAGAAGCACGCCGACCCCACGCAGTCCTGGGTGCAACACCAGAATGACGGCGGCCCTTCGGTACCGGGGCGCAGCAACAACTGTGCGGACAGTACGCGTTCATTTCTGGAAACGTGGTACGGAAATCCTCGCGTGTCCGCCGCACGCACCCCCGACCTGCTGCCGGACGGCACTCTGGACCGGGCCACGCCGGAACACGACTCCGTGGGAAACATGGAGAGGTGGACCGGGGCCGGGCACAGCGAGGGCGGTCCGGGCTATGCCGGCTACAAGGCCGTCCATGACGATCTCATCGCGGGTGGGCACGGGTCATCCGCGATGGTCGGTGTGACCTGGCCCGGTGGAGGCGGACACGCTTTCGCGGCGGTCAACCACCATGGAACGGTCCACTGGGTGGACCCGCAATCGGGTGTGGTCGGCACTCACCAGATCCATCCCGGCGCCGCATACGTCCGCTACATCCCCCTTGGGCCGGACCGGGCGCCCTTGCGTGCCGGTACGCGGCTCGCCACCCCCTGAAGGAGTTTCGATGAACAATATGGACACCCCCGCACCCGTGGGCCCCAAGAACCCGGAGGAGGCCGTGGAGATGGCTCGCCCCCACTACGGCTGGCGTCGGCCCGACGGCAGTGCCGGGGGGCTGATCGCCCGGGAATTCAGCCACGGGTACATCATCCTGCCGGACCAGTTCCCGCCTGCCGCCTCGCCCTCGCAGCCGCCGCCCGCGGTGGGATGCGCTGTCATCGACAAGGAGGACGGCAGGATCACGCACCTCCCGTACATGGGGGTGGAGGGAACCGCCGACTTCTACCTGCGGCAGCGCGGACCACGGGGCTGACGAACCGGCTGGAGCCCGTCGACGGTGCGGTCGGCGGGCCGGTACTCGCAGGCCTCCGGACGGCGCCCTGGGCAAGGGAGTGCCGCGCCGCGGTCATCCGGCTGGCCTGCTGTGGGGACTCCTGACGGAGGTTAAGAACGGCCCCTGACCAGGGACTTTCCGGTCAGGGGCCGTTCCAGTTGCGATATTTGCAGGGATGAGTAAGGAGTGAAGGTGGGTTTGTGGTGGAGCCTGTCGAAATGTGCTTCAGGTAGTGGGCAGGCTGATCTGAAGTCCAGGGATATGGGAGTTCGCCGGTGAGGCGGCTGGCCCCATATCCATATGCGGTCGTCGGGTCTGCTCTGTTGCTGGCGTGCGTGGCATGTGCGTCAGGGGAGGTTGAAGGGAATCGTTCTGCCCTCCCCGCGTCGGATTCCACGGGGCCTTCGCGGCTGTATCGGCTTCCCGTGGTCGGTCTGCCGGACGATCCGCTGTCCGAGCAGGACATATCGATGGAACCGGAGAAGCGGAGGGTGGTCGGGGAAGTCCGCAACGGGGACGACCGGATCATTGTTTATGTCGCGGGGCGGAAATGCGGTCTGGCGACGACTCGTGACGGGGACCAGAGGAATCTTTCCCTTCACGTGATCAGTGCTTGGCCGAAAGATGGTGCTCAAGGTGCTGAAGGTGTTCCCTATGGGCCCTACTCGGATACTTCGGCCAATGGAGCGGGTGGCACCTGGGCTTCTCTTTCCTGTGGGAAGGATGTGATGGTGGTGAAGTTCTTCTCCCCAAATCTCTCCAAGGCTTCGAAATGTCGGGGTTCGCTTGATGTCGTCAAGGCGACGAGCGCGGAGCGTTCTGTGTCCATTGTTGTGGGGGAGAGAGGTATTAGGGAGAAGGTCAGGGCAGCTCTTCAGTCTCATTCGTGAGTCGTGACACGTAAGTTGTGAGCTGGGCAATGTGAGTCGTGGGTCCACTTGACGGACGTCGACTCGGGTTGCTTCTCGTGGCCTGCTGGTTTGAGCGGCCTCGGTCATAGGGTGGCAGGGAAGCGCCGTCTTCCCTGGGAACCCATTGATGTCTGATCCGCTGCCTCGTTCGCTTGATCAACGGCTGGATGCCCTTGCGCGGCATCCGTTTCGTGCGAAGTTTCATCTGCGTGGTCGTGAGCGGGTCTCCGCCGAGTTGAGCGGGTCGGCCACGATGCGGTGGCACGCCTACGACATCGTGGCCAAGCGGCTGGCACCGGCCGAGCCGTACAAGGACGGCAAGCAGACCCCCTACCGCGGCCACCCGGTCTTCGTCGCTCAGCATGCGACCGCGACGTGCTGCCGTGGCTGCCTCCAGCGCTGGCACGAGATCCCCAAGGGGCGAGATCTGAACCGTGCGGAGCGTGCGTATGTGGTGGGCGTGATCTGCCGTTGGATCGAACGCGAGGTGGCGGGTGGGGGATCCTCGGGTGCGTTGCCTTCGGGGGAGGAAAGTCCTGGCGGTAATTCCTGAATCATTGCCTGAATCATTTCCTGGCTCATTCCTGGCACGTTCTTAGCGGTTAGCTCCTGGCGCCTTCCGGAGAGGGGGGAAGTCTTTCTCGCCTGTCAGGGGCGGGAGGATTCTGGGCAGTTTGACGATGGGGTTTTTCTTGTGCGGTAGAGTGGTGGTGGGAATGGAATGGTGAATTTCTCCGGGATGCGGGAAAGGGGAGAGGTCGCCGTGGGCGCGCGTAGGGCTGGGATGGTGCGTGGGGTGCGGCGGGGGATTGTGGTGATACGCCGGGCCGAGGAGCGGGATGCGGGGCGGCTTACGCGGCTGGTGCGGAGGTCTCGGGCTTATGAAGGGCGCTATTACTCGATGGTTGAGGACTATCGGGTGGGGCCGGATTACATCGTGGCGCACCGGGTTTTTGTCGCCGTGGAGGAGTTGCCCGGTGAGGAGGGCGGTGGCGAGCGGGTGGTGGGATTCTATTCGCTGATGGTGGAGCCGGCCGAGCTGGACTTGATGTTTGTGTCGGACCAGGCGCAGGGGTACGGCATCGGGCGCCGGCTGGTGGAGCACATGCTGGGGGAGGCGCGGAGCGCCGGGATCGACAAGGTGCGGGTGGTTTCGCATCCGCCTGCCGAGGGCTTTTACCGCAGTGTGGGCGCCAGGTTGGTCGGAACGGTGCCCGCGGATCCGCCGGCGGTGAGGTGGGACCGGCCGGAGCTCGAATTTGTGGTGGGCGATTAGAGGGAGAGGAGGGAGGGGCGGGAGAAGGGGGAGAGAGGGAGAGGGACAGAGGGGGAGAAGGTCGGGGGTGCGCACCGGGGCACGGCCCGGAGTAAATCGGTGGCCAGGTGGGTTCTCGGCGGTGAGTGTGGGGGGATGATGCGACCTTTTGAGGAGTTGGTGGCCGAGGCCGATGCCGTGTCGGTCGAGGGGTGGGACTTCTCGTGGCTGGCGGGGCGGGCCACGGAAGAGCGGCCTTCGTGGGGCTATCAGCGGGCGATGAGTGAGCGGTTGGCGCGGGCGTCCGCGGCGCTGGACATCCAGACGGGGGGCGGTGAAGTGCTCGCCGGGGCGGCGAAGCTACCGCCGGTGATGGTGGCGACAGAGTCCTGGCCGCCGAATGTCGCCAAGGCCACGGAGCTGCTGCATCCGCTCGGCGCGGTCGTGGTGGCCGACGCGGATGAGCCGCCGCTGCCGTTCGGCGATGCGGCGTTCGACCTGGTGACGAGTCGTCATCCGGTGACCGTGTGGTGGGAGGAGATCGCCCGGGTGCTGCGGCCCGGGGGCACGTACTTCTCCCAGCAGGTCGGACCGGCGAGCGTGTTCGAGTTGGTCGAGTACTTTCTGGGGCCGCAGCCGGAGCACGTGCGGCGGGCACGTCATCCCGAGGATGCGCGCCGGGCGGCGGAGGCGGCCGGCCTGGAGGTGGTCGATCTGCGTGCGGAGTCGCTGCGGACCGAGTTCTTCGACATCGGGGCGGTCATCTACTTCTTGCGCAAGGTGGTGTGGATGGTTCCCGGGTTCACCGTGGCGCAATACCGGGAGCGCTTGCGGGAGTTGGATGAGGTGATCCGTGAGGAGGGGGCGTTTGTGGCGCATACGGCCAGGTTCTTGATCGAGGCGCGTCGGGGCTGACCGCCCCTGCCGCCCTCCCTCTGCCCCTGCCCCAGTCCATGGCTTTATGCCTGTGCCTGTGCCTGTCCCTGCACTGTCCTGTCGCTGTCGCCTCTGCGCCGCTTTCCCCTACGGGATCCCGGGCCCAGCTTCCATCCCCTACGGGTTCCTGCGCCCCGGCTCCCCTACGGGTTCCCGGGCCCGGCTTCTTCCCCTACGGGCTCCCGCGCTTGCCGCCCCCCTGCCGGTGGCGGGCTGCTGAGGCGATCGTGGCGCGTGCCTCCTGTGCTGACAGGCCGGTGTGGCGGGCGGCCTCCGTCAGCCGGGCGGCGAGTTCCTGGCCGAGGCCGGACTCGTCGGCGCGGCAGGCGGCCCAGAAGAGGCGGGCATTGCGCTGGCCGGCCGGGGAGGTGCGGACGAAGCGTACGAGCGCCGCTGCGGACTGGGGCGGGACGCCGGGCGGGGGCTCGCGGCGGGCGGACGGGGGCGGGGCCGTGAGGAGCGCGAGCAGGGTGTTCGGTACGGGGGCGGGACGCCGGGGTGCGTCCGGCGCCAGGGTGTAGTGCCCGCGGACGGTGAGTGAGCCGGGGCCCACGAGATAGCCGCCTGCGCCGCGGACGTCGATGCCGGGCGCGAGCCGACCGGCCGAATTCGCAATGACGGGGGACGGCGGGCCGGTGAGCCAGAGGTGGCGGCCGCCGCTGGGGGTGAGGACCGTGATCGTGGGCGGGATCGGGAAGCCGTGCTGTTCGGCGAGGAAGCGGAGGGCGGTCAGGCCGTCGGCGCCGTGCTTGGTGTCGAGGTCGATGCCGATGAGGTGGTGCGGGGGCCGTCCGCAGGCGAGGCCGTAACCGGTGGCCCAAGGGGCGGCGGCGAACATGCGGCGGATGGTGAGCGGGTCCGTACTCGCGTCGTGCACGCCGTGCCCGAGCCGGCCGCACTCGCCGCGGCAGGTCGGGACCTCGGGGTGCCCGCGGTGCGGGGAGCGGAGGGCCGGAAGTTTGTTGCGGGTCAGTGGGAAGACGGGATAGCCGCGTTCGGCGGCAAGGAGGGCGTGGGCGAGGGCCGCGGCGTGCGCGTCTGTGGCGTGCGCCTCCGCGGGCCCCGTGGGGGCATGGGGCCTGGTGCAGGCCGGTGTTCCGGTGGCCGGCGGGGCGGTCGGTCTACCGGCTGGTGTTCCGGTCGGTGTGCCGGTGGGGCGTCCATGGCGGCGGTGCAAGGCCATGGATCTATTTTCGTACGAATGTTCGACGAAGGGAAGGGGGGCGTGCGTGAACCGGTTCGCGCGCCGGTTGTGGTGGCCGGGCGTGTGGGGCACGCGGGCGTGTGGTTGGCGGGGCGTGGTGGGGTGCTGTGGCTGACGGGCCGCCGACGGGGAGGTTCGTGCGCCGGTCGGGGTTTACCCGGGCTTCCTCATGCTTGCGGGGGAATCGGCTCTTCGTGGCGGGTTCGCCGGGGGTTGATGGGCAAGCCTGAGTGCGCGACGTCGAAGCGAACGTCGTGGCAGTTGGCCAACTGTCCGGTGAACAAGCGGAGTTCCATCGATCCAAGCAGCCGGAGCAGCCCGGAGCAGTGGAAGCAGCCCGAGCGGCGGGAGCAGGCCGAGCAGCCCGAGCAGCCCGGGCAGTACAAACGATCCAAGCAGCCAGACGATCAACAAGCAGCCCAAGCGAC
The DNA here is from genome assembly GCF_040643995.1 of Streptomyces sp. NPDC047049. NCBI lineage: Bacteria > Bacillati > Actinomycetota > Actinomycetes > Kitasatosporales > Streptomycetaceae > Streptomyces > Streptomyces sp. NPDC047049. The sequence goes on along the minus strand of NZ_JBEYVM010000001.1, from coordinate 346,007 downwards.
TCAAGCGACTCAAGCGATCCGAGTGGTCCGAACGATCCAGGTAACCCGACCGATCCAAGCGATCCCAGCGGCCCAAGTGATCCAGTAGTCGTGTTCCGTAGGAGGAAGAGACATGGCACGTACCCGTACCGCCCGCGTCATCGCCGTTGCTGCCGCACTGCCTTTCGCGGCCGCACTCTTCACGGGCGTGGCGCAGGCCGACAACGGCGGCTTCGCGACGGGTGGGTCGAGCTCGGCGGCGACGAGTCAGACGGGAACCGGTGTCGGGGGCAGCAACTCCGGCAACTCCACCACCGGTCAGCAGGTCGCCAATGGCGCCGGAGCCTCCAACCAGAACAACACCGCGAGCGTGAACGGCTCCGGCCCCACGCGTATCGACCAGACCAACGCCACCGTCAACTTCACCAACCTCTGGTGACCTGGCCCGCCGCAAGGGGAGGCGGCGGCTGACCGAGGGGTGATACGTCAGGGGCGGCACGGAGAGAATGGGGCTTCTCCGGGGTTCACTGCGCCGACCTTGACAGCGAGCGGGTTCCTGACGGACAGTCAGAAACCCGCTCGCTCGTTCGTGCGCCGGGACCCTGCGTTCGTACGCCGCCGGGGCCCTGCGCACCGGACGTACGGCCACCAGAAGGGGAGCCGTCGACGTGCACCTCGCCCCCACCGCGCGCCAGGAGCAGCTGCGCACCGAACTCCGTTCGTACTTCCGCGAGGTGCTGCCGGACGGGCCGGTCGAGGACCCCGTCCAGCAGCGGGCGGTGCTCCGCCGGATCGGCGCCGACGGCATGCTGGGACTGGGGTGGCCGACCGAGTACGGCGGGCAGGGCCGCGGCGCCGACGAGCAGTTCGTCTTCTTCGACGAGGCGTATCGCGCGGGCGCCCCCGTCTCGATGGTCACCCTCAACACCGTCGGCCCGACCCTGATGAAATACGGCACCCGGCGCCAGAAGGACTACTTCCTGCCGCGCATCCTCAGTGGTGAGCTCGTTTTCGCGATCGGCTATACGGAACCCGAGGCCGGCACCGATCTCGCCGCGCTCCGCACCCGCGCGACCAGAGTCGTGACGGGAGGGGCGGCAGGAAGGGCGGCAGGAAGGGCGGCAGGAGGTGCGGCAGGAGGGGCGACGGGCGGCGCGACGGGCGGCGCGACGGGCGGCGCGACCAGAGACACGGCGAGAGGGACGGCAAGAGCGACGGGCGACGGCGACGACCACTGGCTGATCAACGGCGCCAAGAGCTTCACCAGCAACGCCCACCGTGCCGACTGGATCTGGCTCGCCTGCCGCACCGACCCCGACGCCCCCCGGCACCAGGGCATCTCGATCATCCTCGTGCCCACCGACGCCCCCGGTTTCTCCTGGACGCCGATCGAGACGGTCGGCGGGCTGACGACCACTGCCACCCACTACGACGACATCCGCGTCCCGGCGGGGAACCTCGTAGGGGAGGAGAACGCCGGCTGGCGGCTGATCACGCACCAACTCAACCATGAGCGCGTGGCATTGGCGGCGATCGGTATGCAGGCCGAGGATGCCTTCGAGGCGGCGCTGGCCCATGCCCGTACGCCGGATGCGGTGACCGGTGAGCGGCCCGCCGACCGTCCATGGGTGCGGTCCCGGCTCGCCGAGGCGCACGCCCGGCTGGCCGCCACCCGGCTGCTGAACTGGCGGTTGGTCGGCGACGTGGGCGCCGGGACGCTCGGGCCCGGCGACGCCGCCGGCGTCAAGTTCGCCGGGACGGAGAGCGCCGTCGAGGTCTACCGGATGTGCCAGGAGGTGGTGGGCGACGCCGCCCTGGTGCGGGCCGGTTCGCCGGGTGCCTTCGGGGACGGGGAGCTGGAGCGGATGAACCGCGCGGCGCAGATCAACACCTTCGGGGGCGGCGTGAGCGAAGTCCAGCGGGAGATCGTCGCGTCCATGCGGCTGGGGATGCGGCTGGGAAAGCGGAGGGGGCGGTGATGAGCCGGGTGCAGCTCACCCACGAGCAGCTCAAGGCCTACGAGGGCCGGCCGACCGGGACCGCCGGCGTGGGAAAGGACCTGGTCAACGAGCCGATGATCCGGCACTGGTGCGAGGCCGTGGGCGACGCCAACCCCGCCTACCGGGGGCCGGACGCCATCGCTCCGCCGGCCATGCTGCAGGCCTGGACGATGGGCGGTCTCTCCGGCCACACCGACCGCTCGGGGGCGTACGGCGAACTGTCCGCGCTGCTGGACGGCGCCGGGTACACCTCCATCGTCGCCACCGACTGCGAGCAGGAGTATCTGCGGCCGCTGCGCCCCGGTGACCGGATCACCTTCGACGCGGTGATCGAGTCGGTGTCGGAGCGCAAGACCACGAAGCTGGGGACCGGGCACTTCATCACCACGCGGATGGACATCCGCGCGAACGGCGAGCCGGCCGGCACCCATCGCTTCCGGGTCCTCAAGTACGCCCCGGCGGTGCGGGACCCCAAGACGGCCGAGCGGACGCGGACACAGGCACGGAAGCGGACACAGGGACAGGCACAGGCACAGGCGCGGACACAGGCACCTCAGCAGTCGGATGTTGCCGACCAGAAGCCGCAAGCAGTGCAGCAGCCCCGGGCCCGGCGGCCCCGCCCCGTCGTCAACCGTGACAACGTCGGCTTCTGGGAAGGCGTCGCCGGGCACCGGCTGCTGATCCAGCGCTGCGCGGAGTGCCGGACGCTGCGTTTCCCCTGGTTGCCGGGGTGCAATGGCTGCGGGTCGGCGGAGTGGGACACCGTCGAGGCGAACGGCGCCGGGACGGTCTTCTCCTACATCGTGATGCATCACCCGTCTTTCCCGGCCTTTGCGGCACCCGAGCACTTAGGGGAAGCGCCCGGCCCCTACGCGGTCGGGCTGATCGAGCTCGCGGAGGGGGTGCGGATCGTCAGCAATGTCGTGGGCGTCCCCGCCGACAAGGTGCGGATCGGGATGCCGGTACGGCTCCTGTTCCTGCGCGTCGACGAGGAGTTGGAGCTTCCGGTCTTCCGCGCGGAAGAGGGCGGTGAGGGGTGACATGGACTTCACTCCCACGCCGGAGCAGGCGGCGGCCCGCGAGCTGGCGGCGCGGATATTCGGTGACCTGTCCACGCCGGAGCGCCTTGCCGTTTGTGGCGGTGGCACGGACGCCGCGCTGTGGAAGGCCCTGTGCTTGGCCGGTCTGCCGGGCGCGGTGGAGGAGACCGGCCTGCTCGGGCTCGTGCTGATGCTGGAGGAGCAGGGGCGTACGACGGCGCAGGTGCCGTTCGCGGCGACCTGTGTGTACGGGCTGCTGGCGGTCGGCGCGCACGGTGGCCCGGAACAGCGGGCGCGGCTGCTGCCCGCGCTGCGGGACGGCGACGCGGTCGCCACCGGGGCGTTTCCGGCGCGGCGCGGCGGCGTACGGGCCGAGCGCACGGCGGACGGTACGGGGCGGCTGACCGGCACCGTCCCCGTGGTGCCGTGGCTGCGCGAGGCCACCCATGTACTGGTGCCGGACGGGACGGCGCGGACGCTGTGGCTCGTACGCACCGACGACGCCGGGGTGCGGCGGGACCCGGTCGAGACCACCGCCCCATGGTCGGCGGGCCGGCTCGTTCTGGACGAAGCCCCCGCTGAGAGCCTGAACGGGCGAGCCGTCTCCCCACGGCGAGTCGCCACGCACCGGCCGCAGGCCACCCCCGCCGGCACCCACGCCGGCCCCGATGCCATCCCTCATGCCGGCCCCGATGCCATCCCTCATGCCGGGGCCGACCCGGAGACCGACCCTGATGCCACCCCCGACCCCACCCCCTACGCCGACGTCCTCGCCCTGGCCCGCACCGCCTTCGCCGGCCTCCAGGCCGGGGTCTGTGCCGGCTCCCTGGCCCGGGCGGTGTCCCACACCACCACCCGCGAGCAGTTCGGCCGCCCGCTCGCCACGAACCAGGGGGTGCAGCTCCGCGCCGCCGACGCCTGCATGGACACCGAGGCCATCCGCGTCACCGCCTACGAGGCGGCCTGGCGCCGGGACGCGGGCCTGGACGCCGGGCCGCATGCGCTGACCGCCGCCTGGTGGGCGTCCGAGGCAGGTACCCGCGTGGTGCACACCGGTCAGCATCTGCACGGCGGCATCGGCGCCGACGTCGACCACCCCGTCCACCGGCATTTCCTGTGGGGGAGACAGCTGGCCGGGTATCTGGGTACCGGGGCGGAAATCCTGGACAAATTGGGGGACTTGCTGATGTCACCACCTGGGGGCGTGGAAGACCGGAAAGAGCCCCGAGCGAGAAGAAGACCCAAAGAAGAAGCAGACCGGAAAGAGCCCTGGGCGAGAAGACGACGACCGATAGGAGAAGCAGACCCAAAGGAGAAGGAGACCGGAAGGAGGCCGGATGAAGGCCGGTGACGAACTGCCGACGCTCACCATCCCCCTCACCCGCACCCTGATCGTCGCCGGGGCGATCGCCTCCCGCGACTACCAGGACGTGCATCACGACCCCGAGGCGGCCCGGGAGAAGGGCTCCCCGGAGATCTTCATGAACATCCTGACCACCAACGGGCTCGTCGGCCGCTACATCACCGACCACTTCGGGCCGCGCTGCACCCTGCGCAAGGTCGCCATCCGTCTCGGCGCCCCCAACTACCCCGGAGACACCATGGTGTTGAGCGGCACCGTCACCGAGGTGACGGACGGTACGGCGGTGGTGCGGATCGTCGGCGCGAACGGCATCGGCCACCACGTCACCGGCACGGTGACCGTCAGCCTCCCGGAGGGCACGGCATGAGCGTCCACCGCCCCGACTCCCTCGGCGGCCGGGCCGCCATCGCCGGGATCGGCGCGACCGAGTTCTCCAAGGACTCCGGCCGCAGCGAACTGAAGCTCGCCGTCGAGGCCGTACGCGCGGCCCTCGACGACGCCGGCCTGACCCCCGCGGACGTCGACGGCCTGGTCACCTTCACCATGGACACCAACCCCGAGATCACCGTCGCGCAGGCGGCCGGTATCGGTGAGCTGTCCTTCTTCTCCCGGGTCCACTACGGGGGCGGCGCGGCCTGTGCCACCGTCCAGCAGGCGGCCCTGGCGGTCGCCGCCGGCCTCGCCGAAGTCGTCGTCTGCTACCGCGCCTTCAACGAGCGCTCGGGCCGCCGCTTCGGCTCCGGCGTACAGCAGCGCGAGCCCACCGCGGAGGGCGCGGCACTCGGCTGGAACCTCCCCTTCGGCCTGCTCACCCCCGCCTCCTGGGTCGCCATGGCCGCCCAGCGCTACCTCCACACCTACGGGCTGACCCCGGACGCCTTCGGCCCGGTCGCGGTCACCGACCGCCGTCACGCCGCCCGCAACCCGGCCGCGTACTTCTACCGCAAGCCCATCACCCTCGCCGACCACGCCGCCTCCCGCTGGATCGTGGAGCCGCTGCGGCTGCTGGACTGCTGCCAGGAGACGGACGGCGCCCAGGCGATCGTGGTGACCTCGCCCGAGCGGGCCCGCGCGCTGCCCCACCCGCCGGCGCTGATCACGGCCGCGGCGCAGGGCGCGGGCCGCGCCCAGGAGCAGATGACCAGCTTCTACCGCGACGACCTGACCGGCCTCCCCGAGATGAACGTGGTCGCCCGCCAGCTCTGGCGCACCGCCGCCCTGACCCCCGCCGACATCGACGTCGCGATCCTCTACGACCACTTCACCCCCTTCGTGCTGATGCAGCTGGAGGAGTTCGGCTTCTGCGCCCCGGGTGAGGCCTCGGACTTCGTCGCCGCGGACGCCCTCCCCCTGAACACCCACGGCGGCCAGCTCGGCGAGGCCTATCTGCACGGCATGAACGGCATCGCCGAGGCCGTCCGCCAACTCCGCGGCACCTCCGTCAACCAGGCCGGCAGCCCCGCCCATGTCCTGGTCACGGCCGGTACGGGGGTGCCGACCTCGGGGCTGATCCTCGGGGCGGACGGCTGAACGGCCGGCGCGCGCCACGACCCCGGACCCTAGGGGACCGCCGGCCCCCGTCCCCCCAGAGTAGGTAGAGCCGGCTCCACCCCTACAACTTGAGAGGGATGCCGCTTCGGCACCTGGGGGCGATCCGCCCGACCCGCCGTCGCTTCTAGCGTGGTCCACATGACCACGCCAGTGTGCACCAGCGCTTCGACCGCCGCTGTGTTCCCGACGTTCTCGTCCTATGTACGGGCCCGGGGGCCGGTCCTGCTGCGCACCGCGCGGTCGCTGTCCACCAACCCGAACGACGCCGAAGACCTCCTCCAGACCGCCCTGACCAAGACCTTCGTGGCCTGGGACCGGATAGAGGACCACCGCGCCCTGGACGGCTACGTCCGCCGCGCGCTGATCAACACCCGCACCTCCCAGTGGCGCAAGCGCAAGGTCGAGGAATTCGCCGTCGACGAGATGCCGGAGCCGGACCCGCTGCCCGCCCCCGACCCGGCCGAGCTCCAGGGCCTGCGCGACGCGATGTGGCGCGCGGTGATGCGACTGCCTGCCCGCCAGCGGGCCATGGTCGTCCTCAGGTACTACGAGGACCTGAGCGAGGCCCAGACCGCCGAGGTCATGGAGGTCTCGGTCGGCACGGTCAAGAGCGCCGTCTCCCGCGCCCTGGCCAAACTCAGGGAAGACCCGGAACTGGCGATGATCTCGGACTGAGCCTTCCCCGTCGAGGGAGCGCATCCGCAGAAGCGCCCTCCCGGAAAACCGTGACCGCCTCTACGCTCTCCGTAATCCTGACGTTCAACGAAGGGGAGACGGAAGTGGGCAAACACCGCAGCCCGATCGGGGATGACGGACAGCAGCCGGGCCGGCCGATTCCGCCGGCAGAGCCGACTCCGCCACCACAGCCGAAGCAGGCTCGTTGACCTCTCCCCTGACGCCTGAGGAAGCCATCGGCGATCTGCTGGAGCAGATCGCCGAAGTGCTCGGTTCCCCCGTCCCCGCCCCTCTGCGCGCGGCCCTGCGGGCCGTGCCTCGCCACCTCTTTCTGCCGTCCACCGTCTGGCTGCGCGACGGGAAGGGCAGCTACGAACCGTGCGACCGCGGCCAAGACCCCGACCGCTGGTGGCACACCGCCTACCGCGACGCCCCGCTCATCACCCAGTTCACCGAGCTTTCCGACGGCGACACGGTGCCGTCCTCCTCCGCATCAATGCCCAGCATGGTTGTCCGGATGCTGAGGGACCTCGATGTGCAACCGGGCCACCGCGTGCTGGAGATCGGCACCGGTACGGGATTCAACGCGGCCCTGCTCTCCTTCCTCTTCGGCGCCGAGAACGTGACGTCGCTCGATGTTGACCCGGGCCTGATCTGCCAGGCTCGGCGGGCGCTGAAGGCGAGCGGGCAACAGCCGGAGGTGGTCTGTGCGGACGGTGCGGCCGGCTGGCAGCCGAACGCGCCCTACGACCGGATCATCTCCACCTGCTCCGTCAGAACCGTGCCGCCCGCCTGGCTGGAGCAGATCTCACCCGGCGGCCTGATCGTGACGCCCTGGGACACCGCGTGGTGCAACTTCGGGACACTCATCGCCACCGGGCAAACAGACGGAACGGCCGAGGGTTCACTCGTCCCCTACGGGTCGTTCATGCTGATGCGGGCCCAGCAGGTCGATGTCGAGCTGCACCGCGACCTCCTGCGGGACGGCCAGATCCCCGAGCGGTCCGTGACGGAACTGTCCCCCTGGTCGGTCGCTGGGAACGACCTCGATGTCCAGATGCATATAGGTCTCCGGGTGCCGGGCGTCTGGCATGCGTGGGACACCGACGCACCGGAGGCGCACACCCGGCTGTGGCTGGCCGACGACGAGGCGACGAGCTGGGCCGGCGTGGATTACGACGGACGGCAGACGTCGACGTTCGCGGTGGCGCAGTACGGCCCCAGGAGGCTGTGGGACGAAGTCGCCCGTGCCCACGAGGAGTACGTGTCCGCCGGACGGCCCGGAGTCGCACGGCACCGGCTGCGCCTCTCTCCTGAGGGCCGGAGAACCCGCCTTGAGGTGAGTCTGACCTGACGGGGGCCCTCAGCACGAAGGGTGCCCTCGCATGGCCGCATAACGCGCCGGCGCCGTGCCCACATGGCGGGTGAAGTGCCGGTGCAGATGGGATTGGTCGTGGAAGCCCACGGTGCCGGCGACCTCCGCCGGGCGCCTGCCGTCGAGCAGGAGCCCGCGGGCCCGTTCGATGCGCTTGCCGGTCAGGTAGGTGTGCGGCGGCAGTCCGTAGGTCTGCTTGAAGCATCGGATCAAATGGGTGGGGTGGGCGTGCAGGACGGTGGCCGCCTCCTGGAGGGACAGGCCGGTGGCGAGCCGGGCGTCCAGGAGGTCCCGCAACGCGGCAGCCAGTCGGTTCGCCTCGCGGCCCGGTGTACGCGGCGGCCGCAGCGCGGCCAGGTGGAAGCGCAGCCGTTCCCGGATGAAGGACAGCCGGGACTCGGCCTCGAACGCGTCGCCAGGGTGGCCGAGGGACCTGTGGAGCAGGTGGATGCGATGGCGCAGCACCGCGTCGCCGAAGACCGGCCCGTCCACCGCGCGGCCGGTCAGCCCCGCGGGGAGCACGCTCGCGTCGAGGTAGAGCACCCGCTTGCGGAAGCCGGACGCGGTGACCGTCCTGCCGTCATGGGAGACGCCGGGCGGCAGCAGGACGACCGTGTCGGAGCCGGTCACGCCATGACGGTGGCGGTCACAGGCGAAGTCGACCGCACCGTCATTGAGGATCATCAGAGCCCAGGTGTCATGGGTGTGGGAGGGGTACGCGTGCTCGGTGAAGTGTGCGTGGAAGACCTCGGCTATGCCCGGGACGGGCGGCCGCCAGGCGCTGATCGTCGTACGGGGCGGACCGTCTGTCATGCCAGGAACGTACAAGACCGCCGGAGCACGGGCACGGCAGTCTCAAGGCATGACCAACTCTCCCGCTCCCATCAATCTCACCGCCAAGCTCTCGCAGTTCAGTGATCTCTGGTCGCAGAAGAGGATCGCTGACGTCAACGACTACGAGGTCAAACTCGCCAAGCTGAAGGGCGACTTCGTCTGGCACACCCACGAGGACACCGACGAACTGCTCCTGGTCCTCAGCGGCCGGCTCACCGTCCAGCTCAGGGACGGTGATGTGGTGCTCGGCCCCGGCGAGCTGTTCGTGGTTCCCCGGGGCGTCGAACACTGCACGGTGGCGGAGGAAGAGACCGCCATCCTCCTCCTCGAACCGGCCGGCACGCTCAACACGGGTGACGCGGGCGGGCCACGCACCAAGGCCCCGGAAGCGCTTGCCTGACGGCTCCGCTCCGTGAATTCAGTAGCGAGCGCGGGCTGTCGCCCACGACCATGCGACACATGACAACTGACGACCGACCCGCGCGATGGACCAAGGCAACCGTCTACTCCGACATGTGGGTCGACCCGGACGACGATCCCCGCGACAACCAGGGCCCGGCCCCGGAAGGCGAACTTGCGACGCTCCAGGGCTATTTGGCGGACTACCGCACGACCCTGCGGATGAAATGCGACGGCCTGGACGCCGAGCAGTTGGCCCGGCGCTCCGTTCCGCCGTCGACGATGTCGCTGCTCGGCCTGATCCGGCATCTCGCCGAGACGGAGCGGGACTGGCGCAACTGGATCACCGACGGTGACCCACTGCCGAAGTTGTACGGCGCGCGCGACGCGGACTTCAACGGAGCTGTCGCCGAGCAGGCCGTGATCGACGCCGCGTACGCCGACCTGGAACGCGAGCAGGCCGCGACCGACGCCGCGCTCGCCGCGTACCCGGACCTGGGCGAGCGCCTGCGGAAGGACGACATCGCGATCCGCGAGCTGCTGGTGCACCGCATCGAGGAGTACGCCCGCCACTGCGGCCACGCGGATCTGCTGCGCGAGTGCGTCGACGGCAGGGTCGGCCAGTAGCGAGCCCGCGGCCCGGTTCTAGCCCCGGGCCGCAGCGTACGCGACGAAGTCGGCCCAGGCGGCGGGCCGGAGGCGGAGCTGCGGGCCGTGGGGGTTCTTGGAGTCGCGGATGCGGATGGTGTCGGGGGTGGTGGCGACTTCCAGGCATTCGTTGCTGTTGCTGTCGCCGCTGTAGCTGCTCTTCTGCCAGGCGACTTCGAGGCATTCGTTGCTGTTGCCGTTGTCGCTGTAGCTGCTCTTGGTCCACTCCAGCTCGGCAACGCTTCCGGCAGAGGGCTTGAGGGTCATGTCTCTCCCAGCAGTTTCTCGATGAAGGCCAGTGACTCCCTGGGCGAGAGAGCCTGAGCCCGGATGACGCCATAGCGCAGCTCGAGGACTCGGATCTGATTTGGTTGCGAGATCGAGCGGCTGCCGAACTGGCTCGGCGAGTGGCCCACTGCTGTCCCGTCTCCGAATTTCAGCACCTCGATCTCACCTCCCATTCCTGCGTGGTCTTCGCGGTCCGTCGGCATCACCTGGATCTCGACGCTTCGCAACTGACCTACTTCCAACAGGCGTTCGAGCTGTCGGCGTAGGGTCATTCTGCCTCCGAGAGGGCGGCGAAGCGTCACCTCTTCCTGAACGAAGGAGAGCGTTGGAGCGGGCCTGCGGTCGAAAATTGACCCTCGCGTCATGCGGCCGGACACTAAGCGATCTACTTTGTCCTCCGTCCAGGCGGGCCGTCGCATCTCGAACAGTGCCCGCGCGTACTCCTCCGTCTGCAACAGTCCGTGCAGATTGTGGCTGCCATACGCCCCCAGCTCGACCGTCTCGGCCTCCCACCTCGTGAGATCTCTGACCTTCTTCGGGTACCGGGCCTGCTCCACGTCCTTCTTCATCGCGGCGACCTTGCCGCCTGCGCCTAAGACCTCATCGGCCTTGTCGAGGTATTCCGGGCGGGGGATACGTACACCGCGCTCGATCTTGTAGATCAGGTTCTCCCCGTACCCGATGGCTGCCCCGAACTCGGCCGGGCGCAGACCAGCCGCCTCCCGCCACAGTTTGAGCTGGCGCCCGACCGTCTCCACGGCCGCCTGGGCATCGTCTTCCGGGTCGAGTTCCCAGCCCCCGTCTTCCGCACCGTCAACATTCATCCGCTTCCACCTCCTGGACAGCGGGGACGCCCCTGGACAAATCCTGGACATCACCATGCGTACTGGCGTCATCACTATTCAGCGTAAGCACCCTCGACCACGCTGAGTGACATGAATCAGGAAATCGCCGAGTACAAGCTCCAGTTCAAGGTCCAGCTCTCCGCCACCCGGCGGGGCGCGCGCCTCGCGCGGCTGCTCGCCACCGAACAACTCCGGTCCTGGGGCCTGCTGTTCGAATCCCCGGCTCACGTCATCGCCGAGCTGGCCGCGAACGCCGCCACGCACGGGTGCGTGCCGGGCCGCGATTTCCGCCTTGCCGTCCTGTCTGACGCGGACACGCTCCGTATCGAGGTGACGGACGCGCGCGGTGACGAGCTTCCGGCCCCCCAGGCGTCAGGTCTACGGGAGTCGGGTCACGGCCTGGTTCTGGTCGAAGCGCTCGCCGACCGCTGGGGTACCTGCCGGGGGCCCTTCCCGTGCAAGACGGTCTGGGCGGAATTCGACCTGCCGATGTGGGGCCGATGAGACCGGGGGAGGGGAGACGACCGGCGGCCCCGGCCCGTCAACCGGAGGCCGGGAAGCCAGGCGCCGGTGTGCTGAGCGCCGGTGGTTCGGCCTGTAAAAGACCCATCACCCCAGGTAGAGAAACCCCTCCAACCCAGCCCAACCCAGCTCGACCCACCCCGGCGCGCCCCGTCGTCACTCGCTTGGGTGATCCATGACCGGAAGGCTCGCCTCCGCTGCCCTCGCCCCTGCACTCTCGGCAGCAACAACCCCAAATGCCCGCACACATGCGACGGCCCCCGGCCGGGACTGGCATCCCGATCGAGGGCCTGACCAACGAGGAAGTCAGGACCTTCCCCATGGCTGAGCAAAAGCTTAATGCGCCTCCGCGCGCCCAGTACGAGATTCGGCGATCTCCGGCCGGCGTCCGCAAGGTCACCGAGTACCAGGGCCCCGGCTACACGATCGTCGGCAATCACCTCACCCAGCACCGCTCCCTGTCCGGCCTCGCGATCGGGCTCGCCGCCCACATCCAGTCGCTGCCCGAGGGCGCGCCGGTCGACATCCGTACGCTGGCCAGGCGGTTCCCCGAGGGGCGGGACCGGATCGCCGCCGCCTTACGGGAGTTGGAGGCGTACGGCTACCTCGAACGGGTCCGGCGGCGCACCGATGACGGGCGGGTGGTTACGGTCACGCTCTCGTACAACAACCCGGAGGCCACCCGCGCCCGCCGCGCCCGCGACGCCGCCGAGCAGGCCAAACGCCGCGCCGTCACCGAACCGCCCCCTCCCGCGCCGGACCCGGACCCGGGCCCGGTCTCCGTCCCCGCCCTCGTCCCCGTAAGGCGACTCCCGCATCCGGACCCCACATCGGAGTCGGACCCCACACCGGAGTCGGACCCCACGCCCAAGCCTGCCTCCGCGCCAAGGCCGCCCCTCACACCAACGCCGTCCCCCGCGCCAAATCCGTCCCCCGCCCCGCGGCTACCGGAGCCCACGACCGACGAGCACCACACCCCGGCCTCCGCCCTCCTGGCGAACCTCCGCCGCGACGACCCCCGCCTCCTGCTCTCCGTACGGGACATCCACCGCCTCACCCCGCCCGTCGCGGCCTGGCTGGAACGCGGCGCCTCCCCGGAGGCCGTACGCGGCGCCCTGACCGCGGGCCTACCGCCCACACTCCGCCACCCGGCGGCCTTGCTCGCCCACCGCCTCACGGAGCTCCTGCCCCCACCCCTCCCGGCGGCACCGCCCTCTGCCCCCAGCGCCCCGGCCCCACCGCCGCTCCAAACCTGTGACGGCTGTGAACGCGCCTTCCGTGCCCGTGCTCCGGGTCTCTGCCGCGACTGCCGCCACCCCGGCCGCAGCGGAACAGAGGACCGCTTCCTGACTCCGTGACTTCGTACGACGTGGTGTGCACCGCCGTCGGGCAGGGAGAGGGCCACCTCCGAACCGGCGCAGGACACTCAGCACCACCGGCAGCAGGAACCGACCGCCGGTCACCGGACCAGGGCCTCGGCGAGTTCCCCTGGCCGGGCGGCGAACGGGCTGTGGCTGCTCGGCAGGGTGTGGACGGTGAACGGCTCGCCCGGCACGGCCCGGTCGGCCTCCGCGATCATCAGGTCCTGTGCGGCCGGCGCCAGCGCCCGGTCCTGCGCGCAGCGCAGGAAGGTGCGTGGGATGCGGCCCCATCGCGCCGCGGTCAGGGTGACCGGGGTTGTCGGGATGGCCAGTGGCAGGTCGGGGCTGAGCGCGGAGCGCCAGCGGTCGAAGCGGTCGGCGGGCGTGTCGTGGTAGTGGGTCTGCCGTAGTTCCTCGACGTAAGCGGGTTCCGGCGAGAGCGGGTTGATGCGTATGGCGCCCAGTGCCTCGGGATCACCGAGGTTGAGGCTCCGTCCCCGTGCGGTGGCGTTCTCGGGGGTGCTGAGGTAGTCGGAGAACCGGGGGCGGCCGGCGGGGACGAACGCGGAGAGGTAGACGATGCGGTCGACCAGTTCGGGGGCGCGCTCGGCGGCCAGCGACGCGGGTCCGCCGCCCGCGCTGTGGGAGACGAGCACGACACGGCCGTAGCGGCGGACCCGGCGCAGCGTGTCCAGGACGGCATCGGCGCAGTGGTCCATCGTCACGGCGGCGAGCGGCGACTTCTCGGTCAGCAGATCGGGCTGACCAGGCAGCAGGTATCCACTGGGCAGGGGGACATCGAAACCGTGCCCGGGCATGTCGACGGCCACGCTCGCGGCACCGAGACCGGCGAGTGCGCGCTGCGTCGCCGCCCACTGCCACGAGCCGTGCCAGGCACCGTGGACGAGGACGAAGACGGTGTCGTTCACATCGGTGTTCGGGGAGGTCGTCATGGCTGCCATCCCAGTCGGCGACGGCCGCGTCATCCAGCAGAAGATATGGAACGCTGGCCGGCGATACTTTCTGTGTATGAAGGGGTGGCCATGGAGGCGCGGCATCTGCGGTACGCGCTCGCCCTCGCCGAGCACGGACACTTCGGCCGGGCGGCCCACGCGCTGGGCATCGCGCAGCCTCCGCTCTCGAAACAGGTCGCCGACCTGGAGCGCGAGACGGGAGCCCGGTTGTTCGACCGCACGCGCCAGGGCGTGTTCCCGACCGCAGCGGGCCAGGCGTTCCTCGCCCGGGCGCGGCGGGCGCTGGAGGAGATGACGGCGGCCACGGTGGACGCCGGCCGGGCGGCGCGCGGCGAGACGGGGCGGCTGCGCCTGGGGTTCATCGCCTCCGCGTTGCTCGACCCGCTGCCGAACGTCCTGAGCCGGTTCGGCCGCGAACGTCCCGATGTGCGGCTGGAGTTGCACGAGATGGCGTCCAGCCGCAGCGCCGCCACCCTCATCTCCGGCGAACTGGATGTGGCCGTCACCCTCGGACCGCCACGGGGTTCCGGGGCCGAGCACCTGGTGTCCGTCCCGGTCGGGCACGACCACCTGATCGCCGTCGTCGGCAGCACGCACCCCTACGCAGGCCAGGCGTCGGTGAGCGTGGACCAGGTGCGGCGGCAGCCGCTGATCGTGGCCGCCGGGGAGGACGAGCCCGCGGTCACCGCCGGGCTGCGCACCCTGCTGGGCGACGACGCGGTGGACGGCGCGTCCGTCGCCAGGGACGTGCACACGATCATCGGCCTGGCCGCCTGCGGGGTCGGCGTGGGCCTCGGGCCCTCCCGCATGCTGTCGGCCCCGCGCCCGGGGACCTGGTTCTGCGAGGTGACTCCGCGCACGGCACTGCCCGAACTGATCCTCTCCTTCAACGGCCAGGACCGCTCCCCGGTGCTGGGTGCCTTCCTCGGCACCGTCCGCCGGAGCTGCCCCGGCGTGGGTGCCGCGCTCGACCGGTGATCGGGCCACGCCTGGGGATCGGGTTCGGTTCCGTCAGCGGCCCACTGAGGGGCCTGTCCGGGACTGTACCGGTGGTCCGAGCGCCGGGCGGACGAACTCGATGGCGTGTCGGTGGAGGGGGCAGACACTTCAAGTGAACTATCCGCCGTTCAACGGGAGTTGATGGACCCCGTGCCGCCTTCCGTGGCGTTTTCCCCGGCTGCGAATAGCCGGACATTGAGCTATCAGTCGGCCCAAACAGCATGATGGACTGCCACGTCAGAATTTCACAGAATCCTCATGCTCAAGACTGCTCAAGATCCGCCCACCCGGGTTCCGGACGCAGATGCGGACTAGTACGTTCGTGGATGACCAAGAACGGGCGCGGTATCTGACCCATACTGCCCTGTGTGAAAAGTTGAATGGGGAAATTCAATGAAGAGCCTTGCCTCGGGTGTGGTGGCGGGCGGGGCCGGGGCGCTGGTCGTCGGCCGGTACGTCAGCAAGGGCGTCGCCTCGGACCTCGCCTCGGACCTCGCGAAGAAGACCGTTGCGGGCGGCGACACCGCCTGCCTCTCGGCTCTCGCCTAAAGGCTTAGGAAATCCTGATGGGCAAGATTGCATTTACTGTTCTCTGGGCCGGTGTGCTCATCGCGGTGAACAGGGTGCTGGAGCACGCCATCTGGGCTCAGTATCTGGCGATATTCGCCCTGGCGGGAATTTACGCCTTCACCGTCGACAAGGTGCCGGGACCGCGTGGAAAGAGCAGTCGGGAAAGCTCAAGGGTGTGAGTTTCACGTCCCGCGGCTGACCATCAGCCTGCCGACGGCCTCCTCCAGTTCGGTGATGCGGTCGGCAAGGCGCTCCTTGTCGGAGCCTTTTGCGTCGCGCAGGAGGAGTTCCACCTCGGCGAGCTGGCCGGCGATGTCCGCGAGGCGGGAGGCGTCGCCGGCGGCGGGCGTCGTGGGCTGCCGGGACGGCTCCGCAGGCGTCGGGGCGCCGGGGCCCTCCGGGGGGATGGGAGGGTGCTCGGCCACCCCCGGCCTTGTAGGTGAGGGGGCGGGCGGGGGCGACGCCGCGTCCGGAGGTGCGGCCGCTTCCGTTCCGGCTGCGGCGGCTGCCGCGCTGGGGGGCATGGGCGTGGTCGTGGCCGTCGGTGCGGCCGGGGCCGTGGTGGTCGTGGTCGTCGCGGGCGGTGGGCCCTCGCCCGCGGGGTGGTCGTCCGAAGTCAGCAGGCGCTTCAACTGTTCGGCCTGGGCGGCGAGTTGGCGGTTCTTGCGGTGGAGGTCGAGGAATACGTTCACCTTGGTGCGCAGCAGCCAGGGGTCGAAGGGCTTGATGAGGAAGTCGGCGGCGCCGACCGTGTAGCCGCGGTAGGCGTAGTTGGGGTCGACCGAGGCGCCGGTGAGGAGAATGATCGGGACGTCCTTGGTCTGGTCCAGGCCCTTGATGTTGGCGGCGGTCTCGAAGCCGTTCATGCCGGGCATCAGCACATCGATGAGGACGACCGCGAATTCCTCACGGAGCATGGCCTTCAGGGCCTCTTCGCCGGATCGCGCGCGGACCACCTTCTGGGTGAGCGAGCCCAGTACGGCTTCCAGTGCGACGAGGTTTTCCTCCATGTCGTCGACGATGAGGATGCTGGATGAGGTGTCCGGTGCGGTCGTCATGATTGCTCCCCGGCTGCTGTTCCCCGTCCGTCCTGGCCGTTGCCCTCGGCGTCCTGGCCGGTGCCCTCGGTGGCCTGGCCCGCGCCCTCCGGGCCGGCGTCCTCAAGGCCGACGGCCTCCGGGAGCGGGACCGGACCGGCCTCCGGATGCGGTTCCGCCTCCGGATGCGGTTCCGCCTCCCGGTGCGGAACCGCCTTGCCCTCCTGCGGGTCCAGAAGGCCGCAGATCACGGACAGCAGGCGGTCCACATCCACCGGCTTGGGGATGTAGTCATTGGCCCCGCTCTCGATCGCCCTTTCGCGGTCGCCCGGCATGGCCTTCGCGGTGAGCGCGATGACCGGCAGGTCGGCGAATCGAGGTGCTTGTCGGATCGCCTTGATCATCTCGTAACCATCCATTTCGGGCATCATGATGTCCATCAGCACCAGCGAGACATCCGGTGTCCGGTCAAGGACCTCCAGCCCCTCGCGGCCGTTCTCGGCGTATTTGACGCTGATCCCGACCCGGCCCAGTACGTGCGTGAGCGCGAAGACATTGCGGATGTCGTCGTCGACGATGAGGATGCGGCGGTTGGCCAGCACCTCGCCGGGGCGTCCGCTGAGCCAGTCCCTGAGGCGGGTGGTCTCGGGCCAGGTGACATCGCCGCCGTCGGGGGAGGGGGCACCCGGGTGCTGGTCCGGGTGCTGCTCCGGATGCGGGGCCTGGTCCTGTGCCCCCTGGGTGGGGAAGACATCACTGACGTTGCCGGGAGGGCTGCTCCGCGGGGTGGTCGCGGTCGGGCCGGGCGGCGTGGCCGTGAGCTGTTCGGCCAGGACCGGGCGGGCGGGGCCGGCCTGTGCGGTGCTGTCCGCGGGGCGGATGGCGGCGGTGGGGCTCGGGGCGGGGAAGGGGCCCGTGTAGCGCGCGGGCACATACAGGGTGAAGGTCGAGCCGACGCCCGGCTCGCTCTCGGCGATGATCCGGCCTCCGAGCAGCGCGGCCATATCGCGGCTGATGGACAGGCCGAGGCCGGTGCCGCCGTATTTGCGGTTGGTGGTGCCGTCGGACTGCTGGAACGCCTCGAAGATGCCGTCGAGTTTTTCCGGTGAGATGCCGATGCCGGTGTCCTTGACGGAGAGGGCGATGACGTCGTCGGCGGTGCGGAGGGATTCCTCCTCGAATTCCGTGCCGGGGACGCGCTGGACGATGAGTTCCACGCTGCCCGAGGAGGTGAACTTCACGGCGTTGGACAGGAGGTTGCGCAGGATCTGCTGGAGGCGCTGTTCGTCGGAGAAGAGCTCCTTGGGGACGTTCTCGCCGACCTTGACGTCGAAGGTGAGGCCGCGGTCGACGGTGAGCGGCCGGAAGGTGGCGCGGACGTAGTCGAGGAGTTTGATCAGCGGCAGGGCCTTGGGGTGGACGTCCATCCGGCCGGCCTCGATCTTCGACAGGTCGAGGATGTCGTTGATGAGCTGGAGGAGGTCGGAGCCCGCGCGGTGGATGGTGACGGCGAACTCCACCTCCTGGGCGGAGAGCCGGCCGTCGGGGTTGTCGGCGAGGAGGCGGGAGAGCACCAGCAGGGAGTTGAGCGGGGTGCGCAGCTCGTGCGACATGTTCGCCAGGAACTCCGACTTGTACTGGGAGGAGGTGGCGAGGAGAGCCGCCTTCTCCTCCAGCTCGGCGTTCGTCAGCTGGAGTTCGTCGGAGCGCTGGCGCAGCTCGGCGGTCAGCCGCTGGGACTCCGACAGCAGCGACTCCGTACGGGAGTTGGCGATGATGGTGTTGATCGAGACGCCGATGGTGTTCACGAACTGGTCGATGAAGGCGAGGTGGACCTCGCTGAACCGGCTGAAGGAGGCCAGCTCGATGACGCCGAGCACCTGGTCCTCGAAGAGGACCGGGAGGATGACGAGGCTGGCCGGGGCCGCGGCGCCGAGCCCGGAGCTGATGGTGATGTAGTCGGGCGGGACGGCGTCGACGACGATGCGCTTCTTCTCCATGGCGGCCTGGGTGATCAGGCCCCAGCCGGGGGTGCCCAGCCGCAGCCTCGGCAGCGAGCGGCGGCCCTCGGGCTGGCCGGTGCCGTAACCGGCGATCAGCTCCAGGCCCTCGCCCGGCTCGGCGCCCGCCTCCGCCAGGAAGAACGCGCCGAACTGCGCATTCACCAGCGGGGTCAGCTCGCGCAGGATCAGGTCGGCGACCTCGACCAGGTCGCGGTGGCCCTGCATCAGGCTGGCGATACGGGCGAGGTTGGACTCCAGCCAGTCCTTGGCGCGGGTGGTCTCGCGGAGGTTGGCGACCATCAGGTTGACGTTGTTCTTCAGGGCCGCGACCTCGCCCTGGGCGTCCACGGTGATCGAGCCGGACATATCGCCCTGGGTGACCGCGCTGGCCACCTCGGCGATCGCCCGGACCTGCGTGGTCAGGTTCAGCGCCAGCTCGTTGACGCTGGTGGTCAGCCGCTTCCAGGTGCCGTAGACGCCCTCGACGCGGGCCTGGCCGCCGAGCTGGCCCTCGCTGCCGACCTCGCGGGCGACGCGGGTCACCTCGGACGAGAACGACGAGAGGGTGTCGACCATCGTGTTGATGGTCGTCTTCAGTTCCAGGATCTCGCCGCGGGCGTCGACGTCGATCTTCTTGGACAGGTCGCCCTTGGCCACGGCGGTGGCGACCTGGGCGATGTTGCGGACCTGGGAGGTCAGGTTGTCCGCCATGAAGTTGACGTTGTCGGTGAGGTTCTTCCACACGCCGGAGACGCCGTGGACCTGGGCCCGGCCGCCCAGCCGGCCCTCGGTGCCGACCTCGCGGGCGACGCGGGTGACCTCGTCCGCGAACGCCCGCAGCTGCTGGACCATCGTGTTGACCGTGTCCTTCAGTTCCAGGATCTCGCCGCGGGCGTCGACGTCGATCTTCTTGGAGAGGTCCCCGTTGGCGACGGCCGTGGTGACCTGGGCGATGTTGCGGACCTGGGAGGTCAGGTTGAGCGCCATGAAGTTGACGTTGTCGGTGAGGTCCTTCCAGACCCCGGAGACGTCCCTGACCTGCGCCTGACCGCCGAGGTTGCCTTCGGTGCCGACCTCGCGGGCGACGCGGGTGACCTCGTCGGCGAAGGCGGAGAGCTGGTCGACCATGGTGTTGATCGTGGTCTTGAGCTCCAGGATCTCGCCCTTGGCCTCCACGGTGATCGTCTTGCCGAGGTCGCCCTCCGCGACGGCGGTGGCGACCAGGGCGATGTTGCGGACCTGGGAGGTCAGGTTGTCCGCCATGAAGTTGACGCTCTCGGTGAGGTCCCGCCAGACCCCGGAGACGCCCCTGACCTGCGCCCGGCCGCCCAGCCGCCCTTCGGTGCCGACCTCGCGGGCGACGCGGGTGACCTCGTCGGCGAAGGCGGAGAGCTGGTCGACCATCGTGTTGATCGTCGACTTCAGTTCCAGGATCTCGCCCCGGGCGTCCACGGTGATCTTCTGGCTCAGGTCGCCGTTGGCGACGGCCGTGGTGACCTGGGCGATGTTGCGGACCTGCCAGGTCAGGTTGGACGCCATGAAGTTGACGTTGTCGGTGAGGTCCTTCCAGACCCCGGAGACGCCCCTGACCTGGGCCCGGCCGCCGAGCTGGCCCTCGGTGCCGACCTCGCGGGCGACGCGGGTGACCTCGTCGGCGAAGGCCCGCAGCTGGTCGACCATCTTGTTGACGGTGAGCTTCAGCTCCAGCAGCTCGCCGGTGGCCTCGACGGTCACCTGCTGGGTCAGGTCGCCGGTGGCCACCGCGGTGGTGACCACGGCGATGTCCCTGACCTGCGCGGTCAGCCGCGACGCCATGGTGTTGACCGCCTCGGTCACATGGAGCCAGTCGCCGGAGAGCCCCTGGACCTTGGCCCGGCCGCCGAGCCGGCCCTCGGTGCCGACCTCGCGGGCGACCCGGGTGACCTCGCCGGTGAACAGCGACAGCTGGTCGACCATGCGGTTCACCCCGCTGCCCAGCCGGCGCAGATCGCCGCGGAGCGCGCGGTTGCCGTCGTGCAGATCGACCCGCTGGGTCAGGTCGCCGTCGGCCACCGCGTCCAGTACCCGGGTGGCCTTGGCGAGCGGGACCACCAGCGCCTGGAGCACGGTGTTGGCCGCCTCGATGTTCGTCGTCCAGGTCCCCTGGCCGGGGCTGGCGGAGATCCGCTCGTCCAGCCGGCCCTGCCGGATGATCTCGCTGCGTACGCGTTGCAGCTCAGAGGCGAGATGGGCGTTGCGGGCGGTGATCTGGTTGAGGACGCCCGTCATATCGGCCACCACGCCGTCCGTGGAGAAGCCGTCCTGAGGGATATCCGCATGTGCGGTGAAATCCCCGTCCCGCAGCGCCATCATCGCCGCGAGGAGAGGCCGTAGCTCACTGGTGCGTACCCACTGCCCGTCGTGCCGGGGGACGGGGGGCTGTGGGGGCTCAGTGGGCTCGGGAGGCTCCGGGGGCGGGGAAGCGGACTCGGGCCGGGCCGGGTCGAGCGCCATGGCACACCATCCCCCCAACGATCGTTTGCGGAGAAGCCAGTCGAGCAGGGTGATCCATTTGGGCAGATATGACATAGTATAAAGCGCTTGTAATCAGTTTTTCCCGGCATATTCAGGGGGCGCAGTGGTAGCGCTGTCCTCCCCGTACACGACGGAATCCGTGTCCCGGAAAGGGCTGCCCGCGAACCAGCTCGCGGCCGCCGGCGCACGTAAATTCGTGCGCGCGCTGCTCACCGAGCGGGCGACGGCCCCGCCCGCCACGGCAGGCCCCGGTGCGGCGGCGATCAGCGCCGAGCTCATCCACGATGTCGTCCTGCTCACCAGCGAGCTGGTCACCAATGCCGTGATGTACGCCGGTACCGACATCGACGTGACCTGCCGCCTGGAGCACGACGGGCCGGCCGCCGCCGAGAACGACGGGGAGCGCCGCCCGGCCAAGGTGGGCGTCGTGGTGGAGGTCTCCGACCGCCACCCCGCCCGGGGCGTACGCGGCGGGGCCGACGCCCGCACCGGAGAGCCGGGGTTCGGACTCCAGCTGGTGAGCGCGCTGGCGGAGTCCTGGGGCGTGACCTACCGCCATGCGGTGAAGACCGTCTGGTTCCGCCTGGAGGCCACCGAGGGCGAGCCGCTGCGTGCCCGCGCCGCGCCCGCCGCGCCCCGCCGCGAGTCGCACGGCACCGAGCCTCCCGTACGCCTGGGCCACCCCGTGACGCCGCGCGGCCGCCCGCGCGGGTTCGCCGCCGAATGGGCCGACCGCGGCGGCCCGTCCTTCCTCGCCGAGACCAGCGAGCTGCTGGCCGGGCAGCTCGACCAGGACATGGTCACCGCGCTCGCCGCCCAGCTGCTGGTGCCCCGGCTCGCCGACTGGTGCGCCATCTGGCTCACCACGGAGGGCGGCGGGGTCCAGCTGTCGCGGGTCTGGCACGTCGACGAGCGGCGGATCACCCCGCTCCGCGCAGAGCTGGAACGGGAGCAGCCGTCCGACATCATCCGCACCGCCGGCACCCCCTGGCCCTGGCCGGAATGCGCCGGTGCGGCCCCCTCCGGCGGTTCCGCGCTGGCCTTCCCCCTGGTCGCCCGCGACACCGACCAGGGCATGCTGCTGCTCGGCCGGGCGGGGCACCTCCAGATGACCGACACCGTGGTGCGGATGGTCGAGGACGTGGCACGACGGGTCGCCCAGGCCGTGTACACCGCCCGCCAGTACACCCGGCAGACCACGATCAGCCTGGCGCTCCAGCGGCGGCAGCTGCCCGCCACGCTCGCCAGCATCCCCGGCGTCGACACCGCGATCGTCTATGAGCCGCACGGCGAGGGGCAGACCGTCGGCGGCGACTTCTACGACGTCTTCCCGATGGGCGACCGCCGCTGGTGTTTCCTGCTCGGGGACGTCCAGGGCAAGGACCCCGAGGCGATGTCCGTCACCGGCCTCGCCCGCCATCTGGTGCGGCTGCTGGCCCGAGAGGGCCATGGCGTCGAGTCGGTGCTCGGCAGGCTGAATCTGGCCATGGCCGAGGAGAGCGCGGAGGCGGTGGAACTGGGCGGCGAGCAGGCCACCTCCCGCTTCCTGAGCCTGCTGTACGGGGAGCTGGAAGTCGATACGGGCGTCCCCGGGGCCCGCTGCACGGTCGCCAGCGCCGGCCACCCGCCACCGCTGCACATGTTCGTCGACGGCGCCGTGGAGCCGGCCTCCGACCCCCAGATGCTGCTGGGCATCGACGAGGGCACCGAATTCCACGCCAGCTCCTTCGCCCTCGCACCGGGCGAGACACTGCTGTGCGTCACCGACGGCGTCACCGAACGCCGCTGCGGCAACTGGCAGTTGGACGACAACGACGGCCTGATCGAGGTGATGCGCGACGGCATGGGCCTGGGCGCCAAGGCCCTCGCCGAACACGTACGGCGCGCCGCCCACGACTTCGGCACCGGCCCGGTCGAGGACGATCTGTCGGTCCTGGTCCTCCAGGCGGTGACTCCGGCGGCTGAGCGGAGGGGGTGAGGGGGCAGGGGTGTGAGGGAGCGGCCACCCGAGTGCAGGACCGTCACCAGGCGCGCAACGCAACAAGGGGGCTCGCGGCTCCATGCCATGCGCCCAGGTGTGGCCCGCTGATGGCCGCATTCCTGCACGAGAGGGTAAGAACACACCTCGGAGGGCGTGACATACCGATCGGTATGCGCTGACAATCGCAGCACCACTACCCGCCCGTAACAAAGCGGAGGCACCCGGTGCTCAGCACGATGCAGGACGTACCGCTCACCGTCTCGCGAATCCTGGCCCATGGGGCGACGGTTCATGGTGAGTCGCAGGTCATCACCTGGACCGAGGGAGATCCGCACCGGCGCAGCTTCGCCGAGGTCGGCCGCCGGGCCGCGCAGCTGGCCCATGCGCTGCGCGAGGAGCTGTCGGTCGCCGACGAGGAACGGGTCGGCACCCTCATGTGGAACAACGCGGAGCACCTGGAGGCCTATCTCGCGATCCCCTCCATGGGGGCGGTGCTGCACACGCTCAATCTGCGGCTGCCCGCCGAGCAGTTGGTGTGGATCGTCAACCACGCCGAGGACCGGGTCGTGCTCGCCAACGGCAGTCTGCTGCCGCTGCTCGCCCCGTTGCTGCCGCAGCTGCCGAACGTCGAGCACATCGTCGTCGTCGGCCCCGGCGACCGCTCCCTGGTGGCGGGCGGCCCGGCGCGGGTGCACGACTACGAAGAGCTGATCGCCGGGCGGCCGGAGAGCTACGACTGGCCGGAGACCGACGAGCGGGAGGCCGCGGCCCTCTGTTACACCTCGGGGACCACCGGCGACCCCAAGGGCGTGCTCTACAGCCACCGCTCGCTGTATCTGCACTCGATGCAGGTCAACACCGCCGAGGCGTTCGCGCTCACCTCGCGCGACATCACCCTGCCCGTCGTGCCGATGTTCCACGTCAACGCCTGGGGCCTGCCGCACGCCGCCTTCATGGCCGGTGCCTCGCTGCTGATGCCGGACCGCTTCCTGCAGCCCGCGCCGCTCGCCGAGATGATCGAGACCGTACGGCCCACCATCGGCGCCGCGGTGCCCACCATCTGGCAGGGTCTGCTCGCCGAACTCGACGCCACGAAACGGGATGTCGCCTGTCTGCGGACGGTCGTCATCGGCGGCTCCGCCTGCCCGCCCGCCCTGATGCGCGGCTTCGAGGAGCGGCACGGCATCCGCGTCGTGCACGCCTGGGGCATGACCGAGACCTCCCCGCTGGGCAGCGTCGCCCACCCGCCGGCCGGGGTCAGCGGCGACGACGAGTGGGCCTACCGCGCCACCCAGGGCCGCTTCCCCGCCTCCGTCGAGGCGCGGCTGATCGGCCCCGGCGGCGAACAGCTCCCCTGTGACGGCCAGGCCGCGGGCGAACTGGAGGTCCGCGGCCCGTGGATCGCCGGCGCCTACTACGGCGGCGCACAGAGCGGCCCGCTGCGCCCCGAGGACAAGTTCAGCCCCGACGGCTGGCTGCGCACCGGCGACGTCGGCACCATCACCCCCAACGGCTATCTGACGCTGACCGACCGCGCCAAGGACGTCATCAAGTCCGGCGGCGAATGGATCTCCTCGGTCGAGCTGGAGAACCATCTGATGGCCCATCCGCATGTCGCGGAGGCCGCGGTGGTCGCCGTACCGGACGACAAGTGGGGCGAGCGGCCGCTGGCGACGGTGGTGCTCAACGACGGCGCGACCATCGGGTACGAGGAGCTGAAGGCGTTCCTCGGTGAGCGGATCGCGCGCTGGCAGCTGCCGGAGCGGTGGGCGGTGATTCCGTCGGTGCCGAAGACGAGCGTGGGGAAGTTCGACAAGAAGGTGCTGCGCCGGCAGTACGCGGACGGCGAGCTGGATGTGACCTTGCTGGCCTGAGCCAGGGCGGCCGGACGACGGCGGCCGGCGGCGGGCAGCGGCAGGGGGTCCGGCCGCCGCCCACCGCCCGCCGCGGGCAGCTCACTCGGTACGGGTCAGTTCGTGCCGATCTTGGCGAGCAGGTCGACGATCCGGGCCTGCACCTCGGCGCTCGTGGAGCGCTCGGCGAGGAAGAGCACCGTCTCGCCGGCCGCCAGCCGCGGCAGCTGCGCCGGGTCCATGTCGGCGGAGGTGTAGACGACCAGCGGCGTGTGGTCGAGCAGGCCGTTGGCGCGCAGCCAGTCGACGATCCCGGCCCGACGGCGGCGTACCTGCATCAGGTCCATCACGACCAGATTCGGCCGCATCTGTGTGGCGAGGGTGACCGCGTCGGCGTCGCCGCCGGCCCGTGCGACCTGCATCCCGCGCCGCTCCAGCGAGGCGGTGAGGGCGCCCGCGATGGCGTCGTTCTCCTCGATCAGCAGCACCCGCGGCGGGTGGACCTCACTGTCGCGCGGGGCCAGCGCCTTGAGCAGGACCGCCGGGTCCGCGCCGTACGCGGCCTCCCGGGTGGCCTGCCCCAGACCGGCGGTCACCAGCACCGGGACCTCGGCCGCCCCCGCCGCCTGGCGCAGTGACTGCAGCGCGGTGCGGGTGATCGGCCCGGTCAGCGGGTCGACGAAGAGCGCCGCCGGGTACGCGGCGATCTGGGCGTCCACCTCTTCGCGGGAGTTGACGATGACGGGGCGGTAGCCGCGGTCGCTGAGCGCCTGCTGGGTGGCGACGTCCGGCGCCGGCCAGACCAGCAGCCGGCGCGGGTTGTCCAGCGGCTCCGGCGGCAACTCGTCGTCCATCGGCAGGGGCTGACGGTCCACCACCTCTATGGCGCCGTTCGGGCCGTCCAGCGGCTCGGGGCCCTCGCTGCCCTCGTCGGGCGCGGAGATGGCGAAGGCCCGCCCCTCACCGGCATCCATCAGATGCGGCTGCGGCGGGGACTGCGGCTGGGCGGGGGCCTGGTGCCCAGCCGGCGGTCCGGGCTGCTGCTGAGGCTGCGGCGCACCGGGGTGCGGACGCGCCTCGGCCGGCATCGACCCGGCGGGGGCGCCCTCCTGCGGCGGCGCGGCGAGCTTACGGCGGCGGCCCGAACCCGCGGACGTGCCGCCGGGCGGTGTGCTGCCGGGCGGCGGACTGCCCGGGGGCGTGCTGCCCGGCGGCACCTGCCCGCGCTGCTGGTCGGCGATCTGCTGGGTGAACGGCACGCCCTGCCCGAGCGTGCGCACGCTGAACGCCCGCCCGTGGGAGTGTCCCGCGGCGTGCGCGTCGTCCTCGGCGGCGGGCGGCAGCGGCTGACGGTGCGGGGCGGCGGCGGGGCCGCCCCGCGGGGGTACGGGCGCCTGCCCCGCGGCCTCCTCGGCGGGGCTGGGGCGGCCGCGCCGACGGCCGGTGGGAGCGGGAGCGCCGGGCGCCTGGGGGGTCTGGGTGCGCTGGGAGTCTTGGGTGGTGGCGGGGCCGTGGGGCGCGTTGGGCACCTGAGGCGCACTCGCCTCCGGGGCCTGGGTCTGGGCCGGCGTCTGGGCCTGAGCCTGGCCCTGGGCGATCCCGGGCGCCGTGCCGGTGGCCGTGGCGATCCCGGGCGCCGTGCCGGTGGCCGTACCCGTCGCCTCCGCCGACTCGTTGTGCTGCGCCACGAGCCCTTCCGGGCCCGCCACGAACGTGCCGGACGACTCGGAATCGGCCATGGCGGCCGCCGCCCGCTCCTCGGCCGCGGCCCGTCTGGCCCGTCGCCGGCCGGTCGGCTCGCCCTCCCACCCGCCTTGCGCCGCACCGGAGTTGACGCCCGCTTCCAGCGCGTATTCCGGCTGTCCGCCGGCCATCGCCTGCTCAGGACCGTTGGCCACCGGACGGCGCGCCCGACGGCGTCCCGTCCCGGCGGCCTCCTGCGGACCGGCAGTTTCGTGCGCAACGGCGGCCTCGTGCGGACCGGCCTGTGCGGGCACCTGGTCGGCGGTCGCGGGCAGCGACTGCGGGGTGCGGTCCGCCGCGGCAGGCGGCAGCGCGAAGGCGGCACGTGCACCGGGCTGTGCCCCGGAGGCAGCGGCCGCCGATGCCCGCTCCCGGTCACCCTGCGCGGACCGTTCGGGCGCCTCGGCCAGCGCCCGGCGCGCCCGCCGCCCGCTCGGCTGTACGGGACCGAGGCCCTGCGGCCCGCCCGGAGCCGGCGCCTGACCGGGAACATGCGGCCCGCCCGGAGCCGGGGCCTGTCCCGGAACCGGAGCCGATCCCTGCGCGGGGACCGGGGCCGAGGCCTGCCCGGGAATCTGCGGACGGGCAGGAAGCGGCCGGGCAGGAACCGGAGCCGACCCCTGTGCGGGAACCGGAGCCGAGGCCTGCCCGTTGGCCGACGGCGTCGCCGCGGGCCCCTGGGGGCCGGCCGCCGGCCCACCCTGCGGGCCCGCCACCGGACCGTGTCCCGGCTGCTGCCCCGGTCCCGACGTCTGACTCGTTCCGGAGGGGAGCGCGGGCAGCCCGCCGCCCTCCGTGGCGTCCTGCCGCCCCCGGCGCCGTCCGGTCGGCGGCACGGACTCGGCGCCCGTCATGCCCGGCGGCAGCCCCGTACCGCCCGCCGGCCGGCCGCCCTGCGTACCCGGCGCGCCGTCACCGTGCGGCGGATGAGCCCCACGGCCGCCCTCGGCCGCCCCGGGACCCGTTCCGCCCGTCCCCGTCCCACCGTCGTCCATGGCACCGTGCGCCACACCGGCCCCCGGCCCCGTGCCCGGGTGCGTGCCGTGCTCCGCGCCCTGCTCCGCGCCCGAGTGCCGCGCACGGCGACGACCGGTCGGCTGTGCCCCGCGTGCCTGATCCGGCACCACGACGCCGCGCTCCGCGCCACCGCCACCGAGCGGTCCGCCGGCCCCACCACCGGTCCCACCGGAACCGCCAGGACCGCCGGACCCACCGGAACCGCCGTCACCACCGGGGCGGCCCTCGTCGCCGCCCTCGTGCCCGTCGCCCCCCGGCCCCTGCTCGCCGTTGCCCGAGCCGGTACCCGGACCCGAGCCGGTGCCGTTGCCCGAGCCGGCATCCGCGCCCTCGCCCGTGTCCGCCGCATTGCCCCGGGTGCCCCGCGCATGGGCAGCCGGTACCGGCATCACCGTCGTCTCATTGCCGGTCGGCCCGTCCGCCCGGTCCGCGCCGCTCGTCGCGCCGTCCACCGTCGTGCCGTCCGCCACCACCGGCAGCTCCAGCACATACGCACTTCCGCCCGCGCCGGGCCCGCCGCCGGGCACCTCGTGCGTCTGCATCAGCCCGCCGTGCTTGCGCACGATCCCGCGGACGATCGGCTCATGGACCGGGTCGCCGCCGCCGAACGGCCCGCGCACCTCGATCCGTACGACATCGCCGCGCTTGGCCGCCGCCACCACGATCGTCGAATCGCCGGGAATCGGCCCCGAACGCCCGCCGACGGCAGCCTCACCGGCCGGCATCCGGCCCGTCGAGTCCACGCCCGCGACATCCGCGATCAGATGGGAGAGCGCCTGGGCGATCCGCTCCGCGTCGACCGTCGCCTCTATCGGCGGCGCATGCACCGCGAACTGCGCCCGGCCGGGACCGATCAGCTCGATCGCGCCCTCCACGCCCGCCGCGACCACACCGTCCAGCGAAACCTTCGTGCGGTTGAGCTTTTCCTTGCCGGAGTCCAGCCGCTGATAGCTCAGGACGTTGTCCACCAGCGTCGTCATCCGGGCGTGGCCGGCCGCGAGGTGGTGCAGGATCTGGTTCGCCTCGGGCCAGAGCTGGCCGGCCGGGTCGGAGGCGAGCGTGCCCAGCTCGCCCTTCAGCTCCTCCAGCGGCCCGCGCAGCGCCTGGTCGAGCACCGCCAGCAGCTGGGTGTGGCGGGCCGCCAGCGAGTCGAACGCACGGCGGTCGGTGAAGGTCATCACCGCGCCGACGAGCTGATCGCCGTCCCGCACCGGCGCCGTCGTCAGATCGACGGGCACCGCCCGCCCGTCCTTCGACCACAGCGCCTGCCCGCGCACCCGGTGCTTGCGCCCGGACTTGAGGGTGTCGGCCAGCGGGGTTTCCTCCCACGGCAGTGCCGAGCCGTCCGCCCGCGAGTGGTGGATCAGCGGGTGCAGCTCCTTGCCGCCCAGCTCGCTCGCCCGGAACCCCAAAATCTGCGCGGCGGACGGATTGACCAGGACGACCTTGCCCTCGGCGTCCACCCCGACCACGCCCTCGGCCGCCGCCCGCAGGATCATCTCGGTCTGCCGCTGCTGGCGGGCCAGCTCGGTCTCGGTGTCCAGCGTCCCGGTCAGGTCACGGACGACGAGCATCAGCAGCTCATTGCCCGTGTAGCCATTGCGGTGATCGGCGTACGCGGCCTCGAAGGCGGACTCGTACGGGGTGCGCCCGTCCTCCAGGTTGGCGCTGGTCACCTCGACCAGCAGCTCGGTCCCGTCCGTCCGCCGCGCGACCATGCGGGTCGGCTTCGTCCGGCCGCCCTCGGTGTCCTCGTCCCGGCGCCGCATGGAGCCCGGGATGCGCTTGGAGTCGAAGGAGGGCAGCAGATCGAGCAGCCCGCGCCCCACCAGGGCCGTGCCCGGCGCCTCGAAGGTCTCCAGCGCGATGGAGTTGGCGTTGACGACCGTGCCGTTGCAGTTGACGAGCAACAGCGCGTCGGGGAGGGCGTCGAGTATGGCTGCGAGGCGAGCAGCGCCTCGGGATGGCCTGCTGCTCACGACGACGCTTCCTCCCTGTTACCGCACCTTGCCGACCCACCGTGGCGGATCGCTGGAATGGAGTCTACGGGCACTTGCCCCAGGCGCGGAGGCGGATGACGAGGAGGTAATGCCACGGGCTTGTGCGACTCACCGCACGCCCGACATGTGCCCCTCGTCCTGACCTGGCGCGCTACTACGGCACGAACCGGGTCAGGAACTGGTCGACGGGAGCAGGGGTTCGAACCGGCCCCAGCGGCTGATCTCACACCCATTGGTGCGCCGGAAATCCGCGTTGACGGGACGTCCCGCCCAGGTCCCGGTGACATGCGCGGTGGCCGGGCCGCCGTACATCATCGTGCAGTTCACGCCCTGCGGTACGGGTGCGAACGGGTCTTTGCCCCACTTCGTCATCCCGTCCAGCTTGGCGCAGGCGCCCTTGATGTGACGGTGGTTGCCGCCGCCGGGGTGGCAGTACAGCTCGAAGGTGCCGTTGCCGTCCGCCGAACCGGAGTCGTGGACGGTGACGGTGAGGTGGTCGACGGGGGTACGGCGGGAAACCGGTGCGCCGTGGCCGGCGGACGTGCCGTGGCCGATAGACGTGCTGCGGCCGGGGGACGCGCCGTGGCCGAGGGGTGCGTTGTGGCCGGTGGGTGTGCTGTGGCCGAGGGGTGTGTCGTGGCCGGCGGTGGTGCCGTGATCGGCGGTGGTGCCGTGGCCGAGAAGCGCGCCGTGACGAACGGGTGTGGGGATGCGGTGACCGACCGGGGCCTCGTGACCGGCGGGGGCGCGGTGATCGAGGGGCGCGTAGTGATGGGCAGGCGCGCGGTGATCGAGAGGTGCGTCGTCTTCCACGGGTCTGCCGTGGTCAACGGGTCTGCCGTGGTCAACGGGTCTGCCGTGATCAACGTGTCTGCCGTGCTCGGTGCGGCCCGGGCGGGCGGCGGCCGTGCGGTGCCCCATGCCCGTGATGCCGCCCCCGGACCAGTGGTGCCGCAACGGGATCGGGGCGGCCGACGCGGCGGGCGCCGCCAGGACCAGCGCCGCGCTGACGGAGACGACGGACACGGCGGCGGTGGCGGAGACGCGGCCCGCGGCGGCTGTGGTGGCGGTCAGGCGGGTGACGGCCGTGGTGGCGGCGCTGGCGGCCGCGGCGAAGAGGGATGACGTCCGGCGGTGCGGCATCACGGGCTCCAGGGAGGCGAGTGCGGGGCGGTACGCGGTACGTACACGCCGGGGGCGCACGACGACGCGAGCCGCCACGGGCCCCGACACTTCTAACGCGCTGCCGCCCCCGACGTTGCGCTGCAGGAACGTCTTTGCCCGCCGGCCCGCGCGCCTAGTACCGTAGGGGGCGATTGGTGACAGCCCTGGGGGCTGTGCCATCATCTGGACACACCACAGCGTGCCTGCACGCGTGGGGTGTGTGGAGGCGTCGCCTAGTCCGGTCTATGGCGCCGCACTGCTAATGCGGTTTGGGGCTTACCCCCCATCGAGGGTTCAAATCCCTCCGCCTCCGCTCTTCTTCGTTCAGGCCCCGGTCCTCACCGACCGGGGCCTGAACGCTTTTCCGCGCCCCCGAAGCGATCTTCCAGCCCCCGCGAAGCGACTTTCTCCCCGCAGACGCAACCCGCTCGCCGCGCCAGCGGAGTGATCTTTCCTCCCTCCCCCCGCGGCTCCTTCACGCGGCGCCCGGGTCACCCGCCGGAGGGATCGACGCCAGCCAGGCGCCGCGTCTACGTTTTCGGCGCCCACCACGGCCGCCGGCACGGCCTGGCCTTCGACCCGGAGCTGCTGTACATAGGAGCGCTCTTCCACGGCCTCGGCCTCACCGAGAAGCTCCGCACCTCCCAGCAGCGCTTCGAGCTCGACGGCGCCGACGAGGCCCGCGCCTTCCTGACCGCCCGCGGCATCCCCGCGGACCGCGCCCGCCTGGTCTGGGAGGGCATCGCCCTGCACACCACCCCGGAAATCCCGCACCACATGGCCCCGGAAGTGGCGCTCGTCACAGCCGGCGTCGAACTCGGCGTCCTCGGCATCGGCTACGACACCCTCCCGCCGGAAACCCGCGAGGCCGTCATCGCCGCCCACCCGCGCCCCGACTTCAAGCGCCGCATCCTCCACGCCTTCCACGCCGGCCTGGCCCACCGCCCCCAGGCCGCCTTCGGCAATGTGAAGGCGGACGTCCTGGACCGCTTCGAAGAGGGCTCCACCCGCCCGAACTTCGTCCGGATCATCGAGGACTCCCCCTGGCCCGATTAGCCCCCCGAGCCTCCCCAGAGACACGTTTCCGCAGGTCAGAGGTGCTGCGAGCAATGGATTTCGCCTCACGGCGCAGGTCATGTAATGTTGTTCCCGCAACGCCGACCGGCAAGAAAAACCGCCGGAAAGCCAAGCGCTCGTAGCTTAACGGATAGAGCATCTGACTACGGATCAGAAGGTTGCAGGTTCGAATCCTGCCGAGCGCACACAGGTCAAAGGCCCCCTGGATATAGTCCAGGGGGCCTTTGACATCAGCGGCTGACATCAACGCGGGACGCGTCGCCCCTCACGCGGCCGACGAACACCCCGGATCGTCCTCCTCGCCGTCCCCCAGGTCGTCCATCCCCAGGGCGTCGTCCATCCGGTCGGCCGCCGCCTTGAGAGTGGTCTGCATGACGTGCGCGTAGGTGTCCAGGGTCATCGTGATGGTGCTGTGGCCCAGCGTCTCCATGATCGTGCGGGCGTCGACCCTCTGGGCCAGCAGCAGGGAGGCGCAGGTGTGCCGGAGGTCGTGCACCCGTACGCGGCGCACCTTGGCATCTCGGCAGAGGATCGTGAGCATGCGGTTGAGGCTGCGGGGGTCCGTGGCCCGGCCGGTGGCGGTGGTGAAGACCAGGCCGTTCGGGTGGCCGGGGACCGGCTGCCATTTGGCGCCGGCCACCTTCCGCTCCTGCTCCTGCTGCGCCTGGTGGGCGATGAGTGCATCCACGCACCTCTTCGGCAGGGACACCGTCCGGAGTGACCGAGCCGTTTTCGGTGTGCCGAAGAGCAGTTCGCGCTTGATGCGCTGGAGGTTGCGCCGGACCCGGAGCTGTCCGGAGTTCAGGTCGATGTCCGACCAGGTGAGGCCGAGGGCTTCCCCGCGGCGCAGGCCGGTGGAGATGAGAAGCAGCCACAGGGCGTAGAGCCGGTGGTTGCGGGCCGTCCTGAGCAGGATTTTCGCCTCTGCGACGTCCAACGGGCGTACCTCCTGGCGTTCGGCGGTGGGCGTTTCCACGATGCGGGCGACGTTGCGTGCGATGAGCTCTTCCCGGACGGCCTGCTGGAGTGCCGACCGCAGTACCGCGTGGACGTACTGGACAGTGCGGGCGGACGGCCGGCGCTTGCAGCACTTGTTCACGGCGCAGCACGTCCGGTCTTCCTTGGCGCGTGCCGCGTCGACTCCTCGCAGGCAGCAGAGGCAACCGCCCTTGAACTCCGCGAGGAACAGCCGGATGTCGGTGGGGGAGAGCCGGTTGAGTTTCTTCTTCCCGAGCGCGGGTTTGATGTAGAGCCGCGACAGTCCTTCGTAGCTGTTGAGCGTCGCGGGCTTGAGGCGGGTGGGCGCGATGGCGGCGAGCCAGTAGGTGAGGAAGTCGCCGAATGGCATAGCGGACGTGGCGGCCGGGATGCCCTGCCGGGTCTTCTCCTGGAGTTCGATGAGTTTGCCGCTCACCTCCTCACGGGTCTTGCCGTAGACGAACTTCCGCACTCGTGTGCCGTCGGGCCGGTAGACGTACGCAGCGGCCTGATAGCGGCCGTCGGTGCGCTTCGTGATCGTGCCTTCTCCGTTGGCGCGCCTCTTCGCCATCAGGCAGCCTCCTCAAGCTTGTTTTGGATGTAGGTGCGGAGTGAGTCGAGGGGGATGCGGCGGGCGCGGCCCTCGGTGAAGCTCGGCAGGGTGCCGGAGCGGATCAGGTCGTAGACCTTGCTGCGGCTGAGCCTCAGAGCGGTCATGACCTCCGGGACGGTGAGGGTTTGGGGGTCGCTCGCGACGACGGTCAGCACGTTGAGACCTCCGGAAGAAGGCTGGACCTGCGAATGGAGTTGGTTCGGGGGCTTCTTGGGGCCCGCGCCTGTCCGAGGGGCGGTTTTCTGCGTCATCGCGTCACGCACGTCATTTGTGGCTCTGACCTGTGGTTATGCGGTGACGCGGGCAGCTCGGGGCGTGTCACGGGGCGGGGCGGAGCTCTGTCACCCGTGACGCGGGTGACGCGGGATGACACAGGTTTTGCCGTCTGCGTCACCGCTGTCATCGCTGGTCAGGGAACCAGTTCGGGTGGCTGGTGACGTGGGTGACGCAGGATCTCTTCTCTTAGGAAAAAGAGGGGTGGTGTCTGTGGTGGTGCGGCTCGTCTCAGGACGTGAAGAAGGAGCCGCTTCGCGGCGCGTCTTGTGCAGCGGCGGCAAGCCGCCGGAACAGCAAGAGGAGCACGCCTCGCGCGGGGTGCTCCTCTTGCTTGTTCAGTGCGGCGCCGTGATGGCCCGGGTCAGAACGCCGCTTCCTGCTGGTTTGGGGTCAGTGACGCGTGGTGGGCCATCTCGATGTAGCGGGCGGCGCTGGTGCGGCCCCAGTCGATGAGGACGCCGCGTGCGGCGAGGGTCGGCTGTAGCCGCTTGAGGCGGTCGGAGAGGACCTTGCCGGTGGTGGGCCAGCCCTTGGGCAGGGGGCGGCACTCCTCGCCGCTGTAGAGGCTTGTGAGGCAGTGCAGCCACTCCGAGGACGTCATACGGACTTCCGTACCCGCGTCGAGTCCAGCCGCGTGGTTCAGAACCGTCTGCGCCAGCAGGTCACCTTCGATGACGTCGTCGTTGAGGTCATCGAGGCTGGCCCGGTACGCGGCCAGCGAGCCGAAGCCGGTAGCTGTGTCGAGCTGCGCGCACAGGTGGGCGAAGTCGGCCATCCGCAGGTCGGTGGGGGTGTCCGCCTGTGCGGCTCGCACCTTGACGGTCAGGTCCAGCAGGGAGCCGAGTACGGCCGGCAGGATCTCCGCGTACTCCGTCCACAGCTCTGCCTCGGTTCGCCGCACCCGGGGCCGCACGAGGCGGAGCGGCAGGAGGCGTTCGGCGAGGTCGGGCCGGATGACGCCGACGTCGATACCGGTCAGCAGCATGGGGCGCCGGTAGCGGGAGCGGACGACGTCGCCGTCGGTGAACAGGGCGCGCTTGATGCTCTCGGCGCCGGTGACGATGCAGCACATGAGGTCGGACAGGTCCGGGGGCAGGTGGGAGAGGTTGTCCAGGGCGGTGACCCATCCGGCGGCGACGGCCGTGATCATGTTCTCCTCGTCCTTGGGAGCGCGGCGCAGGTCGCCGCTCATGCCCTCGATGATCCGCACCAGCATCCTGCCGCCGGTGGATTTTCCCGCGCCTTGGGGGCCGGTGAGGAAGGGGGCTGGGACGGGGACGGACGGTTCTAGGCAGCCGATGAGCCAGGCGAGGGCCAGGCACTCTGTCTCTGCGTTGGCGAAGTTGCACAGGCGGAGCAGTTGGTCGATGCCCTTGCCGTTGGTGTCCTGGGCGGGCAGGGGGAGTTCGCCGGTGAGCTGGGTGCGCCGCCAGCAGACTTCTTGCGGGTCGGGGGTGAGGATGTCCCAGCCGGTGGGGTGGATGCGGACGGACTTGCCGTCGTCGCGGCCCAGGTCGAGCCAGGTCGCCCCGTCGAATCCGGGCGCCACGCGGATGTGGGTGGGCTGTACGTCCTCGGTCAGCGCGAGTGCTTCGATCAAGTCCAACGCCTCCTTGAGTGCCGTGCCGTTGAACACGCCGACCCCGTCCCTGAACAGGCCGACCATGAGTTCCTGGCGGTGGCTTCCCGTCGTGCCCTGGGAGCGGATGGGCCGGGCCACGGGGTGGCCGTTCTTCTGCGCGTAGACGGTGCCGTCGATGGTGCGGAAGTACCGGAAGTGCGTTTGCGCGTAGTCGGTGATGATCTGGCGGGCCGGCGTCTTCTCGTCCTCAGACATGGCTCACATCCCCAGTGCGGTGCGGGCGTTGGTCCACGCGTCGGTGCAGTGCCGGGGCGATTCGCCCTTGGCCTGCGCGGCGGTGAACAGCCGCGAGACGTGGGCTTCGGTGAGGCAGCCGCACCGGCCATGGGCGGACAGCACGGCGAGGAACGTCCGGTACACGGTCGTGTGGACCGCACTGGAGGCATCGGTGATGCGCTGCTCAGCCATGGCGATGCCCCGCTCCAGGTAGGCGGGCGTGCGGTGGTGGCACTCCCCGCCCCCGCCTCCTGGTGGCACGCTGACGGAAAACGGCGCCGGGCGGGCCGTCGAGGGTTCCTTCACGGTCAGGGCGCGGACGGCGTCCGGCAGGGCGGTCATGGTGCCGGTGCCGGGCCCGAGCCACCGGGCGTAGGACATGGTCGACTTGATGTCGACACCGGGTCGCACCGCGTTGGACGAGCCCATGGTGCCCCGGTAGATCCAGTGCTCACCGCGCATGGTGGGCACGGTGCGGGTGGCGGGGAGCGTGCGCCGGGCCCATGCGACGGCGTCGGCATCGTCCAGGTCGACGACGGCGAGCCCGGCCCCGCCGGGGTGGTAGGCGACGGCCGAGGCGTCACGCCACGCTTCCGCCCACTCCGGGGACGTGAGAACGGCGTGGTCGGTGGCGGCCGCGGCCCATGCGTGGCAGGGGCGGGGGCAGTGGCAGGGGCCGGGGGTCTTCATGTTCGGCCGGCCGCCGCAGGCGTTTCGGTGGCAGGCGAGACAATTGCCGAACGGCACTTTCCCCGCCCTCAGCGGCAGTACCGGCACACCGGCCGTGGCCAGGGCCAGAGCGGTGCGTAGGCGCTCCACGGGCGGGCGATTTGCACTGCGGAGCCGCGGGGGCTTGCAGTCTGCTGTCATGCTTGAGGTCTCCTGTTTCTGCGAAGGGACGGAGAACCGGGCTCCTGCCGGAAGACAGGCGGCCCGGCCGGGGCGGTCGCGGTCTTTGGCGAGAGGCGACCGCCCCGGGCGTATCTACGCGGCTGTGGCGTGTTCTTCAGCGCCTGCTGGGTGGAGCAGGGAGCGCAGGGCGTGAGTGGCCTGTTGCGGGACCACGCCGTTGCCGAGCGCCTTGAGCTGCGCGGAGCGAGACAGGCCGGGGACGGCGGTGACGTGCCCGGCAGGCAGGCCCATGAGCCATTCGACGAAGACGGGGCTCAGCCGTCCCACAGCGTCAACTGGCCCGGGGGCGGGGCGCTGGAGGACCGTTTCCCACCGCGCGACCGCTTCGGCGTACTCGCCCCACTCGGCGGGTCCTTCGGGAACGCGCTCAGCGCCACCTCGGGCAGATTCGCCGTTCCGGACTGCACCCGTCGGTGCGTCGCCTCCGTGCGAGAGACCGCGCCCTTCGTGCCATCCGTGGCCCGCGGGGTCGGCAGGAGCGAGCCCATCTCGGCGGCCAGGCTCTTGCCGTGCGTGCCCGCTTCCTGCGATGGGCTGCGCCTGGTCTGCCGATTCTCGTTCTCCGACGCGCGCGGGGTGGGCAGCAGCGAGACGACGTGACGCAGGTTCATCCCGCCCTGAGCCGCGTGTCCGGCTCCGGTGTTCTCCGAGGTCGACGGGGTCGGCAGGAGCGAGCCGACGGCGGTCGGAAGCTGCCCGCGCTGCCCGCCGCCCTTGAAGTCCCGTGCTGCCGGAGTCGGCAGGCCAGGCGAGGACGAATAGGCGGTTGCGCTGGTGGGCGGCGCCGACATCCGACGCGCGAAGAGTGCGCCAGAGCGCATCGAGCCCGAGGGCGGCAAGGTCGGCGAGCACGGTGTCGAATCCGAGGGAAAGGTGCCCTGCGACGTTCTCAAAGACCGCGAGCTGGGGTCGTAGAACGCGAAGGGCACGGGCGATGTGGGGCCAGATGTGCCGGGCATCGGCGGTCCCTTTCCGTTTGCCGGCGGAGCTGAACGGCTGGCACGGATAGCCGCCCAGCACGATGTCGACGGGCGGCACGTCCCGCCAGTCCAGGGCGGTGATGTCGCCGAGGTTGGGCACGTGCGGGTGGTGGTGGGCCAGGATGCGGGCAGCGCCCGGGTCGTTGTCGGCGACCCAGGCCAGAGAGCCGCCGAACACTTGCTGTACGGCCATGTCCAAGCCGCCGTATCCGGTGCACAGCGAGCCGAGCCGCAGCGCGGTGGGAGGGCTCATGCAGGGGTCTCCTGTTTTCGCGAAGGGACAGGGAAGCGGGCTCCTGCCGGAAGGCGGGCGGCCCGGCCGGGGCGGTCGCGGTCTTTGGCGAGAGGCGACCGCCCCGGGCGTAGTCAGTGGTGGAAGTGGTTGCGCTTGATGACGGCCTTGCGGATGTGGACCGTGGTGGTGCCGGCGCGGTGGCCGGTGGCGCTGAAGATCTGTACGGCGATCCAGCCGCCGAAGATAACGGCGGCTAGGACGATGAGCTGGTGGATGAGCGCGGCGAGCGCGGCGATGAACGTGGTCAGCAGGAACAGCCCGCCGCAGACGGCACCGAACCCGATGCCTCCGAGGGCGATGTTCGCTGCTGCCCGGGAGACGGCCGGCTTGGCCGCGACCGGTTCGGGCTTGGCGGCCTCGATGGCGTAGCCGGTCACGATCCGGCCGTTCGGGAGGACCACGCTTGCCACGGCGGGGACGCTGTCCGGCTGGAGGGGGACGAGCGGTGCGGTGGGCGCGGGTGTGATCGGTGTGGGGTGGTGGACCGTGACGGCCGCCTGATGATGCGCAGGTGGGCGGCGCGGCGCGGTGGGCTCGTTCATGGCGGGCTCCTACAGCTTGCTGGTGGCGTCGATGACGGCGTGGGTGAGCTGGTTGATGGGGCCGGAGGCGCCGGTGGAGGCGAGGAAGAAGCCGAACATCACGGCGATGAAGGCCGAGCCGTAGCCGAGGCTCTTGGAGCGCAGCAGGAAGAACAGGACCAGGCCGAAGAGGAAGACGAGGGAGAGGGTGATGGCCACGACGGGCTCCTTGGCGTGAGGTGGTGGAGGGTGTCAGCGGGTGCCGTCGCGGTGCAGGCGGGCGGCGACGTTGAACAGGTGACGGCCGACGCGGATGCGCTTGCGGTCGCCTCGGCAGCGGCGGCAGGTCTTGCCGGGGCGGAGCCGTCCGCGGCGGTCTTTCTTGAGCGCGTAGCCGAAGCCGCGGCACTTGTGGCAGTCGCCGAACGGCGAGACAGCACACAGAGCGGCATAACAGAGTGTGACTATCGCCAGGCAGGCGATAGTGAGCGCGGTGGGGGTCATGAACGGCCTCCGGGGCGGTTTTCGAGGGTTTCCGCAGGTGGGCCGCTATCCGCTAGCAGCCTGATCAGATGTGGTGTGGGGCGCTAGCGGGGCCGCTAACGTTAGCGAGGGTTACTGCTAGCGATAGCGGCCCCGCGGGCTCATCCGACGTCGCGGTTTCCGTCACGCTCCGCTACTGCGGCGACGATGTGGGCGCGTTCGATGCCGCGCCGGTTGACGACCTTGTCCTTGTCCTTGAGGCGGCGCCCGATCTGGACGGTGGCGATGCCGTAGGGCTTGAGAGCTGCGGTGAGCTGTTCGGCGGCCCACTCGCCGTAGACCTCGGGCCGCAGCTCGGCCAGGCGGGCCACGACGGTTTCGTTCCAGACCTTGGCCTCTTCGGCCGGGATCACGCCGAGCAGATCCCGCAGCAGGTCATACGCTGCCGCTTCGGTCTCCGGCTCCTCGCCCAGCGCGTGACCGGAGAGCAGGCCGGCGTCCTCACGAGCCTTGCGAGCTCGCAGCGAGATGGCCTCGGCGCCGACGCCATCGACGTAGACGGAGCCGACGATGCGGGCGTCGGAGCCTTCGCCGACGAAGTAGTGAATGCCCTTGTCGGCCCAGGAGAACATCGTGGCCCGCACGCCCCGCTTGTAGGCGGACGTGCCAAGCACCATGTCGTTCTCCAGCTGGCCCATGACCTTCAGGCACCAGCGGGCAGAGGCGTTCGCGGAGACGCCGGTGGGCAGCGCCTTGGCGTCGGGGCGCTGGGTGGCCAGCAGCAGCACGATCCCGGTCGCGGGACCGCGCTTGACCAGGTCGGTGGCGATCTCCTCGAACTCGTCCTTGTGCTTGGGGTGCTCGAAGAGGACTTGGCACTCGTCCACTCCGATCACGATCGGGTGGAGCCGCAGTTCCTTCTTGCTGGCCAGCTCGGAGGTCACCTTCGACTCCGGGCAGATGTCGCGCGGCAGGGAGCGGATCATCTTGGTGCGGCGCCGCAGCTCGGTGCGCAGGTCGCGGAAGTCGCGAAGCGTGTACTCGATCGCCTCGTCGTCGTCGCCGGCGGCGTGGCGGTGGGAGACGGCGTTGCCGACGGGGTCCAGGTCGCCGGTGCCCTTCATGTCGTAGGTGTGCAGCTCGGCCCGCGGATCCAGGGCGGCGATGAGCAGCAGCAGCCGCAGAAGGAACGTCTTGCCCATGCGGGGGATGGCGCCGATGATCCCCGCGATGTACATCAGCGTGACCTCAACCCAGCGTCCGCGCTGATCGGTTCCGAACGGCACCGGCTTGAACAGATCCACCGTCCCGGACTTGGCCAGCGGCCACGCAGGCTTCTTGGCCTTGGACATGTCCTGATCGCCCACCCACAGCACCAGGCGACCGGTGTGCTCGTCCGGCACCGCCTCGGGCCACACGCAGCCCAGCGGCCGGCGCAGACCCGAGGCCAGCTTGTCGCGCCGCTCGATCACGTCGGTGACCGTCACGCCGTAGGGAAGGTCCCCTTCGGCGCGCCAGCCGGGGCCGTCGCGGGTGATGGGCGCGGTGAACGTGAACCCCTCCCGCCCCTTGGACTGTGCTTGGTTGATCGCCGGGATACCCAGCGCTCCCAGCGCCCGCAGGACAATGTCCGAGGTGAGCTTCTGGGCCTTGGGCAGCTCCACCGCCCGGTTGATGACCGGGGCATCGGCCGCGTCCCCGGCCCAGCCCAGGGCCAGCACCACCGCGCCCACCGACACCGCCATCAGCCAGGCCGGGGCCAGCACATACAGCGCCAGCGCCGCCCCCAGACCGATGAACGACGCCAGAATGACCACCAGGGTGCGCAGGCGCACGCGGCCGTCACGCTGGCGGGAGAGCTTGAGGTAGGTGGCAGCGTCCTCCTTGGTCACCATGGCCCGGCGCACCGGGTCGCCTTCCGCATCGGAGGCCCAACGCATCGTGCCACCGAGGAACTTCGCGGCACCGCGCGGCGCCTGGAAGGCCAGGCGGGCGGCGTAGACCGGGGTGCGCAGGGCGTGGTAGCCGGTCATGTGGCCGTAGTGGCCAGCGACCCAGGCGGCAGCGATCTTCAGTTCGTCGGTGGACTTCAGCCACTCCGGGACGATCGCCCGGCGCTTGGCGCCCATCAGCCTCCCCAGGTAGCCGGGGCCCTTGACGTCGGGGCCGTCCACCAGCACGCGGGCGGACGGATCCGGCTCCGCCGGGCGGTCGGTCGGCTCGGAGGCGGGCGATTCGTCGGCCGCACCGCGGGCGGAGCGGGCCTTGCCCAGGTCCACCACCTCCGCGCCCTCCTGGTGGGCGGTGTCGGCGGCCATGTCGGCTTCCAGCCGGTTGAACAGTTCGCGGTCGTCGTCGTGATTCACTGCTGCTTCCTTCCGGAAACGGGAGGTGGAAGGGGCCCGGACGGCGCTTTGGCCGGCAGACGTCCGGGCCCCGTTGAAACGAGAACGGGCAGTTCAGAGCTGGTTGGGCTGTTGTGCGGCCATCACCGTGCCGCGGCTGCGGGCACCAGGTGCAGGCCCTGGCGGGCGGCGGTGGCGCGGCGTTCGTCTACGGCCTTGATGCGCTTGCGGGCCCAGCCTTCGGAGAAGCCGAACTCCCGGCCCAGCGCGGCCGGGCCGATCGGCGTTCCGGCGTCCAGGGACTGCGCGTACGCCTCCTCGGCGCGCTGGCGCGTACGCTCCAGCTCCGCTTCCTCGTACGCCTTGTCCGACGCGGCCCGCGCGGCCGTACGGGCGGGCCGTACGGGCGGTGTACGGGTCGGCTTCGGAGGTTGGGGCGTACGGGGCTTGACCTGCTCGTACGGCCCGTTCGCGGGCTCGTCCGTACGGGGGCCGGTGAACAGCTCCAGCGAGGGAAGCGGCCCGGCGTCGGCGTGCTCGGTGACGAGCTGGGCGACCTTCCCGGCGCGCTTGGTGTGGCGCTTGAGCTCCCGGCGGGTGACGCCGGGTTCGGCAGCGTGGACCATCCGCCACGCGGTCTCCCACGCACGGGCCTCATCCATCGGCGGAACGGTGGCCCACCGCAGCCGGGTTGCGGCGCGGTGCACCTTGCGGTGGTGACGCCGCCGACGCCGGTTGTGCCGGATCTCCTCCGGGCTGGCGTCGGTGTCGTCCTCGGAGACCGACAGGCGGTAGGTCTCGTACGCCACCGGCGCGGCCAGCGAACCGACCGCGGCGACCACGCCGAAGCCGAAACCCCACATCTCCGCGCCGTGCGCCAGGTTGATCCCGGCGGCCACCAGGGCGGCCGACCAGGTTCCGGCTCGGTGGACGCCGGCGGACAGGCCGCGCTGTTCGCGGCGCTGGCCCTGGATGGCGAACATCCACGTCAGGGACTCCAGCGACACCCCGCCGGCCACGGCCATCGGCCACGCCCAGCGGCTGCCCAGGAAGTCGATCTGCGCGGGCAGCGCCACCGACACGAACAGCGCGATGACCGCGACGGTCACTAGCGTCACGCGGTGCGCGCCCATCTGCCCGCCGATCCGAGCAAATGCGGCCCGGCGCCGCTCCCGGCGGGCCGCCGCGTTCTCCTCGCGCTCCTGGCGCCGCTCGCGGCGGGCCTGGGCCGCGGCTTCCTGCCGGACGCGTTCGACTTCCACGTCGGCCTTGCCGGTCGCGGCGGCGGCCTGGGCCCGCAGCAGGTCGGCTTCGGCGTTGGCCTTGGCGACGGTGGCCGCGTCCATCTGCCGCGCGCCCCGCGCACTGTAGATCTGGCTCACGGCGCCCCTCCTTCGAGGCTGTGGTCCGCGCTGGTGCCGCGGCGGCCATCCCGACGGCCGTTGACCGTCCGGTACGCGGGAGAGGCGTTGTCGGCTCCGGCCCTCCAGCCGCCGCCGGTCTGCTTGGCGCCGTACATGACCTCATCCGCACACCGCATCAGCCGCGACAGGTCCGCCGCGCGGGTGTCCCGCTGGGCACGGACGACCCCGGCGGAGAACCCCACCCACAGCACGTGGCCCTCGAACTCCACCGGCGCGCGCAGCTGCTCCGCCAGGTCGTCCATGGCCTGACGGAGCCCCCGCAGGCTGTAGCAGCAGATCGAGGCGGCGAACTCGTCACCGCCCAGACGTCCGGCGACACCGCGGTAGAAGGTGCTCCACCGCGCCAGGCGCCGGCCCGTCACGGCGATCACCGCATCCCCGACCGCATGGCCGTAGGTGTCGTTGATCTGCTTGAAGCCGTCCAGGTCGAGGACCATCACCGCCCGCGGGCACACGCCCAGCGTCTTACGGGCGTGCTCCTCGAACGGCTGGCGCGTCCACAGTCCCGACAGCGGGTCGCGGCGCGCCGCCTCGATCCGGCGGCGCAGCTTCAGTGAGTGCAGGGACCATCCAGCCGCCACCGGCAACGCGGCGGCCAGGGCCGTCAGAGTCTGGCTCATGCCGCCACCTCGCCCGCGTTGTCCTGGTGGCTGTGGCTGTGGCTGTAGGCGGTCAGGCGCAGACGGACGCCGGTGTGGTCGGTCTCCGCCTGCAGCACCCTGGTCTGCCCACCGCTCTGCTCCGCGTACGACACCGAATCCGCCTCGATGCCCAGAGCCGAGCGCCACGCCTCGAACGCGCCGAAGTCGTCGTGGCTGACGAGCTCCAGCGTGTTCGGGAAGATCGTGGACACGTCCACGTTCACGGCCGGCAGGCCGGCGAAGTCCGCGGCCAGCAGCCGCAGCAGCCCAAGCGGTGCGGCCAGGTCGTTCATGGTCAAGAAGCTCATGCCGCCGCCCCCGTCCCCGCGGAACGGCCGGTGGTGCGGGTGGCGCGCAGGAACGGCACCGTGCGGGTCAGCGCGTCGGCGTACAGCGCGTCCCACGCGGCGATCTCGTCCCCGCCCTCCCCCTCGGCAGCCAGGTCCGCGATGACCTCCCGGGCCACATCCAGCCGCGCCGCCCGCTCCTGGGGGGACTCGGCGGCCAGCGGGCCACGGAACAGGTCACGGTCGATACCGGCGGGCAGCTCATCGAAACCGAGCGCCAGTTCCTCGAACTCGGCCGGGCTGGCGGCCTGGTGTGTGCCGATGTACGTACGCATCTCGGTGCTCTCCTTTGGAGCGAAGGGAGCCGGGGCGGCCTCGGTCTTTGGCGAGAGGCGGCCGCCCCGGCGGGAGGGAAGGTTTGGGTCAGCGAGTGCGGACGTCGCCGCTGACGCTGTGGGCGCTGACGCGCAGGCCGCGTCCGCCGCTAACGGTCACGTCGCCGGAG
The DNA here is from genome assembly GCF_040643995.1 of Streptomyces sp. NPDC047049. Classification (NCBI taxonomy): domain Bacteria; kingdom Bacillati; phylum Actinomycetota; class Actinomycetes; order Kitasatosporales; family Streptomycetaceae; genus Streptomyces; species Streptomyces sp. NPDC047049. The sequence continues at coordinate 302,077 of NZ_JBEYVM010000001.1, read as the reverse complement.
ACGGTGGTGGCGCGCAGCGCGCCGGAGGCCTTGAGCGTGGCGTGTACGTTCACGTCGCCCGACGTGGTGTTCAGCTCGGCGTTGCTGCCGCTGTACAGGTCCACGGCGATGTCACCGGAGACCGAGCGGGCCACCATCTGCTCCGCCACGCGCCACACGGTCACGTCGCCGGAGGTGGTTGACGCGTTCACGGTCCGGGCCCCGTCGACCTGCAAGTCGCCGGAGGTGGAGCGGAACTCCATACGCTCCACATCACCGTCCACGACAGCGTCGGCGGATGTGGAGACCACGGCGAGGGAGGAGTTGGCCGGCAGGGCCACCCGGGCCTCAATCGGGCTGACCGTCGTCATTGTGTCCGCGCCACCGCCCGTGATCACGCGGCCGTTGATGATGGTGATGCCGGTGACCGACCCGTAGACGGTGCCCATGCTCTGCGTGATCCGGTTGCCCTGGACGCTCTGCATCATCACGTTGCCGGGGATCTTGGGGACCTCTACCGCGATGGCCTGGCCGTTCTCGGTGATGCGGGCCGCGTTGACCGCGTCAGCGGCCGGCCCCGAGGTGTCGGCGGTCCGCAGCGTCACGCGGGCGCTGGTGAGGTTGTCGATGACCTGCACGTGGACGCTGCCCATGGGCAGGTCCAGCCCCAGGACGACGGGGCCGGTGGAGCGGGAAGTGAAGGTGCGCTCAGTCATGGCTGATCTCCTGATTCGCGAAGGAAGGGCCGGGGCGGTCGCGGTCTTGTGGCGAGAGGCGACCGCCCCGGAAGGTGCGTGGATACGGCTACTTGTGTCCGCGCCAGGACTGGCCGCGGCGTTGGATGCCGGGGGGCGTCAGAAGGAACGCGAGATGGTGCCGTGGCTGTCGCCCTCGATGACGGTCATCCCGTTGCCGGAGTAGGTCCGGCTGCTGGTGTCCTCTCCGCCGTGGGTGCCGCCGTCGTGGATGTCGCCGTTGAGGGCGACCGGGCCGGAGGCGCCGGAGATGGTCGTCCCGCTGATGTCGCCGTGGTGGTCGCCGTTGACGGTGATCCTGGCCATGTCTGCTCCTTTGGTGAGGCGGCCGGTGGTGGCCGCAGCGCCCCGGCCGGGAGTCGAACCCGGCCTACGACCATCAGGGCGAACATGCAGGTGAGGGGCTTCAGCGCTGGACGACGGGGCGGTGAAGGTCCCGGTGCGTGACCGTGACCTGGTGGCCCGCCAGCCGCAGCAGATCGGCCAGCACGAGAGCGAAGGTCGGGGCGCGGTGTCGCCCGCCGGCGCAGCCATCGGCGACGATCACCGTTCCGGCACTCGGACCGGCGGCGAACGCGCCGACCGCCGTCGCGGTGGCCGCGACCAGCTCCGGAATGCCGGGGGTGCCCAGCACGGCGGCACGTACCGGCTCGTCCTCGGCGGTCATGTACCGCAGCTCCGGCGACACGTGCGGGTCACGAAAGTGGCGCCGCAAATCGAGGGTCAGGTGGGCGGCAGGCGGCGCGTCGTGCAGGTAGCCGAACGAGACGATCTCAACAGTGCTCATCAGGGCTCCTCAGAAGCGAAGGGGGTATTCCGGCTCCCCTCAACCCCGCCCGTATGGCAGCGAGCCAGACGGGCGGGGGAGGCAACCGGCCGCCGCAACGGAAGCGACGGATGGGTGTGGTGGTGCGTGTCTCCTTCAGGCAAGCAACTCCCGTACGAGGTAGAGCCGTTGTGCCTGGCGAAGGCGTATGGAGACATGACCTTTCGGTCTAAGCCCTCCGGTGAATGACAAGGCGCCGGGCCGCCTCCCCCCGTCCGCTGCGGGGCTCCTGGGTGGTGCACCTGGGCGCCGGTGAAGGCGTCCAGGCAGGCAATGCACGGGGCAGATGACCCCTGAACTCCTGCACTCATGCACTTATGTGCAGGAGTTGCTGCCATGAGAATGCCCAACTCCTGTACATGAGTCAACCCGCCGCGAGAGCTTTCTTCGCGACGGGCTGGAGGAGATGAGGCTTCGTCAGTCTCCGGCGGGGATGCGGTAGTCGAGAACGAACTGGTCAGCGGCCATGACGGTGTCGCAGACCTCGACCACCCGGCCGTCCTCGCTCTCCGCGTTCCGGACCAGGTGGATCACGGGCGAGCCGGGGCTCAGGCTCAGGGCGCTGGTCTCCTGCTTCGTGGCGAGCCGGGCGCGAACGGTCTCCGTGAACTCCTTCAGCATGTGCCCGTTCTCTTCCAAACGGGCGTAGATGCCGCCGCCCCCAGGGTTCTCCGCGAGTAGCTCGGGGATGTCCTCGGCGATGTCCCACGGAAGGTACGACGTCGCCTCCTCCGTGGGTGTCCCGTTGCTGAAGTACAGACGCCGACGCGCCAGCACCTTCGTGCCGGTGATCACGCCCAGCCGTTCCGCGATCTCCTCCGGTGCCTCGGTGGGGCCGACGTACAGCACGGTGACGCCCGCCGTCTTCCCGGCCTGCTCGGACTCCGCGAGGTAGGCGGCCTTGCCGGCCTTGCGGTGGGACCGGCGGAAGCGGTCGGACGACTTACGGCGTACCGGCGGCTGGCTCTTCACGAACGAGCCCTTGCCGTGGTGGGTGTCGATCAAGCCGGTGGGCCGGAGCTCTGCCACGGCCTTACGGGCCGTGCCCTGGGAGACGGAGTAGCGAGCCATGAGCTCCGACTCACTGGGAACCTTGGTTCCAGGGGCGAGGACTCCGGACCTGATCTGCTGAGTCAGGTCTTCCGCGATCTGTAGGTACCGTGGCTGACCTGAGTCTCTAGAGGCTGCTGTGCCCATGTCCTTCAGTCCTCCTATGCTCCTGTACATGAGTAACGCTAACCGGGAAGGCCGGTCAATGTCGCTTCACTCGGTTTCGGTGGCCGGAGTGGTGGTCCGCGAGGACGGCCGCGTTCTCGTGATCAAGCGCGCTGACAATGGCGCCTGGGAGGCCCCGGGCGGCGTCCTCGAACTGGACGAACGCCCTGAGGACGGCGCCTGCCGAGAGGTCTTGGAAGAGACCGGCATCAAGGTCGAGACGGAGCGCCTGACCGGCGTCTACAAGAACATGAATCGCGGCGTCGTCGCCCTGGTCTTCCGCTGCCGGGTGGTGGGCGGCGAAGAGCGCACGTCAGACGAGTCCGTTGACGTGCACTGGTTCAGCCGCGACGAGGTTGAGAGCCACATGGTGGAGGCGTACGCGGTACGAGTCCTCGATGCGCTCGATTCTGGGGAACCGCAGGTGCGTGCCCATGATGGCCGTCGTTTGCTGAACTAGCTCTGCGGGTGGCTATGAGGTGCGGGAGATGCGGAGCTCGTGCGAGTACGCGCGAGCACCCGGAGTCGTGAGCCGAAAATCGGGGGGACGCCCACGCGTCCTCGCTAGGGCCCGTCCGGTCGATTAGGCGGCTGCTTGAACCTCCGCATAATGACCCATACGCCGATGCCTCTAAACAAATCGGTAGGAGCGCTAGCGAACTGTTCTGGCGTAGGTGTGGCGCCCTCAGAGTCGTTCTCCAGCTGGCGGATAGCGTCCAGCTCCCATGGCTCCAGCTCGCCTTCCCTGATCGCCTGGCCACCGGCGATGATCATCTCAAGATGGAACGCCAGCGCCTCCGGCGTTCTGGGGGGTTGGTCAGGGTCTTCCGAGTTCGCCAATGGGAGCAGCGCATCGGCTCTCTCGAATAGGGGCCGCGCCTTGGCGACGATGAGATCTCTGTCGAAGTAACCGGTGTACAGGGCTTCTGCAAGAGCATCTAGGAGATCGCGCCGGCTGGGCCGTGTCCCTAGCCGCGGATCGTCCACATCAGACATGACCCAGGCCGCGATCTTCCGCGCCCAAGCCTTTGTGCGCCGAGGGTCACCGACCCATGTCTGAAGAGCGCGAAGCGCCTGATCGGTCGATACCCATTCGTCGCCACCGTAGAGCCAGAGTGACAGGGGAACCGAGGCAAGATCGGAGAGGCGGGGAGTGCTGACGCGTTCTCTCAGCAGGGCTATGAACAGAAAGCGTTGGTTCGCCGAATGAAGGGCCTTCTCTGAGCCGTTCGGCCCGGTACGGCGTCGCTGAGGCTTCCCAAGCAGCCCCTTAGAGACCCAGTCGTGCACGAGGCGAGACGTCGCGCGGTAGCCAGCGGCTGTTGCGTCCTCAACGAGATCGTCGATGGTGCCAGGCTCAGTGAACTCCATGACGTGAGCGTAGTTAAAAACCTAGATCAACTTGCCGTAGTTAGCGCCAAGTTGGCCTCTGGACCAGTGGCTGTCGTGCTGGTCATCAGATCATCGAGCCTGTCGAATCCCCCGCTGCTGGCTGGAAATTACATCGCCGACGCCTCGAAATTACATCGGTCCTGCGTCCTCAAGCTGTATGTCCGGGGCGCCTCAGCTCCTAGGCTCGGAGAAGAGCTCAGGGGACCGCCGAAGGCTCGAACTCGCCAGTGCTGCCGTCGACGGTTCCCTGATGGCACCACACGTCTGACAAGGAGACCGATGAGTAGTACCGCCCCCGACTGTAGGGCACCTATCCAGAAGCGTCACCAGAGGAAAGCTAGGCGCAGGTACGGGCGCCTCATTGGGCTTAGCGCCCTACGCGGGGCGGCCTCGGCCCTCGGATCGGCAGTGATCAGCGCTGTGCTGTGGTGGATGCAGTACCGCTGACGCTCGGCGGAGGGGCGAGGGGTCGGCAGGGGAGCCTCGAATGCCATGGCTGACATCAACAGCTGACATCAACACGGGCGCACAACGTCAGACGTGAGCGCCCTGGCACGCCTATGTTGCGGCTGTCGATTGCCTGCCACCATCCGCTGATCTGTCTGCGGCACCCGCCTACGGATCAGAAGGTTGCAGGTTCGAATCCTGCCGAGCGCACAGCAGGTCAAAGCCCCCGCCGGGTCACCCGGACGGGGGCTTTGTCGTGCCGTACGGCAGTGAAGCGCAGCAACCGGGTCAGCCGGTGCCACCCATCGCCCCGAAGAGCTTGGCAAGCGCCGAGCGCACCTCGTCCTCACTCGCCCCGGCGTAGCCCTCCATCGTCATCGCGATCTGCGAGTGCCGCAGGATCCGCTGCGCCACGTTGGGGTACACGCCGAGGGCGGCGAGGAGTGAGCTGCAGGTGTGCCGGGTGTTCGCAACGGGATCACGCGCAGGCCTGTGCGACGGGCGCGGAGAGCGAACATCCGGGTGAGGTTCCCCGGCTCGATCGGGGTGCCGTACTTCGTCGTGAAGACCAGCCCGTGGCGGTCCTGCCAGAGATCACCGGCCGACTTCCGGTCCCCGAACTGCTGAGCGCGTCGCATCCGGAGCGCCTTGAGGCAGAGCCCGGGCAGTGGCAGGTGCCACTCGTTCAGATTCCGGGCAGCTCACCAGCCTGCCCGAGTTGCCGGCAAGCGTACGGCCCCCTGATCATGCTCGACCCCCAAACCGGGCAGGCCACCGGCCAAAGCCGCTCCACCGGACTGCCCCCGACGGCCCGTCCGTTCAGCAGGGGGACTGCGACTCCGGGTACCTGCCGACTGCACCGCCGTGCAGCCGTGCCTGCCCGAACTGCGTGGTGGTGTCAGGTCATCAGCGCGGCGGCTTGCTGACGTGCCTGGCGCAGCCAGGATGCGCGCAATTCGTCAGTCGAGTCGGTGACCGTACGGAAGACGATTCGGCGGACGTCGGCGACGCCTACGTACGGCAGGACGCATGCCGCCCAGATCCTTTGCAGCGGGTCGCCGAACTCACTCTCTTCGCGCTCGGCAGGGGTGTCGGAGGTGTTCAGAACGAGCGCCCGGCCGGCCTTCAGCAGCCCTGCGGGTTCCCCGTCCGCGGTGCCCAGCTTGTACGCGACACCGGGTGCGAGCACACGCTGCACCCAGCCTGTGAGGACGGCGGGCGGCATGCCCCACCAGTTCGGATGGACCAACACTATGGCATCAAGGGTGGCCACCTCCGACCGGTGCAACTCCACCTGCACGTCGCGGGCGGGGGTGGCTGACTGGACCGTCTCCGTCTCGCCGGCGGTCAGCACCGGGGCGAATCCCTCGGCGTAGAGGTCGTGCGCGAGTACGTGACACCCCCGGTCGCGCAGTTCCTCCACGACGGCAGTGAACACCGCGTGGTTGAAGCTGCCCGGACACGGGTGCGCGAGGTAGACCCCGATGCGCATGGTTCCTCCCTGATCGATGGCCGGTCCTCCCCGACTATGCCCTGCTTGGTGCTGCAACGGCTCCAACGCTGTCCACGACCCATTGGTAGCCCGGATCTGACCCAGCCGGACCGCTGTATGGCGGCGAAGCGCAGCAAGCGGGTCACAGTGCCGGTGTCACCCCGGCCATGGAGCAGCCCTGGCGGACGGGGGCGGGGGGCTTCAGGGGTGTGCAGTCGATGAGTCCGGTGAGTGGGTGGTCGGCGGTTCGGGAGGCGTCGAGGCGGGGCGACGTCCAGGGTGAGGGCGTTGCACGGCGTGGTGGCCAAGGGGCGCCGGGGCAGAGTTGCTGCAACTGGTCTGAGGTGGTGGTGAGTTGAGTGGGTGCGGCCTGGGTGGGGGGAGCGGTGGGGGAAACGATTAGGCATTGGTGGAGGAGTGGCGTAATGTTCAGTTCACCGACGCGGGGTGGAGCAGCTCGGTAGCTCGCTGGGCTCATAACCCAGAGGTCGCAGGTTCAAATCCTGTCCCCGCTACTGATAGCCGCAGGCCCAGTGGAATTTTCTTCCGCTGGGCCTGCGGCTTTTGTGCGTGCGGGTGCGGGTGCGGGTGCGGGCCTGCGGAGTACGGGTCAGTCGTGGGCCGGTGGGGGTGGGGTCGTGTAGTGGGCGGCCGGGCCGGTGTGGGGGCGGGCCAGGGCGGGGTGGAGGAGCAGGTCGTCGTCGTAGTCGCCGTTGTTCTGGTGGCGGAAGGGCAGCGGCTCGGTGGTGGGGAGGGTGTGGAGGCGCTTGCGCAGGCGGGTGGCGGCGGTCGCGTAGGCGGTGGGGGTGGTGCGGTCCGCGCCGGGGACCAGGAGGGGCGGGACGACGGAGATTCCGGTGTACCAGAGGGTGCCGTGCTGGAGGGGGAAGAGGAGGTCGTTGAGGTCTCCGTTGACGCCGCGCGGCCCGAGGGTGGCGGCGCGGGCGCCGGCGGTGGTGAGGACCATGGCGCGCTTGCCGGTGAGTCTGCCCGTCGCCGTAGCGCCGGGGGCGGCCGGTGGCGGGGTCGGTGAGGCCGAAGGCGAAGCCCTTGACGAAGACGCGGTCGAACCAGCCCTTGAGGATGGCCGGCATGCCGTACCACCAGAGCGGAAACTGGATGATCAGCGTGTCCGCCCAGGTGAGTTTCTGCTGTTCGGCTTCGATGTCGGGGCTCAAGTGGCCGTTGGTGTAGGCGCGTTCCGAGGCCGTGCCGATCAGGAGGCGGTCGGCCGGGTCGTGGTCGTAATCGGCGGCGTCGACCACCGGGTTCCACTTCATGGCGTAGAGGTCGGAGACGCGGTACTGGTGGCCGTGGTCGTCGAGGGTGCGCAGCCCTTCGGCCAGGAGGGCGCCGCTCAGGGAGCGCTGGTCGGGGTGGGCGAACAGCCAGAGGACCTTCATGTCCTCCACTGTCCCGGGAGCGTGGGCGGCATACGAGTGGCCCGATGGCCATGGTGTGCAAGGATCGGGCCATGGGCGGCGTGGTGGAGAGCGGTAGGAGCAGTAGTGGTGGCAGCCGCGGAGGTGGCGGCAGTGGTGGGGGTGGGGAGGTGCGGGCCGTTTCCGGGGGTGGGCGGAGGGATCGGGTGGCGGTGCTGGTGCGGGACGGGATGCTGCCGATCGAGGTGGGGATCGTGCACCGGATCTTCGGGGAGGCCCGGTCGGCGGGTGGGGAGCCGCTGTACGAGCTGGTGACCTGCGCCTTGGCGCCGGGGGAGGTGCGTACGGACACGGATTTCACGGTGAATGTCGCCCACGGTCCCAAGGCGCTGGCGGCGGCCGACACCGTGGTCGTGCCGGCGTCCGGGGCGGATTACGGGTGGGGCGAGGGCGGAAGTGCGGGGCGGCTGAGTCCCGCGATGGCCGCGGCGCTGGGCCGGATCCGGCCCGGGACCCGGATCGCGTCGATCTGTACGGGGGCGTTCGTGCTGGCCGCGGCCGGGTTGCTGGACGGGCGGCGGGCGACCACGCACTGGCGGTCGGTGGAGGACTTCCGGCAGTTGTTCCCGGCGGTCGAGCTGGATGCGGATGTGCTCTACACGGATGAGGGTGAAGTGCTGACCGCGGCGGGGGTCGCCTCCGGGATCGATCTGTGTCTGCACATGGTCCGGTGCGATCACGGGGCGGCGGTGGCCAACGATGTGGCGCGGCGGACGGTCGTGCCGCCGCACCGGGAGGGCGGTCAGGCGCAGTACATCCGGCGGCCGGTGCCGGAGCCCCGGGAGTCCTCCACGGGAGCGGCGAGGGCCTGGGCGCTGGAACATCTGGACCGGCCGCTGAGCCTGCGGGAGCTGGCGGCGCGCGAGTCGATGAGCGTACGGACCTTCACCCGGCGGTTCCGGGACGAGGTCGGGGTGTCGCCGCTCCAGTGGCTGACGCGGCAACGGATCGAGCGCGCACGGCAGTTGCTGGAGGAGACCGAGCTGACGGTGGACCGGATCGCGGAGCAGGCGGGCTTCGGGACGGCTGCCTCGCTGCGGATGCATCTGCAGGCGGTGTTGGGGGTGTCGCCGCGTGCCTATCGGAGGACGTTCCGGGGGCTGGGGGGCGCGGACGGGAGTGGGGACTGAGGCGGGGGCGGGCACGGGGAGGGGCAGGGGACGGGCTGGTGGTGTGAGGCCCGACGGCCGGGTGTGGGCCGGGGCCCGTCGGTGACTGGGTGCGGGTGGCGTTGTCAGTGGGTGGTCGTACGCTGGCGGTGTGTGGCGATGTACGGGACCGCGCTGGTCAGGTGGCGGGCCGGGGCCGGGGCCGGAGGGGCGGTTCGGGCAGCGGCTCGGCTGGTACTGCGCCGAGCGGAGCGAGGAGCGGGTGAGCATGCTCCCCGCGGGCAAGGTGCTGGCGTTCGCCGCGCAGGGGGAGCGGCGCTGCCTGGGCGTACGGCGGGGCGCACGCCGGATCGTGTGCCCGTACGGTGCGGTGCTCGACGGGGCGGGTGCCAAGGACCAGTGCGCCCGGTGCGCCCAGTTGGACCGGTCGCGTTCGGTGGCCGCGGACACCATGGCCGATGATCCACGCCCCTACGGCGTCTACCTCGCGTACTTCGGTCCCGGACTGCTCAAGGTGGGGATCACGGCCGTCGAGCGCGGGCCGGCCCGGCTGGTGGAGCAGGGGGCGGTGGCGTACGCATGGCTGGGGCGCGGGCCCCTGATGGCGGCGCGGCGGGCGGAGGCGCTGCTGGGGAGTGCGCTGGGGGTGCCCGACCGGTTCGGGAAGGCGGTGAAACGGGCGGCTCGTGGGGCGCTGCCCCCGGTGCCGGAACGGGCCGCCGAGCTGGCTCAACTGCACGGGGCGGCACGGAGGTTGCCGGGCTGGCCGGAGACGCTTCAGCCGGTGGAGTTCGCCTGTGCGGACCATACGGAGCCGTTCGGGCTCGACCGTATTCCGGGGGTGGTGGCGGAGCTGGGCGGGATGACGTCCGGGGAGGAGGTCGTGGGGGAGGTACTGACCGGGGTGGGGCCCGATGTGTATCTGCGGCTGGTGGGGGATGTGTCTGGCGTGGTCGGTGGGGTGGCCGGCCGGGGCGGTGCGGCTAGCGGGACCGGTGGGGCGAGCACGGCCGGTGGGGTGGTTGCCGTGATGGATGCGCGGGTGTTGTCGGGGTGGGTGCTGGGGGCGGCAGTGGGGCGGGTGACGACGGCGCCGGTGCGGGCCGTGGGCTCCGGGACGGGGGAGCGGGAGGGGGAGGAGAAGGGGCGCCAGGAGGGGTTGTTCTGAAGGCGGGGGCGGGGGCGGGGGCGGGGGCAGGGGGCCGGCGGTCGGCTGGGTGGGCGTGCCCGTTGAGGCCGAGGTGGGGACTTCAGGGGTGGCGGAGGGCGGGAATGTTGCGTTCTCTGGGCTTGCGGGGGCTTGTGGGGGCTGTGGGGCTTGCAGGAAAGGGGCGATGGGGGTTGTTCCGGGCCGGGTGGGGGCGTTTAGATGCTGTGTGCAGGTAGGTCGGGGCGCGGTAACCGGCTGTGTTGGCTGGGCGCGTTGGGCCGGTCAGCGTGAGTCGGCGGATGGGTGAGTTGGCGTCGGCTGCGTGCGTTGGGGTTCGCGTGGGCCGGGCGTAGTTGGCGTCGGCTGGGTGCGCTTCGCGTGGGCGTTGGTGTGTGCGTCGGCTGGGCGTGTCGTGCCTGCTCGTGGTGGAGGGGCCGGCTCGCGGCGGGGGCGGCGTTCCGACCGCGGGTGTAGTGGCCGGAACGGTAGCGGTCGGGACCGTAGTGGGCCGGTCGGAAACGTAGTGGTCGGAACCGTACGGGGAGGGGCCCGGCGTGGTGGAGGGTGAAGAGCGGGTCGGCGCGTTCTGGCGGGAGTTGGGGCTGCCGGGGCTGATCGATGTGCATACGCACTTCATGCCCGAGCGGGTGCTGGCGAAGGTCTGGGCGTACTTCGACGCGGCCGGTCCGCTGGTGGGCCGGGCGTGGCCGATCACGTACCGGTTCGAGGAGGACGAGCGGCTGGCGCTGCTGCGGGGCTTCGGGGTACGGGCGTTCACGTCGATGATCTATCCGCACAAGCCGGATATGGCGCAGTGGCTGAACGGCTGGGCGGCCGACTTCGCCTCCCGTACGCCGGACTGCCTGCGGACCGCGACCTTCTTTCCGGAGGACGGCGCCGCGGCGTATGTGCGGGACGAACTGGACGGTGGGGCGCGGGTCTTCAAGGCGCATGTGCAGGTGGGCGGTTACGACCCGACCGATGCACTGCTCGACTCCGTGTGGGGCGCCCTCGCGGAGGCCGGTGTGCCGGTGGTGATCCACTGCGGGTCGGACCCGGCGCCGCGCAAACACACCGGGCCCGAGCCGATCGGGCGGCTGCTGGCCCGCCATCCCCGGCTGCGACTGATCATCGCGCACATGGGGATGCCGGAGTACGCCGATTTCCTGGACCTGGCGCAGCGCTATCCGGGCGTACACCTCGATACGACGATGGTCTTCACGGACTTCTCCGAGCAGCGGGCGCCGTTCCCGCGGGCCGAACGCCACCGGCTCACCGACCTCGGCGACCGGGTGCTGTTCGGCAGCGACTTTCCCAACATCCCCTATGGGTACGCGCATGCGCTGGAGGCGCTTGACCGGCTGGAGCTGGGCGAGGAGTGGCTGCGGGGCGTCTGTTACGGGAATGCGGCCCGGTTGTTCGGGGTGTGAGGCCGCTGGCCCCTCCTGGCGGCGCTGCGTGTCCCTGGGGTGCTCAGGGGCTTCTGAGCTGTGTACGGGACGGGTTCGGCGCCGCGTTCAGGGCCGTGCGGACGGGTGCGGGGCGGCGGCTGTGGATGCGGGGTCGGCTGTCGGTGTGGGTGCGGGTTCGGATGTGGCTGCGGGTTCGGATTCGGGGTCGGATGCGGCTGTGCCGGTGGCTGCCGCCAGATGGGACAGGGCCGCGCGTAGTCCGGAGAGGGTGGCCTCGTCCGTCACGCGTTCCGTAGTGGGGTCGGTCTTCGGGCCGATGGCGGGGATTTCGCGGCAGGCGGCCTGGATGACCTCGCCGGACATCATGCGCAGGATCTCGCGGAGCTGGGCGTTGGCGTGGTCGCCGCCGGTGGGGAACGGCGAGGCGGTGATCACCGCGACCGGCTTCGAGACGCATTCGCCGCTGCTGACCAGCCAGTCGAGGGCGTTCTTGAGGACGCCGGGCACGCCGTGCGCGTACTCGGGGCTGACGACGAGCAGGGCGTCGGCCGTCGCGACCTGGGCGCGCAGGGCGGCGACGGGTGCGGTGGGGGTGGCGTCCTCGCCGTCCAGATCGGGGTTGAAGTGCGGGAGGGCGCCGATGTCCGCAATGGCGGTCGGGCCGTCCCAGAAGGCGAGCGCGGAGCGCAGCACCGCGCCGTTGGAGGAGCGCGCACGCAGACTGCCGGAGAGGGCGAGGAGTCTCATGCGGTGACGGTATAGGGGTGGGTGCAGGGCTGCGAATGTGCTGGTCAGGGCGATTGTCAGTGGGGGGTGCGATGCTGAGGAAGTGGTGATCGAAGGGTGATGGACCTGGGCCGCGCGGGGGGCGGCCCAGGTCGGTCATGGGCCGCGCGGGGCCTCGCTCGATGGCCTCGGTCAAGGGCCTCGCTCAGTGGCGCCGGACGAGGTCCGGGACCCGGGGCAGACGCTTCGGAGGGGGGAGCACGGGGGATTCTCAGGAGATTCACAGAAAGGCGCAAGGGAGCTCTCACGGGGGCGGGTCAGGATCATGGGCATGACCGTGACTTCGTCGTCCCAAGCGTCGTTTCGTATCCCGGCTACCGGCTCGTCCTCCAGGGGCGCGCCCGAGAAGCAGCCGGCGTTGTCGCGGCCCGACGGCAGTCCGCTGCGGGTGCTGGTCGTGGACGACGAGTCCTCGCTCGCCGACCTGTTGTCCCTCGCCCTGCGTTACGAGGGCTGGGACATCCGCTCGGAAGGGGACGGGGCGGGAGCGCTGCGCTGTGCCCGTAGTTGGCGGCCGGATGCGGTGCTGCTCGATGTGATGCTGCCGGACATGGACGGGCTGACGGTGCTCGGGCGGTTGCGGCGGGAACTGCCGGACGTACCGGTGCTGTTCCTGACCGCCAAGGACGCGGTCGAGGACCGGATCGCCGGGCTGACGGCGGGCGGCGACGACTATGTCACCAAGCCCTTCAGCCTGGAAGAGGTGGTGGCCAGGCTGCGGGGGCTGCTCCGCCGGGCCGGGGCGGCCGCGGCCCGGAGCGAGTCGCGGCTGACGGTGGGCGATCTGGTGCTCGACGAGGACAGCCATGAGGTGTGGCGGGACGGCCAGGAGATCCATCTGACCGCCACCGAGTTCGAGTTGCTGCGCTATCTGATGCGCAATCCGCGGCGGGTGCTGAGCAAGACCCAGATCCTCGACCGGGTCTGGAGCTACGACTTCGGCGGCCAGGCCAACGTCGTGGAGCTGTACATCTCCTACCTGCGGCGGAAGATCGACGCGGGGCGGACGCCGATGATCCACACGCGGCGGGGCGCGGGCTACCTCATCAAGCCGGGCGGGTAGGCCGGTGCCGCACACACGAAACCCGGTGGCTGCGAGGCCGACCGGGCCGGATGCGTCGGCCGGTGCCGGTGCCTTGGCCGGTCCAGCTGCCGGTCCGGATTCCTCGGCCGCCCCCGCCACCCCAGGTACCTCGGCAACCCCCGCCACCCCTGCCGGCCGCGCCATACCGGCAAAGCCGACCACCCCGGCCCCCACCCCCCGCCGCCGCTGGTCGCTCCGGACTCGTCTCGTCGTGTCGGCGGTGGCGCTGATCGCTGTCGTCGGGGCCGTCATCGGCACGGTCACGACCATTGCGCTGCACGACTACCTGCAACGTCAGTTGGACCGGCAGCTGCTGGCTTTCGCCCTCCATGCCCAGCAGCCGCGGCCGCATGACCCGCGGCGTATGCAGGGGCTGGATTTTGTGGCGATGGGCGGCCAGCCGCTGAAGACGGTGGGGGCGCGGTTCGGGCCCGACGGCATGGCCTATGAGGGTGCCATTCTGAGCAATGCGACCAACCGGCTGCCCGAGGACCGGCTGTCGCCGCTGTCCGGGGCACAGGTGGCGGCGCTGAACGTACCGCGGGACGGCAGACCGCACACCGCCGAGCTGCCCGGCCTCGGTGACTACCGGGTGGTGTCCACCAAGGACGGCTCACTGGCGCTCGGTCTGCCGCTCGGCAATGTGCAGGACACGGTCAGCCAACTGGTGGTCATCGAGGAATGCGTGACGGTCGCCGGGCTGATCGCGGCCGGTATCGCCGGTTCCACCATGGTCGGCATCGCCCTGCGCCCGTTGCGCCGGGTCGCCGCCACCGCCACCCACGTGTCCGAACTCCCCCTGCACCAGGGCGAGGTGGCGCTGCATGTCCGGGTGCCGGCCTCCGAATCGGACGGCCGGACGGAAGTGGGGCAGGTCGGTGCGGCGCTCAACCGGATGCTGGGGCATGTCGGCTCGGCGCTCTCGGCCCGCCAGGAGAGCGAGACGCGGGTGCGGCAGTTCGTCGCCGACGCCAGCCATGAGCTGCGTACGCCGCTGGCGTCGATCCGCGGCTATGCCGAGCTGACCCGGCGCGGGCGGGAGCGGCCGGGCCCGGAGACCCGGCACGCCCTGGGACGGATCGAGTCGGAGGCGGAGCGGATGACGGGGCTGGTGGAGGACCTGTTGCTGCTCGCCCGGCTCGATTCCGGGCGCCCGCTGTCGTACGCGACCACGGATCTGTCGCCGCTGGTGGTGGACGCCGTCAGCGATGCGCAGGTGGCGGGGCCCGGTCACCGGTGGCGGCTGGAGCTGCCCGATGAGCCCGCGCTGGTCCACGGCGATGGCGGGCGGCTGCACCAGATCCTGGTGAATCTGCTGGCCAACGCCCGCACGCATACGCCCGAGGGCACGACGGTGACGGCCAGGGTGCGCGCTGCCCGTCGTATGGCCGCTCTCCCCGCTGCCGGTGACGGGGCCGGTGCCGCCGTTGCCGTTCCTGCGGACGCCCGCTCCGACGCCGGTGGCGCTCCTGCCGGGCGGCGTGACCTCGTCGCTCACGTCGTCGAGCTGGAGGTGCAGGACGACGGGCCCGGTATTCCGGCCGCGCTCCTGCCGCATGTCTTCGAGCGGTTCGCGCGGGGCGATGCCTCGCGGTCGCGGGCCGCCGGGAGTACGGGCCTCGGCCTCGCCATCGTGCAGGCGGTGGTTTCCGCGCACGGAGGCACGGTCGGGGTGAGCAGTGTGCCGGGGCGGACGGTCTTCACGGTGAGGCTGCCGACGACGGCGGCTGTCCCGTAGGCACCGGCTGTCCCGTAGGCACCGGCTGTTAGGCACCGGCCGTCCCCAGAGGGCCTGTTGCCTCGTAGGCACCGGCTGCCCCGGGAACACCGTCCGCCTCACAGCCAGGACACAGGCTCAGCACACCGCCGTGACAGCGCGGGCGGCGAATGTCGTAGGCATGACGACGACACAGCCGCCCCGCACACCGTGGGGTTCCCTCCCGCCGCGCGAGCATCTGCGGCTCGGTCAGATCGCGACCGTCCTCGATGTGGTGATCCCGGTCCACAACGAGGAGCGCGACCTGGAGCCCTGTGTGCGGCGGCTGCACGACCACCTCGCCCGCACCTTCCCGTACGGCTTCCGCATCACCATTGCCGACAACGCGAGCACGGACCGTACGCCGGAGGTCGCCGCCCTGCTCGACGACGCGATCGACGAGGTCACGGCGGTACGGCTGGAGCAGAAGGGGCGCGGGCGGGCGCTGCGCACCGTGTGGTCGCTCTCCGAGGCGCCGGTGCTGGCCTATATGGACGTCGATCTGTCCACGGACCTCAACGCGCTGCTGCCACTGGTCGCGCCGCTGATTTCCGGGCACTCGGATCTGGCGATCGGCTCCCGGCTCAGCCGCAGCGCGCGGGTGGTGCGCGGCCCGAAGCGGGAGTTCGTCTCGCGGATGTACAACCTCATCCTGCGCGGCTCGCTCGCCGCACGCTTCTCCGACGCCCAGTGCGGGTTCAAGGCCGTCCGCGGCGATGTCGCCGCGCGGCTGCTGCCGATGGTCGAGGACACCGGATGGTTCTTCGACACCGAGATGCTGGTGCTCGCGGAGCGGGCCGGCCTGCGGATCCACGAGGTGCCGGTGGACTGGGTCGACGACCCGGACAGCACCGTTCAGCTGGTGCGGACGGCCGCCGACGACCTCAAGGGCGTATGGCGGGTGGGGCGGGCGCTGGCGACCGGTGGACTGCCGCTGGACCGGCTCGCCCGGCCGTTCGGGGACGACCCGCGGGACCGTGAGCTGTCCGGGGTGCCGGGCGGCCTGGCCCGTCAGCTGGTCGGCTTCTGTGCCGTCGGCGGCCTCAGCACCCTGCTCTACCTCGGCCTGTACTCGGCCTTCCGGCTGGGGGTGGGGCCCCAAGCCGCCAATGCCGTGGCGCTGTTGCTGTCGGCGCTGGCCAATACGGCCGCCAACCGGCGGCTGACCTTCGGGGTGCGGGGCCGCGACCGGGCCGTGCGGCACCAGGCTCAGGGGCTGGTGGTCTTCGCCATCGGGCTGGCGCTGACCAGCGGGTCCCTGGCCGCCCTCGCAGCCGCCGGCGGCGACGCCTCGCACGGCACCGAACTCGCGGTGCTGGTGGCCGCCAACCTCGCGGCGACCGTCCTGCGGTTCCTGCTCTTCCGCGGCTGGGTCTTCCCGGACCGCGAGCGGCGCGACGACGCCGACGGACCGCGGCGGCACCCTTCGCACGATGCGCCCGATCACCACGACCTGACCAGGAGCACTCGATGACCCCGCACCCGCCCGCTACGCCGGCCCAGCCGTCGTACCGGCCCCCGTCCACGCCGCGGGGCGGGCCGCCGGGCCCGGCCGCCGCTTCCCCGGCGGCGCCGGACCCCGGTGCCTCTCCGCGCTGGGCGCGCCCCGCGCTGCTGGCGTTGTTGCTGGTCACAGCCGTGCTCTACCTCTGGAGCCTGTCCGCCTCCGGTTACGCCAACCAGTTCTACTCGGCCGCCGTACAGGCCGGCAGCGAGAGCTGGAAGGCGTTCTTCTTCGGCTCCTCCGACGCGGCGAACTCCATCACCGTCGACAAGCCGCCGGCCGCGCTGTGGCCGATGGCGCTGTCCGTACGGCTCTTCGGGCTCAGTTCGTGGGCGATCCTGGTGCCCGAGGCGCTGATGGGTGTGGCGACGGTCGGGGTGCTCCACGGGGCCGTACGGCGTCGGTTCGGTGCCGGGGCGGGGCTGCTGGCCGGCGGGGCGCTGGCCGTGACGCCGGTCGCGGCACTGATGTTCCGGTTCAACAACCCCGATGCGCTGCTGTGCCTGCTGATGGTCTGTGCGATCGCCGCCGTCCTGCGGGCGCTCGCGGACGGCCGTACGAAGTGGCTGGTGCTGGCCGGTGTCTGCTTCGGTCTGGGGTTCCTCACCAAGACGCTGCAGGCGTGGCTGATCCTGCCGGGCCTCGCCGTCGTCTACGCCTGCTGTGCGCCGGTCGCGCTGCGCCGGCGGCTGGGGCAGCTGCTGCTCGCCGGGCTGGCGGTCGTGGTGTCCGGCGGCTGGTGGGTGGCGATCGTCGAGCTGTGGCCGGCGTCCTCGCGCCCGTACATCGGCGGCTCGCAGCACAACAGCTTCCTGGAGCTGACCTTCGGCTACAACGGCTTCGGGCGGATCAGCGGCAATGAGACCGGCAGCGTCGGCGGGGGCGGCCGCGGTGGTCATGGCGGCGGCTGGGGGCAGACCGGGATCACCCGGCTGTTCTCGTCCGACATGGGCGGGCAGATCTCGTGGCTGCTGCCGGCCGCGCTGATCCTGCTGGTCGCGAGCGTGTGGGTGCTGCGGCGGGCCCGGCGCGCGACCGATGCCGAACAGGCCGGTCAGCGGGCGGAGTTCCTGGTGTGGGGCGGCGCCCTGCTGATGACCTTCGCGATCTTCAGCTTCATGTCCGGGATTTTCCATCAGTACTACAACATCGCGCTGGCCCCGTACCTCGCGGCGCTGGTCGGGATGGGGGCGACGCTGTGGTGGCGGCGCGGCGGGCGGAGCGCCGCGCTCGTACTGGCCGGGACGGTCGCGGTGACCGCCGGATGGTCGTATGTGCTGCTGGACCGCTCGCCGGACTGGCTGCCGTGGCTGCGCTGGACGGTGGTGGCCCTCGGGGCGCTGTCGGTGCTGGGGCTGCTGGTGCCGGTGTGGGCGGGAGCCCCTGCGAAGGACGCGGAGCAGGCGCAGGACGGAGAGCCCGCGAAGCATGGAGAACCGGCGAGTCACGGAGCGCCGGACCGCGCCCCGCGGCGGACGGGCCGACGCCTCGCGGTGCTGGTGGGCGGGCTCGGGGTGGCGACGGCGCTGGCCGGTCCGGTCGCGTACACGCTCCAGACGGTCAACACGCCCAAGGGCGGGTCGATCATCACCGCGGGGCCCACGGTGCGTGGCGGCATGGGCGGGCCCGGCGGCCGCTTCCCCGGTGGCGGGCGGCCCGGCATGTGGCGCGGCACCAACGGAGCCATGCCGGGTGGCCAGGGCAAGGGCAAGGCCACGGGCCGCGGCATGGCGCAGGGCGGCCAGGGCATGGGCGGAGCCCGGGGCAACCATCAGGGCCCCGGTCCGGGCGGTCCGGGCGCCTTCGGCGAACGGGGTGCCGGGCGCATGGGCGGTAGGGGCGCCATGGGGGGTCTGCTCAACGGCAGCACGGTGAGTGCCAAGGCCAAGACGCTGGTGGAGAAGGACGCGGACCACTACACCTGGGCCGCGGCGGCGATCGGCTCGCAGAACGCCGCGAGCTACCAACTCGCCACCGGGAAACCGGTGATGGCGATCGGCGGCTTCAACGGGAGCGACCCCTCGCCGACCCTTGCCCGGTTCAAGAAGGAGGTAGCGGCGGGGAAGATCCACTACTTCATCGCGGGCGGGGAGGGCGGCCGGGGCGGACGCGGCGGTCCCGGCGGTCCCGGCGGCGGTCCCGGCGGCTTCGGTGGCGGCACGGGCGGCCCCGTCATCGGCAGGGGCGTCGGCAAGGGCGGCCCCGGCGGCGGCCGAGGTGACTCGTCGAAGATCACTTCCTGGGTGGAGAAGACCTTCAAGAAGGTCACCGTGGGCAGCGCCACCTTCTACGACCTGACCCGGAAGGCGTGACCCGGGGGGCGGGGCCCCGGGGGCATGGCCGGCGAGACCGTCCCCCGGCCCCCCTCCCCTCGGGCCCCGCCCCCCGGGGCCCCGCCCCGTTCAGCCGAAAAACAAATGTACGGCGTATAGCCATCCCTGTACGGTGTAAATCTCCGCTCGCGCCGTACAGGGAGCCCGTATGTCCTCCGTGGCCTCCGACGCCACCCTCGCCACTCTTGAGCCACCGGGCCGGCCCGCCGCCCGCTGGCTGATCCTCGCCGTCATCTGCCTCGCCCAGCTGACGGTCGTCCTCGACAACACCGTCCTGAACGTCGCGATCCCCTCCCTCACCGAGGAGCTGGGCGCGACCACCGCCGACGTCCAGTGGATGATCAACGCGTATTCGCTGGTCCAGTCCGGTCTGCTGCTCACCGCGGGCAACTCCGCCGACCGTTACGGCCGCAAGAAGATGCTCATCGTCGGCCTGGCGCTGTTCGGGACCGCCTCGCTCGGCGCCGCCCTCGCCGGGTCCCCCGGCGAACTCATCGCCGCACGCGCCGGTATGGGCATCGGCGGGGCCCTGCTGGTGACCACCACCCTCGCCGTCGTCATGCAGATCTTCGACGACGCGGAGCGCCCCCGCGCCATCGGCATCTGGAGCTCGGTCAACTCCCTCGGCTTCGCCGCCGGCCCGCTGATCGGCGGTTCGCTGCTCGACCACTTCTGGTGGGGCTCGCTGTTCCTGGTCAATCTGCCCGTCGCGGTGCTCGCGCTGGCGGCCGTCGCCGTCCTCGTGCCCGAATCGGGCGGCCGCGGCGGCGCCCTCCCCGCGGCCGGTGCGCCCCCGGCCGGGCGGACCCCCCTCGACCTGCCGGGCGCCCTGCTGTCCATGACCGGCATGGCCGGGGTGGTCTTCGCGATCATCTCCGGACCGATGTACGGCTGGCTCTCCGGCCGGGTGCTGATCTCCGCGGCCGTCGGGGCCGCCGGGCTCGCCGTCTTCGCGCTGTGGGAGCTGCGCGTCCCGCACCCGATGCTCGACATGCACTTCTTCCGCAACCGCCGGTTCATCGGCGCCGTCTCGGGCGGCATCCTCGTCGCCTTCGGGATGGGCGGCTCGATGTTCCTGCTCACCCAGCACCTCCAACTGGTCCTCGGTTACGGGCCGTTGGACGCCGGTCTGCGGATGGCGCCGCTCGCCGTCACCGTCATCCTGGTCAACTTCACCGGTCTGAGCGCCCGTCTGATCACCCGGCTCGGCACCCCCGGAATGATCGTTTCGGGGATGTCGCTGCTCGCGGCCGGCCTCGCCGCCGTCTCCCTGCTCGGCGGCGCCGACTACGGCGGCATGCTGTGCGGCCTGGTCGTGATGGGGGTCGGTGTCGCGTTCGCCATGCCGACGATGGCCAACGCCATCATGTCCGCGATCCCGCCGGCCAAGGCGGGCGTGGGGGCCGGCGTCAACGGCACCCTGATGGAATTCGGCCAGGGCCTCGGCGTCGCCGCCCTCGGTGCGGTCCTCAACTCCCGTTTCGCGGCGCTGCTTCCGGCGGCCGCCGCGGGCACCGGATCGCTTACCGCCGCGCTCGCCCGGACCCGTACGGGTGCCGAACGGGCCGCCGTGCACGACGCCTTCGCGGCCGGCATCGGCACCAGCCAGCTGGCCGGCGCGGCCGCGGTGTTCCTCGGCGGGCTGCTCGCCGCCGTCCTGCTGCACCGGGCGGAGCGTACCGGCGGGGACGCGGGGCGGGCCGCCACGGCTCCCGGTGCAGGACAGGCCATCGCCGCGGCGGAATAGCATCGGCTCGGCAGGTGCGCGTGAACAGCGCGTACCGGCGGCACGTATGCCTCCATACGTGCCGTCACCGCCGACGACACCGATGACCACGCCGACGACGTCACCCCAGGGCGTCTTCGCATGACGACACCGGAGCCGACCGCGACGACGACACCACGACGTCGAAGACGCTCCGGACAGGGAGGGGCGCCATGGCAGCGACGGACGACCGCACCGGAAAGCGGCCGAACAGCGTCTGGCTGACCGAACGGCCCCCGCTCAAACGGAAGGCGGAGCAGCCGGCCGCACTCGACCTCGACAAGATCGTCGGGGCGACGGTCCGGCTGCTGGACGCCGACGGCCTGTCGAAGTTCTCGATGCGCAGGCTCGCCGCCGAGCTCGGCGTCACCGCGATGTCCGTCTACTGGTACGTCGACACCAAGGACGACCTGCTGGAACTGTCCGTCGACGCGGTGGTCGGCGAGATGACCCTGCCCGACCCGTCGGACTCCGGTGCCGACTGGCGCGACCAGCTGCGCACGCTCGCCGTCGGCTATCGCGACATGCTGCTGCGCCACCCCTGGGCGTCCCGGCTGCTGGGCGAGTTCCTCAACATCGGCCCGCATGCGACGGCCTTTGCCCACGCCACCCAGCGGGTGATGCGCCGCAGCGGCCTGGCCGCGGACCACATGTCCGGCGCGCTGGCGTCCCTCTTCCACTTCGTCTACGGCTTCTCGACGGTCCGGGCCACACACGAGGCCCGCTGCCGGGCCGTGGGCATGAGCCTCGACGACTACTTCGAACAGGTCGTCGCCGCGCTCACCGACCGGCCGGAGTTCGCCGGGCTGCTGGAACCCGCCACCCGGGCCGACCACCTCCGCCGGGGCCACAGTGCCGTGGACATGCTGAACCGGGACTTCGCCTTCGCCCTCGATCTCCAGATCGCGGGAATCGAGGCGATGCGGGACCGGTCTCAGGGCGCTCCGCCTGGCGCGTGAGGTACGTGCACACAGCGCGGGGCGGCGGCACGGCGGGGTGCTTCACCGCCGGCCGCGGCGCCGGCGCACACCGGCGAGGATGCCCATCACGAAGCCGGACACGAACAGCGCGAGCCCCAGGAAGACCACGGGATTCACCCAGCCCGGTACCAGCTCGGTTCCCACGCCGTCCGACGTGACGCACTGCGCACTGACCGGCAGCGTCTCCCGCGTCACGATGTGATCGCCCGGTGCTCCCAGCGCCGCACACATCTGATCCGGGTCAAGGACGTAGAACCCCGACATCACACCCCAGGCGTACGCGCCGAGCGCCGCCGCACCGGCCATGACCACGACCAGCGCGCACGTCGCGACGCCCGGCAGGTGCCACCCGCTGCCGGGTAATCGCCGGTAGGCCCGTAAGGCGAGCGCCGTGGCGGCGATCACGAACACGCAGGGCGCCACGAGCGGCGCCACGGCCAGGATCAGGAACAGAAGCTCTGCCATGCCTGCCAGGACACCGCAGGGGAAAGGCCGGTTCCGCCGGTCGCGCCCTTCCTGATCCGCTGGTGCCCCCACCACGGCACGGGCGGCAACGGCCGGCGGAACTCCCGCGTGCCGTCGGCGACTTCATGACGACGTCTCACCCGGTCGAGACGTATCACCCGGCCGAAGGGCCGCCGCCGCGGTGGCGCAAGAGCGTTTCCTCGAGAAGCTGCTCCACGAGGGAGGGCTTCGCCGTCCCGGAATAGCTCTTGACCAGGGCACTCATCCGCTGAGCCTCTTCGGTGGTCGGCAGGACACCCACCAGGAGCACCGGTAGGCCCAGGCGCCGGACAAGGAGCTCATTGCCGGAAACGCCCTGCGGCCGGCGCACGACCGAGACACTGACCCGGACGGCGTGTTCGTTGCCCGCCGGGACACCCGGCCGGTCCGTCTCGATCGCGGCATAGCGGAATCCGTGCGCCAGGTCGCAGGCGGAGCAGCCGACGGGGCCGCGGCTGAGCCGGTCGCCGCATTCGGAGCAGACCAGTCTGTCGAGCGCGGCATCCACCACCCGCCAGTCGTGGCGGTCGGGTTCCGTCGCCACCATCTCGGCGAGCGTGGCCTCCTGGTCCTCGCCGGCGTCCCACCGGTGCAGAAAGGCGGACCATTCGTCTTCCACGATGCGGTCCACCAGCTCGCCGCAGGCGCGGCAGCCGGGCGCACCGCTGTACTCATATCCGCCGCAGTGCGCACAGCGGCGTAAAGCCGCCCCGACCTCGGGTCGCGCCATGACTCTCCTCCCGTCGGCGCCGGTGCGGCGGGTGAGCCGGCCGGCGCAGTCGTTGCCCGCTGTCCCGGCGAGTTTCGCCCACCACGACCGACGGGAGAAGCGATTTACGACCACTCCGGGTCCGCACGCCACGTCCCGGGCCCGCACGCCACGCTCCGGGACCTCCCCCCCACGCCCGGGGCCCTCACCCCATCGGCAGGCTCTCCCCCTGCACCGCCTGGATGTCCAGTTCGACCTTGAGTGTGGTGCCGATCGCCGCGATGCCGGCCGCGACGACCTGGTTGTAGTTCATCTTGAAGTCCTCGCGACGCAGCTCCGCGGTGGCGCGGAAGGCGGCGCGCACCCCGCCCCAGGGGTCGGGACCGGTGCCGAGGTAGCTCAGGTCGAGGTCCACCGGGCGGACGACACCGTGCAGCGACAGCTCGCCGTGCACCGTCCAGCGGTCCGGGCCCGCCGGTGCCAGGCCCGAGCTGCGGTAGGTGATCTCCGGGAACTCCTCGACGTTCAGGAAGTCTTCGGAGCGCAGGTGCCCGTCGCGCATCCCGTTGCCGGTGTCGATGGACGTGGCCTTGATGGCCGCCTCGACCCGCGAGGCGGCAAGGTCCTCGGCGATCTCGATCCGGCCGCTGAACTCGGTGAACCGGCCGTGCACGCTGGAGATCCCCAGGTGCTGGGCGACGGCGGCCACCGTCGAGTGCATCGGGTCGATGGTCCAGGCGCCGGGCGGCGGCAGCTCGGCCCCGCCCTGCCGCGCCAGGACGACGTTGCCGACGTCCATCCGGCCGCTCGCGGTCACGATCGCGCTGGAGGCGACCGGTGCATAGCCGACGGCCGTCACGATGACCGTGTACGGGCCGGCGGGCAGCGGCTGTGCGCTGCGGATGGTGCCCTCGTTGTCCGCCGCCGCGCGCAGCACCTGCGCGCCCGTCATGTCGGTGACGGTCAGTACGGCGTGCTGGACCGCCCAGCCGTCGCGTGTGCGGATCTGAGCCCGCAGGCCCGCAGCTCCCGCGCCCGTCGAAGTCATTGCCTCTCCTGTTTCCTGCCTGGTCGGGGTCCCTCCGCTCCGGCGACGCCGGGAACGTGAGGGAGTGTCGGGCTCCGGACGGCGGCGTGCAGGCCGTCCCCTGCCTGTGCGCAGCGCCGCCGTCCGGAGCCCCGGGGTCCGGGCCGGGACGCGCCTCCGCTCAACGCGCGCCCGGCCCGGGGTATTGCTCCCGGGGGAAATCCCCGGGCCCGGGGTGCTTCAGCCCTCGGGGTGGGCGAGCTCGACGTCGTAGCCGTCGACTCCGCCGGCACCGACCGCAAGGCCGGTGGCGACCGGCGGGTAGCCGCTCGCGATGACCGTGTAGTCGCCGGCGTCCAGGTCGGTGAAGGCGTAGGCGCCGTCCTCCCCGGTCGTCGAGGTGGCCACGACATTGCCTGCCGCGTCCACCAGCGTGACCCGTGCGTCGGGCAGCGGCCGGGAGCCGTCAGGGCCGCCGGCCCGCACGATGCCCTGCACCCGCGCGCCGGACAGCAGCTCGATCTCGATCCGGGTCGTGCCCTGGCCGCCGATCTCGACCGGCAGCGCGGCCGGGCGGTGGCCCGGGGCGTTCACGGCGACGGTGAAGGTGCCGGGCGCCAGCTCGTCGAAGGCGAAGCAGCCCTCGGCGCCGGTCGCTCCGGTGGCCAGCACCTCGCCGCGGACGTCGGTGACGACGACCATCGCGCCCTCGACCGGCAGGCCGGTGGCCGCGCTGCGGACCAGGCCGCCGAGGCCGCTGGTGCCGCTGAGCAGGATGTCGTAGCCGTAGGGCTGGTCGCCGACGACGACCGTGGACGCCTGCGGCTGGTGGCCGTCGGCCGCGGCGATCAGCACGTACGAGCCGGCGCCGGGGGCGTCGAGCGCGTACGAGCCGTTGGCCTGGGCGACCGCGCGGCCCAGCTGACGCCCGCTGAGCGAGATCAGCGTCACCGCGGAGCGCGGTACGGGGTGGCCCTCCGCATTGCGGACGAAGCCGTGGACCGCGGAACCGGTCGGGAGGGCGTCACCGCCGCCGGCCGAGGCGTACGCCGCCAGCGGCTGGGTCGCGGTGGCCGCGGCCGGCTGCGCCCAGGACGGCGTGTGCGGGTTGTCGTCGGGGGCCGCCGACGGGGCACCCACCAGAGCGGGCTCGCGCTCCTCGCCGGGCGCCGCGGCGGCGACGGCGAGGTCCGGGACGACGGCATCCGCCGCCGGAGCGGCCGACGGGTTGCCCGCGGCCTGGGCGCTCTCCGCGCTCTGGGACAGTCCGCCACGCGTCTTCAACGCGACCTCCTTGATGAACAGGGTGAAGAGGAAGGCGAGCAGCGCGCAGGGCGCCGCGTAGAGGAACACATCGCCGACACCGTGACCGTAGGCGCTCTCCATGACGGTGCGCAGCGGCGCCGGGAGGGAGTCCAGGTCGGGGATGCCGCCGCCGCTGTTGCCGGCGCCGTGGGCGGCGGCCTTGGCGGCCTTGGGGCCGAGGCCGGCCAGACCGTCCTTGACGTAGTGGGTGACGCGGTTGGCGAGCACCGCACCGAGGGCCGAGACGCCCACCGCACCGCCGAGCGAGCGGAAGAAGGTCACGACGGACGAGGCGGAGCCGAGGTCTTCGGGGGCCACCTGGTTCTGCGTGGCGAGCACCAGGTTCTGCATCATCATGCCGATGCCCAGGCCCATCAGGGCCATGAAGATCGCGATGTGCCAGTACTCGGTGTCGTAGCGGATGGTGCCCAGCAGCCCGAGCCCCGCGGTCACCAGCGCGCCGCCGGCGACCAGCCAGGCCTTCCAGCGGCCGGTCCTGGTGATGACCTGGCCCGAGACGGTCGACGAGACGAACAGGCCGCCGATCATCGGAATCGTCAGGACGCCGGACATCGTCGGCGACTCGCCGCGTGCCAGCTGGAAGTACTGGCTGAAGAAGACGGTGCCGGTGAACATCGCGACACCGACGAACAGCGAGGCCACCGACGCCAGGGTGATCGTCTTGTTGCGGAACAGCCGCAACGGGATGATCGGCTCCTTGGCCTTGGTCTCGACGAAGACGAAGACCGCGCCGAGCAGGACCGCGCCGCCGACCATCGCGGCGGTCTGCCACGACATCCAGTCGTACTTGTCACCGGCCAGCGTCACCCACACCAGCAGCAGCGAGACCGCCGCGCTGATGAAGAAGGCGCCCGCCCAGTCGACCTTGACGCCCTCGCGCTTGACGACGGGCAGCTTCAGGGTCTTCTGCAGCACGATCAGCGCGAGGAGCGCGAACGGCACACCGACGTAGAAGCACCAGCGCCAGCCGAGCCAGTCGGTGTCGGTGATGACGCCGCCGAGCAGCGGGCCGCCGACGGTGGCGACGGCGAAGGTGGCGCCGAGGTAGCCGCTGTACCGGCCGCGCTCGCGCGGCGAGATCATCGCGGCCATCACGATCTGGGCCAGGGCGGACAGACCGCCCACGCCTATGCCCTGCACCACGCGGCAGGCGATCAGCATCCCGGTGTTCTGCGACAGACCCGCGACGACCGACCCCGCGACGTAGATGACCAGCGCGAACTGCACCAGCAGCTTCTTGCTGAACAGGTCGGAGAGCTTGCCCCACAGCGGGGTGGTCGCGGTCATCGCCAGCAGCGAGGCGGTGACGACCCAGGTGTAGGCGCTCTGTCCGCCGTCGAGGTCGTGAATGATCTCGGGCAGCGCGTTGGAGACGATCGTCGACGACAGAATGGCGACGAACATGCCGAGCAGCAGCCCGGACAGCGCCTCCATGATCTGACGGTGCGTCATAGGGGCTCCGCCGGAGGCGTGGTGTCCGCCTCCGTGCCTGGCGTGGCCGCCCCGCACACCGGCTGGTGTGGTCGTAGCCATGTGGTTCCTTTTCATCCTGCGGGTGTACGGGTGGTGGAGTCGTGATGCGCCCTGGGGCGGCAGTCGCCGAAGCTCGTACGGAGCCTGGCGAGCAGTTCGGTGAGGTGTCCGACGTCGGTGTCGGTCCAGTCGTCCAGGTACCGGGCGAGCGCTGCGGTGTAGCGCTCGGCGAGCTCCTCCAGGAGCTTTCTGCCGCTCGGCGTCAGGCGCAGCAGCCGCGACCGCTTGTCCGCCGGATCGGGCTTCCGCTCGATCCAGCCGCGCTCGGCGGCATGGGCGACATGCCGGCTGGTCACCGACATGTCGATGGCCAGCAGCTCGGCGAGCTGGCTCATCCGCATCTCACCGTGCCGGTCGAGAAGGGTGAGCACCCCGGCCGAAGCGGGCGGGCACTCCTGGGGCAGCATCCGCCCCATTTCGCGCTTGACGGCACCGATGGCGCTGAGTTGCCTGGCCAGTTCCTCGTACTGACTGTGGGCGGCCACGGGCTCCTCCACCATCCCTTGTGCACATCGCATGCATCCACGATCTTTTGTTGCTTGGGGCAACCATAATCAAGTTGGTTGCTGAAGGCAAACGAAATCGTCCAGGGTTGAAGTAAAGGGAGCGAAAAGTCTGCGCCGGGGATCGGTCAATCGGGGTGACGTGGCGCGCAAAGGTGCAGGTCGACGACCGGGTGAGGGGCCCCGGTCGATACCGGCCGGTAGCGGGACACCCCCAGACGACCCGCCCGTGCCTCCGTCCACGCCCCGTACCCGTCCCGACCCCGCTCCGTAGGCGCCTTCCCGGACGCCTCATACGCGCCCCAGGGGTGCCCCCCGGCCCCCGGTTCGCTAGGGTCCTTCCCCATGGCGACCAACCCGCAGAACCAGGCCGGCGGCAACTACGACCCGGCCGGCAGCACGCAGATGTTCCGGGCCTTCGTGGACGAGGGCGGCACCCCGCAGACCGGCAGCCGCCGCGCCCCCGCCCCGCAGCAGTCCGCCGGCCCCCGCGTGGGCGTCATCGTCGGCGTGATCGTTGCCCTCCTGGTCGTCGCGGGCGCCGCCTGGCTGGCGCTGGCATAACGAGTCTCCTCGCGGCTGTCCCCACGCGTACGGCTGCTTTTTGTCGCGCAAGGCCGTCCTTGCGCGCACGGGCCCGGCATCACGATGATGCCGGGCCCTTGATCATTCCTCCCCCGGTTACGTCACGTGCCCGTGCCCGCCCCTGCTCTCGGCGACCCGCAGTGCGTCCCGCAGCGCTTCACACAGCCTGTGGACACAGAACCGGAGTTCCCCGGCGGTCGCCTCGGCCGGCCCGTCCAGCAGCGCGGCCGTGTGGCCCAGCAACTCCTCGCCGGTGCGGAGTTGCGCCTCTTCCAGCTCGTCGGCTAGCTGGGACACGTATCCGCCGCCGTCGCTCTCATCGCTGGAGAGGTAGCAACGCTGCCCGTCCGGCCCGCTCCAGGGCAGCAGCCGCATCCCGCCGTTCATGACGCGACCGCCATCGCACGCAGAAACGCCCCCTCGCGCCGCGCCTCCCGGCGCTCGTGCGCGAGGAGGCAGGGGCGCACGAGGAGGGTGGCCTCGCCGTCGAGGGGGGATTCGGGGCGGCGACGGAGGGGGAGTGGCCGGAGGGGCGGCCGCTGTGGCTGGTAGGTGACTGTGGGGGCGGGGTCCGTTCGGTGCTTCATTAACCGGGCGAGGAGGCTGCGCATAAGGTTTTGCATGTCGACGCTCCTTGGACAGCGTTGGCCGTGCCCCGGGGCCGTTGCAGCGGTCGCCGGGGTCCTTGCTGCGCCACCGTAGGTGATCCTGGTAGCCCCTGTCTATAGCTATAGGCCTCTATGCCTGTCTAATTACCCGTGCGTACAGTCCCGTTCGTGATGGAGTTCGACCCGACGTTGCCCAAGTGGACGCAGATCGCCGACGTGATCCGAGCGCGGATCGCGGACGGCACCTACCCTCCGCGCCAGCTCATCTCCGAGGTGCGGATGGAGCAGGAGTTCGGCGTCGCGCGCGTAACCATTCGCAAGGTCACTGCTGCCCTCCGGGAAGAAGGGCTCATCGTCACCACACCTGGTATGGGCTCGTTCGTGACGGAGCGGCAACCGGACGCCTGACGCTTGCCGCCATGAAGTCCGCCCTGGCGCGGCCCCGGCGGACGTGGATCGCCGGGGCCCGTCTCAAGATCGTTCCGTGGGGTGAGACCCCCTCAGACGCAGCTGATCGGCCCACTCGGTGACGGTTGGTGCAGATACCAGACCACGAACAGCTGCAGTGCCACCAGCGGGATGTCGACTACGAGGGCGGCAATCGCGATCTTTCCCGGCCAGCCGTCGCCCACCCACGTGTCGCGCCTCCGGGCGCGCCTCGCGAGCCACCAGAACAGTGCGAGCGTGACTGTCCCGCAGGCCAGCGCACCGTAGGCGCTGAGGTAGATCTGCCAGGTCAGCGGGAGGTCTCCGCAGTGTGCCCACTCCGCGGCGACATGTGCGTCGTCAGCCTTGCCGTAGGCAGTGAGGCCGCCGAGCCCGAGCAGCGCGAACAGCGGGACCAGCAGGGGGGAGTGCCGGGCGCTCGTTGAGGTGTCAGTCATCAGTACCAATCCGGATGCGGGCGGACGATACGTACCCGCTGCTGTCCCTCGCCCTTCTCCACTGCCGGGAGACGGCCTTGCAAACTCGCGTTCTGATACGGGTCGCTGTGCTGTGTGTATTTGATCTCGCCGTCCGGCATCACCCCAGTGACGATCGCGGCATGGTGCGCCGCCCCCTTCTTGAGTTCGTCGTTCGGGCCGGACTGGTCGTAGTAGATGATGTCGCCGGGCCGCGCCTGGGAGCGATCAACCTCTTCGCCGCCGTGCCTGAGCATGAATTGCTGTTGGTTCTCGGCGCCGGCCCACGTTTTGGAGTGCCCGAGAGAGCGGTCCATCTGCTCGAAGCCGGGAAATGGAATTCCCGTAGGGTTCCCCCTCATCCATGTATCGTCTCCGCGAGTTCCTTCCCAGAACGAGGTCTTTTCCTGCATTCCGGCGTTGGTCAGCGCGTTGGAGACGAAATTGGTGCAGTTGTTGCCGAAGTCGACGGGGTCGTCCTTGTTCCAGTTGTCCAGCGCGTATTCCACCATCTTCACCCGATCGAACTTCCCGTCCGTGCCGCGCATTTCGCGCTTCGCGCTCTCGGGAATGCCGTCGAGGTGAGCGAGTTTCACCGGCTCGGCCCGCATCATGTCGTACTGCTGCTTCTCACTGAGGCCGTTCCACCAGGCACGTACCGCAGCCGGGTCGGTGTTGGCCTTCGGGATGTCGGCGGCGAGCATGTCCATCTCGACGTGCGAGGCGCGGTTCTGTTCCTTGAGGGCCTTGTCCGGGTCGGCGATACCGGTCATGCCCGCCAGGCGGTACAGCTCGGCGGATGTTTTCTCGTCCGCTTCCGTCGCCTGTCGCAGGGCTTGTTCGCGCAGGGCGACGATGTCGTTGTAGGCCTGCTGCTTGTCCGCGCCCGCGTTCGGGGCGGGGCATTCCAGCGGCATTCCGTCATCGCCTATGGGCAGGTCGTGGGCCCGGGAGAGGTCGGTGATCTGGCATGCGATGCTCATCGCCGTTTCCAGGCTGGTGTGCATGCCTTCCATGACCATTTTGACGCTGAGCAGCAGGTCGTACGCCGATTCCAGTTGATTCGCCAGCTTGACGAAATCGCCGGCCGCGGACGCGCCGACCGCGTCGGACCAGTTGTCGGCGAGCGGCTTGGCGCCCTGTTCGCGGACGTCATTCGCGGCGTTCAGCGCGTATTTCGCCAGCGCCGCCCAGTCGTCCGCGGCCTCTTTCCATTTCCGGGGGTGGGCACTGATGAGTTCCGAGTACGTGACCACGGTCAGTGCCTCCCCAGGTCCTTCATGCCGGCCCTCAACCGTGCGACCGCTTCCTGGTCCGCGGCGTCGTAGCCGTCGGCGGAGTCCTGCAATCGCTGCCCCAGTTCGCCCATCTTCTTGGCGAGGTCGATCATGTGATCCTGCCAGGCGGTGCGGCACGACATCACGGCGTTTCCGGACTTCCAGAACATGGCGTCGTAGTAGACCTCCTGAGAGCTGTCGAGGACATGCGACAGCCGCCGCTGAGTGTCACTCGACAAGGCCTTCATGTCGTCGCCGGTGCTGCGGACCTTCGCCGTGTCCACCCGTATGTCACCCACGGGTCCCCCGTTCCGTTTTCAGTTTCTCCGCATTGGTCCTGTGCATGACCAGTGCGCCCTGCCTGCACACCGTAGGAGATGGCGTACGTCCCTGGGTGGGAGGGAAGGTGGGCAGGCGGTTCCGGAGGGAACCGGGCAGATTCGGCAGAGCGGGCGGATCGGACGCCGCGAGCGGAGAGAGTGCCGCGAACGGGCCGTTCCTCTCCGGGGCGCCGGTTCTATGGTGTGTTCATGATCGATGCGCACAGCTCACTCGCCCGCATCATCGAGCGGGTGCCGCCGCCCGCCGAAGCGGTCAACGGGCGCGGCGACTGGGCCGATGCGGAGCGGGCCCTGGGCACCCGGCTGCCGGACGACTACAAAAAGCTGGTCGAGGCCTACGGCCGCGGGGACTTCTGGGGTGTGCTGTGTCTGTGCACCCCGTTCGGCGACGACAACCCGGTCCGGCTCGCAGCAGACCTGGTGGAGGACTTCGGCCCGCTGCGCGAGAGCTGGCCCGAGCAGTTTCCGTACCCCTTCTTCCCGGAACCGGGCGGACTGCTCACCTGGGCAATAACCGACAACTCGGCACAACTGTGCTGGCTGACCGAGGGGCCGCCCGAGTCCTGGCCAGTGGTGATCTGGTCACGCGACAGCGACTACGAACGATTCGACTGCGGGGCCGCCGCATTTCTCGACGGGTGGGTCAGCGGCCGCCTCAGTTCCGAACTGCTGCACCGCAGCAGGGATGCCGCCCCCTGGTTCGATGCGGCGATCGAACGCGACCATGTCTATGTCCGGCTGGAGGAGCCGGGGGAGGGAGAAGGAGGTCTCCTCCCCTATGCCGAGCGCCTGCGGATCCTGCGCGACGCGCTCGCTCCCACCGCGGACCGGGGCGGCTACGAGTACGACGGCAGACGGCAAGACCACTTCGTCGTCACCGAGACCGGCTGGCAGCTGACCTACGAAACGGCCTACGGGCACCAACTCCGTGTCGCGTTCCCACCCGCCGAGAGCGAAGCAGCCCGCCACGCAGTCCTCGCCGCCATCGGCCGCATGGGGTGTGCCGTACAGTCCATCGGCACCGTCCACGGCACGTCGTCCTGGGATCTTTCTCCTGGCCCGTCGGCGAATCCTTCGCCCGGCCCGTCAGCCGCTTGACCCACGCGCCACACGCCCGGACGGCTGCTGCCTAGCCCTTGCGGGCGAGCAGGTGAACCTCCTGGAACTGCCGCCGGTCGGTGGGCCGGGGCTCGCGAATCATCCGGGCCACCTCGGCCAGCCCGGAGGTGCGCAGCATCGCGGCAAGGTGATCGGGCGACCACCGATAGGCCGGCGCGACGGCGTGATCGAAGATCTGCGTGGGGTGGGACGGATCCTCGCTTGCCCAAAAGCCCAGCAGCAGGTGGCCGCCAGGCGCCAGTACGCGGTGGAACTCCGCCAGGATGGCGGGGAGTTCTTGCGGCGGGGTGTGGATGATGGACCAACGGGAGAGCACGCCGCCCAGCGCGCCGTCAGCGATGTTCAAGGCGGCCATCGAGCCCACGTCGAACCGCAGGCCCGGATAGGTCTGGCGGGCCAACTTGATCATCGCAGCAGAGGTGTCCACACCGAACGCCGTCGGCACCAACTCGTCCAGCCAGGCAGTGACATGGCCGGGCCCGCACCCCAGGTCCGCGACCTGGCCGTGCCCGCTCGTACGTACGGCCTCGGCGAAGGCGCCCAGCATCGCACGGTCCAGGGGACTGTCCCGCAGCGAGTCGCGGAACAGCTGCGCATAGGTGGCGGCTGCGGCGTCGTAGGCCTCGCGGGTGGCACTGAGGGCATCGTGTTCGACCATGCGCGCGACAGTAGTTCCTGGCGCCGACCGGCACTGACCGGCACTGACCGGCGCCGACCGGGGCCGCCCGGCGCCGACCGGCGCTGAGACGAGCCGCTAAGAGCTCGACGGAGAGCTCGACGCCCCGAGGCGTTCGGCGGCGCGGTGGGCCTCGGCCAGTACGCCGCCGAGGTCCGCGTACAGCAGCCTCCCGTTGCGCTTGACCGGGCGTCCGTCCACCAGGACCGTGTCGACGTTCCCGGGGTGCGCGGCGGTCACCACCGCGCCGATCGGATCGTGCGTCACCGGGGCGAGGTTGAGCGCATCGGCGCGCAGCAGGATGAGGTCGGCACGCTTGCCGATCTCCAGCGATCCCACCTCGTCGCCCAGGCCGAGGGCCGCGGCCCCTTCCGCGGTGGCCATGCGCAGCACATCGGCCGCCTTGATCGCGGACGTTCCGGAAGCGGTGTCGCCGTCGAAGTGACTGCTCATCAAGGCGGCGCGCATCTGCGAGAACATATCGCCCGGAGCCGAGGTGACCGCGTCAGCGCCCAGCCCCGTGGTGATGCCCGCCCGCCGCAGCCGGCCCGCCATCGGCGCGCCGAAGCGCATCGAGGCCTCGATCGCCGGCGTGATCGCCACCGCCCCGCCGGACTCGGCGATCAGCCGCAGCTCGGAGTCGGGCAGCGAGTTGCCGTGCACGTACAGGGTGCCGGCGGTGAGCAGGCCCTGTTCCTGAAGGGCGGCGATCGGCCGCTGGGCCACCGGGCCGGCCTGTACATGGACGGCGAGCGGCAGAGCCAGCTCGCGGGCGAGCAGCCAGTCCTCCCGCACGGCCTCCGGGGGAGTGAAGGACGGACCGACCGGGGCCAGGGCCATCGTGACCAGCGCCTCGTGCGAGGGAAAGTGGTCGGTGCGGGCCTTGCGCACCCAGTCGGCCTGCCGGGCGGCCTCGTCGAAGACGGGATACCCGTAGCCGAAGACCGCACGGATCCCCGCTTCCGTCAGCGCCTCGACGGCGGCGGCGGTGTGCTCCGGCGTGTGCTGGACGTGGGAGAAGTCCTGGACGGTGGTGACCCCGGAGTCCAGGCACTCCAGCGCGCCGAGGAGGTTGCCGGTGTACACCTCCGCGGGCGTGCAACGGGCGCCGAGGTCACCGAGGATCCGGTGGAGGTAGTGGTCAAGGCTCTCGTCGACCGCGGCGGACCGCAGCACCCCCTGCCACAGGTGCCGGTGGGTGTCGACGAAGCCGGGCAGCACGACCATCGCGCGGCCGTCGATCACCTCCAGGCCGGTATCGGTGTCGTCGAGGGGCAGGTCGGGGCCCACGGCGGCGATGCGGCCCTCCTCGACGAGGACATCGGTGTGCGGGTGGGCGATGGGGTGGGGGGCGGTGTCGATGACCAGACCACCGCGCAGGAGCAGGCGCGGCGTGTGGTGGCGCTCGATTCCCATGGCACGTCTCCCTCTGCACGTTCGGAAGAAAGCTTTATTGAAAGCTATCACGATAGTGATCGACTATCCTGTCGAGGTGACCGCGGCATCCGGACCAGGCCCCGACCCCGTCGATGCGCTGCTGAGCGCCTGGCGCACCGAGCTGCCGGATGTGCTCCGCCCGACGACGGAGCTGTCGAAGCGGATAACCCAGCTCGCGGGCGCGCTGGACGCGGCCACCCGCGGGGTACTGCCCGGACTCGGCCTGACCGTCGCCGAGTTCGACATCCTGGCGGCCCTGCGCAGGTCCGGCGAGCCGTACCGTATGAGGCCGAACGAACTGGTCCGCGCCCTGCTGCTGTCCTCCGGCGGCATCAGCAATGTCGTCAATCACCTCGCCGGCCGCGGGCTCGTCGTCCGCGAACCCTCACCGGACGACGGCCGGAGCACCATGATCCGGCTGACCCGGGAGGGGGTGCGCACCGCCGAGCGCGCCCTCCGCGCCCATGCGGACGCCCATGAGGCGGTCTTCGCCGAGGCGTCCCCCGCGGCCGTACATGCCGCCGCCCGCGCGCTGCGCGGGGTGGGCGTGGACCGCGGCCCCGCACCGCGCCCGCTGCGGACGGGGCGTAATCGCAGCCGGTCGTGAGGCGCCGGTGAGCCCCAGGTCGTGGCGGTGCCTCCAGGGATTGCCTCCGGTGCCCGCTTTACGCCTGGTCCGCCGCCGCCTGGAGGGCGGCGACATCGATCTTCTTCATGCCGAGCATGGCCTTCATGGCGCGGGCCGCGCGCCCCTGGTCCGGGTCGTTCAGCAGCTCCGCCATGCCACCGGGCGCGACCTGCCAGGACAGGCCGTACTTGTCCTTCAGCCAGCCGCAGGGGCCCTCCTCGCCGCCTTCGGAGAGCTTGGTCCAGTAGTAGTCGATCTCGTCCTGGCCGGCGCAGACGATCATCAGGGAGACCGCCTCGTTGAAGGTGAACTCGGGGCCGCCGTTGATCGCGGTGTACTGCTGGCCGTCGAGCTCGAACTCGACCGTCAGTACGGTCCCCGCAGGGCGCGGACCTGCCTCGTTGTAATAGGTGACGTTCTTGATCTTCGAGTTCGGGAACACCGAGCAGTAGAACTCCGCGGCTTCCTTGCCCTGGGTGTCGAACCAGAGGTTGGGGGTGATCTGGGGCATGTGTACTCCCTGGGACGGGGGCGCTGCCGGTGGCTGCGTCTGTGCCTCTTCAGACGGTCTCACCGGTCGGAACTCATCGCCCTTCGGGAAGGTCTCCCGTGGCGCCCGCCAGGGGCGGTTTTCGGCCAGTCCCGGGAGCCGGCCCTCACTTCCACCCGGACCGGCCCTCATGTCCCTCTGAACCGGCTCCCGCGTCCACCCGGACCGGCCCTCACTTCCACCTGAAGGTGACGTCCTTGGTGTCGAGGTGCATCCCCAGCGGCACCCGCCAGCCGTCCACACACACCCGCCAGGTACCGGTCTGCCTCCT
The DNA here is from genome assembly GCF_040643995.1 of Streptomyces sp. NPDC047049. Classification (NCBI taxonomy): domain Bacteria; kingdom Bacillati; phylum Actinomycetota; class Actinomycetes; order Kitasatosporales; family Streptomycetaceae; genus Streptomyces; species Streptomyces sp. NPDC047049. Next base: position 266,654 of record NZ_JBEYVM010000001.1, on the reverse strand, counting down.
GCCCACGGCGAGCGGCAGCGGAAGGGGGTGGGTGGAGGTGAGGGTGGCCCAGTCGATGCCGAGGGCGCCGATGATGTGGGTGCCGAAGACGACGCTGCCGGCGGTGACGGGCCGGTCGCCGTTGTTGAGGAAGTCCACGGTGACCTTCTGGCACCAGCGGACGTCCGTGCCGGCGAGCGCGGGCTTGCCGATCAGGAGGCCGGCGGGAGCCTCTGAACCGGCCGGGATGGTGGGGGAAGGGGGCTCGGGGGCGGGGGAGCCGTGCGGCGGGGTGGAACCGCCGGGGTGGCCGGGGGAGTTGGGCGCACCCGGTGAGGCCGGGGGCGTCGCGCCGCCGCCGTGACCACCGTGGCCGCTGTGGCTGCCGTGACCACCGGAGGGTGATGCGGAAGAGCCGGAAGGGGCGCCGGATGCGCTGGGGCTGCCCGCGGCTCCTGTGCCGCCGGCCTCGTCGCCCTCGCCCGCTCCGGCGGGGGACTCCGGCGCGGTCCGCCCGGGACGCGCCCGTCCGCTGCCACTGCCGCCGGCGCTGTCACTGCCGCCGTCTCCGCCACCGCGGTCGCCACCGTCCGCGCGGCCTCCGTCGCCGTCCAGCGGAGTCAGCTCGACACCGTCCTCGGGCGGTACGGCCCGGCTCGGCGCACGGTCATCAAAGGGGCCTGCCGCACCCACCGCGGCATAGCCCTGATCGGCCGCGCTTCCGCAGCCGGTGAGCAGGGAACCCAGACACAGCACGGCCGCCGAGGCGGCGGCCACAGTCGTCGTCCGTCGCATCGGCACAGTGTTGCTGACGGTACGTCAGGTGTACAGAGGCCGGTCGCACGGCCGTTGGCCGGCCGGACCCTGGCTCTCTCGCGGCCGGGCGGGCGCACCTCGCGCCACGCCCCCGCCATTCCTCCCTGCGTCTTTGCAACTGTCCGCCGAGCGGCACCAAGCGCTGTGCGGCCCCTCGGCGGACCGTTCCTCAGTCGGAGATCAGGCCCTCGCGCAGCTGCGCCAGGGTGCGGGTGAGCAGCCGGGAGACGTGCATCTGGGAGATGCCGACCTCCTCGCCGATCTGGGACTGCGTCATGTTGGCGAAGAAGCGCAACATGATGATCTGGCGCTCGCGGGCCGGGAGTTTGGCCAGCAGGGGCTTGAGCGATTCGCGGTACTCCACGCCTTCCAGCGCGGAGTCCTCGTAGCCGAGGCGGTCCGCGAGGGAGCCCTCGCCGCCGTCGTCCTCGGGGGAGGGGGAGTCGAGCGAGGAGGCGGTGTACGCATTGCCGACGGCCAGGCCGTCGACGACGTCCTCCTCCGACACCCCCAGGCACAGTGCCAGTTCGGGGACGGTCGGGGAGCGGTCCAGCTTCTGGGAGAGCTCGTCGCTGGCCTTGGTGAGGGCGAGCCGGAGTTCCTGGAGCCGGCGCGGGACGCGTACCGACCACGACGTGTCACGGAAGAAGCGCTTGATCTCGCCGACCACGGTCGGCATCGCGAACGTCGGGAATTCCACGCCGCGTTCGCAGTCGAAACGGTCGATCGCCTTGATCAGGCCGATGGTGCCGACCTGGACGATGTCCTCCATCGGCTCGTTGCGACTGCGGAATCGAGCGGCCGCATAGCGGACGAGCGGGAGGTTCAGCTCGATGAGCGTGTCACGGACGTAGGTACGTTCCGCGCAGTCCTTGTCGAGCGAGGCCAGCCGCAGGAACAGGGAGCGGGAGAGCGTGCGGGTGTTGATGGCGTCGTCGTCATGCACGTGTGGTGCGGGCGCGGGAATCGCGGGAAGCACCTTCGAGCTGCCCAGTTCTACGGACATGCCACCCCCTTGAGGTCGCGGTCGGGTCGCTGTGGCGTCCTCGGGCCGGGGCGGACCGAGGAGTGATACCTCCACCTGAATACCGGAGGCAGCGCTACGGCAAACGCGGTTCCTGCAGAATGTCACATGTCGGCAACACGCTGTAGCGCCTTGTCGACATATCTGTGCAGGATCGGGTCGCTCGTCCCGGCTACGCGTCGATCCTGTTTGCGGATCGCAGCCGGGCGAAGCTCCGCGACAGTAGCCGCGAGACGTGCATCTGCGACACCCCTAGCTCCGCACTGATCTGTGACTGCGTCAGATTGCTGTAGTAACGCAGCAGAAGGATCCGCTGCTCGCGCTCGGGCAGCTGGACGAGAAGGTGCCGTACGAGGTCGCGGTGCTCGACGCCGGCCAGCTCCGGGTCCTCGTAGCCGAGGCGGTCCAGCAGGCCGGGCAGGCCGTCGCCCTCCTGGGCGGCCTCCAGCGAGGTGGCGTGATACGAGCGGCCGGCCTCCAGGCAGGCCAGCACCTCGTCCTCGCCGATCTTGAGCCGTTCGGCGATCTCGGCGGTGGTGGGGGAGCGGCCGTGCAGCACCGTCAGATCCTCGGTCGCGCCGTTGACCTGCACCCAGAGCTCGTGGAGGCGGCGGGGTACATGGACCGTGCGGACATTGTCTCGAAAGTAGCGTTTGATCTCGCCGACAACGGTGGGCATGGCGAAGGTGGGGAACTGGACGCCCCGGTCCGGATCGAATCGGTCGATGGCATTGATCAGGCCGATGGTGCCGACCTGGATGACGTCCTCCATTGGCTCATTACGGCTGCGGAAGCGTGCCGCGGCGTAGCGGACCAGCGGCAGGTTGGCTTCGATCAGTGCGGCCCGGACCCGGGTGTGCTCCGGGGTGCCGGGCTCGAGGTCCGTCAACTCCGCGAACAGCACCTGCGTGAGCGCCCGCGTGTCCGCGCTTCGGCTCTCGCGGGATGGAGCCTTGGGCGCAGTACGGGCCGTCACGGTCACGCCACCCTTCACAGTGCATGTATCCGGCAAAAGCGGTCATAGCATCACAAGACATGTGCACTGTGTGCAAGCACCCCATAACGCCGTGTTGAACAGAGAGTTGGGGTGGGTGTGGGGCGGCCGGGAGGCCGGTGGGCGGCGATGGGCGCCCGGGGGTACGGCGAAGCCCCCCGCCCGGCAGGGGCGGGGGGCTCGGCGAGGTGAGGCGCGGCGGTGCCGGGGCTCAGAATTCGTAGTCGGCGATCACCCAGGTGGCGAATTCGCGCCACTGCGCGGCGGCCGCCTGGTGGGCCGGGTGCTCGAGGTAGCGCTTGAGGGCGTCCGTGTCGGCCACGGCGGAGTTGATCGCGAAATCGTAGGCGATCGGGCGGTCGGTGATGTTCCAGCCGTACTCCCAGAACGTCAGTTCCGGAATCTGGCCCTCCAGCGCCTCGAAGGCGCGGATGGCGGCCTGCACCCGCTCCTCGTCGCGGGAGACACCTTCATTGAGCTTGAACAGGACCAGGTGGCGGATCACTGGGGCCTCCGTACGGCGGGCGGGGCGCAGCCGGTCCGGGCGGCCCCTATTTGATCAGCTGCGTCATGAACTCGCCGACGCCCTGGGCGGCGGACGAGATGCCCTCGAAGCCTATCTGCACCATTTCGGCGGCCCGCTGAGGGGAGGTGATGATCGTGTACAGCACGAAGACGATGACCATGTACAACGCGATCTTCTTCGCCTGCGCCATCAGTCCCGTCTCCCCTACGCAGTCCCCTACGGCAGTACCTGCACTTCCCGGCAGTCGGGCGAGTGTAACCACAGGTGTTCGATCGCGGGAGTCGAGCCCACGGGTCCTCTGTAACCGCTCGCCGGCCTCACCTCCGTACTGCGGTACTGATCCGGACTTTATGGACCAAAGGCCCACCAAAGGAGGGCTTTTGCCTGTCTGTTGGGACAGGTCCCCCACGGCACCATGAGTGAGGTGGCCCGGTGGATACGGCAGGAATCCACGGGCCCGGGACCGGGACCCCGCTGCGGGGTCCGCGCCCGTACCGTCCCCGTGACGGCGGCGCGGGCTCGGGGTCCGGCCCGCGCCGGGGGAGCGGTTGTCCCTTACACCGTTCCCGCCCGGACAGGAGCCCCGCCTCCGAGCCGCCCCTGGATGCCACGGGGGGTCCCAGGGCACGGCACGGCGGCGGGGCTCCGTCGTACGTCTGCAACCGCGTGCGCGGCCGCCGCGTCTCCCACCTCGTACGACCCGGACCCCGCGGACGTCATACGGCTCGGAGCGCCTGGCCGGCATGCGCCATGCATCATGTACGCGACACAACGGAGCGCGGCAGTGCGCCGCGAGCCGCGGCGTGCGGCCGTGTGGGACGACGAAAGGAACACGGGCTCCAACGATGAAGATCGACTGGGACCGGCGTACCTGCGCGCGCCGCGGGCACATCACCTACCTCCCGCACGAGGAACACCTCCGGAACAAGCTGCGCGCGGATACCGCCCTCGGCGAGGCCTGGCGCTGTCTGCGCTGCGGCGACTTCGCCCTCGGCGACCCGCACGGCTCCGGCCCGGCCGCCGATGCCCCGCTGGTCCCGCGGGGCAAGGTCCTGCGCGATCTGTTCATCCTGCGGTTCCTGGCCGTCGAGCGTGCGGTGCGCGGTGTGTTCATCGTGCTGGCCGCGGTCGGCGTATGGCAGTTCAGCAACCGCAAGGACGCCGTCCGCCGGTTCTTCGACGAGTACATCGCCGTGCTCCGCCCGGTGGCCCGGCACTTCCACTACGACCTGGACCAGTCGCCGGTCGTCGGCACCATCCAGAAGACCTTCGGCTACCGTCACTCCACCTTGATGCTGGTGGCCGCGCTGCTGCTGGCGTACGCCCTGGTGGAGATCGTCGAGGGCGTCGGCCTCTGGCGCGCCAAGCGGTGGGCGGAGTATCTGACGGTGGTGGCGACGGCGGCCTTCCTGCCGCTGGAGATCTACGAGCTGACCGAGAAGGTCAGCTGGCTCAAGATCGCCACGCTGGTGATCAACATTCTGGCGGTGCTCTACATCCTGCTCACCAAGCGGCTCTTCGGGCTGCGTGGGGGGCGCGCGGCCTTCGACGAGGAGCGGCACAGCGCCTCTCTCATGGAGGTCGAGGCCTCCGCAGGGGTGCCCGTCACCGCCCATAATGGCTGAACGCTCGATCCGAGGGGGAAACGAAGAATGCCCATGAACTCCGTACCGCGCGAGTCCGATTCGTCCCGCGCGACAGCCCGGCCGGCTCCCCGGTCGTCCCTGGCGCGGCGGCCGGCCGTCGTGCTGGCGCTGTTGGCCGGTCTGCTGGCCGCGGCCGTCGCACCGGCCACGGCGGCGGACCGCGACGCGGTGGACGGCACCCGGGCGGTGGCCACCGCGAGCGCCCCGGGCCGGAGTGCCGATGCCTCCCGGCTCGCCGCCGCGCCCGCGCAGGCAGCTGGCTACCGCCACCACAGCGCGCACCACTCGGCCCCGCTCAAGACGGTCTTCAAGGCCAAGAAGTCCAAGACGTCGAAGTGGAAGTCGAAGGCGAAGAAGAAGGGCGGCTTCTTCAAGAAGCTCGGCATCTTCCTGATCGTGCTGTTCGTTCTCTTCCTCGTCGTCGTGATCCTGGTGATCTGGCTGATCGTGCGCTTCTTCCGCCGCGCGGCGCGCAATCGGCGCAACGGCTAGTCATTCCCCACGGGCCGACGAGGCCTCGCGGCGCGTCCGTTCCGGCGGGCGCGCCGCTTTGTGCTGTGGCCACCGTGCCGCGGGCCGTAGGCGTTCCGGCGCTGCCGGGATTCCGCTCCGGCCGGCCACAGCCTGACCGACTACAGCCCCGGCGGACCGCGTGCCTGCCGATTACCGCCCTGGCTGCGTCACTTGCCGCGGAGAAGCCCCAGAAGTGTCTTCAGCGTCAGCCGAAGGGACTGGTTCTTCTGCTTGAGGATGCGGGCCTGTTCCTGCGCCAGGTCACCTGAACGCCAGGCTCCGGCGCGCTGCTCCATATACGCAGCGGGATCTGCTTGAAACTCCCCGATGCGCGGGTCTGTTTCTAAGGCCACGCCGTTCCAGACACCTGCAGTCGTACTCATGACTGAATCCCCCCAGGATTCTGCATCGCGTGTGCGTTTGTCGCGGTGGTCGGGCATAAGTTCCGTCCCTAACCCCCGAGGTGAACGCCCGCCGTGAGCTGCCGATCTTTTTCACAGCGGGATCACTACCACTGGCCACTCGCCTTGCGATCATGAGCGGCCCCCTCCCGACGTGCACCCACCCGTACGTCGAGCACATCGCCCTTATCCGGCATCACACACTAGCTCAGGAGTACCCGAATCAACCCTGAGATAAACGAATTTCGCCCGATGAGACTACTCTGTGTGTATCGTGCGTGACAGCGCAAGCAGCCTGGGGTTGGGGACAGGGGAGGGGTTGCATATGGGGTGGGGTGCGTTTTCCGCCGGTGCGCTGGCGGTCCTGGCGTATGTGGCTCAAATGGTCATCGGGCTGGACATGGCCACGTGGCTGTTCTGGGTGATCACAGGGGTCGGGAGCGTGGCCACGGTGGCCACGGTCTGGCTGGCCAGCCGTCGGGTCACGACGGCGAACGAAGCCGCGAAGGCGGCGACGAAGAATCAGCGGCGGGCTTTCGAAGATGTGCTCGTCCCTCTTGCGTCCAACCTCGGTCAGATTGTTTCGAGTCCGACAAAGGCTGAACGAAATGCACTGCAACAGCAGACCAAGCAGGCCATCGTCTCGCTCACCGCTTCACTGATCGGCCCTCAGGATGTACGGGCCTGTTTTCTGGAGCAGGTTCCCGGTACGCCGGCCGGACAGCGCGAGGTGAAATGCCGTAACAGTCTCTGGTCGGGCCGGAATGTGGCACCCGTGACGACATTCCGGGAGACGGACCTCCGGGGCAAGGAGCTCTTGAAACTGCTCGATGACGGCACCAGTACGTTCGTGGAGAATGTGGACCTCTTACCTGATGCGTTAAAGCCCGACAGCGACAGCTACAAGACCTATATCGCCTGTGCGGTGACGGCCGGAGACGAATCCTTCGGGGTTCTGGCCGTCGACGGTCTGCGGCCGGGGGATCTGCACCAGGACGACGTGACCATGGTCGGGGTGTTCGCCCGCATGCTGGGCGTCGCCCTGGCCGTGAAGAAGTAACCGGCGTCGCCGCCCTCGCCGAGGGCCGGACCGTAGTGCGGTTCCCACGCCCGCCGCGGCCGCACCGGCCGCGGCGCGGGCCGCGCCCCGGACACGACGAGGGCCCCGATCCGTAAAGATCGGGGCCCTCGTCCTCTGAGCGGTAGCGGTGGGATTTGAACCCACGGAGGAGTTGCCCCCTCACGCGCTTTCGAGGCGCGCTCCTTCGGCCGCTCGGACACGCTACCGAGAGAGAGCTTAGCCCAAGAGGGGCCGTGCGCCGAAATCGGATACGGAGAGGGGCCGGCGCGGGGCCGTACGCCGGTCAGCGGTCGCGGAAGAAGTCGGTCAGCAGGGCCGCGCAATCGGCTTCGAGGACGCCGGTGATGACCTCGGGACGGTGGTTGAGACGCCGGTCACGGACGACGTCCCAGAGGGAGCCGGCCGCACCGGCCTTGGCGTCGCGGGCGCCGTAGACGACGCGGTCGACCCGGGAGAGCACGATCGCGCCGGCGCACATCGTGCACGGTTCCAGGGTGACGACGAGCGTGCAGTCCGTCAGCCGCCACTCGCCCGCCCGCCGCCCGCCGGCCTCCGCGGCCCCGCCGCGCGCGAGGTCCGTCCGGCGGGCCCCCGGGCGCGATGCCTGCTCCCGCAGGGTCCGGGCCGCTGCCCGCAGCGCCAGGATCTCGGCGTGGGCGGTCGGATCGCCGGTGGCCTCCCGCTCGTTGTGGCCGGTGCCCAGGACCGTGCCGTCCGCGGACAGCACGACGGCGCCCACCGGGACATCACCGGTCCCGGGGGCGTGGGCGGCCTCGGCCAGCGCCTGCCGCATCGGTGCGATCCACGGATCGCGCAGCGGGTCGGGTGCGGGGGAGGAGTGAGAGGCGGATGGGGGGACGGTCATGCCCCCAGTGTCGGGGACGTGACCGGGGCGGGGCCGTCGGGGCCCGGGTGCGAGCCGCCGGGGCCGGCTCAGCGCACGGCTTCCAGGACCTCCGTGCAGCCCAGTGCGTCGGCGATGGTGCCCAGGGCGTCACCGTCGAGGGCCAGCAGCTCCTTCTCGCCGATGCCCAGGTCGGCCAGCAGGCCGGCGTCGCCGAGCGGGCCGTGCGGCGGGCCGTCTGTGCCGTTCACCGCCTCCAGGGGGTCGTCGTCCTCCACGTCGTTGTCCGGTTCGGGTTCGCCGTCCTCCGTGCCGTCCAGGTCGAGGCTGTCGAGGTCGTCGGCCGCATCGTCCTCCTCGCGGCCGAGCAGCTCGTCGGTCAGCATCGCGCCGTACGAGCTTCTGGCAGCGGCGGCGGCGTTGGAGAGGAAGACCCGCGGGTCGTCCTCGCCGTCCACCCGGACGACGCCGAACCAGGCGTCCTCCTGCTCGATGAAGGCCACCACCGTGTCGTCGTCGACCGCCGCCTCTCGGGCCAGATCGGCCAGATCGGTCAGCGTCTCCACATCGTCGAGCTCCGTATCGCTCGCTTCCCACCCGTCTTCGGTGCGCGCGAGCAGTGCGGCGAAGTACACCGTGACTCTCCCACTGGTCATAGGCGTGCCGGGTCGGGCGGGGCGGCGCTGCACGCCGTTGGTCCCGCCCCTTTCGGAATCGTGGCAGAAACAACGCGTTCGCGCGGGGTCTTCGACGCTGCGTCGTGCGGAGGTTGTGAGAGATGTCGCTCACGTGCCGCAGTGCGGGCGGGGGCGAGAAGGTGGTTCGCTACCAGCGGAATGGGCTCCGCTACCAGCGGAATGTGCGCATCCGTAGGGCCTGGCGCATCCGTTCGGCCCGTGCGCGCCGCGGCTGGACGCGGTTCCGCAGTTCCTTGGCCTCGTGCAGTTCCCACAGAAATTGTGCGCGGCGCCGTCGGCGCGCCGCCGCGGCCCCGGCGTCCGGGGCCGCGCCCTCGGTGCTGAGGACGGCGTCGTTCGGGTCATCGGTCCGCTTGTGGTCGGGCACGCGCACACCACCTCGGGCGAGGACTTCGCCCGACGGCAGGACGGCCGATCGGGCGTACGTGCCCACTTTCCCTCCTTTCGGTGGTTTGATGCCGAGCACACTCCGATGCCGGGCGCGGCGGTCGGGTGCTGCACGACGGCCGCTGCGGCCTTCCGGCTCGGTTAGTGTCGATGTCATGCGGATCCACGTCGTCGACCACCCGCTGGTGGCGCACAAACTCACCACTCTGCGCGACAAGCGCACCGACTCCCCCACCTTCCGGCGGCTCGCCGACGAGCTGGTCACCCTGCTCGCCTACGAAGCCACCCGTGATGTGCGCACCGAGCAGGTCGGCATCGAGACACCGGTGACGGCGACCACCGGTGTGCGGCTGTCGCACCCGCGCCCCCTGGTCGTCCCGATCCTGCGCGCCGGTCTGGGCATGCTGGACGGCATGGTGCGGCTGCTGCCCACCGCCGAGGTCGGCTTCATGGGCATGGTCCGCAACGAGGAGACGTACGAGGCGAACACGTACGCCACGCGGATGCCCGATGACCTCTCGGGCCGTCAGGTGTACGTCGTCGACCCGATGCTCGCCACGGGCGGCACGCTGGTCGCGGCGATCCGCGAGCTGATCAAGCGCGGCGCGGACGACGTCACCGCGATCTGTCTGCTGGCGGCGCCGGAGGGCGTCGCGGTCATGGAGAAGGAGCTGGCCGGCGCGCCGGTGACGGTGGTCACCGCGGCGGTCGACGAGCGGCTGAACGAGGACCGCTACATCGTGCCGGGTCTCGGCGACGCGGGGGACCGGATGTACGGCACGGCCGGCTGACCGCGCTACGTCCTTCCTGCCTGATCATCGGCCGGGCCCCGCACCACGGGTTGGTGCGGGGCCCGTACGCGTGCGGTCAGGTCAGCACTTGGCGTCGGCGGCGGGGGCCGGGGACGGGTGGGTCAGCAGGGCCAGGGACTTGGCGGCGTTCTGCTGGGTGGTCAGGTCCTTGAAGGCGTCACCGATGATCAGGTCGAGGTCGGTGCCCTTGCGGCCGTCGGTCTTCTGCTGAGCGCCGGTGAGCTGGGTGGCCAGGACCTTCAGCGGGCCGTCGGCCGCTGCGGGGCCGAGCAGTATCCCGGAGCCCTTGACCTTCTTGTCGTAGGCGGCGGGGGCGTTGCCCACCTCGCCGATTTTGAAGCCGCGCTTGCGGAGCTCGTCGGCGGTGCGCTTGGCGAGGCCGGAGCGCGGGGTGGCGTTGAAGACGTTGACGGTCAGCGAGCCGGGCGCGGGAACTTTCCGCGCGGCGGTCCTGGCCTGCGCGGTGTCCGTTTTGCCGCGGTCGCGGCAGTGCGCTGCGCCCTGGGAGGCCTGGGCGGTGCCGCCGCGGCCGCCGAAGACGTCGATGAGCTGCAGGGCCCCCCAGCCGGCCAGGCCGAGGGCGCAGGCCGTGGCGACGACGGTGAGGGCGATCCGGCGACGGTGGCGGGGGCGGCGCATCCGCGGATACCTGTCGCCCGTGATGCGGTACTTCTTACCGCCCATCCCTGGGGGCGTGAGCATGCTCATGGGCGCAGCGTAGTGCGGTAGGCACGCCGTGCCTACTAGATGATCAACGCGTCGTGCGAGAGCCAACCCAAAAGGGTCAATTCGGGCAGGGCGGGTTGGGCGGTGCCGAGCGGTAAAGGGGGTTTTCCGGCCAGTTGGCCGGCCGGTGGGGGAGGCGGTGCGTCAGCCCAGTTCGAGCACGCGGGCGTGCAGCACCTGGCGCTGCTGAAGGGCCGCGCGTACCGCGCGGTGCAGCCCGTCCTCCAGATAGAGGTCGCCCTCCCACTTCACGACGTGCGCGAAGAGGTCGCCGTAGAACGTCGAGTCCTCGGCGAGCAGCGTTTCGAGATCGAGCTGCTGCTTGGTCGTCACCAACTGGTCGAGGCGTACCGGGCGCGGGGCGACGTCCGCCCACTGGCGGGTGCTCTCCCGGCCGTGGTCCGGGTACGGCCGGCCGTTTCCGATGCGCTTGAAGATCACACGGAAAGCCTACCGGGCGAGCGGCACCGGGCGCAGCCATGCCGCAGCAACGCAAAAGGATCATTGGCGGCAAATTTGGATCATTGGGGAGGGGTGGGCCGGAGGATATGGCTGGATGTGACCCGAACGGGCTACCCGCGCGGCGTGTCCCGGGCGGGGCAGGCCTCTCCCCTGTTCGCCGCGGTCCTGACCCGGGCCGTCACCACTTCCGGGCGGCCTCCAGGCAGGGCTGCCAGTAGGTGACCCTGGCGGTGCGCGGGTCGACATGGACGGGGGTGCGGCCGTCCAGACCGACCTGGGTGGGGGTGGCGCGGGCGGCCAGCGCGACGCCGAACTGGGCGATTTTCCGGCCGCGGTGGCCGGTGCTGCCCGGTCCGCCGGCGGCGGAGGTGATGATCGTGGCGTACGCCGTGTCGTCGGGCGCCAGGGAGACCGCGGTGGGCGGCCGGCTCGCCCCGAGCGCGGGAAGGGCGGGCTGCCGGTCGTCGCCGAACCGCAGCAGCGGGTAGCGCTGGGCGGCGAAGTCGCAGGTCCGGCGGGAGAAGTTGGTGACCGTCAGCAGCATGCGGCGGTCCCGTCGCGGCAGTGCGCCGGCGTGGAATCTGAGCATCTCGGGGGTGCAGGCGACCCGGCCGCCCCGGCCCGTGGGCGGGCTGCCGCCGTCCGGGAGGGGAGGGGCGGGGGCCGGCGAGACGGCCGTGACGGAGCCCTCGCCCCCCTTGCCGGGGGCGCTGTGGCAGCCGGCGGTCAGGGCCAGCGCGGCGGCGGCGAGGAGACCTGCGGCAGCGGCCCGGCAAGTGGTGGCCCGGCAGGTGGTGGCGGTGAACGGCATAGGGAGCTCCCCCGGGACGGTGGCGTGTACACGACCTTCGGCGCGGGTGCTGGCGATCCGCTAACGCACGGCTAACGGAGGCCATGGGTTTCGGCCCCCTTTGCCTGGTGGGGGTGGGAGTGGGGGTGCCGGGCGGTCGGACCGTTGCATGCTGCCCGTGGACCACTGCATGCGCACCACCGCATACGCACCACTGCATGCGCACCACTGCCCGTGGAAGCCCGTTCGCGGTGCTCTCAACTGGGGGGCGGTGCCGAGGAGGTGCCGCCTTTGCCGGGGGCGGCGCGGGTGCCGTCCCGTGGGGAGGGGGTGGCCGACGGAGTCGTGGAAGGCGCCACGGTGGTTCCCGAGGGGCTGCCGTCCGGCTCCTCCGGCGGCCGGGGGGTGGGGGTGTCCGAGCGGGAAGGGCGCGGCGGGCCCGGAACCCTGCTGGGCACTCCCGGGCGGGAGGGGCCGGCCGTACGGGGCGGTACCCGCGACGGGTGGCTCGGGGACGGGGCGGGGGACGGTCCCGTACGGGCCGACGGGGACGGTGCCGGGACGACGGGGCGCGGCGGCGTCGCGGGCCGGGGCCGGTCCGGGGCGCCGGGGACGGTCGCCAGGAAGCCGATCACGACGGCGGCGGTCGCGGCGGCCGCGGCCAGTGGCGGTCCGAAACGGCGCAGCCACGGCCGCACCGGGCCGGGCAGCCGGCCGCGGCGGGTGTGCGGGCCCGGGGGCGCGGCCGGCCGCAGGTCCCTCAGGGCGATGCTCTCGGCGCGCGCGGCGAAGGCCCCGCGCAGCCGGTCTTCCACGGGACGCCCGGACGCGGCGCCGTCGGGGCCGGGGCCCGTACCGCCGGCGCCCCGGCCGCCGCTGCCACCGGCGGCATCACCGGGCCCGCCGCCGGCGCCACCGGGACGTGTGCCGGGGCCGTTCATGACCGCTCCTTCAAGATCTTCTCCAGCGAGTTCAGCGCGCGGCTGGCGATCGACTTCACCGCGCCGCGGCTGATGCCCAGCGTCGCCGCGATCTGTGCCTCTGTCAGATCGCCCCAGTAGCGCAGGACCAGCACCTCGCGGCGGCGGGCGGTCAGCCCGTTCAGCGCGGCGAACACCTCCCGGTGCTCCTCGTCCAGCACGATCCGCTCCTCGGCGGACGGCGCATCCGCCTCGTACGGCGGGGTGTAGCCGCGTGCGGTGCGCCGGCGCCGCAGCACCGAGCGGGCGGCGTTGACGACCGCGGTACGCAGATAGGCGAGTGCGTTGTCGACCTCGCCGAGCCGTTCGCCGTGCCGCTTGTAGAGCGCGGCGAACGCGTCCTGGACGACGTCCTCGGCGGTGGCGCGGTCGTCGACGAGCAGGACGGCCAGCCGGACCATGGTCAGCCGGTGGGCGTGGTAGAGCTCGCTGATCGTCGGCCGGGGCTCGGGGGGTGCGGGCGGTGCGGGGGCGGCCTCGTCCGGCAACCAGGCCTCGAAATCCGCCGGTTGGCCGTACGCGGGAGAGCGGGCCGGGTGGCCGGGGCGCGGTGTTTCGCGGCGGGCGGCCGCCGGGCGGGCGGTGCGCAGCAGCCACCGCCACAGGGCAGGCCGGGGCCCCGGCAGGGCGAACCGTACCGGGGCGTACTGCGGGCCGGCGGAGTGCTCCATCGATTCCTCGGGGTGCGGCGGGGGGCCTCTCGCGGTCGCTCAGCCGCGCCGGCGGCGGACCACGTAGACGGTGCCGCCGCCCACGGCGATCAGGGCCGCGGCGGTGCCGCCGAGCGCCAGGGAGGTCGTGGAGGAGGCTCCGGTGCGGGCGAGTTCCTTCTCGCTCCCGGATCCCTTGGCGGGGGCGGGGGCGGGGGCCGGGCGGGCGGAGGCGCCGGGGCCGCCGCCGCGGGTGCCGGGCGAGGCGGGGGAGGCGCTGGGGTGGGGCTCGGCGCTGCTCGGCCGCGGTGCCGGGTGGCTGGGCGTGGCGGAGGGGCGGGGCGTGGCGGGGGCCCCGGTCGGGGCGCTGGGCGACGGAGAGGCGCTGGTGGCCGGTGCGGGTGTGGGCCGGGTGCTGCCGTCGGCCGGTCGCGGGGTGGGTGCTTGGGCCGCGGAGCCGGTGTGCGGGCGCGGCTGCGGTGCCCGGTCGTCGGCCTGTGCGGTACCGGCCACGGACAGCGCGGCCAGCGTGAGCGCCGCGACCAGCCCGGCGCCGACCGCACCGCGCGGACGGGAGCGGGGCCGGAGCGGGGCGGCGTACGGCCGGAAACCGGCGGAGGCGCGGGAGGTGCGGGAGGTACGGCTGAACTTCACGGACTTCACGGTCGGCTGCTCCACGTTCGTCGACGGGACGGCGCCTGAGGGCGCCCTCACCCGTGACGACGTGCGGCGGGGGCGGGGGTTGCCGGGCGGTGCGGAAAATCTTTGCCGGGGCCCGTGTTGTGGAGTCACCACATGCGCACGCCCGGGGCGGCCTTCGGCAGACCGTCCCGGGCGTGCGCGCCTCCGCCCAAAACCGGGCGGAAGGTGCTCGTGGATCAGGTGGATCAGGTGGATCAGGTGGATCAGGCGGATCCGATGAATCCGTGGGATCCGTGGGATCCGTGGGATCCGTGGGATCCGTGGGATCCGGGGGATCCGATGGCTCCGATGGTTCAGATCGTCGAGGTGTCGATCACGAAGCGGTAGCGGACATCGCTTGCCAGGACCCGTTCGTACGCTTCGTTGATCTGCTCGGCGCTGATCACCTCGATGTCCGCGGTCAGCCCGTGCTCACCGCAGAAGTCGAGCATTTCCTGCGTCTCCGGGATGCCGCCGATCAGCGAGCCGGCTATCGAGCGGCGTCGCGTGAGCAGGGCGAAGGGTGCGACGGGCAGCGGGCTCTCGGGCGCGCCGAGCTGGATCAGGGTGCCGTCGGTGCGCAGCAGCCCGAGGTAGGCGTTCAGGTCCAGGTTGGCGGAGACGGTGTTGACGATGAGGTCGAAGGTGCCGGCCAACTCCTCGAACGTGGCCGGGTCGGAGGTCGCGTGGTAGTGGTCGGCGCCCAGCCGCAGGCCGTCGTCCTTCTTGCGCAGCGACTGGCTCAGCACGGTGACCTCGGCGCCCATCGCGTGCGCGATCTTCACGCCCATGTGGCCGAGGCCGCCCAGGCCGACGATGGCGACCTTCTTGCCGGGTCCGGCCTGCCAGTGGGCGAGCGGCGAGTAGAGGGTGATGCCGGCGCACAGCAGCGGGGCCGCGGCGTCCAGGGGGATGCTCTCGGGGATGCGCAGGGCGTAGTTCTCGTCGACGACGAGGTGGGTGGAGTAGCCGCCGTGGGTGGTCTCGCCGTCCCGGCCGGTCGCGTTGTACGTGCCGACGTTGCCGAGCTCACCGGTGCAGTACTGCTCCAGACCGGCCCGGCAGTTCTCGCACTCCCGGCAGGAGTCGACGAAGCAGCCGACGCCGACCCGGTCGCCCGCCTGGTAGCGGGTGACCTCGGCGCCGACCTCGGCGACCACACCGGCGATCTCATGGCCGGGGACGATCGGGAAGGCCCCGCCGTCGCCCCATTCGGCGCGCACGGTGTGGATGTCGGAGTGGCAGATACCGGCGTACTTGATGTCGATCAGGATGTCGTGGGCACCCAGCTCGCGGCGCGGAATGGTGATCCGCTCCAGCGGTGCTTTCGGGGCGGGTGCGGCGTACGCGAAGACAGAGGTGTGGGTCATGCCACCGAGAATGCGGCGCTCCGCTTGCCGTAACCAGTGCACTCTTGAACGTATGCATGGCGTGCCTAGTACTGACGGAACCCCCCTCCGGCCCGGTCCGCTGCCGCAGACTGCGGTCATGGACCCGCGAACGGAGTTGAGCGAGTTCCTGCGTTCCCGGCGCGCCCGGCTGCGGCCGCAGGACGTCGGGCTGCCGGAGTACGGCGGGCGGCGCCGGGTGCCGGGGCTGCGCCGGGAGGAGCTGGCGCAGCTCGCCGGGGTGAGTGTGGCGTACTACATCCGCCTCGAACAGGGCCGTGGCCGCAATGTCTCGTCCGCCGTACTGGACGCCATCGCCACCGCCCTGCGGCTGACCCCCGCCGAGCGCGATCACCTCACCCATCTCGCCCGCCCGGTCTCCCGCCGCATCCGCCCGGCCGCCCGTGCGCAACGGGTGCGCCCCGCGCTGCAGCAGCTGATCGACACGATGGAGCGCGTCCCCGCCTACGTCCTCGGCCGGCGGCTGGACGTCATCGGCTGGAACCGGCTCGCCTGCGCCCTGCTCGGCGACTTCGCCGCGCTGCCGCCCGAGCGCCGCAACCTGGCCTGGCAGGTGTTCCTGGATCCGGCCGCACGCGAGCTCTACGAGGACTGGGACGCCAAGGCCGCCGCTGTGGTCGGCTATCTGCGGCGCGATGCCGGCCGTTATCCGGACGACCCCGAGATGGCCTCGCTGATCGGCCGGCTCTCGCTGGGGAGCGCGCAATTCCGGCAGTTGTGGGCCGCCCACGACGTGCAGGACAAGGGGTTCGGCAGCAAGGTCCTGCGCCATCCGCGGGCCGGCCGGCTGACCCTGGCGTACGAGACCCTGACCCTGCCCGCCGACCCCGACCAGCAGGTGATCACCTACCACGCCGAACCGGGGTCGCGGACGGCCGAAGCGCTCCGGATGCTGGCGTCGGACCAGGTGGTGACGTCAGATCAGGAAGTGCTGCCGGACCAGGCGGTGGCGCCGGATCAGGCGGTGGCGCCGGATCAGGCGGTGGCGTCAGATCAGGAGAAGACCACTGAACGGACCTTCAGCTGCTCGGAGGCGTGACCGCCGTTCGGCCGGAGGCTGAAGTGGTCGCCGGTGCAGTCGGAGCCCGTGAAGACCGTGACGACGGACGAGGTGTAGTTCTTCGGGGTGTGGGCGGGCTGGACGGTGGCGTCGGTCACCTCGGGGAGGGCGAGGCACGCCCGGCTGGGCGGGTCGGCGAGCAGGCCCACGTGCGGGGTGCCGGTCGAGTCGGTGTACACGTAGGTGAAGGGGCCGGTGGCCGCGCCGGCCGAGGCGGTGGGCAGGGCCAGGGCGAGCGCGAGGGCGCCGACGGCGGTGGCGACGGTGTGGCGAAGACGCATGGGGAGATGTCCTTCCATTCCTTTTCTTGTGGAATGTCTGTTTCCCGGGTGTGCGTCGGCTGATGTCCGTAGTCACACGAAGGAGTTCTGGGGAACGGTTCCCTACGGGCGCGGCCGTGCCTCGCTCCGCTCCCGCAGGACGCCGGCGATCCGCTCGCACCACGCGTGGGTCTCCCGTTCGAAGCCCAGGCCGCGCAGGCAGGTCAGATACGGGCCGATCCGGTCGCCGCCGGCCAGGAATTCCGCCTCGTCCCTGCCGCCGCGCAGCCGGGTCAGCAGTTGGTCGAAGACCTCGGCCTTGGCGGCGGCGAGCCGGGCCCGCTCCGTCAGCTGCTCGATCACCGGTGCGGCGTCGATCCGGTCCACGGCCTGCACCTTGACCAGCAGATCGTCACGGATGAACGACGGTTTGGACGCGGCCGCGGCAAACCGCTCCAGCTCGGCCAGGCCCTCGTCGGTGACGTGGAAAAGCCGCTTGTTGGGCCGGGTCTCCTGGACCACCTGGCGGCCGGCGATCAGGCCCTGCGCCTCCAGCTTGGCCAGCTCCGTATAGAGCTGCTGCGGCAGCGCGTGCCAGAAGTTGGCGACGCCGGCATCGAAGGCCTTGGCCAGTTGGTAGCCGCTGTACTCGCCGTCCAGCAGTGCCGCCAGCACCGCGTGCTTGAGAGCCATGTTGGGCCGCCACCCCTTCCCATACTCAAGAATATGACTAATCATAGTCGCGACTATGAGGCACCGGGGCCGGCCGGGTCGTGTGCCCGGCCGGGGCGAGGAGGACGAGCGATGGGGACGACGGCGGACCGCTTCAAGACGGCGGTGGAGGCAGCGGATCTCGACGGGGTGGAGGAGCTGTTCACCGAGGACGTGCGCCTGTACAGCCCGGTGAAGTTCACGCCCTTCGAGGGGCGGCCGATGGTGCTCGGGCTCTTCGGGGTTCTGCTGCGTACGTTCCAGGACTTCCGTTACGTCGGCGAGCTCGACGGCAGCGCCCAGACGGCGGCGGGGCCGGACGGCGGCTCCGCCGACTCGACGGTGCTGGTCTTCCGGGCCACCGTGAACGGCAAGCAGATCCACGGCATCGATCTGCTGCAGTTCGACGAGGCAGGCCGGATCAAGGAGTTCACGGTGATGGTGCGGCCGCAGTCCGCGGTGCAGGCGCTGGGCGAGGCGGTGCTGGCCGGGCTGGTCGAGGACGGTTTGGTGCCCCAGTCGTAGGCCGGCGCGTGCCCGGCCGGGTCAGCCGTCGATGAGCCGCTGGAGGGCGGGCGCGTAGAGGTCGGCGAGCCGTTCGGGCGGGGCCTGGGAGGCGGCGCCGGTGCGGTGGATGCTGAGGGTGGCGCCCAGGCCGATCAGCTGGGCGGCGATCAGCTCGGCCCGGAGGGCGGCGTCGGGGCCGGTGAGCCGGTCGGTGAGCCGGTCGGTGATCTGCTCCTGGAACCGGTCGCGCAGCAGCGAGCGTTCGTCGCTGATGCCCAGGGAGAAGACGACGCGCAGCAGCGGATCGCCCTGCTGGGCGCGGCGTTGGCCGACGAGGGTGTGCACCAGGTGCCGGCCGAGTTCCGGGAGCGGGGCGCCGAACAGCGCGTCCGCCGCCGGGCCGAAGTCGGCGACGGCGGCGAAGAGCTGTTCCTTGCTGCCGAACCGCTTGACGATCAGTGAGGCGCTCACCCCCGCGTCGGCCGCGATACCGCGCAGCGTGACCTCGGCGTACGGGCGCAGGGCGAAGGACCGCCGGGCGGCGCGCAGGATGGCATCGCGGCCGGTGCCGGGATCGGTGGCGATGCTCGGTTCCGTATCGGCTCCGGGGTGCTTTTCGGCAGCGTGGCCCGGTTCCGTGCCGGGGCTGGCGGCGGGGCCCGTACCCGTAGTGGGCGCGGCCGCAGGCGTCGGGACGGTGGCCGGGCGCGGGCGTCCCGTGCCCTCCGGGGCGGCGGCCTCGGCCTGAGCGGTCATGCGTCCTCCTGGGTGAGCGCCGTCCGCGCCGGCGGGGCCGGTTGCCGGACCTGTCCGACCGTACCGGCCGGCGGCGGTGTGCCCTCCCCCGGCAGGCACAGCGTGACGGCGAGGGCGAGCAGCGCGGCGCCGCCGGCGATGAGGAAGACCAGCAGGTAGGCATGGAGGGTCGGGGCGGTCCGGCCGCCCGCCCGGAAGGTGACATTGGTCAGTACGGCGGCCACCGCCGCGCTGCAGGACGCCTGCCCCACCGAACGCATCAGGGTGTTCAGGCCGTTGGCCGCCCCGGTCTCACCGGCCGGCACCGCGCGCATCACGAGCGCGGGCAGCGCGGAGTAGCCGATCGCGGTGCCCGAGGCCACCACCGTCGCGCCCGCGATGATCATCCACAGCTGGTGGCTGGTGAAGAACCGCACCACGTACCCCACCGCCATCAGCCCTGCGGCCAGCGCCAGGGTGACCTTCGGCCCGTGCTTCGCCGAGATCCGCGCGGACACCGGCGACAGCGCCACCATCGACAGCCCGCCCGGCAACAGGCACAGTCCGCTGACCACGAGGGACGCGCCCAGCCCGTATCCGGTGTTCCGGGGTTCCTGCACCATCTGCGCGGTGGCCAGCGAGTTGGCGTAGAAGGCGAAGCCGATCAGCAGCGCGGCGAGGTTCGTCAGCAGCACCGCGGGCCGGGCCGAGACCCGCAGGTCGACCATCGGCGACGCGCAGCGCAGTTCGTAGGCGCCCCACGCCAGGCCGGTCAGCACCGCCGCGACGAGCAGCCCGAGGGTGCGCGCGGAGGCCCAGCCCCAGCCGGCGCCCTGGGTCACGGCGAGCAGCAGGCAGCTCAGCGAAACGGTCAGGCCGAGCGTGCCCAGGACGTCGAAGCGGCCGCGCGAGCGCAGCGGCGATTCGGGCACGAAGCTCAGCACCAGCACGACGTCCAGCAGCCCGAGCGCCGCCGACACCCAGAACATGGTGTGCCAGTCGGAGTGCTCGATGACCAGCGCGGCGATCGGCAGCCCGATCGCGGCGCCGATACCCAGCGTGGAACTCATCAGCGCGACCGAGGACAGCACCCGCGCCGGCGGCAGCTCGTCGCGCATGATGCTGATGCCGAGCGGCACCACCGCGAGCGCCGCGCCCTGCAGGGCCCGCCCCGCGATGAGCACCCCGATCTGTGAGCTGACGGCGCACAGCACGGAGCCGAGCACCAGGACGCCGAGGGAGGCCAGCAGCACCCGGCGTTTGCCGTACATGTCGCCGACCCTGCCGAGGACCGGGGTGCAGATCGCGCCGGTCAGGA
Organism: Streptomyces sp. NPDC047049; assembly: GCF_040643995.1. Classification (NCBI taxonomy): domain Bacteria; kingdom Bacillati; phylum Actinomycetota; class Actinomycetes; order Kitasatosporales; family Streptomycetaceae; genus Streptomyces; species Streptomyces sp. NPDC047049. The sequence continues at coordinate 246,644 of NZ_JBEYVM010000001.1, read as the reverse complement.
GGGTGACGGTGACCAGCCAGCTCGCGGTGGCCGGGGTGGCGCCGGTGAGCTGGGGGAGGTGCGGCAGCAGCGGTACGACGAGGGTCTGCATGACGGCCACGACGACACCGCAGAAGGCGAGGACGCCGACGAGTGCGCGCGGGTGGCCGGCCCCGCCGGGTACGGCGGTCGCGACGGGCCCGGGTATCGCTGCGGGCATGGCTCTCCGTAGGGCGCGGCGGAACGGCGGGCAGGGGTGCACGGACGTTCACCCCCAAGGGTAAACGCCTGTGCACCCCTGTCGCATGCCGAGCCGGAGCCACCGGGTGCCCTACGGCGGACCTGACGTGCCAGGCCCCCACCGGTGGATCCGGGCCGATCCGGCCCTGGGGGCGGCCCGCAGCCAGGTCTGTCGTCTAGGCCCGCCCCGCCCGGTCCGCCTGCTCGACCGAGATCGCCGCGGCCGGGCAGATGGCCACCGCCTCATGGACGGCGTCGTGGAGCCCGGCCGGCGGTTCGGCGTCGAGGAGGACGACGATGCCGTCCTCCTCGCGCTGGTCGAACACCTCCGGCGCGGACAGCACACAGCTCCCGGCGCCGCAGCACTTCTCCTGGTCAATGTGTACGCGCATGGTTCTCCCCACGATGGGCCGCCGGGCTGCTGAGGGCCGCGGGCGGACGGGCTGGACGGGATGGACGAGATGAACGAGAGGGACGGGAGGGGCGGGCCGGACGAGAGGGGCGGGCCGGGCTCACCACGCGACCGGCAGGGCGTGGACCCCGTAGATCCCCATGTCGTGACGGAACCGGACGTCCTCGAAGGGGACGGCGAGCCGCAGGTCCGGCAGGCGGCGCAGCAGCGTTTCGACGGCGATCTGCAGTTCCACCCGGGCGAGCGGCTGGCCCAGGCACTGGTGGACGCCGAAGCCGAAGGCGATATGACGCCGGGCATCGCGTCCGACATCGAGTGTGTCGCCCGCCGGGAAGACGTCGTCGTCGCGGTTGGCGGAGTTGAGAGTGCACAGCACGCCCTCGCCGACCCGGATGGTGCGGCCGCCGATCGTGACGTCCTCGGTGGCGACCCGCGGGAGACCGTTGTGGACGATCGTCAGATAGCGCAGCAGCTCCTCGACGGCCCCCTTGATCAGCGAGGGGTCCGCGCGCAGCCGCTTCAGCTGGGCGGGGTTGCGCAGCAGGGCGAGGGTGGACAGTGCGGTCATGTTGGCGGTGGTCTCATGGCCCGCGATCAGCAACAGCCGCCCCATGGAGGAGACTTCCTCGTCGTCGAGCTCGCCGCGGGCGACCAGCCGGCTGACGATGCCGTCGTCCGGCTCGCGTCGCTTGGACCGGGCGAGCCGGGTCAGATAGTGCCGCAGGTCCTCCTGTGCGGCACGCACCTCCTCGGCCGTCGACCGGAGGCTGAGCAGCAGGCGGCTCCGTTCCTGGAAGAACTCGTGGTCGTCGTACGGGACGCCGAGCAGCAGGCAGATCACCAGGGACGGCAGCGGCAGCGCGAATTCGGCCACCAGGTCCGCCGAGTCGCGCCCCGCGGTCATCCGGTCGAGCAGGTCATCGGCGAGGCGCTGCACCTCGGGGCGCATCGCCTCCACCTTCTTCACCATGAACTCGGCGGTGAGCATCCGGCGCAGCCGTGCGTGCTCGGGGTCGTCCTGGCGGATGAAGGTCGGTTTGACGGCCGCGAGTTCCCGGCCGCCCGCGGTGAGGAAGGGGAAGCCGGGCCGGGTCGCGTCGGCGCTGAACCGCGGGTCGCCCAGCACCTCCCGTACGTCCTGATGCCGGGTCACCAGCCAACAGGTGGAGCCGTCCCAGAGCGTGGCCCGGGTGACCGGTTCCTCCCGGCGGGCCCGTTCGACGCCGGGCGCGGGATCGAAGGGGCAGCCTTCGGCCCGCGCGGCCGGGACGGCGAGGGGGGCGAGGGGGGCGAGGCCTGCGTCCGGGCCGGGGTCGTGCTCCGCCTCGGTGCGTTCTGCAGTCGTCATGCGGCTGGTCCTTCCACGATCGGGACACGGCACTGCCGTGGCGAACGGTGCGGGTAGCGCTTTTCCTTGACGGGCTCTGCGAACTCGGTAACCACCTCGGCAACCATCGTGACCAGCGGGGATCACGGTCACCGAGGGCCGGGTCACCTCTAGTTACCTAACTTAAGCAAGTAAGTTGTTCACACGTTAACTCACCGCGAACGGGGGAGGGAAGAGGTGATCAAGGCGCCCCCGAGGTTGGCTCAATCCGAGCGGACGCGCGCGCCCGGAGCGACCTGCCACAGGGCGGATCCGGGCACCCCAAGGGCAGCTAAAGTGCCTGCATGCCGGACCCCGGAAGAGACCAGGACCCCATCGCCGCGCTGCAAAGAGTGCTGGCCACGCTGTCCTACCTGCTCACCCGTTCCCGGGCACACGAACGCCAGGCGGCCGAGGCGGGAGTCACGGCGGCGCGCTCCGACCTGTGGCTGCTGATGGCCCTGGAGGACAGCGGCGGGGTCAGCCGGGTCGGCGATCTGGCCGCACTGCTGATGGTCGAGCCGCCTCATGTCACCCGCCAGATCAGCCAGTTGGAGTCCCAGGACCTGGTCGAAAGGACCCCGGACTCCCTTGACCGCCGCGCCCGGCAGGTGGCGATCACGCCCCACGGCAAGGCCGTCCTGGGCCGCCTCCAGCACACCAGTCAGGCCGGTCTGCACGACGCGCTCGCCGGCTTCGACGACGCCGATATCGCCACCACCGTCGCCGTGCTCAACCATCTGGTGGCCCACGCCCGTCACAAGCACACGGCGGAAGACCGGCCGCGAGGGCGCGGGTGTGAGCGGGGCGGGGAGGTGAGTGGGCCCGGGGAGGTAAGCGGGCCGGGGAGGTGAGCGGGCCCGGGGAAGCGAGTGGGCCCGGGGCCCAGAGGTTGCCCCCTGGGACCCGGGCCCCACCCCGCGCGGAGCCGCTGCTCGCTCCCTGCGCGGGCTCTACGCGTTCCCTGGCCGGGCTCTACTCGATTTCGACCCGGCCGCTGTGGCCCTGCTGTGCGGCGGTGCCGCCGTTCTTGTCGGTCTTGCCGTCCTGGCCCTCGGGGGTGCCGAGGTTGCGGCGGACCGAGTCGAGGATGGTCAGGCCCTGTCCGACCAGGCCCGCGGCGATCTCGCCCAGGCCGTCGGTGCCGTTGAGGACATTGACATTGGCGTTGGCCAGGCCCGCGGAGGCTTCCTTGACGATCTGGGGGAGCTGGTCGATCAGCATCCGGTCCAGGGCCACCCGGTCGTGCGACGCGGCGGCCTCGGCCTGGATCTTCATCCGCTCCGCCTCGGCCATGGCCAGCAGCCGGATGCGCTCGGCCTCCGCCTCGGCGGGCTTGACGACCTCGGCCACCAGCTCCTGCTGACGCAGCTGCGCCGCGCGCTCGGCGAGTTCGGTCTGTGCGGCGAGGACTTCTTGCTGTGCGTGGGCCTGCGCGAGCGGACCGGCCTGCGCGGCGCGGGCCTGGGCGCGGTCCACCTCGGCGGAGTACTCGGCCTGGACCACGGCGGTCTGCCGGGAGTATTCGGCCTGATTACGCGCGGCCTCCTGCTGCGCCTCGACCGAAGCCTGAGTGGCCTGGGCCTGGGCGATCTGCGCCTGCCGCTGGATGGCCGCCTTGTGCGGGGCGGACATCGCCTCGATATAGCCGGTGTCGCCGTCGTCGATCGACTGGATCTGCAACGAGTCGACGATCAGACCGATCTTCGCCATCTCGGTCTTGGACGTCTCCAGGACCTCGGTGGCCAGCTTCTGCCGCTCGGTGACGATCTCCTCGACCGTCATCGAACCGATGATGGAGCGCAGATGACCGGCGAAGATCCGGCCGGTCAGGACCGACATCTGGTCCTGGTCGGACAGGAACCGCTGACCGGCGTTGACCACGCTCTCGGTGTCGTTGCCGACCTTGAACGCGATGACGGCGCGTACCGTCAGCGCGATGCCCTGCCGGGTCACGCAGGTCTCGGCGACCTCCGCCTCACACATCGCCAGCGTCAGGAAGCGGACTTTGCGGAAAACCGGCAGCACGAACTTTCCGTGCCCGGTCACCACTCGGAATGGCGCGCCCCCCTGTCCACGCCTGCCTCCCGAGATCAGCATGGCTTGATCGGGGGCAGGAACGCGGTAACCGAACATCCTCATTCTCCTCAACCGGCGTCGCCGGCATTGCCGGACAACGCGTCCAACGGATCGGCCCACTCCATGACGTCGACCTGACGACTGCCACGCGACTCGATCACGAGCACGGTCGCCCCTACCGGAAGGGGCTCGGCGGACCAGGCGAGAAAGGCCTCGCTGCCGCCTCTGATCCGTACCAGGACCTCCCCGGGACCGGCAGCCCCGCGCGTGCCGATCAGCAGCACTCCCGTACAGCCGATCACGGCATCGTCCTGTGCCATCCGCGGCTGCCCTCCCCCGTTACGTTCCTGGAAAACCGACCATAGCGCTCCGGCAGGCGGCGGCCTATGGGGGGCTGTCGGCGAGTTGGCGCAACGCGCCACGGCAGTCAATTTCCCGTTAAGGCATCCGCAAAGGACGTGCGGAATTCAGCGCGCCGGGGGCAATGCGTCAAGGGCGGTGAGGATGTCGGACGGTTCGGCGCGGTGGGTGTAGTAGAGGGTGAGCACGAGGATGCCGGTCGTGGGCAGGCCCTGCCGCCAGAAGACCTGGAGGGCGTCGTCGCGCCCGGTCCGTGCCACGAGGAGTCCGTCCCTGCGGCCCCTACGGCATCGGATTGACGGCCACGGCCTTGAAAAAGGTGTAGTGGAAGGTCCCGTCGTCTTCGGCGGCCCGTCGCAGATCGGTGATCCCCCGGTCCCAGTCGGCGGTGCTGGTCAGGCCGATGCCCAGGGCATCGTCCCGGACCGCTTCGATCATGGCGATGAAGGTGTTCCGGGTGAAGCCGTCCACCAGGGCGGGCCGGGTCCGGTCGGCGTAGACCGTCCGCGGACGGATGACCACGTTCTCGAATCCGGCGCCGCTGAGCAGTGGCTGCAACTCCCGTCCCAGCAGTGCGTTTCCGCCGGCCGCGGCCTGCAGGCGCACCTGATGGCCGATCACCTCATGGGCGTGCAGGCTGTCCGGATGGAAGACCGCCGAGCCGTGGTCGCCCTCGATCACGGTGAGTGTCCCGCCGGGCCGCAGGAGCCGGCGCAGCCCGGCCAGCGCCTTGTCGGGCTCCCGCAGGTGCTCCAGCACGAAGCAGGCGAAGACGTGGTCGAACTCGGCCTCTTTGAAGGGGAGATGCAGCAGGTCGGCGGCCCGCCACGTGACGTCGGCGTCGGGCTCCTGCTCCAGCATGTAGGCGCGGGCCTGGGTCAGCGACTCCTCGGAGCGGTCGACCGCGACGATGCGCGCCCCCGGACTGTTCCTGGCCAGATGTACGGTCTGCGCACCCACCCCGCAGCCGACCTCCAGGACCCAGCTGCCGGCGGGGTACGCCGTTCCGGCGTGCAGCAAGGGGGCCAGAGTGTCCGCCTGGTCGCAGAGGCGCCGGGCCTCGCGGGGCAAGTAGCCGTGGACGTACGCCGTTTTCCTGTTCATGGCTTCACCGTGCCGGGACAATGGCCCGGTGCACAGGTCCAAAGAACGGCCCGCCGGCAGGTCCATAACTCCTCCGGCTCCTCCGGCTCCTCCGATTTCTTCGGCTCCCTCGGGCTCCTCCGGTTCCTCCGATTTCCTGCAGCTGAACATCGCGGAAGCGCCCGCGGGCCGCCGGTCGGACTGGCTCGCCCGGGAGTTGCGGCGCGCGATCGCGGACGGCCGGCTGCCGGTCGGGAGCAGACTGCCCGCCACCCGGGTACTCGCCGCTGAGCTGCGGGTGTCGCGAGGTGTGATCACCGAGGCGTATCAGCGGCTGACCGAGGACGGACAGCTCGCCGGGCGGAGGAGGGGCGGGACCGTGGTCGTCGCCGCGCCCGTGACGGCCACGGCGGGGACCGCGGCGGGCTCCCCGGTGAGCGCCACGGGAACGGCACCCTCCGTGCACCGGGACCGGGCCGTCACGCCGTTCGCCGCTCCGCCCGGCCCGGAGATCTTCGACGAGCTGCGCTCCGCGCCCGCGCGGATCGATCTCTCGCCCGGCGTACCCGACCTGTCCGCCTTCCCCCGTACGTCCTGGCTCCGCGCCGAACGCGCGGTGCTCGCCGGTCTTGCGTCCGCCGAGCTCGGCTACGGGGACCCCCGCGGCACGCCCGCACTACGGCTGGCCGTCGCCAACTGGCTGGGCCGAAACCGCGGGATCAGGGCGGACCCGGACGACGTGCTGATCGTTTCCGGTACCGCGCAGGCCCTCGGCCTGCTCGCCCAGGTGCTGCACCGCGACGGAATCCGGGAGATCGCGGTGGAGGACCCCGGGTCCCTCGGGGCGCAACAGCATCTGCGCCACTGGCGGCAGGCGACGCCGCCGGTGCCGGTCGACGAGTACGGGATACGGGTCGACGCACTGCGGGCGACCGCTGCGCGGGCCGTCCTGCTCACCCCGGCGCACCAGTTCCCGACCGGGGTGGTGCTCGACGGCGGGCGGCGTCGCGAGCTGATGCGCTGGGCGGCCGACGGCGGCCTGATCATCGAGGACGACTACGACGCCGAGCACCGCTACGACCGTCCCCCGGCCCCCGCGCTGCGCTCACTCCTCGCCGACCAGGTCTGCTAGCCGGCAGCATCTCCAAGCTGCTCGCGCCCGCCCTGCGGGTGGGCTGGGTGCTGGCGCCGCCGCGGTACCGCACCGCGCTGGTCGACGCCAAACGGTTCGCGGACCTCGGCAATGCGGCACTGCCGCAGCTGGTACTGGCCCGGCTGATGGAATCGGGCGAGCTGGAACGCCGGTTGCGACTGCTGCGCCGGCGCCACCGGCAGCGCCGGGACGCCATGATCGCGGCGATCCGGGCCCAGCTGCCGGGGGCGACCGTGCACGGCGCGGCGGCCGGCCTGCATCTGACGATCACCTTCGCGCCGGGCGTCTGCCGTGGCTCCGATACGGACCTGGCCGCGGCGGCCCTCGCCCGCGGCGTCAAGGTCCAGCCGCTGTCCTGGCACCGCCGGCTCCCCGCCGCTCCAGGCCTGGTCCTCGGCTATGCCGCCCGCACACCGGGCGAGATCACGGAGGGCGTGGCCGTCCTGGGGGAGGCGCTGAGGAGCAGTTGAGCCCCGGGAGTCTCCCGCTGATCAGTGGAAGGGAAGAGGCCGTCCCCTCTCCTCCGCCGGGCGGGGCCCGAAGATGCGGCGTTCGTCGCCGGTGATCGCGACGTCGTGGATGCTGGCCTCCCGGCGGCGCATCAGGCCTGCCTCGTCGAACTCCCACAGCTCGTTGCCGTAGCTGCGCCACCACTGGCCGGCCGCGTCATGGGACTCGTACTGGAAGCGCACCGCGATGCGGTTGCCGCTGTAGGACCAGAGCTCCTTGCGCAGTGCGTAGTCCAGTTCGCGGGCCCACTTCTGGTGCAGGAACGCGATGATCTCGTCGCGGCCGGTGAGGAAGGTGTCCCGGTTCCGCCAGATGGAGTCCTCGGTGTACGCGAGGGCGACGCGCTCCGGATCGCGGGTGTTCCAGGCGTCCTCGGCCGCCTGGACCTTCTGCAGCGCGCTCGGTTCGTCGAACGGTGGGAAGGGCGGGCGTGGTGGTGTCATGGGGGGCTCCTTCTGCGGGCTGTGGGGGAGAACCCGGACGGGTTCTACGGATCACCCACGGTCCTCAGCTCCTCGGGTCGAGCCGCGGTCTAACTGGTGAAAATGATGTTAGGGGTTAGTGGTGTGCACGGGCAACCGCTTACGTACTCTTGAGTGGTTAGCCCGAGGGGGCGCCGACGTCAGGCGAAGGGCGTCGGAGGGCGGCCGCCGGAAGTAAGGACGCCGGACGAAGAGCGCCGGACGAAGCGCATCGGAAGACGGCTGTCAGAAGGAGGAGGCAGGGATGATGCCCGCACTCGACCCCCGTCCCCTGACCGGAGAGCCCGTCTCGCTGGATCTGCTGAACACCCGCTGGATGTCCGACGGCGTACGCCAGGATCTGCTCACCGGCCCCGAGGGGCTGCGCACCTGGCTCGTGAGCAACGGCCTCGACCGCCGCTTTCCCGCCGACGCCGCCGCGCTGGAGCATCTGCTGCTCGCCCGCGAGGCCCTTGCCGTCGCCGTCGACGACCCCGGCGGCGCGGCCGGCGTCGAGGGCGTCAACGCCGTACTCGGCCAGGGCCGGATCCGTGCCACCCTGACGCCCGAAGGCCCCGGCGAGGTGGCGGAGTTCGACGATCCGTCCTGGGGCGCGGCCTGGACCGCGGCCCGTGACTACCTGGATCTGCTGCGCACCGCCCCCGACCGGATCCGCGGCTGCGCGCACGGGGCGTGCATCCTGCACTTCTTCGACACCTCGCGGAACGGCACCCGCCGCTGGTGCTCGATGGCGGCCTGCGGCAACCGCGCGAAGGCCTCCCGCCACTATGCGAGGACCCGCGCGGGCTGACCGCCGACCGGCCCGGACCGCTCACGGTCACGGTGGGCAGCGTCTTCTCCCCCTTATGGCGCGTGAGTTCGAGGGGTCCGGCTAAGATCAACTGCGCGACCGCGGTCCCTGCCACGCCCCATTCGTGGCGGGGCCGTTGTGTCTTCTGCCGGTACATCGAGGAGAGGATTCCCCCCACACATGACCCGTTCGAAGATGCTCCGTGCGCTGACCGTCGCCGGAACGATCGCGCTGAGCGCCGTTGCCACCACCCCGGCCGCGCACGCCGCCGCATCCTCCTGCACCCACGACTGGTCGGGGCCGCAGATCTGCATCAAGACCGATGGCAGGGACGGGACGCCCAACCCCGGCACTGTCACCGCCTCCTGGACCAACCCGCCCAAGAGCCGGAATTCCGCGACCGTCTACCTCACCACCACGGACGGCGGGAACAGCTACTCCTTCAAGGCGAAGCGGTCCGGTGGCGAGATCGTCGGCCGCACCGTCCCGGGGCTGCAGCCGAGCGGCAGCACGCTCTGCGTCCGTTTCGCGGGCAGCTCGCACAAGGCCTGCCTGGAGATGATCAACCGCAACGGCTCCTTCTAGGGGACGACGGCTCCCTCCGGTTCCAGGAGACGGCGGCTCCCTCTGGAGGGCACGGCTCCTTCCGAGGGCACCATGCGGACACGACGCGGCCGCAGCTCACCCGAGCTGCGGCCGCGTCGGCCTTCCGGCGACGGTCAGCCCAGCGCCCGCTCCAGGCTTCCCAGCGCCGCGTCCAGTTCCTCACCGGTGATGGTCAGCGGCGGGGCCAGCCGGATCGTCGAGCCATGGGTGTCCTTGACCAGGACGCCTTCCTTGAGCAGGCGTTCGCTGATCTCCCGGCCGGTGCCGAGCGCGGGGTCGATGTCGACCCCGGCCCACAGGCCGCGGGCGCGGAAGCCGGTCACGCCCTTGCCGGTCAGCGCGGCCAGACCGCTGCGCAGCCGTTCGCCCAGTTCGGCGGCGCGCCGCTGGAACTCTCCGGTGGCAAGCAGCTCGACGACGGCCGAACCGACCGCCGCCGACAGGGGATTGCCGCCGAAGGTCGAACCGTGCTGGCCGGGGCCCAGCACACCGAGCACGTCGCGGCGGGCGACGACCGCGGAGACCGGGACGATGCCGCCGCCGAGCGCCTTGCCGAGCAGCAGCACGTCCGGCACCACGGACTCGTGCTCGACGGCCAGCGTGGTGCCCGTGCGGCCCAGCCCGGACTGGATCTCGTCGGCGATGAACAGGCACCCGGCCCGCCGGGTCAGGTCGCGTACGCCGGTGAGATAGCCGTCGTCGGGGATCACGACGCCCGCCTCGCCCTGGATGGGCTCGATCAGCACGGCGGCCGTCGTCTCGTCCACGGCCGCTTCGAGCGCGGCGAGATCGTTGTACGGGACGGTGCGGAAGCCGGGGGCGAAGGGCCCGAAGCCGACGCGGGCCGTGTCGTCGTCGGAGAAGCCGACGATGGTGGTCGTCCGGCCGTGGAAGTTGCCGCCGGCCACCACGATCGTCGCCCGGTCCGCCGGGACGCCCTTGACGTCGTACGCCCACTTGCGCGCGACCTTGATGCCGCTCTCCACCGCCTCGGCGCCGGTGTTCATCGGCAGGACCATGTCCTGCCCGGTCAGCTCGGCGAGACCTTCGGCGAAACCGGCGAGCCGGTCGTTGTGGAACGCGCGGGAGGTGAGGGTGAGTTGGTCGAGCTGGCGGTGCGCGGCCTCGATCAGGGCCGGGTGGCGGTGGCCGAAGTTGAGCGCCGAGTAGCCGGCCAGCATGTCGAGGTAGCGGCGCCCCTCGACGTCCTCGACCCAGACCCCTTCGGCGCGCGCGACCACCACGGGCAGCGGGTGGTAATTGTGCGCGAGGACCGGGCCCTCGGCCTGGATCAGCTCCGCGGACGAACGGGGAGCGTGCACGCGGGCGGTACGGGTGGGAGCGGTCATCAGCGAATCTCCTGTGTGCAGCACTTGATGCCGCCGCCGGCCTTGTGGAACTCCGAGAGGTCGACGGGGACGGGGACATAACCGTGCGCGCTGAGCTGGTCGATCAGGCCGGTCGCCTGCGGGGCGACGAAGACATGGCGGCCGTCGGAGACGGAGTTGAGGCCGAAGGCCAGGGCATCGTCCCGGGTGGCGAGCACCGCATCGGGGAAGAGCCGGCGCAGCACTTCCCGGCTGCCGGTCGAGAACGCCCCGGGGTAGTAGGCGACATGCGCCTCACCCGTCCCGGCCGTCTCCTCCAGGACGAACAGCGCGGTGTCCAGGTGGTAGAAGTACGGGTCCACCAGTTGCAGGCCGATGGTCGGTACGCCGAAGAACTCCTGGACCTCGCGATGCGCGGCCGGCGTGGTGCGAAAGCCCGTACCCGCCAGGATGTAGCGTCCGGCCGGAATGAGGTCGCCCTCGCCCTCGCACGGCGCCTCGGGCCGGTAGACGTCGTACCCGGCCGCCTTGAACCAGGTCTCGTACTCCACGGACTCCGGCCGCCGCTGCGGCGCATGGAAGGACGAGCCGAAGACCCGGCCGCCCACGACGAGCGCGGAATTCGCCGCGAACACCATGTCGGGCAGCGTGGCCACCGGGGGCACGGTCTCCACCGTGTGCCCGTGGTCGCGGTAGGCGCTCATCAGCGCCTCCCACTGGCGCCCCGCGAGGGCGGTGTCCACCGGGATGTCCGCACTCATCCACGGATTGATCGCGTAACGCACATCGAAGTGTCTGGGCTCGCAGACCAGATAGCGCCGGGGGCGCGACACACGACTCTTCGGCACGGAACGTTCCCTTCGCTTCTTACGGGGCTTGCGGGGCAATGCCGGCAATGCGAGGCACTGCGGGGCGACCGGACGTCACCGAGGGTCACCCGGAGTACTTCCACGGTAAGGAGCGACGGATTCGGGTCACAAGAAATAAATGCTGCTCATCAGCGCAGGAATCCTGCGTGGTCATGGACGAGGTAGCCGGATTCTTGCGCACGGTCGCCTGGCGCGCGTACCTGCTCCGCATGCGTCCGGCCCCGCGCCGCGGCCCCGTGCCGGCTCCGTGCCGCCCCCCGGCCGGCCCCATGTCAGGGCGCGGAGCCGCCCGGGGGCTGGCTGGCGCCCGCCTCCGGGCTGTCCGGCAGGAGGTGGGACAGCACCATGTAACTGATCGTCTTGCGGATGAACGGCTCGGCCCTGATCCGTTCGAGCACCCCCTCGAAGTGCTCGACATCCTTGGCCCGTACGTGCAGCAGCGCATCGGCGCCACCGGTCACGGTCATCGCCGCGGCGATCTCCGGATGGTTGCGCACGACCTCGGCAAGCCGCCGGGGCGGTGCCGCGCCGTCGCAGTACACCTCGACATACGCCTCGGTCAGCCAGCCCAGGGCGGCCGGCCGGACGGTAGCGGTGAACCCCGTGATCACGTTGTTCTCCCGCATCCGGTCCACCCGCCGCTTCACCGCGGTGGACGACAGCCCGATCGCCGCACCGATCTCCGCAAAGCTCGCCCGCCCGTTGTCGATCAGCGCCGCAACGATCTTGCGGTCGAGGTCGTCGAAGGGCGCGGCTTTGTTGGTCACTGGGGCTCCCGAATCGTGCTGGTGCGTTCAGTCCGCGCTGGTCCGAACCGGTCCGCGCCGGTCCTCTCCGTCGTGGTGGCCTCACGGTAGCGGGGGGCGGGGAGGTGGGAGGGTGGACAGGCGGGCGAGGGGGAGCGGACAGGCGGGTGAGATGAGAGGGAGCGGGCGTACGGGGCCGAGCGGGCCAGGAGGGGGCCGTACGAGCCGGGTTGGCGTACGAAGTGGTGCCGCCTCGTCGGAATGCGGGCCGGAGCCGGGTGCGTGGGTCCGCGGTCCTTGCCGGAATCCGCATGGGATCCTGGTACGTCATGGTTCTGCCGGACGGACGGTGGACGGACGTGCGGCGATGATGAGGGTGCCCCGATGAGACTCTGCTTCCTGGTGGAGGAGCAGTACCGCCACGACGGCATGCCGTTGGACGTCATCCGCCAACTCGGCTCCTGGGGACACCAGGTGGATGTGGTGTGGCCCGGCCGCTCGCTCATCCGCATATCCGAGGCGATCGAGGCCGGCAGCCATGACGCCTGGGTCCTCAAGACCGTCTCCGGCGGTCCGGGGCTGACGCTGCTGGAAGCCGCCGCTTCCGTCGGGCTGACGACGGTGAACGATGTCCGGGCGATCCGCGGCGTACGGGACAAGGCGCTGGCCGCGGTGATCGCTCGCCGCAGCGGGCTGCCCGTCCCGGTGACGTACGCGGCGGCCCGTCCGGAGGAGTTCGCGGAGGTCCCCGAGGCGGAGTTCCCCCTCGTGGTGAAGCCCGCTGACGGCAGTTCCGGGCGTGCCGTGCGGCTGGTGGCGACGCCGGACCGGCTGCTGGATCCCGTGGATGCGGCCGGTGCCGGGGAGCCGGGCGCGGCGGACGGGGGGCTGCTCATCGCCCAGCCCTATGTGGCCAACTCCGGTACGGATCTGAAGGTGTACAGCGTCGCGGGCGAGCTGTACGCGACCGAGCGGTGCTCTCCGCTGCATCCCGCGCATGCCGTACGCGAACGTCAGGTGCCGCTCACCCCCGACATCGCCCGGATCACCGCCGAGATCGGCGCGGTGTTCGGCCTCGATCTGTACGGGGTCGACATTCTGCTCGGGCCGGACGGCCCGGTGGTCGTGGACATCAACGACTTCCCGAGCTTCCGTCAGGTGCCGGACGCGGTCGCCCGGGTGTCCGCCGCGATCCTGGACCTCGCCCGTGACGGGACGGCGGGGCAGGGGGCCGGGCCGGCGACGCCGGGACCTGCCGAGGTGAAGCCGGGCGCCGTGGCGAGGCCGGGTGCGGCCGCGGCACCCGTGACGCCCCCGTTCACCGCTCCGCCCGTGCCCCGCCCCAGCCGGCCCGCGGCCTCGATCGGTGGTGGCCGGTGAGGATCGGGCTGGTCACCGCGGATCCCGGACATCCGCTGCTGGCCGCGGTCACCGAGCTGCTGACCCCGAAGCATCAGGTCGTATGGCTGGATCCGGGCGGCGAGGGACAGGGCCCGGATCCGGGCCTCGCCGCCTCGGCCGCTCTGTCATCGCTCGCCGATGTCTATCTCCTCAAGGCGCGTACGCCCCGGGCGCTGGCGCTGGCCGCCCTCCTGGAGGAGCACGGTGCGCCGGTGCTCAACTCCGCGGCGGCGACCGTGCGATGCCAGGACCGGGTCGAATTGGCGGCGGTGGCTCGCGCGGCCGGGCTGCCGTTCGCCGGTACCGCCGCCGTGGCCACGGTCGGGGAGCTGGCCGCGGCCGGCGAACCGGACGGGCCCCTGGTGATCAAGAGCCGGTTCAGCCGGCGCCATGACCTCGTGGCCCGTGCCGACGGCGCCGTACGACTGCGGGAGCTGGCGGCCGACTGGCCCGATGAGCCGGTGGTGGTCCAGGAGTTCACCGCGAACAGCGGCTGGGACCACAAGCTGTGGGTGGTCGACGGCCAGCTCTTCGCCGGATTGCGTCGGTCGGAGCTGTCCCCGGACGGCCGTGGGCCGACGCTGCCGCTGCCGGTCGGCGAGCTGCCCCGGAGCTGGACCGATGCCGCGCTCCGGGTCGGCGAGGTCTTCGGTCTGGACGTCTACGGGGTGGACGTTCTCGACGCCGGCGGCGGCGCGCCCCTCATCGTGGACATCAATGCCTTCCCCGGCATTCGCGGCCAGGCCGGCGCCCCGGAGGCGCTGGCACGGCTCGCCCTGCGCACGGCCGCAAGGGGCCGGCGCCTGGACGCCGAGGAACGAGGCGCCGGCGAACGAGGCGCCGGCGAACAAGGCGCCAACGAATGCGGCATCCGCGGGAGCGGTACCGGCGGAAGTGACGCCGGCGAAAGCGGCGCCGGTGAAAGGAAAGTGGCAGAAGTCGGCAAGAAGTAACCCCCGTTCGGAGGGTGCCGAACCGAAGTGAACCGGTGGCGGAAGCTCATCCTCCGTAAGGCCTAACGCGTTGACCCCTGGGGTAGCGCTGCTCCGTCCGGAGGGCGTGGTGCCCCGCGCCTTCCTTCCGTACGTATGGGGAGAGGCCGGCAACGGTGACACAGCCATTCGAACTGCCTGACTTCTATACGCCCTATCCCGCGCGGCTGAACCCGCATCTGGAGACGGCGCGTACGCACTCCAAGAAGTGGGCCCGCGACATGGGGATGCTGGAGGGCTCGCACATCTGGGAGGAGAAGGATCTCGACGCCCACGACTATGCCCTGCTGTGTTCCTACACCCACCCCGACTGCGACGCGGACGCGCTCTCGCTGGTGACCGACTGGTACGTCTGGGTCTTCTTCTTCGACGACCACTTCCTGGAGGAGTTCAAGCGGACGCTCGACCGGGAGGGCGGCAAGAAGTACCTCGACCGGCTGCCCGCCTTCATGCCGATGGAGCTGACCGCGGCCGTTCCCGAGCCGGCCAACCCCGTCGAGGCGGGGCTCGCCGATCTGTGGGCGCGCACGGTGCCGCACATGTCCATGGCCTGGCGGAAGCGGTTCGCCGAGAGCACCGAGCATCTGCTCAATGAGTCGCTGTGGGAACTGTCCAACATCAACATTCACCGGGTGCCCAACCCCGTCGAATACATCGAGATGCGCCGCAAGGTCGGTGGCGCGCCCTGGTCAGCGGGCCTGGTGGAGTATGCGACCGGCGCCGAGGTGCCCGCGGCCGTCGCCGGCTCCCGTCCGCTGCGGGTGCTGCGCGACTCCTTCTCCGACGGGGTGCATCTGCGCAACGACCTCTTCTCCTACCAGCGGGAGACGGAGGAGGAGGGCGAGCTGAGCAATGGCGTCCTGGTGCTGGAGACCTTCTTGAACTGCACCACCCAGGAGGCCGCGGACGCCGTCAACGACCTGATCACCTCGCGGCTGCAGCAGTTCGAGAACACCGTGGCCACCGAACTCCCCGCGCTCTTCCTGGAAGAGGGCCTGGACCCCCGGTCCTGTGCGGATGTGCTGGCGTACGCCAAGGGGCTCCAGGACTGGCAGTCGGGCGGCCACGAATGGCATATGCGCTCCAGCCGCTATATGAACGGCGGCGGCTCCGCGGCCGCCACCTCGCGCCCCTGGTCGCCTTTCTCCCCGGCCGGATTCGGCACCTCGGCGGCGGACCTGAGGACGGCGCTGACCACGGCCGGTGCGCGGCCGGTCAGGGCAGGTACGCCGCTGACCACGGCCGGTGCGCGGCCGGCCAAGGCCGGCAGGCAGCCGACCACGCCCGGTGCGCGCCGGCTCCGCAGCTCCACCCATGTCCCGTACCAGAAGGTCGGCCCCTCGCGCGTCCCCGACCTCTACATGCCCTTCACCACCACCCTCAGCCCGCATCTGGAGGGCGCCCGCCGCCGCGTCGTCGCATGGGCGTACCGGATGGGTATCCTCGGCCCGCAGCCCGGGGTGCCGCTGTCCGACATCTGGGACGAGCCCGCCATGGTCCGCTACGACCTGGCGCTGTGCGCGGCCGGCCTTCACCCGGACGCCACTTTGGAACAACTGGACCTGGACGCCGCCTGGCTGGCCTGGGGCACCTACGCCGACGACTACTACCCCCAGGTCTTCGGCCGGACCCGCGACATCGCCTCGGCCAAGGTGTGCACCGAGCGGCTGTCGGCCTTGATGCCGCTCGACCCGTCGGCCGCCGTGCCCCAGCCGGTCAACGCGATGGAACGCGGGCTGGCCGACCTGTGGACACGTACGGCGGGGCCGATGGCCCCCGAGGCGCGCCGGATGCTCCGTGCAGCCGTCGACGCGATGACGGCCGGCTGGCTCTGGGAGCTCGACAACCAGCTCCACCACCGCATCCCCGACCCCGTCGACTACATCGAGATGCGCCGTGCGACCTTCGGCTGTGACCTCACCATGAGCCTGAGCCGCATCGGCCACGACCGGCGGATCCCGCCGGAGATCTACCGCACCCGCACCCTGTGCTCCCTGCAGAACGCCGCGGCCGACTACGCCTGTCTGCTGAACGATGTCTTCTCCTACCAGAAGGAGATCGAGTACGAGGGTGAGATCCACAACGGCATCCTGGTCGTCCAGAACTTCTTCGACTGCGACTACCCGACCGCGCTGCACATCATCAACGACCTCATGACCTCGCGTATGCGCGAGTTCCAGCATGTCGCGGCCCATGAACTCCCGGTCGTCTGCGACGACTTCGACCTCTCGCCCGATGCCCGCAAGGCCCTCGACGGCTACGTCCACGAGCTGGAGAACTGGCTGGCCGGCATCCTCACCTGGCACCGGGGCTGCCTGCGCTACACCGAGGCCGAGCTGCGTCATCCCATGGGATCGCCGGGGCGGCTGGCGGCGCCGACCGGGCTGGGGACGTCGGCGGCCCGGCTCTTCAGGGCGTCGGTCGCGGGGGTGGGGTAGGCGGACCGGGCGGTCTGGGTGGGCCGGGCGGTCTGGGCCGGAGCCGGCTGGGCCGGGCGGACCGGTCCGCCCGGAGTTCGGCCACAGCACGTACGCCGGCCCGCGGACGCCGGCCACGGACACCGGTCCACGGGCAGCGTCCGTGGCCGTCCCTCGAACAGCGGCCCCGGGGACCCGCAATGCCTGCCGCGGGCTCCTGCTGGCTGGTGAATATCCCGTCCGAGGTGAATATCCCGATATGTCATCGGGAACCCCACATGGCGAAATCCCGCACGGGTGTGACCGAGGGCCGGACCGCTGCCCATGGCTGACGAGGAGTTCCGACTGTGCGACGCATGATCGCTTTGCTGGGCGCTGTGGCCTTCACGGGGGCGTCCGCCGCGTTCGGCCCCACCGACGCCGAGGCCGTCTCCGGCGTCATCACGTACCACATCCGGCAGGGCAACCGGATGTACCGGATCGAGGACCCCGGCGACGACCACTGCTACGGCGTCGGCGAAGGCTACGGCGAGGTGGACAACGACACCCCCACCGACCTGATCCTCTACAAGGGTCGCGACTGCACCGGATCCGTGGTGACCAGGGTGCGCGCCGGATCGTGGGTCAACGCACGGTTCGGGAGCCTGCGGCTGAGCGCGGACGGCCCGCGCTACCCGCAGGAGCCGGAGGACCGGGACACCATGGCGCGCACGGACGGCCCGGGTGACTCGGACGGCCAGGCGCGTTCGGATGACCCAGGACGTTCGGATGATCCGGGACGTTCGGATGATCCGGGACGTGCGGATGATCCGGGACGTTCGGATGATCCGGGACGTGCGGATGACTCGGGACGTGCGGATGAAGTGGGGCGTTCGGATGACCCGGGCGACACGGACGGCCCGGCGTCTTCGGGCGGTCCGGAGGACTCGGACCGCCCCGGTAACTCGGACGGGCCGGGGAACTCGGACGGTCCAGGTGACTCGGACGGACCCGGTAACTCCGACGACCCCGGTAACTCCGACGGCCCTGGCAACTCCGACGGCCCCGGTAACTCCGACAGCGCGGATCAGCCTGCCGACACGGAGCGTCCCGTGGATCCGGTGAATGCCGCGCATCCGATGAGCGCCAAGCACCGGGTGAACCCCGGGCACCCGGTGAGCGACAAGCGTCGGGTGAACGCGGAGCACCCGGCGAGTGCTGAGCATCGGGTGAGCGCTGGGCACCGGGTGAACGCCGGCCACTCGGTGAGTGCCGGGCATCGAGTGAGCCCTCCGCACCGGCTGAACCCTGCACACCGGGTGAACACCGCACACCGGTCGCGCCCGGGGAATCCGGGAAGCCCCGTGCGTCCGGGAAGCCCCGTACGTCCGGAGAGCTCCGTGCGTCAGGGGAGCCCCCTCAACCCGGGAAGCCCCGGGTACCCCGGCTTCGTCCACCCCGGCCTCACCTACCCCGGCTTCGTCCAGTCCGGTCTCGTCCACCCCGGTCTCGTCCACCCCGGCCTCGTCTCCCCGGGGTTCGCCGGCTGACGTGCGCCCCGCTCAGTCGCGCCGCCACGCTGCCGCGAACTCCTGGAAGCTGCGTGGCGGGCGGCCGGTGAGGCGTTCGACGGTGTCCGTGACGCGGTCTTCGGAGCCGTCGGCAATGGCGCGGTCCAGGCCGGCCAGCAGGGCGGCGAAGGCGGCGGGCATGCCGGCGGCCAGGCGGTCGTGCAACTGGTCGTAGGTGAGCGGGTGATGGCGCACCGGACTGCTGGTGAGGGCGGTGAGGATGACGGCGATGTCGTCGTAGCTCAGGGTCTGCGGTCCGGTGAGCACCAGGTCGGCGCCCGGGACTGCCGGTTCGGCGGTGAGGGCGTGGACGGCGACGGCGGCGATGTCGTCCGCGTCGATGAAGCCGATGCGGCCCTTCCCGGTCGCGGTCATGATGACGCCGCTGGTGCGGATGCTCTGTGCGTGCGGGTGGCTGCCGGTGAAGTTCTGCATGAACCAGGAGGGGCGCAGCACCGTCCATGCGTCGAAGAGCCCCGGGAGCGCGGCATGCACCTGGCCCACCCCCGGGCCGCCGGCGGGGATGGCGGAGGAGCTGAGGAGTACGACGCGGCGGATGCCTGCCGAACGGGCCCGTTCGAGAAACGGGATCATCACGGCGGCCGGTTCCGGGGCCGCGGTGGGCGGGACGAGGTAGAGCCCGGCCGCTCCCCGTAGGGCGGCATCGTGGGTGGCGGGGTCGTACCAGTCGAAGGGTACGGCCTGGGCGCGCGGAAGCTCGGGAGCGCGGCGCCCGGCGGCCCTGACGGGGTGTCCGAGCGCGGTGAGCCGGCGCACGAGGCGGCTGCCGGTGGTGCCGGAGGCGCCGGTGACCAGGATGGTGTCTCGGTGGGTCATCGTCACTCCGTCAGGACGTGGGGGCGAGCGGAGACTTCGCCTCGCGCAGGGAGGCCGGGACGGCCAGGGGGTTCCAGTAGTCGCGGTAGTGGGTGATACGGCCGTCCGCGACCGTCACCACGGCGATGTACGCCATCTCGTACGGTGCGCCGGACGCCACGAGCCGGCCGATGGCACGCATTTCGACGACGAGGGTGCCGGGGGCATCGGTCCGGTGGATCTCCAGGTGGGGGAACGCGTGGAGGTCGAGGTGATCGGGGTAGTCCCGCATGTACGCGGCGATCGCCGCCCTGCCCTCCAGCCGCTTCGGATAGCCGTCCGGGGCGAAGGGGAACTCGAAGACCGCATGGTCGTCGAAGAGGGCCACCCAGCCGTCGATGTCCTTGTCGAGAAGCAGCTGCAGCCCGTGGCGGTAGAGGTCTGCCGGTGGCGTCGCCTGAGCTGTGGGGGTCATGGGGCGGCCGGCTTCGCCGTCTTCGAGGGGGTTGCCGTGTGTGCTGTCGTTCATGGGACGCCTCGCCTCTAGACTGGGGCACAATGCGGACCGATGGTCCGCTTAATCGTCGCCGAGACTATACGGACCGACGGTCCGTTTCGTAAAGGGGCTCTCCCACCCATGGCTGAACGCAAGGCGCGCGCGGATGCGCTCCGTAACCGCGAGGCCGTTCTGTCGGCCGCCGATGAGCTCTTCGCCCGCAGCGCGAGCCCCCGCAGCGTGTCGATGGACGACATCGCGGCAGCGGCCGGTGTCGGCAAGGGGACCCTCTTCCGCCGCTTCGGTGACCGCACGGGTCTGATCCGGGCGGTGTTCGAGGCACGGATCGAGCCCGTGCGGCAGGCCGTGGCGGAGGGGCCGGCGCCGCTCGGGCCGTCGGCGCCGCCGCACGCGCGGGTGCCGGCGCTGCTCGACGCCCTCCTGTGCTTCAAGCTCGACCACCGCCATCTCTCCCTCGCCCTGGAGGAGGCCGGCAGCGGCAGCCCGTATCAGGGGGCGTCCTACGCGTGGTGGCACGGAATCCTGCGGGAGACGCTGGAACGGCCGGTCGTTACGGAGAGCGATGCGCCGGACGGTGCGGAGATCCATACGACGACCTATACGACGACCGATACGGCGGACGGTGCGGAGGCTGGTGCCCCGGCCGGTGCCCCGGCTCGGGCGGCAGCTCCGGACGCCGACTTCACCGCGCATGTCCTGTTGGCCGCGACCCGCGCCGATCTGGTCGAGCACCTTGCCGGCCAGGAGCAGATGACCCGCGACCGGCTGAGGGCCCAACTGGCCGCTTTTGTGACCAGGGTGCTGGGTGAGAGGTGAGGGGCGAGGGGCGAGGAGTAGGGGCGTGCGGCCCGAAGCCGCCGCGCCCCTCGTCGCTCAGTCCCCCGCGGGGCGGCCGGCCCAGCTGGTCAGTGCGCGGACGCGTTCGGTGCGGCGGGTCCGTACGTCCGTGCCGCGGGTGGCCCAGGTGATATGGCCGTCGGGGCGGACCAGGATCTCGCGCACCCCGTCCAGGTCGGTGCGGGATTCGTGCTCGGTGACGCTGAGTGCGGTCACCCGCTTCCCCCAAGCGGTCGCGACGGACTGCCGTATCTCCGGGTCCCCCGCGAGGTCGAGAAGGACGAACCGGCCGTGCGGGAGGAGTTCGCAGAGGCGTAGGGCCTCCGTGCCGGTCGCCGTCAGCGCGATATCGGGCATCCGCCGTCCCGCCGGCGGGTCGGCGTCCGTGCCGGCGGGGGGATAGGCGGTGTCGAGCGCGGAAATCCGTCCGGCCAGGCGGCGGTTGACCTCCTCGATGCCCAGGAGTTCGGTCAGCAGCCCGCGCAGTGCGACGGCCGGCCGCTGGTACGGCGGGAGCAGCGTCAGCTCCGCCAGCAGCGTCTGGACCTCGGTGTTCTCCGTGACCGCCTGCCCGACCGGGTGCCGCTCGGCGTGGTAGCTGTCGAGCAGGCCGGGCGGGGCCCAGCCGTTGATCTCGGCGGCGAGCTTCCAGCCCAGGTTCATCGCGTCCTGGAGCCCGGTGTTGAGACCCTGGCCGGCCGCCGGGAAGTGGATATGGGCGGCATCACCGGCCAGCAGGACGCGCCCGGCACGGTAAGAGGCCGCGAGACGGGTGGCGTTGCCGAACCGCGACAGCCAGCGGGGCCGCGCCACCCCGCAGTCGGTTCCGCAGATCCGTCGCAGGGAGGCCCGGAACTCGGCGAGGGTCAGTGGTGCGGCGGACGGGGTCCGCATCCGCTGGGGATCCAGGAGGACGATCCGGGTGCGCCGCCTCCCTCCTGCCCGCCCCCGGGGCCGGGCCCGGCCGGGGGTCCCGGCTCCAGCGGTACGGCCAGCACGCCATGGGCCCGCGCGCGGTCGAGGGCTGCCGGGTCGACGGTCGCGAAGTCCCCCAGCGCTCCGCTCAGCGTCTCGCCGGTGCCGGGAAACCCGATCCCGGCGGCCCGCCGCACCACGCTCCGCCCGCCGTCGCACCCGACCACATACGGGCCGGTGCGCTGTACCGCTACTTCGCGACCAAGCACGAGCTGCTGACCGCCATGGCCGAAGCGCTGCTGGCCGACTGCCTCGAACGGCCGCTCCCGTCGGCGGACTGGAGCGAGTGCCTGGCCGAACTGGCCCACCGGATGCGCGCGGCGCTCCTCGGCCGCCGGGACGGGGCCCGCGTCTACGCCGGTACGCACTCCACCGGCCGCCACACCCTCGGCTTCGCTGACACCCTCATCGGTGTACTGCGGGAGGCGGACTTCGCCCCCGACGACGCCGCCCGCGCCGCCCTCGCGGTCGTCCACTTCACCCTCGGCCACACCCTGGAGGAGCAGGCCGCCCTCCAGATCGCAGGCGACGGCCCGGCGGACCCCGACCGGCTCCGCGCCGCGGTGACACCGGCGCAGTACCCCCATCTCGCCCCCGCCCTGCCGGTGCTCACCAGCACGGACTTCGCCGCGCACTTCACCTTCGGCCTGCGCCTGCTCCTGGAAGGACTACGGGCCACCGGGCCGGGGCCCATGCCGCCACCCACCGGTAGCTGACCGCCGGCAGGGGGTATCGGTGCCGGACGCAGCCGCTGGTTCAGCCCCCGATGAGCTGGAGGGAGCCCCACAGCGCCACCGTGGCCAGGCCCAGGGCGGCGGGCACGGTGAGCAGGCCGAGGCGGGTGAATTCCTTGAGGGTGACGTCGTGTTCGTGGTGGTGGACGATGCGCCGCCACAGCAGGGTGGCGAGCGATCCGGCGTAGGTGAGGTTGGGGCCGATGTTGACGCCGAGGAGCACGGCGAGGACGGCACCCCGGCGGCCCGGACGACGGCGGCCGGGGTGGTGTCGCGCCGGGCGAGCGCACGGACCGCCATGACGAGGGCGCCGGCCGCCGCGGCCCAGGCCGGGTTGACGCCCAGCGCGGAGGTCAGCGCGAAGCCGGCGAGCGTGCAGGCCACCGTCACCAGGGCGAACAGCGGCAGCCCGGGGGCTCGGCGTTGTCCGGGCCGGGTGCAGGGCGCGCAGGTCAGCGGCGAAGAAGCGGCGGAAGACCAGGTACTCGACGCCGATCGCGACCACCCACGGCAGTGCCATCAGCGCGCCGAACCGGGTGAAGCTCAGCCCGCTCGCCGTGAAGGCCAGCAGGTTCGTCAGATGGGAGACGGGCAGCAGCAGCGATGCGGTGTTCGACAGATGGGTGCAGGCGTATACATGGGGTCCGGGACGGGCGCCCATGTGCGCGGCGGTGGCGAACACGACGGGGGTCAGCAGGACGGCGGTGGCGTCCAGGCTCAGTACGGCCGTGATGGCCGACGCGAGGGCGAAGACCGCGCCCCACGTGCGGGCGAAGGCCTCACCCGGGGCTCATGGGCCGTGCCCTGCGGTGCGCCCCGGAGGCGTCCCGGGCCTCGCCCGGCGCGCGGGCACGACGAAACAGGGTCAAGGCCGTGGCATCAGCCCGGAGAGGGTGGCCTCCACGAGGCCGCGCGCATACGCCGCGTCGGTCGGGCCCGGCCGGAAGACCAGCCGGTACATCATGGGAGCGACGATGTGGTCCATCACGAGTTCGGTGTCCGGGGCCGGCTCGCCGCGCTCGGCGGCGCGGGCGAGGATGACCTCCACCTGCTCGGCGGCGTAGGCCGAGCACTGGCCCGCATGACTGCCGTCCGGATCGCCGGCGAGCGCGTCGCGGAGGTAGGCCCGCCCCGGGGGCGAGGCCATCTCCTCCAGGAACTGTTCGGCCCATGCCTCCAGGTCCGTGCGCAGCGCTCCGTGATCGGCGGGCGGCGCCTCCGGACGCAGGCGCTCGACGGCCACGTCGGACAGCAGCTCCTGGAGGTCTCCCCACCGGCGGTAGATCGTCGACGGCGTGACCCCGGCGCGAGCGGCGACGAGGGGAACCGTCAGCGCCGCACGGCCCTCTTCGGCTTCGAGGGCGCGCACGGCTGCGTGCACCGATTCCTGGACGCGGGCACTGCGTCCCCCGGGGCGGGTCATCGGCCTGGGGCTCATGGCTCCACCTTAAGGGCTCGGAGCCGCGCGGGTCCACATAAAAGCAATCTGTTTGCGTTAGCGCCCCGACCGCGGTAGCGTGGCCTTAATGCAAAGGAATTGCCTTTGGTTCGGGAGAGGATACCTCATGCCTGCCGTCAGTGACGCGGTCCCCGCCTGGACGGTGGGCGAGATCACCGTCCGCCGCATCGACGAGACCGCGCTCCCCGCACCGACCGGCCGGTGGCTGCTGCCCGACGCCACCCCGGACGTGGTGGCCCAAGCGCCGTGGCTGCAGCCGGATTTCACCGACCACGACGGCACCCTCCGCCTGGCCACGCACAGTTTCGCGATAGAGGTGCAGGGGCTGCGCCTGCTCGTCGACACCGGAATCGGCAACGGCAAAGCCCGGACCAACCCCGCCTGGGATCAGCTGGACAGCGATTACCTCCCGCGCCTGACGGCGGCCGGCTTCGCCCCGGATACGGTGGACCTGGTCCTCCTCACCCATCTGCACACCGATCACGTCGGCTGGAACACCCGTGCCGACAAGGGGGATTGGGTCCCCACCTTCCCCCACGCCCGCTACCTGACGGCACGTACGGAGTGGGACCACTGGGCGGGCCAGGAGCTGGACGACGCGCGCCGCCAGATGTTCCGGGACTCCGTCCACCCCGTCCGCGATGCCGGACTGCTCGACCTGGTCGAGGTGCCCGGTGAAGGTGCCACGGTCGCTCCCGGCGTCCGCCTCCTGCCCACCCCCGGACACACGCCCGGCCAGTTCGCCGTGGAGCTGCACAGCGCCGGACAGACGGCCCTGATCACCGGCGACTGCATCCACCACCCCGTCCAGCTGCCGCGCCCCGACATCTGCAGCTGCGCGGACGTCGACCCCGCGCAGGCCGCCAGGACCCGCCGCGGCCTCCTCGCCTCGCTCGCCGGTACCGAGACCCTGCTCCTGGGCAGCCACTTCCCGCCGCCCACGGCAGGCCGCGTCATCGCCGAGGGCGACGCCTACCGGCTCTCACCCGTCACCCCGGACCGCCTCTGACCCCTTCGTCGCCGCTGCCCCGCCACTGCTCGTCGCTGCCCCGCCACCGCCCACCGCCGCCCGCTACTGCCCCGCCCGTGTCGTCGTCTGCGCGCCGCTTCCCGCCCCGACGCATGGCATCCGGAGAGTGATCCCTCGCCACCCTCAGCCACGTTTAATAAGAAAATCGGCTTATGTCTGAATTTTCACGCATTTCGCCTTGTTGGAGACAGTTGTGCGTCGTAGCTTGGGAGTTGTCGGAGCCGGAAACGGTCCGACAACGAGAAAACCCAACGAGGAGGCGAGTATGAGCTTCCGCAAGGTCTTCCCCAGAAGGCGTCGCCGCGACCATGACGACTGGCACGACCACGACCACGACCGCCGCAGGCGCCGCAGGCGGTTCCGTCGAGGCCGCGGGCGTTTCTACGGCTACGGCTACTGACGCACACCTCTGAGTTCGAGGCAGGCTCGCGTAAGGCGCGGGTTTGCCTCGTCATTTTAGGGGGCGGTGCCTAGTGGTTCCGCTCAACTACCCCACCAGCGACGAGATGACGTAGCGATCATGAACCTGCGTAGCTCACGCCGGCGCGGAGAGCGCCCCGCAGCATCGCCCCGACGAGGCGCGGAATCAGGGCCCGTTGAGGAGAATTCGGCACTGCCGCACGATGCCGGCGACCACTCCACCCAATCCACCCCATCCACCTCCTCCACCAAGACCAGCGAACCCGTCAGCGGTGCGCGGGCCCGGTCGCACCCGGACCCGGACCCCGCCATGGACCGGGTGTTCCGCGCGCTCGTCGCGGACACCTCCATCCGCACCAGACGGGTGGGCTTCAAGGAAGCGGTACGGCGCTTCTGGCCGCTGACCCGGGGCGACCGGCGCTGGATCGCCCTGGTCATCCTGAGTGCCATCGTCGCCGCGCTCGCGGAGACCGTGGCCATCCTGCTCTTCGCCCAACTCACCGACAATGCCCTGCAGAAGGGCTCGGTCAGCGCCTTCTGGCAACCTGCCGGGCTGTGGCTCGGCGTCGCCGTCGCCGGCGCGATCGTCGGGTACCTCGGCGGCTCACTCGCCGCCTGGACGGCGGAACGCTTCGTGATGCGGCTACGCGCCCGCGTCTTCACCCATCTCCAGACGCTGCCGCCGCACTTCTTCCAGCGCAACCGCCGCGGCGACCTGGTCGAGCGGCTGACCGGCGACGTCGACGCCATCGAACAACTCGTGGTCTCCGGCCTCGTCCAGGTGGCCACCGCCGGATTCGGCATCATCTTCTACGCCGGAGCCGCGCTCTTGCTGCGCTGGGACCTGGCGCTCGCCACCTTCGCCCTGGCCCCGGTGTTCTGGCTCGCCACCACCCGCTTCACCGGCCGGGTCAAGGAGGTGTCCCGCCGGGAACGGGCGGCGGACGGTGCCATCACCTCGGTGGTCGAGGAAGGGCTGGTCAACGTCGTCCTCACCCAGGCCTACAACCGGCAGCGGGACGAACAGGAACGGCTCCGCCGCGAGGCGCGCAGCTGGCTGCGGGCCTCGGTGACCAGCGCCCGGCTCAACGCGCTGTACGGGCAGCTGGTCGAGGTCCTGGAAACGCTCTGTGTCCTGGCGATCATCGGCCTGGGCGCGTGGGAGATCTCCGCGGGACGGATGTCGCTGGGGCAGCTCCTGGCCTTCGCCGCATTCGTCGGCTACCTCTACCCGCCGATCCGCGACCTCGGCCAGCTGGGTCTGACGGTCACCGAAGCGACCGCCGGCGCCGAGCGCCTGCTGGAAATCCTCGACGCCCCACCCTCCGTCACCGATCCCGACCCCGCGGTCGTCGTGCCGGCACCGGCGCGCGCCGTCGGCGCGGTGGAGGTGTGCCGGGTCGGCTTTCGCTACCCCGGCGGCAAGGAGGACGTACTCCGCGACTTCTCCTTCACCGCGGTGCCCGGCGAACTGGTGGTGATCACGGGCCCCAGCGGCGCGGGCAAGTCGACCCTGGCCGCCCTGCTGCTGAGGTTCTACGACCCGGACACCGGCAGCGTCCGGCTGGACGGCATCCCCGTGAACCGGCTGCCGCTCGACCGGCTCCGCCAGAACATCACCCTGCTGCCCCAGGACACCCTCGTCCTGCACGACACGGTGGAGGAGAACATCGCCTGCGGACGCGACGACGTGACGCACAGCGACGTCGTCGACGCCGCCCGTGCCGCCGACGCCGACGGGTTCATCTCCGCCCTCCCCGACGGCTACGACACCGTCATCGCCCCCGGCACCTCCCGGCTCTCCGGCGGCCAGCTGCAGCGCGTCGCGATCGCCCGCGCCATGCTGCGCAACGCCCCCGTGCTCATCCTCGACGAGCCCACCACCGGCCTGGACGCCCTGGCCACCCAGCGCATCCTCGGCCCGCTGCGGCGCCTCGCCGAAGGCCGCACCACCCTCGTGATCACCCACGACCTGGACCTCGCCACGGACGCCGACCGCATCCTGGTCCTGGACGAGGGACGCCTGGTGGAGTCGGGGCAGCACACCCAGCTACTCGCCGACCACGGCCTGTACGCCACCCTCTTCCACGCCCACCCACCACCCCGCAACGGCTCCTCACACCCGGTCGCCCGCCCGGGCAGCCACTAGCCACTAGCCACCGGCCGCAGGCGGCAACCGGCGCCCGGGCACCGCCGGAAGCGCCACGGCCGGGCCCACGCCCGTCGACACGCCCACCGCCACCCACGCACCCCACCCACGCGCACCCCGGCCACGCACCCCACCCACGCGCACCCCGGCCACGCACCCACCCGTCAACTCACTCTCGGTACCCACCCCGACACGCAACGCGCATACCCGCCTGCTCCGCCTCCCGGGACCAAGATGGTCCCGTGAACCAGGAGCGCGCGTGACCAGGCCATCCGCAGCGGGGAGTGACAGCGCCACCGGAACCCGCCACCTCCACCGGGCGGTCGGGTTCTGGGGGCTGATGTTCATCTCCCTGGGATCGATCATCGGCTCCGGCTGGCTGCTCGGCGCCCTGACCACCGCCGTCATCGCCGGACCGGCATCGCTGATCTCCTGGGTGCTCGCATCCACGATGCTCGCCGTGCTCGCGCTGGCCCACGCGGAACTGGGCGCCACCTACCCGATCGCGGGCGGCACCGCCCGGTTCCCCTTCTTCGCCTTCGGCCCCCTGGTCGGCTTCACCGCGGGCTGGATGTCCTGGCTGCGCTCGGTCCTGATCTCACCGATCGAGGTCGAGGCCACGCTCTCGTACCTGGACCGCATCGGCTGGGTCCACGACCGGATCGACGTCCTGCACCCCAACGGCACCCTCACCGCGGCCGGCCTGCTGATCGCCAGCGTCTTCATGCTGATCTTCACGCTGATCAACGTCCTCGGCGTACGCCTGCTGTCCGGGATCAACTCGGTCACCGCAGTGGTGAAGACGGCCGTACCGCTGCTGACCGTAGTGGTCTTGATGACCCTGTCCTTCCACGGCTCGAACTTCACCGCGGGCGGCGGCTTCGCCCCGCACGGCGCACACGGGGTCTTCGCCGCCCTGCCCGCCGGTGTGGTGTTCGCGCTGCTGGGCTTCGAGCAGGCCATCCAGCTGGCGGGTGAGGCGCGCGACCCGCAGCGCGATGTCTCCCGCGCGGTGATCGTGGCCATGGCGGTCGGTACCGCGCTCTACCTCCTGCTGCAGATCGCCTTCATCGCCGCCCTGAACCCCGACGCCCTGACCCAGGGCTGGGACAGCCCCGTCGGCAAGGGCAACTTCGGCCCCTACGCCACGCTCGCCACCGTCGTCGGGGCCGGCTGGCTGGCGACCATCCTCTACGTCGACGCCGTCATCTCCCCGGCGGGCACCGGCCTGGTCTACATGGCCGGCGCCGCGCGGCTCTCCTACGCCATGGGACGCGAGCGGGTCCTGCCCCGGTCCCTCACCCAGGTCGGCCGCAGCCGGGTGCCCGTCGTCTCGATCCTCCTCGCCTTCGTGGTCGGCGAGATCGCGTTCCTGCCGTTCCCCAGCTGGCAGGCGCTGGTGAGCGTGGTCACTTCGGCGGCGGCGATCATGTACGCCTTCGCCCCGGTGGCGCTGTACGCCCTCCGCGTACAGG
Source organism: Streptomyces sp. NPDC047049 (assembly GCF_040643995.1). Classification (NCBI taxonomy): domain Bacteria; kingdom Bacillati; phylum Actinomycetota; class Actinomycetes; order Kitasatosporales; family Streptomycetaceae; genus Streptomyces; species Streptomyces sp. NPDC047049. Next base: position 217,869 of record NZ_JBEYVM010000001.1, on the reverse strand, counting down.
ACGGCGGCCGGAACCGCCCCTACCGGCTCCCCGCCGGCCCCGTACTGGCCCCCGCCGGCTTCGTCTTCGCCAACCTGATCTTCTACTGGTCCGGCTACGAGGCGGACTGGAAGCTCGGTATCGCGGCCTTGCTCGGCTTCATCGTCCTGGCGCTCACCCGCCGCGGCATCCCCGCCGCCGAACGCAGCGGACTGCGCGCGCGATCGGCCGCCTGGGTGTGGCCCTGGCTCGGCGGCATGATCCTCATCGGTCACTTCGGCCGCTACGGCGGCACCCGCGCGCTCCCCGACTGGTGGGACCTGGTCATCGTGATCGTCTTCAGCCTCGCCATCTTCTACACCGCCGTGCGCATGGCCATGCCCCCCGAGGCGGTGGACGCCGCCGTCCAGCACGAGGAAGCGGGCGAATCGGTACCACCGTCCGCCCCTTCGTCGAGCTGATCTCCTCCTGCCGAGGAGCGCCCCGCGCGGCGACCGGCCGGCCGGACTCCGGCGCCGTCCGCGCCTGGCCCGGCCAGTGACGTGCGGCAGGCGACCGAGTCGGACTCCGTCGCCTACCGCACCCACCCAACGAACCTGTGGGTGACACAGGAAGTCACCAACAGGTTCTCCCCCGTTCGGTGGCTCAGTTCTTGCAAGGCGGGTCGCCTCGCGCAGTTCCCCGTCGCGCAGTTCCCCGTCGTGCGTTCCCCGTCGTGCGGTTCGCCTCGCACGGGTCGCCCCCGCGGAAGGCCCCCCGGCCCGTTGGCCGGAGAGACCGAACCAGCGCCCTCCATGATGTCGGTGCGCGGCTGCTGAGTCGCTGGCTCAGAGTGCACAACCGAGTTGGCAATGCGTTCACTCGTGCGCGAGTTCACTCGAGGCCGTGGAGGGCCTGATGCCGGTGCTCCTTGGGCGTGGTGCCGTAGGCGGCGCGGTAGGCACGGCTGAAGTCGGTGGCGCGGGGGAACCCCCAGCGGGCGGCGATGGCGTGGAGGGGGAGGGCGCGGAGCGCCGGGTCGGTCAGGTCGCGGCGGGCCGCCTCCAGGCGCAGGCGGCGGATCCAGGCGGCGACGGTGGCGTCCTCCTCCCGGAAGAGGCGGTGCAGGTAGCTGCTGGAGATGTGGTGCGCGGCGGCGATGGTGGCCGGCGTGAGATGCGGGTCGTGCAGGTGCTCCCGGATGAACGCCTGGATGCGCAAGGTGAGGGCCTGCCGGCGGGTCTCCGGGGGGAGACAGTCGCCCGCTTCGAGCAGGTGGGCGAAGAGCGCGGCGACCAGATCGTTGAGGACCGTGCCCAGCCGGGGCCCGTCGGAGGGCTGGTACGCGCTCGTGTCCGCGGTCAGCTGGGTGAGAAACCGTGCCAGGAGGGCGCCTATACCGTCCCGGGCCGACACCGGCGCCCCGACGAGCCGTGGGGCCATGTCACGAGGCAGCGGCAGCAGGGCCTTGGGAGCCTCCAGCGCAAGGATCGTGACCGGGCCCCCCGTGCTGCGGATGTCGTTCGGCAGTGAGGTGGAGGTGACGAACAGGTCGTGCGGCTTGTACTCGGTCTCCCGGTGCCTCCACTCGCCTGTCCCGGTCCCCTGTACGACGAGGGAAAGATGGTAGGCCTCCGGGTCGGACTGCCGGATCAACTTCGGTGTGCGCCGGAAGAACAGGGGCTGGTAGGTGGCAGACCACACGGTGACACCACCGAGGTCCAGCACGCGTTGGGAAGCACGGAAGTCGTCGGTGTGGTCGCTGCGCAGCTCCATGGGGGCGTGGGTGCGGCCCAGCAGCTCGACCCAGTAGTCGAACCGGTCCGCCGCAGGCAGCGCATCGGTCCGGAACACCCTCTCGTCCAACAACAGTCTTTCCCCGTTTCTGAACCCGCGGTCAAGGGCTCCGTCGAGTGGTACACGGGTGTGCCAGAGGCCCCGGTTCCATGCCACGACGCCGGGAGTACGGACGCCCACGGCCGCGTGCGGGCCGACGCACCACGGGCCCGCCCGGCCCTCTGGCCAAGAGCCTCCGACAGCATCGGAGCCGGACCGCCCGAGACGAGAACCGACACGGACAGCGAAGCCGGAGAACCGCGAAGGGCCCCACCGCAAGCGGTGGGGCCCTTCGACGTTGTGCCCGGTGAGGCACTGGCGGAGGATACGAGATTCGAACTCGTGAGGGGTTGCCCCCAACACGCTTTCCAACTGTGCGCGTGGCCGTACGGGGTCGGTCGTGGGCGTTCACGCGACAGCTCAGACGGGGTGCGCGTACGAAGGTGAACGGGGGCGTTCGTCAGCGCACTGGACAAAGACCAGGACAACGAGCGGTACCGAGTCCAATGGGGAACCGCTATGCCGCACAGGGGCCTTGACCTACACGCTACGAGTTGTCCGATCTTGGTCCGGGGTGTCCATGGGTGTCCGCGTTCGGGGACCCGTCATCGCTCGCTGCGGCGGCCGCTCCGCGCGGCAGGGCGAAGCCAAAGCGGTCCCTGCCCGCTCCCAGGAGGCGGGCTGTGTGCGGCATCGAGTTGTTGGCCGATGCCTGCCTCTCGTTGAAACCCCTATGTCAAGGGAAGCTGCCAAGCCGGGGAACCCCCACCAAGAGGGAAAACCCGCCAGCGAGCCCTTAAGGGAAGTGCTTTTGCGGTTTTAGAACCCCTCCAGAGAGGGATTCAAAGTGGTTGTCGAGCCTGAATACCTCCCTGGAGGGATTTCGCGAGTCGATGCGGGGGTTATATCTACAGCACGTGCTGGATCGACTTTGGAAACGGGTCAAGATCAGCAGTCTCGGAACGTTCCAGGGGGTGGCCCCCCCAGGACTCCGAACAGTGAGAGCCCCGTCCGCATGGACGGGGCTACTTGCATGTCATCCCTGTTCACGGCATCGCGGTTCGTCGGCAAACTGCTTCCAGAGATGGAAGGCGAGTGCCTTTCGCCAGTTGAAGTGCCAACGCAGAAACGTATCTTCTCGCTTGCGTGACAGGCTGTTAAATCCCGTCTTCCGGACGGGAGTTTGAGTGGGCGATGACCTTCCCGGTAGGATTTGCCGCTAAGTCGATAGGGGCGCCCTAGCCAGGCCCCTGCGCGTTATCGGCGGAGCACGTATGACCCGTTTCCACTATGCGGCGGGCTTCGGTCAGTAACCGGAGCTCCGCCGCCTTCACCCCTCAGGGGAAGTCGATGTCCCAAGGGACCGTCGCGGTAGTGCTGATCTTTATGATCGTGCTGGCTGCCGCGTGCTACGCCATCTACCACCTCAAGAGCAAGCCCGTTCGAGTCGCCGCAGTGATCGGTGCGTTGGCTGCTCTGGTGGGAGCCCTCACCCCCGTCGTCCGAGTCGTCGTTGAGCAGCCGATCGCCCCCAGCACCTCGACCGTCGCCCCGAAATCCGTGACCGGCCCGGAGGCCGCGCCGTCGGAATCGGCGACTATGTCGGCGGTGGATGCCAGCGGTTCACCTCAGCCCAGCGGGGGGCGGTAGGGCATGTCCGCGATGAGACTCCCCATGTCAGATGACATGGTGGGCGTACCCGCCCGGGGTTACCAGGTGAGCAAGAGTGAAACCGTGCTGGAGCCCGACGCCCGCTCCAAGGTGAGGCGGGGCCGTGTCAGGACGGTCCTCGGTCGCTTCTTTGACCCCTACCGCGTCCATCCGACTGTCCTCGATAGCCTCGCTGACGTCTGCCGATTCCATGAGGGGTACGACGGGAAGGACGTCGTACTTTCCAGTGCGGTGTCCCGCCGGAGCACCAGGTGCGTGTTCCTTCTCCGCGGGTATGTCGTAATGCATTCCCTCACGGGGGCAGCTCGACTGTGGAGGGGCAGATCGTTCTTCGGGACCAGCCACGTGTGGCAGGAGGGTGCCCTGGACTTGGAGAATCCCCAGGTGGTCACGCGAGGGCCCGTAACCGCTCTCTCCCTCCCCGGCAGGGCGCTGCATCAGGTGATTTCCCATGAGCCGACCCTCGGGATGGCCCTGCTGCGCATGAGCTTTGAGCAGCAGCAGATCATGGAGGACGTCTACGGGGCGAGCAATGATGCTCCCTTGGTGAGGGTTGCTGGGCTGCTCGACTACCTCGCCATCGACAGGCCGGTCATCGCGATGGCTGATGACGGCAGGCGCGTGATGACCTCAGGACACAAGAAGGCGATCGCAGGGCCGACCCAGACCGATATCGCCGATGCCCTGGGAATGGGACGGGCGACGGTCGAGAAGGCACTCGCCACCTTGCGTAAGGAAGGCGCCCTCAAGCCAACGCCCCCCGGCCAGAGGAAGAACCGGTACTACGAGATCGCGGACGAGGAGAGGCTCAAGCCCATCGCGATGGGCATCACCCCCGTCTAACGGTGGACAGTCCACGGAGCCCCTGATCGATGTCAGGGGCTCCGCCGGGTTTCCATGTACGTGCGCCCGCGCGTGGGGCGGTCAAGCAAGTCGGTCGAACGCCGATGGCGGGAAGCTGGACTCACGAGACAGGCGACCGGCCAACGGATAGAGAGCGCGAGTGTCGCCGAAGTCCTCCCTCGGGGAACCTTCCTGTTGTCTTGGCCTCAATCCGAACCACTGCCGCCCTTGTTGAGATCGCTACCTGAGGCTCGATGTCAGAGCGCCGGCCACCGTAGCCATGTCGGTGACCACTGCATCGGCCCCTGCCGCAGCCAGGGCGAGGGCCTTGTGTGACTTGTTGGCGAAGCCGATGGACATCGTTCCAGCGGTATGAGCAGCTTCGATGTCTGTCACCGAGTCCCCGATGAGAGTGCAGTGATGGGGGAGCACATGAAGTCGTGCGGCGGCGAGCAGCAGCGAGTGGGGGTCGGGCTTCATCAGATCCGGCCAGTAGGCGGCGCGCCCAATGACCTCGTGCACCAGGTGGCGCAGGCCGTGCAGCATCAGGAACGCCCGTACACAGGCCGTCGAGTTGTTGCTGACGATCGCGACCTTTCGTCCGGACGAGTGCGCCGCTTCGAGGGCGGCGACGGAGCCGGGGACGGGCGGACCCGCGACCTTGACGGCCGACACTTCGGCTTTGGTCAGCGATTCCTCGATTGCCCGGATGACCGGCTCGCCGCCCTGCGGGGCAAGGCGCAGGATCTCCATCGGGTCGTCGACAAGACCCGCCCTGTCGCCAAGCGCCGCGTCGTGCCGGGCCACGACCTCCGAGAGCTCCCGCGCGACAACGGGGGCGGGCCGACCCGCGAACACGTCGCAGATCGGCCCGTCGAAGTCGAACAGGACTCCGCTGGTGGCTCCGGCGATCTCGGCGAGCTTGCTACTTTCCATCGGGGTCGAGGTCCCTTCCGATGGTGTTCCAAACGCTGTCGAACCACATGAGAGCCTGCTCGACCTGCTGAGCCCCGCTGGACGACTCGCCTTCGTTCACGGAGTAGTGGAACAGCGTGGCATCCGCCCCCACGAGGTCGTAGATCTCGATGACCTCCCCCTCTGCGACCACCTTGTTGGGGCGGATGGGGTAGTACCCGAAGAATGCGTCTTCCTGGTTGATCACGTACAGCTTGAAGAGCTGCGTCCCGCTGTGGACCCGCACGCTCACGTTGGTCTCCGCCACCAGCCCGAGAACGCTTAGTTCGTGGATGGAGTTGGTGATGCTGCGGGTGAAGCCGACCATCATGTCGTGCATTCGACGGCGAAGGCGCGGGTCGTCCGCCCCGTCTTCGCGACGCACGGGCGCGGCATGGGGCACCGACATGTCCGGCACCAGGATGCGGATGTTGATGCTCGACGGGGTTAGCCGGCCGACGCGGATCTTGTCGATGGGCTCCTGAAGAGCGCTGTGCAGGGTCTCGCTGGAGAACCCGGCGAAGTCAATCGAGACGTTCGTACTGGCAAACGCCTGTTCCACGTACGGGCGGAGACCGGCCGGCCGCTCCGTGCGGTTGCGGACGTATACGCCGCTGCCCTTCCGGGATACGACAAGGCCCTCATCTTCCAGATCCCGGAGCGCCCGCTGGATCGTGGCGCGGGCGAACCCGTACAGCTCGGTCAGGGTTTTGTGCGACGGGAGCTTGTCGCCGGGGCTTAGCTTCCTCGTCCGAATGGCGGCGCCAAGACTGCTCGCCACCTGCTCATACGGCGGCCGGTCGTCGTCCGGATCCAGGGGTTCGGGCGTGAAGGTCATGCCCCGATGCTACGTCCTTCCCTCTTGATCAGGACAGCCAGGCTAGTCAGGTGTTGACGTGACTAGCCTGGATGGCTACGTTGTTCTTGCGCTCACCGGGCTAGCCAAGTTGGTCAGGCTGCACGGGGCGAATGGGCCTTCTTTGGCCTGCACAGATGCGTGACCTGCACAGGAATGGGCTCCGCTTCGGCGGGGCCAAGGGGCCCGGGACAGAGCGGGCCGAGGGGCCCGGATCCCTGGTCAACCGGAGGGCTTAGACCGAAAGGTCACGTCTCCATACGCCTGAAACGGGAGCTCGCTCCCGAAGGAGACACCGCATCACCGCCCCGATGGTCGTAGGCAGGGTTCGACTCCCTGCCGGGGCGCTTGGCCGGCCGCTTCTTGCGGCTCCGGCCTTCATGACCGGCGCGGCGGCACTCCCGGACAAGGACAGCCCGCCGCGCCTGGTCTCTCTATCCCGACGCAGTCAGGAGTTCTTCCATGACCGAGCGCACGATTCCCGTGGACGTCATCGGCCCGATTGCCCTGGACCTGACGATGAACGCGGGCAGCATCCGCGTCGTCGTCGACCCCGCGCTGCAGCAGGCGTGGGTGGTGCTGAAGACCGAGGCCACCTCGGGGCCGTCCGCCGACGCGATCCGTGACACTGCCGTCAGCCTCGCCGGGCAGAACCTCAGGGTTCGTGTCCCGGACGCCGGGGGCATGAGCGGCAGCTCCACCATCCGCATGGGCGGCAGCACCATGACGTTCTCCGGCGGCAACGGCGTGCAGATCGTGGGCGGCAACGTCTACGTCTCCGGCAACGGCGGCGGCAAGGTCTTCATCAACGGCCGCGAGGTCACAGCCGCCGGCCCGGCCGGCGACGCGGTCACCCCGATCACCGCCGAAGTCCACCTACCTGCCAAGTCTGTGGCGCTGATCAGCACGCACACCGCCGACACCGTCATCACGGGCACCCTCGCCCGGCTGGAGTACGACGGCACCTCCGGCTCTCTGGTCGCTGACCGCGTCGGCGACCTGGACGTCACGGCCACCAGCGGCAGCGTGATCGTCAACGAGGTCACCGGCCCGCTGGACGCCAACCTCACCTCCGGCAACCTCGGCATTGGCGCCTACAGCGGCCATGACGCCCGGCTGAACCTCACCTCCGGCAACGTCCGGATGGCCGCGACGGCGCAGGCCACCGGCCGCCTCACCGTCAACGCCACCTCGGGCTGCGCGCGCATCACGGGCGCCTCGCACCTGAACGTCCGCCGCCGCGTCACCAGCGGCTACGTCCAGATCAGCTAGGCCCGCCCCTTCCTGCCGAACTGCGAAAGGAGCAGTCGTGCCCAACTTCGACGTTGAAATCATCTCGTTCGGCTACCTGCACGGGGAGCCTCCGGCCGCTCACCTGACCATCGACCTGCGCGAGCACTTCCGTGACCCACACGTCAGCCCGGAGCTGCGGTACATGACCGCCGAGGATGAACCGGTCCGCGCCGCTGTGCTGGGTACTCCGGGCATCCCGGAGCTGGTCGCGGCCACCGCGACGGCGGTCGGCGCGTTCGCCGCCGGTCCGAGTGCCGGGGCGGTGATCGTCGCCGACGGATGTGCCGGGGGCCGTCACAGGGCCCCAACCTTCGCTCTTTTGCTGGCCGATCTGCTGCGGCTGGCGGGTCACCGGGTCACGGTCACGCACCGGGACCTGCACCGCCCCGTCGTCCAGCGCTGACCCCTGCACCCGCACGTTTGCCCTGATGGTCGTAGGCCGGGTTCGACTCCCGGTCGGGGCACTGCGGCCACCACCGGCCGCTCTCACCCAAGGAGCAGACATGGCCCGCAAGACCACGAGCATCGTGAACGGCGACCACAACGGCGACGTCGGCGGAACGGTTATCTCCGGTGCCACCGGCGCGGTCGCCCTCAACGGCGACATCCACCAGGGCGACACCGGCCAGGACGGCAAGGACACCGGCAGCCGGACCTACTCCGGCAAGGGGACGACGACCATCAAGGGCGACTCCCACGGCACCATCTCCCGCACTTTCTGACGCACACCGCCCCGGCAACCAGCCGTGAAGGACGCCGGATCGAATCTGGCCCGGGGCACTTGGCCCACCGCTAACCGCGGTGGTGGCCCTCATTCCCGGCGCGGTCGCACTCCCGGACAAGGACAGCCGACCGCCCCGCGACATCCCGACGCACCTGACAAGGAGAGATCCACCATGCGCATGCGCACTTTCGTCGCCGGTCAAGAGGCCACTGATGAGGCGGAATTCGTGGAGCTGGCCCTCGGCATCGACATCGACTTGTTCCGTGGCCCACTGGAGAAGGAGGAGACGGCCGAGGAGCGGCGCGCTCGCCGGGACGTGGCTCGCGAAGTCCTGCGGGACCTGCGGGAGTCGGCGGACGCCGGTGACGAGGTCGCCGGATGGGATGCCCTGTACGCCGACGCGCTGACCCGCACGGTGCCGTTCATGCGGGCCGCTCGCGGCCGGCAGGCGGGGGCGGGGGCAGCGGCATGAAGGCCAAGACCGTGCTGCCCGCTGTGGCGATGACGGCGGTGTCCATGGTCCTCACCCTGGCCGTGGTCGTGATGTGGCTGGGCACGGCCGTGCCGTGGCTGATCGCGCTGGTCGTCGGTCTGGGAATCGACGGGGGATGGCTGGCGACCCTCGCCTACGAACGGCGGCTTGCCGCGCAGGGCGACCACTCCACCCCCGTCACGGTCGTCGGCTGGGCATTCGGCGCGGCGGCAACCGGCGTCCTCGTCGCCCACGCGCTCACCAGCTCCTCGCCTGCCGCCTGGCTGGCGGTCTCCTGGTTTCCTCTCGCTGCCAAGGCCCTGTGGCTGGTCCACGGGCTGTGGGAGCGCACGGCACTCACCCCGACGGCACTGGAATCGATCCGGGGTATCCGGCAGGAGGCCCGGGACGAGGCGGCCGTGGCACGCGCCCGGCTCCGCGCTGAAGCGGCCACGGAGGAGACTCGACTGACGGCCGTGACGGGTGCCGGGGCACGCGTCGCACGCGTCCAGGCCGAGACCGCCAAGACTCTCTCCGAGGCGTGGTCGACGCTGGAGGAGACGCGGGACGGCGCGGATACCGGACGGGCGCTGACCAGCGTGACGACGCCCGTCACGCCCGGCGTCACACCCCGCTGGGACCTGCCCGTCTGGGGCCCCGCAGAGCCCGTTCCCGCGCTCACCGACGAAGCGCTCGCTGCCACGTTCGGCGGGACTGCCCTCGATCCCACCCCGGCAGCGAATGCGGAGGAATCCACCGATTCCGAGAGGAAACGGTCTACGGCTGACCTGCCCGAATCGACCCCGCATCCGGTGGTGACGCTGGCCCGGCTGACTCTGCCCGATCCGGTCGCGGTCGACCTGGGCAAGTCGATGCCGCTCAAGCCGCTCCCACCGGCCGACCCCGCTCCGGTCACCTCGATCGAGCGGCGCCCGGTGGCGGCAGAGTCGACCCGACCGCGCCGCGCCACGGGCCGCGTCCCGGAGGCGGCGAAGCCGAGTCGACCGAAGCGCACGCCGGAACAGTTGCTCGCCGAAGCGCGGGCAGCAACGGCCGATTGGCCGGACGCGAAGGTGACCGGCGAGGGCATCCGCCGCGCCATCCACACGTCGCCGGCGAACGCCCGGTCGCTGCGGGACGCCATCCTCGCTGAGCGCGCCGCATCGGCTGAGGCCGCGTGATGGGGGCGCTGCGTATCGGCTCTTTGTGCACCGGTTACGGCGGCCTGGACATGGCCGTCCAAGCAGTGTTCGGCGGCGAGCTTGCGTGGGTGGCGGACAACGACCCCGGTGCGAGCCGCATCCTGGCCCACCGCCACCCCGAGGTGCCGAACCTGGGCGACATCACCACCGCCGACTTCTCGCGCGTGGGGGCGGTCGATGTCGTCTGCGGCGGCTATCCGTGCCAGCCGTTCAGCTCCGCCGGCAAAAGGAAGGGATCCGCCGATGCCCGGCACATCTGGCCCCACATCGCCCGTGCCCTTGGCGTTCTACGACCCCGCTACGCGGTCTTTGAAAACGTCGCAGGGCACCTTTCTCTCGGATTCGACGCCGTCCTCGCTGACCTTGCCGCCCTCGGGTTCGATGCGCGCTGGTGCACTCTTCGCGCATCTGACGTGGGCGCGGCTCACCAGCGCAACCGACTGTTCGTCCTCGCCTGGCCTGCCGACACCGGCGGCGAGGGACTGGCGGGGCGGCGGGCAGCGCGGGCAGCTCCCGACCGCCGTCGGCTCGCTCCTGCCGACCCCGTCGACCTCGGAGAACACCGGACCCGGGCACGCGGCACAGGGCGGGATGAACCTGCGGCACGTCGTCTCCCTGCTGCGCACCCCGCGGGCCACGGACGGCTCGAAGGGCGCGGTGTCGCGCACGAATGCAACGGACCGGCGGGTGCAGTCGGGCAGGGCGAATCTGCCCGAGGCGGCTCTGAGTGCGTTCCCGAAGGAGTCGCCGAGTGGGGCGCCTACGCCGCCACGATCGCGCACTGGGAAACGGTCCTCCAGCGGCCTGCCCCCGGGCCAGTTGACGCTGTGGGACGGCTGAGCCCTCTCTTCGTCGAATGGCTCATGGGTCTGGACGCCGGGCACGTCACCGCCGTCCCGGGCCTGTCCCGCTCCGCGCAGCTCAAGGCGCTGGGCAACGGCGTGGTCCCGCACCAGGCAGTGGCCGCGCTCCGTTTTCTCGCGCCCACCCTGCCCGCCCGCGCTGCCGCCTGAGCTGCGGAGGCGGCGTGAAACTCACGCAAGCACCTTCGCACCTCACACCCCGAGGAGTCCTTGACCATGGCCAACTCCGAACTGCGCCGCCTGGACCGTGAGATCCGGGCCACCGAGAAGAAGCTGGAAGCGGTCCGTCGGGGCGAGTCGTGGCCGCTGAACGGCCGTGAGCGCCGGGCCATGGCCCGCGCTCTGGCCGGCGGCTCCTACCGCGCCGCCCGGGGCCGCAGCACCGGCCGTGCCGAGGAGCAGATCGATTCCACCGGCAGTGCTGCCGAGATGCGGCTGAATGCCGAGTTGACCGCCCTGCACGGCGAGCGTCAGCGGCTCATCACCGAGGCCGCCCGCGACAAGGCCAAGAAGAAGTCGTCCGGCTGGTTCTGACCCGCCCAGTTCGGTGCCGGGGTGGCCGCCTCTTTCCACGGACACGGCCACCCCGGCCCTCTCCTTCACTCCCGCCCCCGAGGGGGCAGTCAGGAGCACGTTCAGCATGTCTGAGAACGTCGTTCACCTCCACAAGCCCACCGACCCTCCGACCGACGACACGGCCCCGACCGTGCTGACCGTCGTGCCCGACCCAGCCCCGGCGGCGCCCGTGCCGCTGTGGGTCCGCTCCGGCCGCGCCGTCAAGGGCGCCGCCACGCACGAGTCGACCAGGGCGACGGTCCGCGCGGCGGCCCGGCACAGCCTCTACACCCTCAACGGCGGCCGGATCGTGGCCCGCCGCGCCTGGGACGGCCGCACCGGCTCCCGCTATGAGCGGATGATCCGGGCGGCGGAAGCCGCGGGGAACCTTGAGGCGGCCGAGGAGTGGGAGGAGCGGTTGCAGCGCTTCCGCGCCGCCCGCCACCACCGCCGCATGGACCTCCTGCACTCGCCCGTGGAGGCCGCCAAGGGCGTGGCCGTCGGCGCCGGCATGAGCATCGGTGTCCTGGTCGCCCTCGGAGTCGTCATGGCCCTCAACACCGGGCACGTCGGCGACGTGATCACCCCCCTGTCGGCGACCATCGACTTCATCGCTCTGCTGATCCGGATCGTGCAGGTTGTCTGGGGCCCGGCGCTCGCGATCGGCCCGTTCCTCGCGCTGCTGGCCCTGTGGTCGGTGGGCCGCAAGCAGCAGGCCGCCCCGAACTGGGCGCTGCCCGCGAACGTCCGCAACGGTGAGGGTGAGCCGATCACGCCGTCCATCGTGGTCAAGGCCCTGCGCGACCTCGGAGTCCCGGCGCTGCGTAACGCCATCAAGGAGATGGGTGACGCTGGCGCGTCCATGCTCGGGCCGATCACCATCGCCGGATGCGGTGTGGAAGTCGACGTCACCCTGCCCTCCGGGGTCTCGACCAACGAGGTGCAGAGCAAGCGCAGGAAACTTGCCGAGAATCTGACCCGGCATGAGCACGAAGTGTTCATCACCATCCCGCAGGCCGCGCGAACGGTGCGGTTGTGGATCGCCGACTCGGGAGCCTTGGACGAGCCGATCGGCCCGTCGCCACTGGTCACCGACGAGTCGCTGAGGGCCGACTACGCCAAGGGCCGCGCCCCCTGGGGCCAGGACCTGCGCGGGGATGCCGCCGCGCTGAGCCTGCATCAGCGGCACCTGCTCATCACGGGTTTGTCCAACCAGGGCAAGACGGCCGCGCTGCGGGCGCTCGCCCTGTGGGCCTGCTTGGACAACCGGGTGGAGTTCCGGATCGCCGACCTCAAGGGCGCCGGAGACTGGGCCATGTTCGACGGCCTCGCCACGGTGCTGATTCAGGGCCCGGCCGATGAGCAGGTGATCGAGGCGACCGAGATGGTGGAGGGCCTGGTCGAGGAGATGAACCGCCGGATCGAGATCCGCCGACGGGACCCGGGGGCAGTGTTCGCCCCGTTGATCGGCATCGTGGACGAAGCGCAGGTGGCGTTCATGTGTCCGGTCAGGGACGAGGACGGCCGGCCCTACGGCGGTTCGAAAGCTGTCTCCCGGTACTTCATGGGCGTCCGCAAGGTCCACAACCAGGGCCGGGTGGTCGACGTGCTGATGTGGGAGGGCACGCAGGACCCCACCGATCAGAACCTTCCCAAGCTCGTGCGCGAGGGCGCGCACACCCGCGCCTCCCTCGCCCTCGGGACCGAGTCGCAGGCCCGCATGGCTCTGGGAGACAAGGCCGTAGACGGCGGGGCCGCGCCGCACCTGCTGCGCCAGGGCCTGGACAAGGGAACGCTGGTCGTTGCCTCGGACGGCATCGAGATTCCCGCCGGGCAGGCGTCCATCACCGTGCGCACGCACTACATCGACGACGACGCCGCCAAGGCCATCACCGACCAGGCCAAGGCCCTGCGCGACGGCGTCACCACCCTGCACGCCATCGAACGAGAAGAAGAGCACGACCCGCTCGCCGACATCGCCGCCGTCGTCGGCGGCGCGACCCGCGTGCGGACGAAGGACGTGCTGGCGCGGCTCGCCGCGCGGAACGCGGACGCCTACGGCGGCTGGTCGTTCACCGATCTCAAGAGCGTCCTGGACAACGCCGGCGCCGAGCCGCACAAGTCCGACGGCGTCATGGTCGTCACCCGCGACCGCGTCACCCGCGCCCTCGCCAACCGCGACGCGAACGGTTCCGCTTCCGCCGACGGATGACAGGGAGCCGAACCCCGGCGGGTCAGGGAGGCAGGGAGAACTCCCTGAACGCCTCCCTGACCCGCCTCCCTGGCCCTGACCTGCACAAATGATCGTTCAGGGAGTCAGGGAGGCACGCAGGTCAGGCCCCCAAACACCCCTCCACAGCGCCCCCTCAAGGGGGTGCCTCAGCCTCCCTGGCCAAGTGCCGGAAGGGATTCCGCATGTACCCCGACCCCGCCCACCACCCACCCGTGCAGCGGGCCGTGGAAGTCCACCAGCCCACCCCGTACCCGCTCGCCGTCGCCGCTCCGGCGCCGGTCGTGTCGGTGCAGCCCGGCAGCGTTCCGGCGGTGGCGAGCATCGTCCTGCCCGACGGCCGTGTCGTCACCGGCTATGCCGTCGACCCGGCCCAGCCTGAGCCGGTCACAGTCAAGCCAGCTGTGTCCCGTACGGCCGTGAACGTCGCTCTCGGGGGCGTCGGGTTCCTCGCCGTGTGCGGCGGGCTGATCCTGCTCACCTCGTTCATCGCCGCACTCACCGCGTTCATCACCCAGCTCATTGTCCTGGCCGCCGTGATTTTCGGCGGATGGATCGCCGTGCAGGTCTTCAGCGCGAGCGGCCACCAGGGCGGCACCACCGTGAACATCCGCAAGGCCGTGATCAAGCGCAACCACTTCCACGGCTAGCTACACCCGAGGGCGGCGGCACTCCCGGACAAGGACAGCCCACCGCCCCCGGTCTCCCAATCCCGACGTAGCAGAACAGGAGACCTACAGCATGACACCTGACTGCAAGGCCCGGTGCCCCGTCGACGGGACTCACCCGGACGAGAGCCACTTGCGAATCGCGTTGGCCCTCGCGGCGGCCGGCGTGCCACCGCTGCCCCTGCGGGCGGGAAAGGTCCCGTTCGGCAACTGCCAAGCATGCAAGGGGAATGCGTGCGGCGGCCGGCCGAACATGAAGAACGCCGGTCCCTGCGAGTGCGCCAGCATCTGCCATGCATGGGCCGCCGCCACCACCGACCCCGCCGTCATCGCCTCGCCCCCGTGGGCTGCGGCGTGGCGGCAGGCCGTCTGCGTCGGCTACCACCCCGGCGGCGCCGGGCTGACCGTGGTAGACCTCGATAACGCGGAAGCCATCACCTGGGCCCAAAGCACCCTGCCGACCACGCGGACCGTGTCGACGACTCGCGGTGAGCACTGGATCTACCGAGGCACCATGGCGTCACGTAACGCGGTGCGTCCCGGCGTCGACATCAAGTCGACCATGTCCTACGCCCGCTTTCTCGGGCCCGGCACCGGCACCATGACCGCCCTGCCGGACGCCGTCCGCGCCCTGGCCGTGAAGGAACCCCCCACGGCCCGCCCGGCACCGCACGCCGTCGCCGTGCCTGCAGAGGGCGGAGGCGGGGAGTGCCGCCACCGCACGCCCGCCTACCTGGACCGTGGCATCGCCATGGCAGAGCAGCGCATCACCGGCGCCTCCAGCGGGGTCCACACCACTGTGTACCGGACGTTCCTCGCCGTGCTGTCCGCGCATGGCCGGTGCGGCTGCCTCACCGACGCCCACGTCGTGCGCCTGTTCGCCGCTGCGCAGGCCAAGGGGGAATCCCCCCGGCACTGCACCGACGCATGGGCCAACGCCCGCACCAAGTTGGGACTGTGACCGTGGCCGACGAAGAGAAGAATCCCGCTCGCGAGGTCATCACCGACTACGCGCAGACGCACTTCCGGTACTTCCGCACCGCCGACGGGACCGTGTACGCGCAGAAGAACGGCCACCCCGTGGCCCGCCCGATCCGCTCCCAGGGCACGACGGGCAGCCACCGCCAGGAACTCATGGTCGGCCTGTTCAAAGACGGGCACGGCGTGTTCAACGGGACCGCGCTCAAGGAGGCGTTGGACTTGATCGAAGCCCTCGCCCTGACCGAGGACGTGCAGCCCGTCCATATCCGCGTTGCCCCCGGATTCGACGGGGCGACATGGCTGGACCTGGGCCGCAGCGACGGTCAGTCGGTCCGCATCCACCCCACGGGGTGGGACATCACCATCCCCGACCCGCGCGAGGTGTGCTGGCGACGCACCCAGCTCACCGGGGAACTCCCGTTGCCGGCCAAGGACACCGACGGCAAGGGCATCGACCAGCTGCTGAGGCTGTGCAACTTCGCCACCGCGGAGACCGAGTGCCTGGCCCTCGCGTGGCTGATCGGCTGCCTCGGTCCGTCCGTGCCTGTCCCTGCGCCGTTCCTCACCGGCCCGCAGGGCGCCGGCAAGTCCACCGGCGGCCGGATGCTGGTGCGGATCATCGAGGGGATGAGTGGTGACCTGCGCCGCGCTCCGAAGGATGAGGAGAACCTGATCGCGGCTGTGGCCGCCGGGTGGGTCACGGCCCTGGACAACCTCTCCCACATGACGCCGGACCTGTCCGACGCCATGTGCTGCATCGTGACCGGCGCCGAGAACGTCAAGCGCGCCCTGTTCACCGACGGGGACGTCTTCCGCGCTCGCTACCGTCGTCCCCTGCTCCTGACCGGCATCGATGTGGGAGTCATCCGGCCCGACCTAGCCGAACGGCTCTTGCCGCTGCGTCTGGAGCGGCCCCGCGTCCGGCGTACCGAGGCGGAGCTGTGGGCGGAGTACACAGAGGTTCTGCCCATGGTCCTCGGGTCTCTCCTGGACCTCACGGTCAAGGTCCGCGCGGCCGAGGCTGAGACGCCCACCGATCTGCGGATGGCGGACTTCGCGCACCTGTGCGCGCAGCTCGACGTGGCGACCGGCCTCGGAGCGCTCACCGCCTACCGGGCCAGCCTGGACGACCTCAACGACGACGTGATCGAGGGTGACCTCCTGGCACAGACCGTCCTCAGGTACGCCGCAGACATCGAACCGGGCGTAGAGCAGCGGATGACCTCCACGGAGTGGCTGCACTGCCTCACCCGCCTCTACACCGGCGAGGACTTCCGTCCCCTGCCCAAGGGGTGGCCGACCACCGGCAAAGTCCTCTCCGACCGTCTCAAGCGTCTACAGCCGACCCTGGCCGCCCGGGGCGTCCTCATCGACTCGGGCCGCACCAGGGAGGGCCGCTACATCGAGATGACCCGCTCACCGGCCACGCCCCCGCACGAGCAGCAGCCGTTCTGACTGTTGCCCCGACCGCACGAGCAACACGAGCAAGAGGAGCACCACGGGCCATGCGTGCTCCTCTTGCTGTTCGGCGGCGGCGCCGCCCTGCGATGGACGCGCCGCGAAGCGGCTCCTTCTTCACGCTCTGAGACGCGCAGCACCACCACAGACACCCCCTCTCTTTTTCCTAAGTGGGAAACCCTGCGTCACCTGCGTCACGGGGACTCGAAAAACGCCGGGTGACCTGGGCATACGACCGTGACGCAGACGGCCGCCCTCTGCGTCACGCCGCGTCACCTGCGTCACCGTGACGGACAGCCTGTGTCACTGGTGACGCACCTCCCACGCTCTGCGTCACCAAAAACGCGCAGGTCAGAAGCGCGTATGACGCAGGTGACGCGGTGACGCAGAAATCCAAACCTCGGACAGCTCGCCCTGATCGAAGGGGATCCCTACATGGACACGGCCGACATCGCCGCTGTTGATTCCACCCTCGTCCTACTCACTGTCGAAGAGGCCGCCCGCCGACTCCGCATCGGCAGGACCACCTGCTACGGGCTCATCCGCTCCGGAGAGCTGGAGTCCATCGACGTCGGCCGTCTCCGCCGCGTCCCTGCCGACGCGCCGGCCGCCTACCTCGCCCACCGCCGCGCGGCCAAACGAGCCGCTTGACGACGCCCGGGGCGGCGGCACTCCCGGACAGGACAGCCCGCCGCCCCGGCCCCCATCCCGACACCAAGAAACAGGAGCCTGCCTGTGGCAGAGAAAAAGAAGAAGGGCACCCGCCGGGCAAACGGCGAAACCGCCATCTACTTCGGCAAGGACGGCCGTTGGCACGCGCGCGTGCCGATGGGCTACAAGGACAACGGAGAGCCCTACCGCAGGCACATCACCCGTACCTCGGAAGACGCCTTGGTCGAAGAGGTCAAGCGGCTGGAGAAGCAGCGTGACCAGGGAACCGCACAACAGCCCGGGAGGCTGTGGACGGTTGAGAAGTGGCTGTGGCACTGGGTCGAGAACATCGCTAAGGACGTCGTCAGTGAGAACACTTACGACGGCTACGAGGTAGCAGTTCGCGTGCACCTCGTTCCCGGCATTGGCAGGCACCGCATCGACCGCCTGGAGCCGGAGCACCTGGAAAGCCTGTACCGCCGGATGCAGAAGAACGGCAGCAAGCCCGCCACGGCTCACCAGGCCCACCGCACCGCTCGTACCGCCCTTGGTGAGGCGGTACGGCGCGGCCACGCCGCGAAGAACGCCGCCTCGCTGGCCAAGCCGCCACGGGTGGAGGACGCGGAAGAGGAGATCGAGCCCTACTCGGTCGAAGAGGTGCAGAGCCTGCTGATCGAGGTGAACAAGCGCCGCAACAGCGCCCGCTGGATGCTCGCGCTGGCGCTTGGTCTGCGGCAGGGCGAGACCTTGGGCTTGCGGTGGTCCGACGTGGACCTGGACAACGAGTACCTGAAGCTGCGCCGGAACCGGCTGCGGCCGAAGTATGAGCACGGGTGCAGGGAGGCCGAGTGCGGCCGGAAGGCGGGGTACTGCCCTAAGCGCAGGCAGATGCGGCGCGAGACCAAGAACACCAAGTCGCGCGCGGGGCGCCGTGCAGTGCCCCTGCCGGGCCCCCTGGTCCTGATGTTGCGTACGCACCGGGAGGCTCAGGCCCGGGAGCGTAAGACCGCCGGGGACCTGTGGACCGAGTCAGACTACGTGTTCACGAAACCCCTCGGGGGCCCGCTGAGCCCGAACACGGACTACCACGACTGGAAGAAACTGCTGGACGACGCGGGGGTGCGTGACGGGCGCCTGCACGACGCCCGACACACCGCCGCGACCGTTCTCATGCTGCTTGGCGTCCCGGACCGAGTGATCGACCAGATCATGGGCTGGGAGGCGGGCACGTCCGCCCGGATGCGCGCGCGGTACCTGCATGTGCCCGATGCCATGTTGAAGGACGTGGCGCGGAAGCTCGCGGATGCCATCTGGGGGCCCTCGCTGAAGGGCCCTATGGACAAAAACCAGAACAACGAGGGCTGAGGAACGTCGAAGGGCCCCACCGCGAACGGTGGGGCCCTTCGACATCGTGCCCGGTGAGAGCACTGGCGGAGGATACGAGATTCGAACTCGTGAGGGGTTGCCCCCAACACGCTTTCCAAGCGTGCGCCCTAGGCCACTAGGCGAATCCTCCGCCGCAAACAATACAAGACGTTGGGGAGTGCTCGCGACCATGATCGTGAGGAGGGGGCCGGAGGGGGAGCGGAGTGGGTCCGGGGTGGGGTGTGGGTTCGTTTCCCGGGCGGGGGATCCGCTACTGTGGTGCGCAGCCCCTCACGTGGCGCTATCTGACTGAACTCCCCCAGGGCCGGAAGGCAGCAAGGGTAGGTCGGCTCTGGCGGGTGCGTGGGGGGCGCTTGCGTTTACGGGGCCCGTCGGTTGTCAGTGCGGCCCGATATCGTCGTATGCGTGTCGTCCCTTGCGCTGTACCGCCGCTACCGCCCCGAGACCTTCGCCGAGGTCATCGGGCAAGAGCACGTGACCGATCCGCTGCAGCAGGCGCTGCGGAACAACCGGGTCAATCACGCCTATTTGTTCAGTGGGCCGCGAGGTTGTGGCAAGACGACCAGTGCGCGGATCCTGGCGCGCTGCCTCAACTGTGAGGAAGGTCCCACTCCCACGCCCTGCGGGACGTGCCAGTCCTGTCTGGACCTGGCCAGGAACGGCCGGGGCTCGATCGATGTGATCGAGATCGACGCGGCGTCGCACGGTGGCGTGGACGACGCCCGTGAGCTGCGGGAGAAGGCGTTCTTCGGGCCGGCCAGCAGCCGGTACAAGATCTACATCATCGATGAGGCGCACATGGTGACCTCGGCGGGCTTCAACGCCCTGCTGAAGGTCGTCGAGGAGCCGCCGGAGCATCTGAAGTTCATCTTCGCGACGACCGAGCCCGAGAAGGTCATCGGGACGATCCGCTCGCGTACGCACCACTACCCGTTCCGGCTGGTGCCGCCGGGGACCCTGCGGGAGTACCTGGGCGAGGTGTGCGGCCGGGAGGAGATCCCGGTCGAGGACGGGGTGCTGCCGCTGGTGGTGCGCGCCGGGGCCGGGTCGGTGCGTGACTCGATGTCCGTGATGGACCAGCTGCTCGCCGGCGCCGGTGCGGACGGTGTGACGTATGCCATGGCGACGGCATTGCTGGGGTACACCGACGGCTCGCTGCTGGATTCGGTCGTGGAGGCGTTCGCCGCGGGGGACGGCGCGGCGGCCTTCGAGGTCGTGGACCGGGTCATCGAGGGCGGCAACGACCCGCGGCGTTTCGTCGCGGACCTGCTGGAGCGGCTGCGGGACCTGGTGATCCTGGCGGCGGTGCCGGACGCGGGGGAGAAGGGACTGATCGACGCCCCCGCGGATGTGGTGGAGCGGATGACGGCGCAGGCGTCCGTCTTCGGTGCGGCCGAGCTGAGCCGGGCCGCCGATCTGGTCAATACGGGTCTGACGGAGATGCGCGGGGCGACCTCGCCGCGGCTGCAGCTGGAATTGATCTGTGCGCGGGTGCTGCTGCCCGCGGCGTACGACGACGAGCGGTCGGTGCAGGCGCGGCTCGACCGCCTGGAGCGTGGCGCCGGTGCGGCGCTGCTGGGCGGCGGCGGGGCCGGTGGCATGAGCGGCGGTGCGGGCCCCGGGGGAGGCCCCGAGGCCGGGCCGGCGCCCGTGGTGGCGTCCGGTGGTGGGCCCGCGGCCGGATACGTACCGGGGCCGGAGGCTCATCCGGCGATGCCGGCGGCTGGGCCGTCCGGACCGGCTGCTGCGCGTGCCGCGGTGCGGGGCGCGGTGAGCGGCGGCTCGGCGGGCCCTGCGGGGGCTCCCCCCGCTCCGGCTCCGTCCGCGCCGGCTCCGGCTGCCCCGGCGGCGTCCGGCGGAGAGCAGCAGTGGGGTGACAGCGGTGGCGCGGCGGCTCCGCAGGGCGGCCCGGCGTCCGCTCCGCAGGCCGAGACGCAGGGCGGTGGCCGTGACGGCGCGGCAGCGCGCCCCGGAGCCTGGCCCGGGAGCACGGGCCGGGGCCAGGGCGGCGGCGCAACCCACGGCGGAGTCAACGGGGGCGGCGGAGCCAGTGGGGGCGGCAATGGTCCCGGTGGCGGGCGGCAGCCCGGTGGGTGGCCCACGGCCGTGGCGCCGGGGCAGGGGGGCCAGGCGCCGCAGGGCGGGTCGCCCGCGCCTTCACCCGCACCCGCACCTTCGCCCGAGCCGGTGGCCGGCCCGCCCGCGCCGCCCGTATCCCAGCAGCCCCAGGCCGGGGCCGCTCCGGGGGCGGCGCAGGGTGCCGCTCAGGTGCGGCAGATGTGGCCGGACATCCTGGAGGCGGTGAAGGACCGCCGGCGTTTCACGTGGATCCTGCTGAGCCAGAACGCCCAGGTCTCCGGCTTCGACGGCACGACGCTCCAGATCGGCTTCCCCAATGCCGGCGCCCGCGACAGCTTCGCCAACGGCGGCAGCGAGGACGTCCTCAAGGACGTGCTGGCCGAGCGGTTCCAGGTGCAGTGGCGGGTCGAGGCGATCGTCGACCCGTCGGGCGGTGCCAACCCGCCGGCCGGCGGCGCTCCCCGTAGTGGCGGTGGCGGCTTCGGCGGCGGAGGGGGCGGCGGCTTCGGCGGCGGGGCGCCCGCCGCGCCCCAGCAGGGCGGACAGCAGTCCCCGCCCCAGCAGGCCGGCCCGTCATCGCCGCCGCCGTCCGGGAGCCAGTACGGACAGGGCAGCGGCGCGGCCGGTGGTGGCAGCGGCAGCGCCGGCGGCAGCCAGGGCGCCCGGATGGCGCGGGAGGCCGTCTCCCCGTCGGCGTCCGCGGGCGGCGGGCAGTCGGCGTCCCGGGCGGAGACCTCCTACGCACCGCCGGAGCCCCCGCCGACGTCGATCGAGTACGACATGCCGGCCGAGGACGATCCCGACCTCGTCGACTCCGCGCTCAGCGGCCACGACCTGATCGTCCGCGAACTCGGCGCGACCGTGGTGGAAGAGTTCAACAACGAGTAGCCGAGGGGGGAGAGCGCAACTACGGGTGGGCGTGCAGCAGCACGTGGTCACGTAGCGGAAAGCGGTCACGTGACAACGAACGGTCACCGCATGGGCGGCGCGGCGCAGCGTGGGCAAGTCCGGGGCGCGGGGCCGGAGAACGGGTAAGCGGGCGTACACCAGGCGTACACCCGTGCTCCTCCCTACGGCGTAGGGCGCGGGGCCCGTGAAACACGTAGGCTCGGGCTACCGCACAAACGTTGTCGTATGGCAGGAGTCACGTCGTGATCCCCGGTGGTCAGCCCAATATGCAGCAGCTGCTTCAGCAGGCCCAGAAGATGCAGCAGGACCTCGCGGCCGCCCAGCAGGAGCTCGCGGAGACACCCGTCGAGGGTTCCGCGGGCGGCGGCCTGGTCAAGGCCACGGTGACCGGCTCCGGTGAACTCACGGGCCTGGTCATCGACCCCAAGGCGGTCGACACCGACTCCGCCGAGGAGACGGCCGAGACGATCGCCGACCTCGTGCTGGCCGCGGTCCGCGATGCCAACGCCAGTGCCCAGCAGCTCCAGCAGCAGAAGCTCGGTCCGCTCGCCCAGGGTCTGGGCGGTGGCGGAATCCCGGGTCTCCCCTTCTGAGGAGTAGCCAACTAGCGTACGCATCACGGCAGAAGAGAAAGAAGACGTTCCGTGTACGAAGGCGTGGTCCAGGACCTGATCGATGAGTTGGGCAGGCTGCCCGGCGTCGGTCCCAAGAGCGCGCAGCGGATCGCCTTCCACATTCTTCAGGCCGAGCCCACCGATGTCCGCCGGCTCGCGAACGCGCTGATGGAGGTCAAGGCGAAGGTCCGGTTCTGCGGCACCTGCGGCAATGTGGCGCAGGAGGAGCAGTGCCGGGTCTGCCTGGACCCGAGGCGTGATCCGGCGGTCATCTGCGTCGTGGAGGAGCCCAAGGACGTCGTGGCGATCGAGCGGACGCGTGAGTTCCGCGGCCGCTACCACGTCCTCGGGGGTGCGATCAGCCCGATCGAGGGCGTGGGACCCGACGACCTCCGGATCAGGGAACTGCTGGCCAGGCTCGCGGACGGCACCGTCACCGAGCTGATTCTGGCCACCGACCCGAATCTCGAGGGCGAGGCCACGGCCACGTATCTGGCCCGCATGATCAAACCCATGGGCCTGAGAGTGACGCGGCTGGCGAGCGGTCTGCCGGTCGGAGGCGATCTGGAGTACGCGGACGAGGTCACGCTCGGGCGGGCCTTCGAAGGGAGGAGACTTCTCGATGTCTGATGCCACGCTGCACAACGCGACACAGGACCCGGACGACTTCGCCGTATCGATCTCCGACTCGGTCGAGAGCTTCATCGTCGCGGTGACGGAGGTCGCCAAGGGCGACGAACCGGACAGCGCGGTGCCCTTCCTGCTGCTGGAGATCTCCCAGCTGCTGCTCACCGGCGGCCGTCTGGGCGCCCACGAGGACTTCGTTCCCGACGAGCGGTACGAGCCGGACACCGGCCCGGAGCCGGACGTCGACGAGCTGCGCGAGCGCTTCGCCGCCCTGCTCGACCCGGTGGACGTCTACTCCGAGGTCTTCGACCCGTATGTGCCGCGCAGCGAGCCGGTCGCCAGCCGGATCTCCGACGACCTGGCCGACATCATCACCGACCTCAGGCACGGCCTGGCGCACTACCGGGCGGGCCGGGTCAGTGAGGCCCTGTGGTGGTGGCAGTTCTCCTACCTGTCCAACTGGGGCCCGACCGCCTCGGCCGCCCTGCGCGCGCTGCAGTCGCTGGTCGCCCACGTACGCCTCGACCAGCCGCTGGTCGAGCTGGACGGCCTGGACACCGACAGCGGCGTCACCGGCGACGAGGAACGGCTCGCCGAGGAGGCCGGAAAGGTCATGGTGGCGGAGATCGCGGGACCACTGGGGCTGCGGGGAATGTGAGCCGGGGGCGTCCGCCCCGTGGGTCTCGTCGCCGTGGCCGGAGCTTGTGACCTGGGTTACGTTTTCGTGTGTACTGCCCAGAAGCGGGCATGTGCTCGCCGAGCGGGCGCGACGGTGCGCCTTGTGGAGCCGCCTCGGGACGTGGAACTCACGGGACAGGTGATCACGGTGAAAATCCGTGATCAACCAGTGAGCCGCATGTCTCACGATGTGGTATCAGCAGGGCGGATTCCGCTTGCTCGTTAGACTGAGCCGACCGCAGTACCCCCATTTCCGGGGGTCCGGGAGGAAACTCCCGATGAGACAGTTGCGAGGAGCGCACGTGGGCCTTGTCGTGCAGAAGTACGGCGGCTCATCCGTTGCGGATGCCGAGGGCATCAAGCGCGTTGCCAAGCGAGTCGTCGAAGCCAAGAAGAACGGCAACCAGGTTGTCGTGGTGGTTTCGGCGATGGGCGACACGACGGACGAGCTGATCGATCTCGCGCAGGAAGTGTCCCCGATCCCGTCGGGGCGCGAGTTCGACATGCTGCTGACCGCCGGAGAGCGGATCTCCATGGCCCTGCTGGCGATGGCGATCAAAAACCTCGGTCACGAGGCGCAGTCCTTCACCGGCAGCCAGGCAGGCGTCATCACTGATTCCGTGCACAACAAGGCACGGATCATCGACGTCACGCCGGGCCGCATCAAGACCTCCGTCGACGAGGGCAATATCGCCATCGTCGCCGGGTTCCAGGGTGTGTCCCAGGACAAGAAGGACATCACGACGCTGGGGCGCGGTGGGTCGGACACGACCGCCGTCGCGCTGGCGGCCGCCCTGAACGCCGATGTCTGTGAGATCTACACCGATGTGGACGGTGTCTTCACCGCCGACCCCCGGGTCGTGAAGAAGGCCCGGAAGATCGACTGGATCTCCTTCGAGGACATGCTGGAGCTGGCCAGCTCCGGATCCAAGGTGCTGCTGCACCGCTGCGTCGAGTACGCACGCCGTTACAACATCCCGATCCACGTCCGCTCCTCGTTCTCGGGGCTGAAGGGCACATGGGTCAGCAACGAACCGCAAGGGGACCAGCCGATGGAGCAGGCAATCATCTCGGGCGTCGCACATGACACCTCCGAGGCGAAGGTCACGGTCGTCGGAGTCCCGGACAAGCCGGGCGAGGCCGCGCGCATCTTCCGTGCGATCGCGGACTCCGAGGTCAACATCGACATGGTGGTGCAGAACGTCTCCGCCGCGTCGACCGGTCTGACCGACATCTCCTTCACGCTGCCCAAGGCCGAGGGCCGCAAGGCCGTCGCCGCCCTGGAGCGGACCCGTGCGGCGGTGGGCTTCGACTCGCTGCGCTACGACGACCAGATCGCCAAGATCTCGCTGGTCGGCGCGGGGATGAAGACCAACCCCGGTGTCACGGCGACCTTCTTCGAGGCGCTGTCGAACGCGGGCGTGAACATCGAGCTCATCTCGACCTCCGAGATCCGCATCTCGGTGGTCACCCGTGCCGATGACGTCAACGAGGCCGTACGGGCCGTGCACACCGCCTTCGGTCTCGACACCGACAGTGACGAGGCCGTGGTCTATGGCGGCACCGGCCGATGATTCCGGCCGAGGCGGGCCGTCCGTCCCTCGCCGATACGGCGTGGGCGGACGCCCGTAAGGCCGCCAAGCCGCATCTCGCCGTCGTCGGCGCCACCGGCGCCGTCGGCTCGGTCCTGCTCGGCATCCTGTCCGAGCGGGCCGACATCTGGGGCGAGATCCGGCTGATCGCGTCTCCCCGCTCGGCCGGCCGCAAGCTGACCGTGCGGGGTGAACAGGTCGAGGTCGTCGCGCTGAGCGAGGAGGCCTTCGACGGCATCGACGTCGCGATGTTCGACGTCCCCGACGAGGTCTCCGCGCAGTGGGCACCGGTCGCGGTGTCCAAGGGCGCGGTGGTCGTGGACAACTCCGGCGCGTTCCGGATGGACCGGGACGTGCCGCTCGTCGTGCCCGAGGTCAATGCGCACACGGCGCGGGTGCGTCCGCGCGGCATCATCGCCAACCCGAACTGCACGACGCTCTCGATGATCGTCGCGCTGGGGGCGCTGCATGCCGAGTACGGGTTGAGCGAGCTGATCGTCTCCTCGTACCAGGCCGTTTCCGGGACGGGCAAGGCCGGCGTCGACACCCTGCGCGCTCAGCTGTCCGCGGTGTCCGGTACGGAGCTGGGCACCACGCCCGGCGATGTGCGCCGGGCCGCCGGGGACACGCTGGGGCCGTTCCCGGCGCCGATCGCCCTCAACGTCGTGCCCTGGGCCGGCACGCTCCAGGAGGGCGGCTGGTCCTCCGAAGAACTCAAGATCCGTAACGAGTCCCGCAAGATTCTGGGGCTGCCGGATCTGCCGGTCACCGCCACCTGTGTACGGGTGCCGGTGATCACCACCCACTCCCTGACCGTGCACGCCCGGTTCGAGAACGAGGTCTCGGTCGGCGGTGCGCACGAGATCCTGGCCGCCGCCCCCGGGGTCGTCCTCAGCGACGACCCGGCCGAGGACGAGTACCCGACCCCTGCCGATGTCGTCGGTACGGATCCGACCTGGGTCGGACGGGTGCGGCGCTCCATGGATGATCCGCGGGCGCTGGAGCTGTTCGTGTGCGGGGACAACCTGCGCAAGGGGGCTGCCCTGAACACGGCGCAGGTGGGGGAGCTGGTGGCGGGGGAGCTTCGGGGATAGAGCGGGATGCCCCTGGGGGAGAGCCTGATGCCCTTAGGGGCAGGGCGGGCCCCCGTGGGGGCGGTGGGAGGTCCGGTCCCTTGAGGGGGCCGGACCTTTAACGGTTGCGGCGGGATGCCGGTGCGGGCTCCGGCCTTGGTGGGGAGCCGAGTTGGCGGGATACGACATCGTGTGCCTGCCGCCTGGGGGATACTTCGTGGAGCGTGTGAAGATTCTGTGAGCGGATTACCGGTCCGAACCTCTTGATCTGGACTGACGGCCTGTCCGGCCATTCGCTCCCCGCCAGACTGCAACCGGCAGTTGGGCGGGGAGCGTCTTTGTGGCCGCCCGCAGGGGTGGCCCGGGATGTCCGCGGGTCGCAGGGTGAGGCCCCGGTATCGGGGAATTCGCGTCGGGCAATTAGGGCATTCAGGAAGAGCTGGTGCGCATGAGGGCATTTGATGCATCGTCAAAAGCGATGCCTTGCGCGTACAACCCTTACAGGGGGAAGCGTGTCCAACAAGCGTGGCAGAGGTACTCGGATTCACCATCGCCCCGGCGGGGGCCGCGGGCGCGACAGTGCGCCCGCCGCGGCCCCTTGGGTCCGGGGGCATGCCAGTGATCACTCCCTGGCCCACCACCACGCGTCCCGCGCAGATTCCCCCGCAGCGTGGGGACACTGACGACGCGATGGCAGCGGGCACCACAGTCGACCACCTCACCGAGACCTACCGCGCGCACTACCGCTCCCTGCTCGGTCTCGCCGCGCTGCTCCTCGACGACACCGCCTCCTGCGAGGACGTCGTCCAGGAAGCCTTCATCCGCGTGCACTCCGCACGTGGACGGGTGCGCGAGCCCGAGAAGACCCTCGCCTATCTCCGGCAGACAGTCGTCAACCTCTCGCGCTCCGCGCTGCGCCGCCGCATCCTCGGTCTCAAGCTGCTCTCCAAGCCGATGCCCGACATGGCGAGCGCCGAGGAGGGCGCCTACGACCTGCTGGAACGGGACCAGTTGATCCAGGCGATGCGCGGTCTGCAGCGCCGGCAGCGTGAGGTGCTGGTGCTGCGCTACTTCGCCGATATGACCGAGGCGCAGGTGGCCCAGACGCTGGGCATATCGCTCGGTTCCGTCAAGGCCTACGGGTCGCGGGGCATCGCGGCGCTCCGCGTCGCGATGGAGGCTCCCGCATGAGTGGCACGACGCGCGGCCGGTACGACCCGTTCGACGCGTGTGGCCCGTCCGGCGCGGCCCGTCCGGGGTGCCCGGCCACGTCGGGCCGGCCGCTCGGCCCGGTTGCGTCGAGCCGGCCGCTCGACCCGGTACGTGAGCCGTACGCGGCGCGCGAGGCGCAGGGGCACCCCGGAGGCGAGCGGGGAGCCGGTCATCCGGGCGACGAACCGGGGGCGGGCCGCCCGGCGGACGAGCTGCGCGCGGGCCGCCGACGGGGCGAAACGGCGTGGTGGGGCGCGAAATCAAGCCAAAATTCCGGCGGCGATGACATCGGTGTCCTGGAGCAGGCATCCCTCGGTGCGGACGAGGCAGCGGCACCTACGGACGACGCAGCGGCGCGCACCGGGGGAGCACCCGCGGGCCCGGCGGGAGGCCCGCTCGGTGCCCTGGACCGAGCGGACGCCGGTGAGGGGCCCGACGGCCATGCGTACGGCAGCGACAGCGAGGAGCACAGCGGCACCGCCTTCGGCGGCGGCGCGGACGACGGTCACGGCCGCAGCCACCCCACCGGCGGCTTCGGCGGCTTCGGTGGCGAGGACGACCTGAGGCGGCTGCTGCAGTCCAGCGTCGGCGGCCTCGAACCCGCGCCCGACGCGCTGGAACAGCTGCGCCGTGCGGTGCCCGCCCGCCGTCAGCGCCGTCGGCACGCCGTCCTGGGCGCGGCCGCCGCGCTGCTCCTCGGCGGGACGTCCCTCCCCGCCATGGTCCATGTGGTGAACCTCGCCGACGGCTCCGAGGAACGGGCCGCCAACGCGGCGAGCAACCAGCACGCCCAGGGCGGTACCGGCGGCACACACGGCGAAGGCACCGAGCAGGCCGGCCCGCGGCCGACCCGGCAGGGCGGGGAGACGCCGGGCGGCGGCGAGCCGCAGGGCGATGGCCAGGCCAGGGGGAAGAACGGCGCGGGCCCCGGCGCGGGCGCCGGCACCCCCGGCCCGGACGAGACCATGGACGTCACCTCGCCGGTCTGCGGGCGCGACCAGCTCGGCAACGGCAGCAGCACGGTCGGTCCCGCGGACTCCACGGGCCGCATCTACGGCACGTTCCGGGTGGTCAACACCTCCGGCGCCGCATGCTCCGTCGAGGGCGGCGGCACCGTCGGACTGGTCGCACAAGGCTCCACGAACCCTGACCGCATCCACGTCGTCGACCACACCTCGGGTGATGAGGCCACCGGCCTTCCCGACCCGGCCACCACCCCTGACCAGCTGGTTCTCAAGCCGGGAGAGGCGTACGAGGTCAAGTTCGCCTGGATCCCGCAGTCCGGCGGCGGCACCACCGGATGCGTCAATCCCGGCCCCTCGCCCACCCCCGCACCCTCCAAGGACCCGGGGCAGTCCCCGGACGCCGGGGCCACGGCGCCGGGCGACGGCGGTGGCGGCAGCGGTGGCGGCCAGGCGGGCGGCGACGAGGGAGCCGGGGGCGGCAGCGCGTCCGGTGGAATCGTTCTCACCCATACGCCGGAGGCCGGCGAACCCTCCGCGGCCGACGCCAAGGTCACGGACGCCTGCGCCGGAACGGTGTACCGCACCGAGGCGCTGGCCGCGCCGTAGGAGGCGACGGCAGGGGCATGGCCGGGGGAGGCCGGAGGGGGCGGTGCGGCCCCGCCGCAAGGGCCCCGTACCGTGGTGGTGTGTACCGGTTCCTGCTGACCCCGCGGTGGTGGGGAATCAATGTGTTCGCCGTACTGGCGATTCCGCTGTGCCTCTTCATGGGCAGCTGGCAGCTGAGCCGCTTCGAGGACCGCGTCAACACCCATCAGCAGCAGGAGGACCGCTCCGCCCGGGCCAAGACCGAGGCGGCCCGGCCGCTGGCCGGTCTGCTGCCCGTCGACACGGTCACCTCCGGACGGCAGGCCAGCGCCCGCGGCCACTACGACACCGGGCATCAACTGCTCGTACCTGACCGCACCTTGAAGGACAAGCACGGGCGGCAGCAGGGCTTCTACGTCCTCGATCTGCTGCGGACGGACGGCGGCAAGGCGCTGCCGGTCGTACGGGGCTGGCTGCCCGGCGACGCCGGTTCGAAGGCCGACACGGCCAAGGTGCCCGCGCCGCCCAAGGGCGAGGTGACGGTCACCGGCGCGCTGCAGGCCTCCGAGAACCAGGGCACCGACGGTGTGCAGGCCGGCGGCGGGCTGCCACCGGGACAGCTCGGCATGATCAGCGCGGCATCGCTGGTCAACATCGTGCCGTACGAGGTCTACGACGCCTGGATCACCCTCACCGACACCCAGGCGCCGCTGCGCGCCGTCCCCCCGGCCGCCGCCGAGGGCAGCGGCCTGGACCTCAAGGCCTTCCAGAACCTCGGCTACACCGGTGAGTGGTTCGTCTTCGCCGGCTTTGTCGTCTTCATGTGGTTCCGGCTCTTCCGCCGTGACGCCGAAGCCGCCAGGGACGCGGCGTTGGGCATCGTGGCGGAGGGCGAGCCGGCGCCGCAGGGGGGCGCGGCTCAGGGCGAGGAGCGGGGCGCCGGTGAGGGTGCGGCGGCCCCGGCCCGGCGGGCCTGAAGCCGGCCGCCGCAACCCCGCTACTGCGACCAGGTCGCACCTGGTCGCAGGCCGTATCACGGCAGTAGCCGCAATCGGATCGGCGTGCCACGGTAGGCCATATGGCAGGCAAGAGCACCCACCCGCATGGTCATGATCACGCCCGTCACCCTCAGTGCCCCCCTCACGCCCATGACGCCCAGGGCCACCACCCCCTCCCGTCCGGTCAGGGTCAGCCCGGCCACCATGACCGCCAGGAGCACCGTGACCCCCAGGGTCACCATGACCACCACGTTCACCGTGATCGTCATGACCACCACGGTTCCGGCCGGTGGTCACGGATGATCCGGTGGTCACGGATCCGGCATCGGGTCGTCCACCTCGTCACCCCGCACAGCCATGACGCGATGGACAAGATCGACACCGCGATGGAGACCTCCCGCGAGGGCCTGCGCACTCTCTGGCTCTCGCTCGGCATCCTGGGCCTGACCAGCGCGATCCAGCTGGTGGTCGTGGTGCTGTCGGGGTCGGTGGCACTGCTCGGCGACACCATCCACAACGCTGCCGACGCCCTGACCGCCGTTCCGCTGGGCATCGCCTTCGTCCTCGGGCGGCGGGCCGCGAACCGCCGCTACACCTACGGCTACGGCCGGGCCGAGGACCTTGCGGGTATCGCCATCGTGCTGACGATCGCCGTCTCCTCGGCGCTGGCCGCCTACGAGGCCGTGGACCGGCTGCTGAACCCCCGCGACATCACCCACCTGTGGGCGGTCGCGGCGGCCGCCGTGGTCGGGTTCATCGGCAACGAATGGGTGGCCCGCTACCGCATCCGTACCGGGCGCAGGATCGGGTCGGCCGCGCTGGTGGCCGACGGCCTGCACGCCCGTACCGACGGCTTCACCTCCCTCGCCGTCCTCTTCGGCGCGGGCGGCGCGGCCCTCGGCTGGCGGGTGGCCGACCCGCTCGTCGGCCTGCTGATCACCGCCGCCATCCTCATGGTGCTGCGCGACGCCGCCAGGGAGGTCTACCGGCGGCTGATGGACTGCGTCGACCCCGGACTCGTCGACGCCGCCGAGACAGCTCTGCGCACGGTGGACGGCGTCCGCGGCGTCGGCCAGGTCCGGATGCGCTGGATCGGCCATACCCTGCGGGCCGAGGCCGACATCGTCGTGGACTCCCGTCTCACCGTGGTGCAGGCGCATGCCCTCGCCGTGGCCGCGGAACACGCCCTGATCCACGCCGTCCCCCGGCTCACCGCCGCGACCGTGCACACCGACCACACCAGCGAGGGCGCCGATCCTCATGCGGCGCTGGCACATCACGCCACTGCCTGACCGGGCCCCCGGGCCCCGCCCCCTCCCTCCCCCCTCCCCGCCCCTCCCAGAGTGGTGCCCCGTCAGCTGTCACTGTCCTGGGCCCACCGCCCCACCCGCCCCGCCCGGGCTCCGGGAGCACCCGCGGAGCCCGGGAGCACTCACGGAGCCCGGGAGCACCCGCGGGACGCCCCCGTTGCCACTCGTCCCTCTCCCGCCCCCCTCTCCGCCTCCGCTCCCGTCTCTAGTTCTTCTCGATCACATACCGCTGGGCGAAGTCGAGCTCCAGGCGGACCTGCTTGATGCGCTCCTCCACGACCAGGGAGCCGTGGCCGGCGTCGTAGCGGTAGACCTCGTGCGGATGGCCGCGGTCCGCCAGCCGCTGGACGTAGTTCTCCACCTGCTGGATCGGGCAGCGCGGGTCGTTGACGCCCGCGGAGATGTAGACCGGTGCCCGCACCGCGTCCACATAGGTCAGCGGCGACGACGCCTCGAAGCGTTCCGGGACCTCCTCTGGGGTGCCGCCCAGCAGGGTCCGGTCCATCGCCTTGAGCGCTTCCATCTCGTCGTTGTACGCCGTGACGTAGTCCGCGACCGGGACCGCCGCCAGGCCCACCGCCCAGGCCTCCGGCTGGGTGCCGAGTCCCAGCAGGGTCAGGTAGCCGCCCCAGGAACCGCCCGACAGCACCAGCCGCTCCGGATCCGCCAGGCCGGACGAGACCGTCCACTCGCGGACCGCGGCGATGTCCTCCAGCTCGATCAGCCCGACGCGATGCTTGAGCGCATCCGTCCAGGCACGGCCGTAACCGGTCGAGCCGCGGTAATTGACGCGGACGACCGCGAAGCCGTGGTCCACCCAGGCTGCGGGGGACGAGGCGAAGGCGTCGCTGTCGTGCCAGGTCGGGCCGCCGTGAATGTCGAAGACCGTCGGGAAGGGGCCCTCACCGGCCGGCTGCTGCACCAGCGCATGGATCCGGCCCCCGGGTCCCTCCACCCATACGTCCCGCACGGGCACCGAACCGGGCGCCTTCCTGCCGGGCGGGTCCAGCACGACCTTGCCGCTCGTCGACCGCACCTCCGGGGGCTGTGCCGCCGACGACCACAGGAACTCCACCGTGCCGTCCGGCCGCGCCGTCGCCCCCGAGACCGAGCCGGCCGGGGTCTCGACCCGCGTCAGCCGAGGACCACCGGCCGCGGCACCCGTGCCGCCCGGCCGGCCCAGCTCGTAGCGCCACAGCTCGCTCCGTGCCTGGTACTCGTGCTCCACCAGCAGCGCCGACCCGTCGGGATACCAGTCGGCACCCACGTCCCCGGGCAGGTCTATCTCCAGGGCCGTCTCCGTGCCCGTCAGCGGATCCCAGATCATCGGCTCCCAGCGACCTCGCCGCTGGTGCCCCACCAGCAGCCGGGCGTCCCCGTCCACCGGCGCGAAACCCATCACCGACAGGCCCAGCTCCTCGGTCCCGCCCTTGGTGTCGTCCAGCTCAGCGACCGTGGACCCGTCGGGCCGTACGACGCGGATCGCGGAGTGCATCGCATCGCCGTGTTCGGTGTGCTCAAGGGCGATCAGCGAGCCGTCGTGCGAGAGGTCGCCGACGCCCGCCGACTCGCGGTGCCGGTAGATCTCCACCGGCGCCTCACCAGGCCGTACGACGTGGACCGTCGAGCCCTCCTCGTCCGTGGAGCACCCGATGACCGCCGTGCCGTCCCGGCCGATCGCCAGCCCTCCCGGATACGAGGCGGCGAGCCCCGGGGTGGCCGGCTCATCCGGCCCGCCGGCGAACGGCTGCCGCATCCAGACGCCGAACTCGTCCCCGTCGGTGTCCGAGAACCACCAGATCCACTCGCCGTCCGGCGACAGCGTGCCGTCCGTCGTGCCGTTCGGCCGGTCCGTGGCCTGCCGCCGGCTGCCGGTCGCCCGGTCCCAGGCGTACAGCTCGAAGGTGCCGGTGGCGTTCGAGACGAACAACGAGCGGTCCGGGGCGTCCTCGGCCCAGTCCGGCAGCCCGATCCGCGGCGCGCGGAAGCGCTTCTCCCAGTCCGGCATCGCGGCCTCAGCGCCGCGGGTATCCGCCGGGCCGCCCGAGTCCTTCGCCGCACCGCCCGTCACCGCTACCGGGCCGGCCGAGGCCGGTCCCGTCACGGCTGTGTGCTGGCTGTCGGCCGTTGACGCGTGTGAAGAGTGCGAAGGGTTCGGAGCGGTGGCGGGGCCTGGGTCTGCGGTCGTCTCGTCAGTCATGGGCCCCATTCTGCGCCCGGCGCGGGAAATCCGTTGGCGAGGGCCACAAGCCTGTGGATAACTTCGCTGTATGCGAAGACACACCGGTCCCGACGACTGGTGGGAGGCCAACCGCGCGATGTGGGACGAGCGCGTCGCCCTCCACACCGTGAGCGATTTTTACGACCAGGACGGATTTCGCCGGGCGCGCGACGTGCTCCGTGATTTCGAGGTCGCGGAGGTCGGGGACGTCACCGGACGGTCCCTCCTTCACCTCCAGTGCCATTTCGGCCAGGACACCCTCTCCTGGGCCCATCGCGGTGCGGCCCGGGTCGTCGGCCTGGACTTCTCCGAACCCGCCATCGACGCCGCCCGTGAGCTGGCCGCCGAGCTCGGCTACGGCCCGGACCGCGCCGCGTTCGTCGCCGCCGACGTCTATGACGCCGCCGAAGCCGTCCCCGACACCGCGTACGACATCGTCTACACCGGCATCGGTGCCCTGAACTGGCTCCCGGACCTGGAGCGCTGGGCCGACACCGCCGCCTGTCTCGTCGCTCCCGGCGGCTTCCTCTACCTCGCCGAATTCCACCCGCTGTGCGACGCCCTGGACGACGAGACCGGATCGCGCCTCGTCCACGACTACTTCAGCCGCGAGGCATGGGTGGAGGAGACCCCCGGTACGTACGCGGATTTCGACGCACCGACGGTCCACAACCGCAGTGTCGAATGGCAGCACCCGCTCGGAGAGGTCGTCTCGGCCCTGGCCGGCGCCGGCCTGCGCATCGACTTCCTGCACGAACACGACATGACGATGTTCCAGCGCTTCGCCGCGCTGCGACGTGACGACGACGGCTACCACCGGTTCCCCGGCGAGCGGCCCCGCGTCCCCCTCATGTACTCGCTGAAGGCGAGCCGTACGCGCTGAGACGAGCCGTATCCGCTGAAGCCCCGGGCCCCCGGCGGCAGGCCGTCCGAGCGGCCTGCCGCGAGAGCGGTGCTCACCCCAGCCGCACCGGCAGCGCGGTCAGCCGCCAGTTGCCCGGCAGGGGCGTCCGCTCCAGGCGTTCCGGTGCGATGCCCAGCGCCATCTTCGGGTAGTGCGCGAGCAGTTTGCCGAAGGCGACCTCGCCCTCCTGCTTGGCGAGCGTGGCGCCCAGGCAGTAATGCGCCCCATGGCCGAAGCCCACATGGTTCTCCGCATGGCCCGCGGGGTGGCGGGTCAGGTCGAGCCGGTCGGGGTCGGTGTAGTGGCGGGGGTCGAAGTTCGCCGACACCAGGACGAGTTGGACGGCGTCGCCCCGGCGGATCGTGGTGCCGGCCAGGTCGACGTCGGTCGCGGCGTAGCGCAGCTGGGTCATCTGCACCGGCCCGCACCAGCGCATCAGCTCGTGGACGGCACGGGGGAGCAGGGCCGGGTCGTCCCGGAGCAGGCGCAGCTGGTCGGGGTGGGTGAGCAGCGCCGCCGTGCCGTTGCTGATGAGGTGAGCGGTGGTCTCGTGACCGGCGAGGACGAGCGTGAGGATCATGGTGACCATCTCGACGTCGCTGAGCCGGCCGCCGTCGTCGTCATGGGTACGGATCAGCTCACTGAGCAGATCGTCGGTGAGCGCGCCGCGCCGCTCCCGGACCATCTGATGGATGTGCTCGATCATCGGCGGGAACGAGGTGGCGAGCCGGTCCGGCTCCATCGAGACGAGGTCGGCTCCCCACTTCCGCCACTGCGGGCGGTCCGCTTCAGGTATGCCGACCAGTTCGCAGATGACCGTGATCGGCAGCGGGTAGGCGAAGTGCTGAATGAGGTCGACGACGCCGTCCTCGGCGTGCTCGGGCAGCCGGGCCAGCAGTGCGTCGGCGATCTGCTCGACCCGCGGCCGCAGGTCGGTGATCTTGCGGGCCGTGAAGGCCCGCGACACCAGGCGGCGCAGCCGGGTGTGATCGGGGGCGTCGTAATTGAGGATCGATCCGAGCAGGTAGGGGCGGAGGTGCCCGGGGAGGCCCAGCATGTCCATCAGCCTGATGAGCGGGTTGTCCTCGGTCGCGTGGCCCAGGGCGGGCGCCCCCGGGTTGTTCACGAACCGCTGGTCGCGCAGGACTTGGCGGACCTCCTCGAACCGCGTCACCAGCCAGACGGGTGAGTCGTCCATGAAGCGGCCGCGTACGACCGGGCCCTGCTCGCGCAGCGCGCCGTAGCCGGCGAACGGGTCGGTGAGCAGCGCCGGGTCCATCACGTTCGGCTCGCCCGGGTGTTTCCCGATGTGTGCGGCGAACGGTGAGGTGGGTAATGCCGACATCTTTCGTTCTCCTCCGGGTCGGGAGTCGGTCTGGGAGGTCGGTGAGGGAGTCGGTCCGGCGCCGGCCGCGCCGCCGTGGCAGGCGGACCGGCCGGACCGGCCGGATCAGTCGCGTACCTGCCGGCGGATCTCGCGCAGGGTGAGTTCCCCGAACTGTTCGTAGAGCGCGATGACTTCGGGCGCCGCGGCGGCCGCGGCCTTCTGCCCGCCGGGGGTCTCCAGCGCGCCGCGGACCGTGCGGGCGAGTATGTCGGCGCGTACCTCCGGGGTGACCGGGGACCGGCCGGCGAGCAGGGCCTCGCCCGTGAAGAAGCCGGTGGCCATGGCCAGCAGCGCGTACTGCTGGTGGTGCACCTCGAGATCGTCGTGCACCAGGCCGTACCCGCGCAGCACTTCGAGATGGCGGCACAGCGTCCGGTCGCCTTCGGCCATCAGCTCGGTGAGTTCCTTCTTCGCGGTGTCGTTGAGCCGGCCGAGGACGTCGGCGTCGTCGGTGTATACGGCCCGCAGCACCGGATCATTCAGGAAGTCGCAGAAGAGCCCGCGGAGCATCCGGCTCGGCAGGATGTCCAGCGGATCGGCGCGCATGCGCGCCACCTGCCGGTGATGGTTGCGGAATTGGCTCCGCAGGACGACTGCCAGGAACAGCGCGTCCTTGGTCTTCCAGTGGAGGTAGACCGTGCCCTTGCCGACCTTGGCGCGCCGGGCGATCTCATCGATCGTCACCCGGTCGTAGCCCCAGGCGAGGAGCAGTTCCCCGGCCACGTCGAGGATGCGTGCACGACGCTCCACCCGGTCCACGGTCAGTCCCCCTCTGACTCCGTGACCCGATTTCATATCTGGTCACGGAGTCAACGCTAGATCCCTCGGAGCGGTGGGATAAGGGCTATTCCGGCCAGGAGTTGGCCGGACGGGCCTTGGTGTGTGTGTCGGCTGAGTAGGCGTCAGGTGTTAGAACACTCTCAAAACGGGGTGGCCCGACGCCGTGCGGCACAGTGCGCCAGGCCGCGCATGGTGTGCGCGAGACGGCCGTGACCTGGTCATATGCGCGCGGGGCGCGGGAGTTTGGGCGGTGGAGTGCGGCCCTGTCAAGGTGACGAGAGATGTGCGAAGTTCTCCACTGCTGAGGGTGACTGGTGAGTACACTCGCCGACCATGTGTGAGGCCAGCGGGAACACAAAACGGCAAAATATACCCGTTTCTCAGCCATGTGCCGACGCTTCGGACTGGCAGGGAAAGGCTGTGCGGAACCCGGCCGCCGCCGGCGGATGCGCTCCCCTGCGGGCGTTCGCCGCCGGCGACGGGCGGGTTCCGACCGGGCGAGTGACCGTGACGGGCAGACCGGCCAAGACCTCGGCCTCCGAGGGCCTTGCGCCGTTTCCCCTTCCCGTCACGGCGGTCGCCCCGAGGGTCACCGCCGGCACCCGCAGCGCCTGCACTACCCCCACATCCCCCACCCCCACACCCCCCATGACCCCCACATTTCGCACCACCCCCCACATTCCCCCACACCCCCACACCCCCACGCTCCCCAACACCCCCACCACCGCCCCTTTCTCAAGAAACCTCACCCCGGCCGCGCCCAAGACCGTTCCGGGCGAGCCCAAGACCGTTCCGGGCGCGCCTGATACCGATCCGGTCGCGACGTGAGGGGCCGGAGCAACCGGGGCAGGCATGCCCAGTCCCGGGACCCGCGCGGCCATTGGCTGCTGCTGAGCCTTGTGCTGCCCCTGGTGTTCGGTGCCCTGTTCTTCGAGGGCTGGACCACCCATGAGGTGGATTCCGCCAAGGTCCGCAGCGACTGCACCCAGCCCGTACCGCCGGCGGTGGAGAAGGGCGGCCCGGTGGTGGATCTTCGCGGCGGCGCCGTGAAGACCGCCGCGATGCCGGCCCGTACGGTGGCGCTCACCTACGACGGCGGACCCGACCCGGTGTGGACGCCGCGGCTGCTCGATCTGCTGCGCAAGCACCATGTCCACGCCACCTTCTTCCTGTACGGCGCCCAGGCCGCCCAACACCCGGACCTGGTACGGCGGATCAGGGACGAGGGCCATGAGATCGGCTCGAACACCTACACCGGCGCGGTCATGGGCGAGGCCTCGCCCCTGCGTGCCCGGATGGAGCTCTCGCTCACGCAGAAGGCGCTGGCCGGCACGGTGGGCATCCACACCAGGCTGCTGCGGCTGCCGCAGACCACGTCGGCGGACACCATGTGCGGCGCGGAGTGGAAGGCCGCCAAGAAGGCCGGCGCGGAGGGCTACACACTGGTCGCCGCCGACCGGTGGTACCGCAAGCCGGCGCAGGGCCTGATCCGGCAGTTCAGCCAGAACGAGACCGCCTACACGGACACCGAGCGGCTGCTCGCCAACCGGAACGTCGACAGGTTCACCACCGTGACGGCCGGGGCCAAGCTGGCCCCGGCCGAGAAGACGGTCTCCGGCACCGAACAGGGGCTGGGCCAGGCCCTGGTCTGGGTCAAGGTCGCCGGCTACACCTTCGTGCACGGCATGACCTGGGTGCTGGGCATCGCCGGCACCCTGGGCGTGCTGCGGCTGGCGTCCCTCGTCGTCTTCGCCCGGACGCACGTCCGGCGGCTGACCCGCTTCCGGCCGGGCTCCCCCTGGCTACGGGAGGTCGCCGGTCCGGTGACGGTGCTCGTGCCCGCCTACAACGAAGAGGCGGGCATCGAGTCCACCGTCCGTTCGCTGCTCGCCTCCGCCCACGTGCAGCTGCAGATCATCGTGATCGACGACGGGTCGACGGACGAGACGGCGGACATCGCCGTCCGGATCGGCGATCCCCGCGTGGAGGTGATCCGCCAGTACAACGCGGGCAAGGCGGCAGCCCTCAACACCGGCCTGGCGCATGCCCGGTACGAGATCGTGGTCATGGTCGACGCCGACACGGTCTTCGAGCCGGATGCCGTCTACCGGCTGATCCAGCCGCTCGCCCACCCGGCGGTGGGGGCGGTCAGCGGCAACACCAAGGTCGGCAACCGCGGCCGCCTGCTGGGCCAGTGGCAGCACCTGGAGTACGTCTTCGGGTTCAACCTCGACCGGCGGATGTTCGAGGTGCTGGAGTGCATGCCGACGGTCCCCGGCGCCATCGGGGCCTTCCGGCGGGATGCGCTGATGGGCGTCGGCGGCGTCAGCGAGGACACCCTGGCCGAGGACACCGACCTGACGATGGCCCTGTGGCAGGCGGGCTGGCGGGTGGTCTACGAGGAGTCCGCGATCGCCTGGACCGAGGTGCCCACCTCGCTGCGGCAGCTGTGGCGGCAGCGCTACCGCTGGTGCTACGGCACGATCCAGGCGATGTGGAAGCACCGCCGGGCCGTCATCGAAGTGGGCCCGTCGGGGCGGTTCGGACGGCGCGGGCTGAGCTACCTCGCGCTCTTCCAGGTCGCCCTGCCGCTGCTCGCGCCGGTCGTCGATGTCTTCGCGCTGTACGCGGCGCTGTTCCGCGGCCCGGTGCTCGCGGCCACTGTGTGGTTCGGCTTCCTCGGACTCCAACTGGCCTGTTGCGCTTATGCGTTGAAGCTCGACCGGGAGCCGGTGAAGTCGCTGTGGGCGATGCCCTTCCAGCTCTTCGTCTACCGGCAGCTGATGTATCTGGTGGTCATCCAGTCCGTGGTGGCCTTCCTGCTCGGCACCCGCCTGAAGTGGCAGCGCATGCAACGCTCCGGCACCGCCGCCCAGCAGATCGGCCAGACGGTCGCGTACGAGGGCCTGACGTCGAGATGACCCCGTAAGGGCCCTGAGGGGCGTCCGCACGGCCGTGCGCCGTGCGGACGCCCCGGGCACCGGTCAACGGCCGGCCGCAGGCCCGGTCCCGCACCCTCCCGCTCGCTTGTGCAGATCCGAGCCCTCCTTGGTGAAGAGGACATGACATTGGAGACTTCCGCGCATGAATGACTGGCTGGACAGGCCGCCCGAAACCTGGCGAGGCGGCGAAACGGAGACGCCGTACCCCGGCCCCGGGCAGGTGTGGCTCCCGGAGGAGCAGCCGCCCCAGATGTATCCGCCCCAGATGTATCCGCCTCAGATGTACCCGCCCCAGGGGCCTTCGGCCCAGGAGCATCCGCTCCAGATGTACCCGCCCCAGGGGCCTTCGGCCCAGGAGCATCCGCCTCAGACGTATCCGCCCCAGGGGCCTTCGACCCAGGAGCTCCCGCTCCAGACGTATCCGCCCCAGGGCCCTTTGCCCCAGACGCACCCCACCCAGGAGCTTCCGCCCCAGGCGCACCCGTCTCAGGGGCCTCCGCCGCAGCTGCACTGGCCCCAGATGGACCCGGCAGGGCTCATGAACGCCCCGCTGCCCGGCGTCCGGGCGCCCGTACCGGCGCCGGTGCCCCCGGTGCGCTCCGACGTACCGGGCAGGAACGACGGGCGTGCGGTCCGGCCAGGCCGGGTGGGCCCCGGCACAGGGCGCCCGGGCCCCGAAGACGGGCGGCCGGGGCGCGGCCGGCGCGCCGCCCGCCGTTCCCCGCGCCGCCGCCGGATCAGGCGGACGGCGATCGTGCTGGTGACCGTCCTGCTCAGCGGTTCCCTCGGCAGCTACGTCTGGGCCGACACCCAGCTCAACCGCGAGGTCGACCTGAGTAAGATCGCGGACCGGATGCCGGAGGGCAAGGGGACCAACTACCTGATCGTGGGCTCCGACAGCCGGGTGGGCCTCTCCGAGCGGGCCAGGAAGGACCTGCACACCGGCGGTTCGGCCGACGCGGGCCGCCGCACCGACTCGATGATCCTGCTGCACACCGGCGCCCACGGCACCACGATGGTGAGCCTGCCGCGCGACTCGTGGGTGACCATCCCGCCGTACATCCGGCCCGACACCGGCAAGCACTACCCCGCGGCGAAGAACAAGCTCAACGCGGCGTTCTCGTTCGGCGGCCCCGATCTGCTCGTCCGGACCATCGAGCGCAACACGGGCGTGCACGTCGACCACTACACGGAGATCGGGTTCGCCGGTTTCGTGGGCATCGTCGACGCCATCGGCGGCGTCCCGATCTGCCTGGACCACGACGTCAGGGACAAGAAGTCGGGCGCGAACCTCAAGAAGGGCTGCCAGACCCTCGACGGCCGTGCGGCACTGGCCTTCGTCCGCCAGCGCCACCAGGAGGCCCAGGGCGACCTCGGCCGGAGCCAGAACCAGCAGAAGTTCCTGGCCGCCCTCGCCCGCAAGGCCGCCGACCCCGACATCCTGCTCGACCCGGCCAAGGTCTACCCGACCATGAGCGCGGGCCTCGGCACGCTCATCGTGGACGAGGACACCGGCCTGACCAACCTCACCTCGCTGTTCAAGGCGATGAAGGGCGTCACGGCGGGCGACGGCAAGCGGCTCAACGTCCCCGTGTCGAACCTCAACCTCCGCACCCCCAAGGGCAGCGCCGTGCAGTGGAACGAGGCGAAGGCGAAGGAGCTCTTCACCGAGCTGAACGACGACCGGCCGGTGACGGTCGGGGAGAAGGGCTGACCCGCCGCGCACGGGCCTACGGCCGATCAGCCTCCCGGGCCACCCCACGCCCGGGGAGCTGAACGACCGGGGGCCCGTGCGCTCCGGGCGCCGCTCCGCGGCCCACCGTTCCCGCCGCGGTCTGCCGCGGTCTGCCGCGCCGCTAGCGGAACAGGCCCAGCGCGCCGTCGAGCGACCAGCACTGCCAGCTCATGGCGAGCAGTCCCGTGAGGGAGATCAGGGCCATCATCAGGTTCTGCCCCTGCTCCGCCCAGTCGTGGATCATCAGCACGAGGTAGATCAGGTTGAGCACCGCTCCGCAGACCAGGGCTATCGGCGTCAGGAAACCCACGACGAGCCCGAGGCCGAGGGCCAGCTCCGCGTAGGCGACGAGGTACGCCATCGGCCGGGGGCGGGGCTTCACCCAGCGGTCGAAGCCCGTACGGACCGCGGACCACCGGTGCTTGTCCGCGATGCCGGCCGCCCAGGTGATGCCGCCGCCGGTGAACCAGGTCTTCTTGTCCTTGTGGCGCCAGCTCTCCAGCCACCACAGCCCGAGGCCGATACGGAGGACGGCGAACCACTCGGCACCGCTGAGCCAGATCGTCTGCATGCTGTCCCCTCGCTGCTCATCCACTGAACTGACGGTGTGTCAGTTCAACGGATGTCGTGGCGTCGCGCAAGGGGTGGAGTTTGCGGCTCCGCCTTGTCGTCGTACGGGGGAGCCCATAACCTCGAAACTGATGGGTCGTCAGGTATTGGTCCGGCGTGACCCACCGGCGGGCAGTTGGGGGTACAGCGTGAGCAGCAACGAGAGCGGCACGGCGGAGCTTCCCAGGGTCATCAGCGTGGACGATCACGTGATCGAGCCCGCGCACCTCTTCGAGACCTGGCTTCCGAAGAAGTACCAGGACAAGGGGCCGAAGCCCTTCACCGCCGGCATCGGCGGGCTGGAGTACGTCGGCGGGAAGTACCGGTTCACCACGGACCCGGAGGGCCAGCTCACCGACTGGTGGGAGTACGAGGGCCTGACCTTCCCGTACAAGCGCATCATCGCCGCCGTGGGATTCTCCCGCGACGAGATGACGCTGGACGGGATCACCCGGGAGCAGATGCGGCGCGGGTGCTGGGACCCGAAGGCACGGCTGGCGGACATGGACCTCAACCATGTCGAGGCGTCGCTCTGCTTCCCGACGTTCCCGCGCTTTTGCGGGCAGACCTTCGCCGAGGCCGGGGACAAGGAGGTCGGCCTCGCGTGCGTCCGGGCGTACAACGACTGGATGGTGGAGGAGTGGTGCGGGGACAGCGGCGGGCGGCTGATCCCGCTGTGCCTGATCCCGCTGTGGGACGTCGAGCTGGCCGTCGCCGAGATCCGGCGCAACGCCGCCCGCGGGGTGCGGGCGGTGACCTTCAGCGAGATCCCCACCTACCTGGGGCTGCCGTCCATCCACTCCGGTTACTGGGACCCGTTCTTCGCCGCGTGCGAGGAGACCGGGACCGTCGTGAACATGCACATCGGCTCGTCGTCGCAGATGCCGGCCGCCTCACCGGACGCACCGCCCGCCGTGCAGGCCTCCCTGAGCTTCAACAACGCGATGGCCTCGATGATGGACTTCCTGTTCAGCGGCGTCCTCGTGAAGTTCCCCCGGCTGAAGCTGGCGTACAGCGAGGGCCAGATGGGGTGGATCCCCTACGCCCTGGAGCGCGCCGACGACGTCTGGGAGGAGCACCGGGCGTGGGGCGGGGTCAAGGACCTGATCCCCGAGCCGCCGTCGTCGTACTACTACCGGCAGGTCTTCTGCTGCTTCTTCCGCGACCGGCACGGCATCGAGGCGATCGAGACGGTGGGGGTCGACAACGCGACCTTCGAGACCGACTACCCGCACGTCGACTCGACCTGGCCGCATACGAAGGACGTGGCCGCCGAGCACGTGGCGGGGCTGTCGGCGGAGGTGACGTACAAGATCCTGAGGGGGAACGCCATCCGGATGCTGGACCTCGCGTTCGACCGGGACTGACGGGGAGGCGGTCCTGGCCGGCCGGGGCCGCCGCCGGGAAGACCGGCCGGCGCTCACCACCTTTCCAGGGGCGTGACGAACAGCATCTCCGTGCGGTCACCGGGCAGGATGACGTCGGAGACGCCCACGATCCGGTCGTCGACGTCGATCGAGGTCTTCCGCAGGACGAGCACCGCCGTCCCGGGCGGCAGTTCCAGCTCCGCCGCCTCTTCGGGGGCCGGCGGCCGGGCGGTGACGCGTTCCTCGATGCGGCCCAGCTCGATGCCGAGGGTGTAGAGCTGGGCCTGTGAGCCGCCCGGCCAGGGCTCCTTGGTCTCGTCCAGCAGGTCGGGGTTCTTCGCGATCATGT
Source organism: Streptomyces sp. NPDC047049 (assembly GCF_040643995.1). Classification (NCBI taxonomy): domain Bacteria; kingdom Bacillati; phylum Actinomycetota; class Actinomycetes; order Kitasatosporales; family Streptomycetaceae; genus Streptomyces; species Streptomyces sp. NPDC047049. The sequence goes on along the minus strand of NZ_JBEYVM010000001.1, from coordinate 174,332 downwards.
CGCGGACGAGGTACGAGGTCATCAGGCCGAAGGGCGCGCTCTCGGCCGCGTACCGCGTTCGGTAGCGGCGTTCGAGGAGCGGAGTGCCTTTGGGCAGCGCGAAGGCCCGCGCCAGGTCCTCGTCCGCCTCGGTCTCGCGGTACGACGCCTGAAACACCAGGTCATCGGCGTGCAGACCGGTGTCCCGCTCGATGCCGCCGGTCCGGGCCCGTTCCTCCAGCGGCTCGCGCGCCCGGCTCTTCTCCCACTGGTGGCTGAGGTTCGTGCGCGTGGCGACGATGCGCGGGCGCCGGACGACGTTGCCGCGCCCGTGCTGCTTCTCGATGAGGCCTTCCTCGCACAGGAACCGGAGAGCGACCCGGACGGCCGGCACGCTCCGCCCGAACTCCTCGGCGAGCTCCGCCTCCGGGGGCAGCCGGTCGCCGGGCTTCCACCGGCCCGCCCGGACGGCCTGCCGGAGCTGGCCCGCGATCCGCTCGTACGCCACTGCCATGCCTGCTCACCGTTCCGTCGCTCGGCGCCCGGCCGGGCCGGCCGTCCCGACGGCGTCACCTTATGACTCAGCGCGAGCCGTTGACGTGCCGGAAGCGTCCAGATGGCCGAAGCCCGCGCGGCCGACGACTCTTTCCGGGGGCGGCACGGCGACCACGGCGAACCCGGCTCAGGGGCGGCGGGGAGGTGCGAAGAAGGGGGGAGGGGCTGTCCGCGTTTCACACCGGACACGAAAATGCCCGACCGCTGGCGACGGGGGATGCACCAGCGGTCGGACTGTAGGCAAGGTTAACAAGGCTGCTTGCGTGGTGGAGCAAACTACCCTGACACAATGCGGGGTTGTGATCGGGATCACGTTCCCCGGTCGGCCGCGGGAGCGGAACCCCACGGTGGCCCAGGGCGGTCCGGAGGCGTCCCGCCCGGTGCTCGGACGGGACGCCTCGGGCGGGAAGCCGCGGGCGGGCTGGCGGCCGTGATGCCCGGTTACTCGTTGCACGGGGGCGCGTACGAGAGACGGGGCAGATACTCCTGCCACCTCTCCGGGGTCAGCACGCCCCGGGTGGCGGAGCAGATGCGGCGCATTGCCGCATCGGTGTCCAGATCCCACAGCCGGACCGTATCGGCGCCGCTCGACACTCCGAGCATGTGGCTCTTGGGGCGGAAAGCCAGGAAGTTGCCCGTCTTGGCGTGGGGGCTGATCGACTCCCCGACGGGAGTGGCCCTGGAAGGGCGGGCGACGTTCCAGAGCCGGACCATGTCGTCGTCACCGCCGCTCGCCAGGGTGCGGCCGTCCTGGCTGAACGTCAGCGACGTGACCGCTTCGGTGTGGCCCGTGAGGGTGGCGAGCCGGGTGGCTTTGCGGGGGTCGGCGACGTTCCAGAGCCGGACCGTGTTGTCGTCGCTGCCGCTGGCCAGGGTATGGCCGTCCGGGCTGTAGGCGAGTCTGTTGACGGGTCCCAGGTGTCCCCGGAGAGGTGCGCCGAGCGGGGTGGCATGGCGAGGGTCGGTTATGTTCCAGAGCCGGATGGTGCCGTCGGCGCTGCCGCTGGCGAGAGTGCGGCCGTCCGGGCTGACGACGAGGGAGTTGACGTAGCCCTTGTGGCCGGAGAGCACGCGGCCGAGTGGACGAAGGCGGGACGGATCGCTGACGTTCCACAGCTGAATGGTGCGGTCGTCGTAGGCAGTTGCCAGCGTGTGCCCGTCCGGGCTGAACTCCAGCGAGTCCACGTACCGCGTCCGCAGCGTGACGGGCGGCCCGTAGGGGACGGGCCGCTTCGGGTCGGTCACGTTCCACAGACGCAGCGCGCGGCGTCCGGTCCGCACCGCGAGGGTGCGGCCGTCGGGGGAGAACACCACCGACCGCGTGTCACCCTCCCCCGGCTTGAAGGGTTTGCCCAGCAACGCGGTCCGGTGTGGAGCCCGCACGCTCCACAGCCGGACCCGTTCGTCGTCCGCAGTCGTTGCCAGCACCTGCCCGTCCGGGCGGAACGCTCCCGTGCGGCCGATCATGTCCGTCGGCGGCATCGACCACAGGCGGACCGTGTTGTCGCCGCTCCCGGTGGCGAGGCTTCGACCGTCCGGGCTGAAGCCCACGGCGTACATCTCGTCACTGCTGCCGGCGAGGGGCTGGCCGATCTGCGAGGGGTATGCCGGATTGCTGACGTTCCACATGCTCGCCGTTCGGTCCGCGCTGCCGGCGACGAGCACCGTCCCGTCGGGGCTGAAGGCCACGGACCACACGGCGCCGGTGTGGCCGGTGAGCGGCGAACCGAGTGGTGTGGTGTGACGTGGCGTGGCCGCGTTCCAGAGCCGGATGGTGTCGTCGTCGCTGCCGCTGGCGAGAGTGCGGCCGTCCGGGCTGAAGGCCAGGGAGTGCACCGTGCCCTTGTGGCCGGTCAGTGGCTTGCCGAGCGGCCTCGGACGATGCCGGTCGGCCATGTCCCACAGCCTGATCGTGTCGTCGTCGCCACCGGCCGCCAGTGTCCGCCCGTCGGGGCTGAACGCCACGGAGCGCACGGCGGCGGTGTGGCCGGTCAGGACACCGAGCCGCCTCGGCCGGCGCACGTCGCCCACATCCCACAGGCGGACGGTGTGTTCTTCGTCGGCGGCCGCCAGCGTGCGTCCGTCCGGGCTGAAGGCGAGCAGGAAGAGAGTGCCGTCGTGGCCGGTCAGGGGCGCACCGATCGGGTGCGGGTGACGGGGGTCGCGCACGTCCCAGAGCCGGACCGTGCCGTCGTCCGAAGCGCTGGCCAGGGTGTGTCCGTCCGGGCTGAAGACGGCGGTGCTCACCCAGCTCGTGTGTCCGGTGAGGGGCTTGCCCAGAGGCCTGGGGTGCGTCGGGTCCGCCACGTCCCACAGCCGGACGGTGTGGTCGTAGCTCGCGGTGGCCAGGACCCGCCCGTTCGGGCTGAACGTGGTGAGGTAGACGGCGCCGGTGTGGCCGAGGAGCGGCGTGGCCAGTGGCGCGTTCACCGTCGAGAGCAACCGGTTGTTCGTGCCGTCGTCGTGCGGTCGCAGGTGGTGTGCCACCAGGTCGAGCTGCGCGGACAACGACGGATCCGTCAACTGGACGCGGTCGGCCTCGGCGAGCACCTGCGCGAACACGGCGTCGTCCCGCTGCTGCCAGGCGACCAGCGCCGAACCGATGGCCATGACCGCCAGGACGGCCAGAGCCGACACCGCACCGCGGCTGATCCGGGCCGTGCGCTTGCGCAGCTTGACCGAAGCGGCCAGGAATTCCACCGCGCTCCGGGTCAGAAAGGTGTCACCGGCGGACTGTGCCCAGGTGCGGGCCTGTTCCAGCCGCGAACCCCGGTAGAGCAGCGAGGCGTCACGGTGCGCGTCCTCCCAGGCCCTGCCGTCCTCCTCCAGCCGCTGGCGCAGCAGGTTGCCGGCCCGGTCCTCGTCGATCCAGTCGCGCAGGCGTGGCCAGGCGTGGAGCAGCGCTTCATGGGTGATCTCCACGGCCTCCGCGTCGAGTGTCACCAGCCGGGCGTGCACCAGCGCTTCGAGCGATTCCTCGGTCTTGTGGGGGTCGGCGGACTCGTCCGCCAGCTGGCGCCGGGTCCCCCGCCGACGGGTGGCCTGAGTGTCCTCGCCCAGCCGGACCAGCCTGAGCAGGAGCAGCCGCGCGGCCGTGCGCGCCGTCGGGTCGAGGCTGGACCAGGCCCGCTCGGCGGTCGCCGCCACCGCTCCCTGGATGCCGCCCGCCGCGCGGTAGCCGGCCAGCGTCAGCTTTCCCGCCTTCCGCCGCTGCCAGGTGGCGAGCAGGGCGTGGGAGAGGAGGGGCAGCACCCCCGCGTCATGCGTCCCGCCGGGGCCGTCGGCGCTCACTTCCCGGACGACCAGCTCCGCCAGCCCCGGTTCGAGTTCCAGGCCCACGGCCTTGGCCGGGCCGGTCACCGCTTCGCGCAGCTCCGCAGTGGTCAGCGGTCCGAGCACCATGTGCCGGTGCTGCAGCGCATCGGCCAGTTCGGGATACCCGAGACATCGGTCGTAGAAGTCGGCGCGGATGCCGAGGATGACGCGCACGGGGGCCGGGGCGTCCGGATCGCCGTGGGTGCAGGCGGCGTGCAGGAGCTGGAGGAAGGTGCGCCGGTCCGCCTCGTCGGAGCAGAGGGTGAACGCCTCCTCGAACTGGTCCACGATGACGACCGGACGCGCGGTGGCGGACGCCTCCCGGCCCGCCCAGGCCCCGACGGCCTCGCGCACCGCACTCGCGAAGTGCGCCGTGCCGGGCTCCTGCGCCGCCGACTGCCCCGCGGCGGCCAGGACGGGGGCCAGCTCGGGTATTCGGGAGGCCAGCTCCCCGAGCGGATCGCCACCCGGCACCAGCTGCAGGACCTTCCTCTCCCGGCCCTTCCCGTCCTCTGTCTTCCCGTCCTGGGTCTCCCCCTCCGGGCTTTTCCCGTCGCCCAGCGCGCCGTTGCGCAGTGCGGGCACCAGACCGGCGTTCAGCAGGGAGGACTTTCCGGCCCCCGAGGCGCCCACGAGCATGATCAGGCCACCCGTCTTCTCCGCTGCGCGGAGCTGGGCGACGAGGGTGTCCGTGCACCGCTCCCTGCCGAAGAACCACCGGGCGTCTTCGGGACGGTACGAGGCCAGCCCCCGGTACGGGCACACGCCGGGTACGGCCGGGGCCTCGGCCGCGGCGCGCCCCTCCTCTTCCTCGGCCGCCGAGGCGCGGTCGCCGACCGCGCGCTCCCACAGGCGCTGCCACTCGGCCGCGTCGTACAGGCCCGTGGACACCGGAGTGGGCCGCTGGCGCCGTGCCTGGGGTATCAGGATGTGCAGCACCGCGGCGAGCGCGGGGAACTGCGCGGGCACGTTCTTGGCCCGCCGCCAGTCGCTGATCCGCTGCACGGACACCCGCACGGGCCGCCCGCGTTCGTCGACCCGCTGGAGCCGGATGACCGCCTCGGCCACTTTCTTGAGCGGAGGGTTGCCGGCCTCCTTGTACAGCAGCGCGAGGCGTTCCGCGAAGGCTGTGCGTGCTCCTGCATCGGAACTCACGGCCTCCCCCCTTCCTTCCCCCGCATCTGGACATCCGGACCGGAAAACTCACCTTAGCCGCCTGACCTGCGGCGAAGACTGCGGCCCGAGACCGGAACCTCCTCAGGGGGAACCTCACCTGGCAGGATCACTTCCCAACGGCGCATCAAGAGGTGCCCCACCCCGGCAAGCCACCGGCTCAGCCCCGGAGAAGCACTTCTTGATGCCTGTTCCCGGCCACCTGCTGCCGGACTCACGAGCCGTGTGACGGTCTTGGCTCATGAGCCCGGGGAACCCGTGGAGCCGGTCCCTCCGGACCGCTCGCACGGTGCCCCCGGGACCCGGCACCCACGCTCCGCGCCACCCGGCGCGGACCGCCCCCGCCTGCGCCATTCGGCACCGGTCCCCACGAGGGGAGGGACCGGTGGCGAATGGCGCGGCGCTGTTTCGCGACGCGACGCGGCGCGGCCCGAACCCTGGTGGTGAGGGGCGCCGCCACGGGCCATCGGGCCCGAGGAAGGCCCTCGCGGCGACCGAGCAGCAACTGCCGTTTTGGACGCGGCCTTCGACGCGGCCATGGCGGTCCTGACGGTGCACCACGGGCACGACCTGCGCCCGGCGCGTGCCGGCGCCGTCACACCGACCTGCTGGAGCACCTGCCGGAAACGGGCAGCACCGGCATGCGGCCGGCACCGGCGCAACAACGGAGTGTGCGCGACGTCACAGCTCCGGACTCGACGGCCTCCCCGCGTACACGCAGCAGCGGCCGCGCGGCGCGGCTCCACGGGGCCCGATTCCGAAGTCGCCCCCGAATCGCTCCCCGAACGGGCCGCACAACACATCGGGCCCGGTGCTGATCTCTCAGCACCGGGCCCGATGTTGTTTCTTCAGTCGGGGTGGCGGGATTTGAACCCACGACCTCTTCGTCCCGAACGAAGCGCGCTGCCAAGCTGCGCTACACCCCGAAGCAACGAGCTCTACTTTAGCGGACTGATCCCCGTAGGTGAAATCCGGTTGTGGTGGAGCCGGGGTGCGGGCCTGACCTGGTCGATCCCGATGGTGATCAGGGGGAGGGCGCAGATGGCCAGGCCGAGGGTGACGGCAGAGGTGACGGTGGGGGAGGGGACACCGGTGGCGGCGGGGAGGGCAAGGGTGAAGGCGAGGTAGAGGAGGGGGTAGGCCGGCCACTGCCAGGCGTAAGAGGGGCGGAAGCCGCGGGGGGTGGTGAGCAGGAGCCAGTCGGCGAGGGTGGCGAGCGGGGTGACGGTGTAGAGGAGCTGAGGGGAGAGGGCCTGGGCGACGCCGGAGGTGCCGGTGGCCGGCAAGGTGAAGGCGGTGGTGTCGGCGGCCGGGAGGACGTAGTGGAGCAGGGCGGGGAGGGCGAGGAAGGGGACGAGCGCGCCGGCGATGCGGGGGCTCACGGGGTGGCGGCCGGTCCAGGCGCGGTGCGCGGAGCAGGCGGAGACCAGCGCCGCGGCGAGGTTGGCCTGCACGGTGAAGCGGGTGAGCAGCTGGGCCGGGGCGGCGGTGCCGAGGGCCGCCAGGACGAGCCCTGTCAGGGCGGCCGCGGCGATGAGGAGGCGGAAGGCCGCTGCCAGCGGGTGGCGGCTGGTGGGGGCGACGGCTGCTGCCGGGGTGCGGGCGGCGGCGCCGGCCGGGCCGGTGGCGTGGCGCGTGGACTGCGAGGTCCGGGTGGGGTCGGACATCCCTCCACGGTAAAGGGATGATCAACGGGTGCGGGAGACCCCGTCGGGCAAAACGCCCCTCGGGCTGACGGAGCCGGCTGACGGAGCCGGCTGACGGGGCTGGGCAAGGCGGTCATCGGGCAAGGCGGCCATCGGGGGAAGCGGCCGCGGGGATGGCCGCGGGGGAAGGCGGCCGCCCGGCAGGGAGCCTTCCGGCAAGACGGCCGCCCGCCCGGCAGGTGACGGCCGCCCGCCCGGCAGGCCCTCGGTACGGGGCACCGGGCGCCCGGCCCAGGACGCCCCGGACCGTCTCAGCCCCGGACCGCTTCAGCCCCCGCCGCCAGGGTCGGCCCTAAGGCCAAGCCTCCGCCGCCCGGGTCGGCCCCTAAGGCTCAGGCCCCGCCATCAGGAGCAGTCCCAGGCTCAGCCCCCCGCCATCAGGGACAGCCCCTAACGCTCAGCCCCGCGCCGTAAGTGTCAGCAGCGTCGCCTCCGGCGGGCAGGCGAAGCGGACCGGGGTGTAGCGGTTGGTGCCGCAGCCGGCGGAGACGTGGAGGTAGGAGGTGTGGCCGCCGGCGGTGTGGGTGGACAGGCCCTTCACGCGGTCGGTGTCGATGTCGCAGTTGGTGACCAGGGCGCCGTAGAAGGGGATGCAGAGCTGGCCGCCGTGCGTGTGGCCGGCCAGGATCAGCGGATAGCCGTCGGCGGTGAAGGCGTCCAGGGAGCGCAGGTAGGGGGCGTGGACGACGGCCAGCGAGAGATCGGCACCGGATTCCGGGCCGCCGGCGACCTCGGCGTAGCGGTCACGCTTGATGTGCGGGTCGTCCAGGCCGGTCAGGGCGATCTCGATGCGCTCCAGCTTGAGGCGGCCGCGGGAGTTGGACAGGCCGACCCACCCGGCCGCGTCGAAGGCGTCGCGCAGCTCTTCCCACGGGTTGTGGACGACGCCCACGGCGGGTGCGTTGCCGTTGAGGCCGTGCCGGCCCTGGACCCGCTCGATGAGGTAGCGGGCGGGGTTGCGCAGCTTGGGGCCGTAGTAGTCGTTGGAGCCGAAGACGTAGGCGCCGGGGAACTCCATCAGCGGGCCGAGGGCGTCCAGCGCCTCGGGGACGCCCTCGGTGTCGGAGAGGTTGTCTCCCGTGTTGATGACGAAGTCGGGGCGCAGCCCGGCGAGTGACTGCAGCCAGCGCTGCTTCTTGCGCTGTCCGCTGACCATGTGGATGTCGGAGACCTGCAGGACGCGCAACGGCCGCATACCGGGGGGCAGTACGGGCACGGTGACGCGCCGGAGGCGGAAGGAGCGGACTTCGAAGCCGGCGGCGTAGGCCAGGCCGGCCGCGCCGACTGCGGTCAGGGACAGGGGTACCTCGTATCGCGCGCGCATCCACCCATCGTCGCAGAGTGCGGAGGGTGGATGCAGCGGGCGGGAGCCGTCCGGCGGGGTGGGGGCGTGGCGGCGCCGGGGAAAAGGCGCGGTGGTTGTCGGCGGGTGGGGGCATACTCAACGGCATGACCACGCTCAAGTCCAAGCTGCAGGACGACCTCACCACCGCGATCAAGGCGCGCGACGAACTGCGTTCCTCCACCCTCCGCCTCACGCTGACCGCGATCCAGAAGGAGGAGGTCGCGGGCACCGAGGCACGCGAGCTGTCCGACGACGAGGTCGAGAAGATCATCGCGCGCGAGGCGAAGAAGCGCCGGGAGGCCGCGGACGCCTTCGAGAAGGGTGGCCGGGGCGATTCGGCCGAGCGGGAGCGCGCCGAGGGTGAGGTGCTCGCCGACTATCTGCCCAAGCAGCTGACCGACGAAGAGCTGGAGCAGCTGGTCGCGGCGGCCGTGGCCGAGGCCAAGGGCGCCGGTGCCGAGGGGCCGCGCGCGATGGGTGCCGTGATGAAGATCGTCAACTCGCAGGTGGCGGGCCGCGCCGAGGGCGGCCGGGTGGCCGCGGTGGTGAAGAAGCTGCTCGCCGGCTGAGCGGCCGGACGGAGCCTTTCAGGGAAAGATGAGGGGCGCCCCCATGCCGTGGGGCGCCCCTCATCTTCCGTCGTACGGGTCGCTGCCCTTCGCCGTACGGGCCGGGCCCGCATCCCCGTCGCCGTCGTACGGGCCGGGCGGCCCCCGTCGCCGTCGTACCGTCCGCCGGCATCCCGTGAGCCGTGGTTCGCGCCAATCAGCCGGTCACCAGCCGCCGTTGCCGCCGCCCAGGATGTCGGGGAAGCCGGGAATGTGCCAGCCGCCGCCCGGCTTGTTGTGGCCGCCCCGGCCGGGCTTGTGCTTGCCGCGGCCCTTGTCGCCCTCGTCGCCCTGGGCCTTGTCCTTCGCCGGATCGTCGATCGCGACGGTGGGCAGGGTGGGTGCGGGCCGGTCGGCCAGCGCGCCGGACATGGCATCGCGCCAGATGGGGCCGGGGGTGTCGGCGCCGTAGACCTTGTCGTGGGGCACGCCCCCGATGGTGATGTCGTACATCTTGCGCTTGTGCTGCGGGTCGCCGACCCAGACCGCGCCGGCCGCGTTGGGGGTGTAGCCGACGAACCAGGCGGCGTAGCGGCTGTCGGTGGTGCCGGTCTTGCCGGCGCTGTCGCGGCCCTTGAGTCCGGCTTCCTTGCCGGTGCCGTCCTCGACCACGCCCTTGAGCAGCGTGTTGATCGTGTCCGCGGTCTTCTTGGACATGGCGGTGCGGCAGCTGCTCTGCGGGACCTTCAGCGCCCGGCCGCGCGCGTCGGTGATCGACTCGATGGCCACCGGCGAGCAGTACCGGCCGCCGCCGGCGAAGGCGGCATATCCGGCCGCCATCGTGAGCGGCGACATCTCCTGGGTGCCGAGTGTCATCGACGGGACCTGCTGCAGCGCCTTGCCGTCCGCCCGCTCGATGCCCATCTTCTGCGCCATGTTGACCACGGGGCAGACGCCGATGTCGCTGATCAGCTGCACGAAGTAGGTGTTGACCGACTTCGCGGTCGCCTCCTTCATGGCGTACGGACCGACCTCTTCCTTGTTCTCGTTCTCGACGTTCTCGGAGCCGCTGCCCCGCCATTCGCCGTCACAGGTCTGGACGGGGCTGGGGTAGGGCATCCGGTACGGCGACGGGTACTCCTGCTCCGGATTGGTCCCCTGCTCCAGCGCGGCCGCCGCGACCACCGGCTTGAAGGTCGACCCGGGCAGGTAACCGGCGCCGCCGCCCATGTCGTGGTTGACCGAGAGGTTGATCACGGTCTGGTTCTCACCGAATCCGTACGGGCGTGACTGGCCCATGCCGAGGATCTTGCCGGTGCCCGGTTCGACGATGGTGGCGGCCGAGGCGACCGGGTCGTCCTCGTAGACGTGGTTCTTGAGCGACGCCTGCACCGACTGCTGGGTCTGCGGGTCGAGGGTGGTGCGGATGGTCATACCGCCCTCGTTCCAGCGCTGCAGACGGATCTTCCGGCTCTTGCCGAACGACTTGTCGCGGAGGAACACCGTGCGGATGTAGTCGCAGAAGAAGCCGGCGCCACGGGTGGCGGTGATGCAGCCGTTCTTGGGGCGGCTGACCGCCAGCTTGATCGGCTTCTTGGCGGCCGCGTCGGCCTCCGCCTGGGTGACGTCCTTCATATCGGCCATCCGCTGCAGCACGGTGTTGCGCCGCCGGGTGGCCTCCTGCGGGTCATTGACCGGGTCATAGCGGCTGGGCGACTGGACGATGCCCGCCAGCAGAGCCGACTCCCCGAGGTTCAGGTCCTTGGCGTGCTTGCTGAAGTAGCGCTGGGCGGCCGCCTCGATGCCGTAGGCCTGCTGCCCGAAGAACGTGATGTTGAGGTAGTTCTGCAGGATCTTGCGCTTGCCGAGCTCTTTCTCGACCTGGATCGCGTACTTGAGCTCCTTGACCTTGCGGCCGAGGGTCTGCTGGGTGGCCTGCGCGACCTTGTCCGGGTTGTCGCCCGCTTCCTCGATGAAGACGTTCTTCACATACTGCTGGGTCAGCGTCGAGGCGCCCTGGGAGACGGCACCGGACTGGGCGTTCTTGTTGAGCGCCCGCAGGATGCCCTTCACGTCGACGGCACCGTGCTGGTAGAAGCGCGCGTCCTCGATCGCGACTATCGCCTTCTGGATATACGGCGACATGTCCTTGAGGTCGACGACCGTGCGGTCACGGGAGTAGACCTTGGCGATCTCGCCGCCCTTGGCGTCCAGAATCCGGGTCCGCTGGCTGAGCGGCGGCGTCTTGAGGTTCGCCGGGATGTCGTCGAAGCCCTCGACCGATCCCTTGGCGGTCAGGCCCAGCGCCCCGGCCGCCGGGAGCGCAAGGCCGGCGAGCACTGCTCCGGCCAGGACGCTGACACCGAGGAACTTGGCGGCCTGCTGAGTCTTGGGCAGACCCCCGCCATCGCGCTTCTTAGGCATGAGGGCACCCTACGTTCTCAATCGCCGGACAGGGGCGCACCTGTTCGTTTAGCCTGTTCTCAGCTACCACAGCTGAACGGTTACGCATCGGTTCGTCAACCCCCTCCTCCCGCGGGTCGCGCCCCCACGTGCCCGTGCATGTCGAGAGAAACCCCGTGTCAGGGCGGTGAACTGTCCCGTCTTGTGCACAACGTGACGTATGCCGTTCGGTCACTCCGTTGGGTGATCTGCCGCGTACGCATAGTCCGTTCGGGCCATTCAAGATTGGGCCCGAAGGGGGTGTTGCGCCCTGCCTGCCTTCCGTAACGTCCTCAACTGGCAACGGTGAATATGCCGCTTGCCGCCGTGGGGGAGCCTCGATTCGGGAGAGGACGGCGCCAGCATGAGCTGGGTAACCGACTGGAGTGCACAGGCAGCCTGCCGCACTACCGATCCGGATGAACTGTTCGTACAAGGGGCAGCGCAGAACCGCGCCAAGGCAGTGTGCACCGGGTGTCCGGTACGCACGGAATGTCTGGCCGATGCCCTGGACAACCGGGTGGAATTCGGCGTGTGGGGCGGGATGACCGAGCGCGAGCGGAGGGCGCTGCTGCGTCGCCGCCCGACCGTGACGTCATGGCGTCGACTGTTGGAGACAGCGCGCACGGAGTACGAGCGCAGCACGGGCATTCTGCCGTTGGACTGCGAGGACGAGATCTTCGACGAGTTCGCCGCGGTCGGGTAGGCGGGCACCTGCGGGCTGTGGCCCGTGGCCCGCGGACCGCGGCCGGGAGATTTGGCCGAGAAGCTTTGGCTGGTGGCGCGTTCTGAGTGACGTGTGATGGCGTGCCATCAGTGTTTACGGCGTCCGGGAGTTGAGTGTTCCGGGCGCTGCGTGCTCGGGAGTTGGTGCGTCCGGCAGTTGGGCTGCCAGATGTGGGGCGCCCGGGGCGTGCGCAGGTGGTGCGGTGTGACACTTGGCTGTGTGTGACATGCGCCGACGTGCGGACGTGTCGGTGCGTGTGTGCCTGCCTGTTGTGCGCGCCGGTGAGAGGCGTTGCGTGAGGTGAGAGGCGCTTCGGTTTTAAGGCGCTTCGTGAGTGGTGACGGGCGCTGCGGGGTGGCTGGCTGAGCTGGCCGTGCGCACGGCTCAGCCGTCGGTGTCCGCGGGGCCCAGCGCCAGGCGGTCGCCGATGGCACGCAGCCCCGCGAGGTCATGGACATCGCCGGGCAGTGCGGCGACCTCGGTCACCGGAACCTCGGGATGCAGCGCGGTGAAGCGGTCCCGCGTGCGACGTTCGCGCGCGAGGACCTGCATACGTTCCGCGTGCAGCCGTAGCAGCCCGGCGGCCAGTTGGGCCGCCGAGACCGACGTGGGTGCTACCTGATCCGCCGCGGCAGCGGGGGAGAGGCTGCCGGCGGTACGTGATCCAGCCTTCCCGCCGTCGAGATCCACAATGCCGGTGGTTTCAAGATTATTTTCTGCGCGGCCGGGAGCCGGGCCGGCATCCATGGCGGAGTCGTGGTCGGGGCCGGCCGCTGGGGCCGGGGCGGCGCCGGTGTCCGTGGCGGTCTCCGCGGCCGTGTCCGACGTCGTTTCCGAAGCCGTGTCCGCGTGGGTGTCTTCCGCCATGCGGTCGGTCAGGGTCTCCGCGGCGGCCAGGGCGCGCTCGGCGCTCAGTTGGGCGGCGCCGCTGCCGTGCACCCGGTTCAGCACGAGGCCGGCCAGCGGCATCTGCTCGGCGGCCAGCCGCTCGACGAAGTACGCCGCCTCGCGCAGCGCGTCCCGCTCCGGCGCGGCCACCACGAGGAACGCCGTGCCGGGCGCCTGCAGCAGGCGGTAGGTGGCGTCCGCGCGGGTGCGGAAGCCGCCGAACATGGTGTCCATGGCTGCCACGAAGGTCTGCACATCGCGCAGCAGTTGACCGCCCATGAGCTTGCTGAGGGTGCCGGTCATCATCGACATGCCGACGTTGAGGAACTTCATGCCGGCCCGGCCGCCGACCTTCGCCGGCGCCATCAGCACCCGGATGAACTTGCCGTCCAGGAAGGAGCCGAGACGCTTGGGCGCGTCGAGGAAGTCCAGTGCGGAACGGCTCGGCGGGGTGTCGACGATGATCAGGTCCCACTCGTCGTTCGCGCGGAGCTGGCCGAGCTTCTCCATGGCCATGTACTCCTGTGTGCCCGCGAAGCCGGCCGACAGGGACTGGTAGAAGGGGTTCTCCAGGATGGCGCGGGCCCGGTCGGCATCCGCATGGCCCTCGACGATCTCGTCGAAGGTGCGCTTCATGTCCAGCATCATGGCGTGCAGTTCGCCGCCCGCGCTCTCGTCGACGTCCTTGACCTGGCGCGGGACGTTGTCGAGCTCGGAGATGCCCATGGACTGGGCCAGCCGTCTGGCCGGGTCGATGGTCAGCACGACGACCCGGCGGCCGCGCTCGGCGGCGCGTACGCCCAGGGCCGCGGCGGTCGTGGTCTTGCCGACGCCGCCCGAACCGCAGCACACCACGATGCGGGTGTGCGGGTCGTCGATCAGCGCATCGACCTCGAGCCGCGGGGCCGAGGCGTCCAGCGTCGTGGTGTCCGAGGTCATATGGGCCCCTGTTTCCGCAGGTCTCTCGCCAGGTGGTAGAGCCCGGCGAGGTCCACTCCCTCGGGGAGCAGCTCCAACTCGTAGGTGGGCAGGCCGATCGCGGTCAGTTCGGCGTGTTCGGCGCGCTCCAGCTCGACCCGCTCGGCGTGTTCGCGCGCCTGCTCCAGCAGGGGGTCGATCAGCCGGTCCGCCAGGCCGCCGCGGCGGGCCCCGCCCAGACCAACCTCGGAGAGCGCCTTGGCGACGCCCGTACGCGCCCCGCGGGCGGCGCTGTCGAGGGCGCCGTTGTCCAGCAGCGCCGGGCGGGTCATGTTGATGACGATGCCGCCCACCGGGATGCCGGCGGCCCGCAGCTCGGCGACGCCGTCCGCGGTCTCCTGGACCGGCATCTCCTCCAGCAGCGTCACCAGATGCACCGCGGTCTCGGGCGATTTGAGGACCCGCATCACGGCCTGTGCCTGGTTGTGGATCGGGCCGATCTTCGCGAGGCCGGCGACCTCGTCGTTGACGTTCAGGAAGCGGGTGATCCGGCCGGTCGGCGGGGCGTCCATCACGACCGCGTCGTAGACGAACTTTCCGCTCTTGTCCTTGCGGCGCACCGCTTCGCACGCCTTGCCGGTCAGCAGGACGTCCCGCAGGCCCGGCGCGATGGTCGTGGCGAAGTCGATCGCGCCGAGTTTCTTCAGCGCCCGGCCCGCGCTGCCGAGCTTGTAGAACATCTGGAGGTAGTCCAGAAGGGCGCGTTCGGCGTCGATGGCCAGGGCGTGGACCTCCCCGCCCGACCGTCTTCCGCCGCCCCGGGAGGACTCTCCCGGGGACTCCGCCCGGGGGGCGCCCCACGGCGAGGCACCGTCCGACGCGGGACCCACCGCGATCTTGCGTTCCTCGTAAGGAAGCGCTTCCGTTTCGAACAACTGGGCAATGCCCTGCCGGCCCTCGACCTCGACCAGGAGGGTTCGTCGTCCCTCGGTGGCCAGGGCGAGGGCGAGGGCAGCGGCGACCGTGGTCTTGCCGGTACCGCCCTTGCCGCTGACGACATGGAGCCTGCTCACGCAAAGGAGCCTAACCAGTCCGCGTCCCGGCTACGCACGGGATACACCTGGGAAGCCCCGGAGAATCTTCCCGCGGCTTCTCCGGGAAGGGTCCGGGATGCTCCGTAGGGGTCGGGCGGCCGTGCGGCCGGAACGCCGTACGGGAGGGGTGCGGGCGGCCCGCGGCGGACGGCGTCCACCGCGCTCGTGGACAGGCATTACGCTCGCCCCATGACCAAGTGGGAATACGCGACCGTGCCGCTGCTGGTGCACGCGACGAAGCAGATTCTGGACACCTGGGGCGAGGACGGCTGGGAGCTCGTCCAGGTCGTGCCCGGCCCGAACAACCCCGAGCAGTTGGTGGCCTACCTGAAGCGGGAGAAGGCGTGAGCGCGGCGGAGGACAAGATCGCGGCGCTCGGGCTCAAGCTGCCGCAGGTCGTGCCGCCGCTGGCCACCTACCAGCCCGCCGTACGCTCCGGCGCCTATGTGTACACCTCCGGCCAGCTGCCGATGGTGGACGGCGCGCTGCCGGTCACCGGCAAGGTCGGTGCCGAGGTCAGCGCCGAGCAGGCCAAGGAACTCGCCGCGACCTGCGCACTCAACGCGCTGGCCGCCGTGAAGTCCGTCATCGGCGACCTCGACAAGATCCAGCGGGTCGTGAAGGTCGTCGGTTTTGTGGCCTCCGCGCCGGACTTCACCGGCCAGCCGGGTGTCCTCAACGGCGCCAGCGAGCTGCTGGGCGAGATCCTCGGCGACAAGGGCGTGCACGCCCGGTCCGCGGTGGGCGTGGCGGTGCTGCCGCTGGACGCCCCCGTCGAGGTCGAGATCCAGGTCGAGACCGCCGGGTAGACACCCTGTAACGGCGCCGGAAAGACACCCCCGTATGGGGCGCCGGGCCAAGACCCGTACGGGCTCTGCGCCCGAAGCGAGCGCCGTGTGCCGGAGGGCCCCTCATCAGCAGGGGCCCTCCGGCGCGAAAAGACGCCCTCGAACATCCGCGCGCGAGCGCATAGCATCCGGCCATGTCGTCCACGACCAACGGCCAGTGGTACCCACCGGAGTGGCCGGACCGCATCCGGGCACTCGCGAACGGCGAGCTGACCCCTGCCGAGCCCCGGCGGGCCGCCACCGTCCTGCTGCTGCGGGACTCCGCCTCCGGCGGGCCCGCCGTCCACATGCTGCGCAGACGCACCTCCATGGCCTTCGCGGGCGGCGCGTACGCCTATCCGGGCGGCTCCGTCGATCCACGCGACGAGCGACCGGTGGCCTGGGCCGGCCCGTCGCGCGCCCAGTGGGCGGTCCGTATGGGCGTCGACCCGGCGACCGCGCAGGCCATCGTCTGCGCGGCGGTCCGCGAGACGTTCGAGGAGGCGGGCGTGCTGCTCGCGGGCGCCTCGGCCGACACGGTCGTCGCGGACACCACCGGCGAGGACTGGGAGGCCGACCGCGCCGCCCTCGTCGCCCATGAGCTGTCCTTCGCCGACTTCCTGGGCCGCCGCGGCCTGGTCCTGCGCTCCGATCTACTCGGTGCCTGGGCCCGCTGGATCACCCCGGAGTTCGAGCCGCGGCGCTACGACACCTGGTTCTTCGTCGCGGCGCTCCCCGAGGGCCAGCGCACCTGGAACGCCTCCACGGAGGCGGACCGTACGGTATGGATCCGGCCACAGGAGGCGGCGGCCGGATACGACCGCGGTGAGCTGCTGATGATGCCGCCGACCATCGCGACCCTGCGCTCGCTCCAGCCGTACGCCGCCGCGGCGGAGGCGCTGGCCGCGGCGGAGGCCCAGAACCTGACGCCGGTGCTGGCGCGGGCCCGCCTCGTGGGCGGTGAGATCGAGTTGAGCTGGCCGGGGCACGACGAGTTCACCAAGCACATCGCCCGGACCGGTGCTGATGCCGGTGCCGGCACCGATACCGCTACCGATGCCGGCGCTGATTCCGGTACCCCTGCCGGCACCCGTGCCCCCGGGGACGACGACCTTTCGGACGGCCCCGGCCCCTCGGACAGCCCCAGCCCCTCGGGAGGGACCCCCGCATGACCGAAGCATCCGCCCTCCCCGGCCGGCCCCGTGGCGGAGTGATCGCCGGGCAGGCGACCGCGCGGGCCCGGTGCGTACTGGCCCCGAATCCGTCGCCGATGACGCTGGACGGCACCAACACCTGGATCGTCGCCGAGCCGGACTCCGATCTCGCCGTCGTCATCGACCCCGGGCCGCTCGACGAGAGCCACCTGCGGGCCGTCATCGAGACCGCCGAGCGGGCCGGCAAGCGCATCGCACTGACCCTGCTGACCCACGGTCACCCCGACCACTCCGACGGCGCCGCCCGCTTCGCCGAACTGACCCGTTCGGCCGTACGGGCGCTGGACCCGGCGCTGCGCCTGGGCGACGAGGGGCTCGACGCGGGCGATGTCATCACCACCGGAGGCCTGGAACTGCGCGTGGTGTCCACGCCGGGCCACACCGCGGACTCGCTCTCCTTCCACCTCCCGGCCGACCGCGCGGTACTGACCGGCGACACGATCCTGGGGCGCGGCACCACCGTGGTCGCACACCCCGACGGGCGGCTGGGCGACTACCTGGACTCGCTGCGCCGGCTGCGCTCCCTGACGGTCGACGACGGGGTGGCGACGGTCCTCCCGGGGCACGGGCCGGTGCTGAACGACGCCCAGGGGGCGGTGGAGTTCTATCTGGCGCACCGCGCGCACCGGCTCGCCCAGGTGGAGACCGCGGTCGAGGCCGGACACCGCTCACCCGCCGAGGTCGTCGCGCACGTCTATGCCGATGTCGACCGCTCGCTGTGGCCGGCCGCCGAGCTGTCCGTGCGGGCACAGCTGGACTACCTGGGCGAACACGGGCTGATCGAGAGCTGACGGCGGCGGGCGGGGACGAGGGCGGGCGGCCGGGGAACTCCGGGCGAGGCCGTGGGCCGGGCGATGGCGAGGGCGTGAGCCGCCCCGCCCCCGGGCCCGGCGGAGAGGCGCCGTCAGCCCGCCCGGGGCGGGGGCGTCTTCGCCCCGAGGACGGCCAGATATTCGGCGGCCAGCCAGGGGGCGAGGCCGGTGAGCAGGTCGTCCAGCAGCTCCGGGTACGCGGCGGGCGCCCGCGCGGCGCGTGCCGCGGCGTGCATCTGCCGGGCGTGCGCCGGGTAGTAGCGGCCGAACACCTCGGCGGACTCGGCGAGATCGCTCGTCCAGCCGCCCCAGCGCGGCATGACCAGGGTGAATCCGGTGCGCACCAGCCGGCGCGCCACACCCCGGGTCAGCCGGGTGCGCTCGGCTTCCGTAGTGGCCGCCGCGGCCTTGTCACGCAGACCGGGCAGGCTGCGGAAGAGGTCGCCGTTGGTTTCCCGGGCGAGGAGCGAGGTGGGACGGTAGCGGGGCAGCTCGGCGGCGAGATCCGGACCGCTGACCGGGGTGCACAGACAGGCCACGAACCATCCGAGGTCGTACCGCTCCCGCTCGCTGCGCAGCCGGTGCACGCCGAACAGCAGGATTCCCGCGCCGTTGATCTGGGGAAACGCGGCATCCAGCGCATGCTCGACGGCGCGGACGGCAGCGCGATCGGCAGCGGTCGGCTCGTCCCGCAGGGCGATCAGCGCGTCGAGGTCGGAGACCCCGGGGACGGCGGTGCCGCGCGGGACGCTGCCGAAGAGATAGCTGCTGTGCAGGCGACCGGGGCCGAAGCACGCGCCGATCCGGGCGACCAGCTCCGCCACGACGGGCGCGAACGGCGCTGAGACGCGGTCCAGGGAGCCTTCCCGCAGGAAGTAGCCGTCCTGGTCCAGCCCCGCGCCGTGTTGGTTCATGGCGCCACTATGGCCAGCAGGGCGGCGGTGCGGCGATCTGTTTACGGGGGCCGGCGACTGCGTTACGGGCGGAGCCGGTGATTCCGCGGGTCCTGACGAGGGAAACGGCGGCCCCCCACGAAAGCAGCGGCAGGCCTCTCACGAAGGAAGCGGCGGCCGCCGTGGCCCCATGACGAAGGGCCCCGCCGGAGCGGGGCCCTTCCAAGAGTCAGCGGGGGCTCAGCGCGAGCGCTTGGCCAGCCGCTCGACGTCCAGCAGGATCACGGCGCGCGCCTCCAGACGCAGCCAGCCGCGACCCGCGAAGTCCGCGAGCGCCTTGTTGACCGTCTCGCGGGAGGCGCCGACCAGCTGGGCCAGTTCCTCCTGCGTGAGGTCATGGACGACATGGATGCCTTCCTCGGACTGCACGCCGAAGCGGCGCGACAGGTCGAGCAGGGCGCGGGCCACCCGGCCCGGCACGTCCGAGAAGACCAGGTCGGACATCTGGTCGTTGGTCTTGCGCAGTCGGCGGGCCACCGCACGCAGCAGGGCCGTGGCCACCTCGGGGCGGGCGTTCAGCCAGGGCTGAAGGTCGCCGTGGCCCAGGCCGAGGAGCTTGACCTCGGTGAGGGCGGAGGCCGTGGCCGTACGCGGGCCCGGGTCGAAGAGCGAAAGCTCCCCGATCAGCTCTCCGGGGCCGAGAACGGCGAGCATGTTCTCCCGGCCGTCCGGGGAAGTGCGGTGCAGCTTCACCTTGCCCTCGGTGACCACGTACAGGCGGTCGCCGGGGTCCCCTTCGTGGAACAGGGCGTCGCCGCGGGCGAGCGTGACCTCTCCCATTGAGGCGCGCAGCTCGGCCGCCTGCTCGTCATCGAGCGCCGCGAAGAGCGGTGCGCGCCGCAGAACGTCGTCCACGAGATCTCTCCTTG
The DNA here is from genome assembly GCF_040643995.1 of Streptomyces sp. NPDC047049. Taxonomy (NCBI): domain Bacteria; kingdom Bacillati; phylum Actinomycetota; class Actinomycetes; order Kitasatosporales; family Streptomycetaceae; genus Streptomyces; species Streptomyces sp. NPDC047049. Next base: position 154,967 of record NZ_JBEYVM010000001.1, on the reverse strand, counting down.
TCGACATGCTCCGGGGGACTGTGGTCCCCATCATGCCGGAATGCAAAACAGTGCGATCAATCACAAGTTTGCCGGACCGGCGCCCCGAGCCATAAGGCAGGGGGCCGATTGGGGTCAGGAATCACAGCGATCAAGCCGGATGTCAGTGGCTGGCCTTAGTCTGGCCGAGTGTCCAATACGCCGGTGAGAGCAGAGGAGTGGGGGGCCGGAAGAGTGAGCGCAGGGCGTGATTCCGCTGTGGGCGAACAGCCGTCCGGCCGCACATCGAATTCCGATAAAAGTAACAAATCGCCCTCCGGGGTGACGTCCGGCAGGACGCCGGACACCCTCAAGCCTGGCGCGTCGCCACCGGCGGCGCCGGACACCACCCCGCAGACCTCCGTGAAGAAGACCCAGGTAGGCAGGACCTCGGCAGGGAAGAAGGCCGCCGTGAACGAACCACCAGAGCAGCCGGCGGCGGCCACGAAGGCCGCGGCGAAGAAGGCCGTCACGAAGAAGGCCACCGCGAAGAAGGCCACCGCAAACGCGAAGAAGACCGCCGCAGAGAAGACGGCGGCCAGTAGGACGGTGGCCAAGAAGACGGCGGCCAAGAAGACCGCCCCGAAGGCCCCTGCCAAGAAGGCCCCCGCCGAGCAGACCCCCGCGCGTAAGCCCGAGTCGCGGGTCGCCATGGTGCGGCGGGCCCGCCGGATCAACCGTGAGCTGGCCGAGCTGTATCCGTACGCCCACCCCGAGCTGGACTTCACCAACCCCTTCGAGCTGCTGGTCGCCACGGTCCTGTCCGCGCAGACCACCGACCTGAGGGTCAACCAGACCACCCCGCGCCTCTTCGCGGTCTGCCCGACGCCCGAGGACATGGCCGCGATGGACCCGGAGCGGCTGGAGGAGCTGATCCGGCCGACCGGCTTCTTCCGGGCCAAGACGAAGTCGCTGCTCGGTCTGTCGGCCGCGCTGCGCGACCGCTTCGGCGGCGAGGTGCCGGGCCGCCTGGAGGACCTCGTCACCCTCCCCGGGGTCGGCCGCAAGACCGCCAATGTGGTGCTGGGCAACGCCTTCGGCGTCCCGGGCATCACCGTCGACACCCACTTCGGCCGGCTCGCCCGCCGTTTCGGCTGGACCACCGCCGAGGACGCCGAGAAGGTCGAGGCGGATGTCGCCGAGATCTTCCCCAAGAGCGAGTGGACGATGCTCTCGCACCGTGTGGTCTTCCACGGCCGCCGCGTCTGCCACTCCCGCAAGCCCGCCTGCGGCGCCTGCCCCATCGCCCCCCTGTGCCCCGCGTACGGCGAGGGCGAGACGGACCCGGAGAAGGCGAAGAAGCTGCTGAAGTACGAGCTCGGCGGCCAGCCGGGGCAGCGGCTGAAGCCGCCGCCCGGCTATCCGGGCAAGCCGGCGCCCCCGATGGCGCCCTCGGTGGCCGCCTCATGAGGCGCCCGCCAGAGGTGACCGACGATCGACGCCAGGCCTGAGGGGGCGCGTATGAGGAGCGCACGGGAGCAGCGGTACGGCGAGGAGGCGGACGCCCGCGCGGCGACGGCAGGCGCGGGCGCCAAGGTGGCGTCCGGCCGGGACGCCACGGTCACCGCCGAGGGCCTGCCCGAGTGGCTGGCCCCGGTGGCCCGCGCGGCCGCCACGATCGAGCCGCGCCAGCTCAGCCGCTTCCTGCCGCCCAAGAGCGGAGGCCGGCAGTCCGCCGTGCTCATCCTCTTCGGCCACGGCGCCCGCGGCCCCGAGCTGCTTCTCATGGAGCGCGCCGGGACCCTGCGCTCGCATGCCGGCCAGCCCTCCTTCCCCGGTGGCGCCCTCGACCCGGAGGACGGCGACCCCGACGGCCCCGGCCCCGTGCGGGCGGCGCTGCGCGAGGCCCAGGAGGAGACCGGCCTCGACCCGTCCGGTGTGCAGGTCTTCGGCGTGCTGCCGCGGCTCTACATCCCCGTCAGCGGCTTCGTGGTGACGCCGGTCCTGGGGTGGTGGCGCCGGCCGAGCCCGGTCGGCGCGGTCGACCAGGCGGAGACCGCCCGGGTCTTCACGGTCCCCGTGGCGGATCTCACGGACCCGGCCCATCGGGTGACAACCCGCCATCCCAGTGGCCACACGGGAGCCGCGTTCCTTGTCGAGAATGCCCTGGTCTGGGGTTTTACGGCCGGAGTGATCGACCGGATCCTGCACTACGCCGGCTGGGAGATTCCGTGGGACCGTGACAAGGCGGTCCCACTGGACTGGCGCTCATGAGACGGTGGCCGGCGTGAACGTCCTGGACATCTTGCTGCTGGTCGCGGCCGTGTGGTTCGCGATCATCGGCTATCGGCAAGGCTTTGTCGTCGGCATCCTGTCCGTGATCGGCTTCCTCGGAGGCGGTCTGATCGCGGTCTATCTGCTGCCCGTGATCTGGAACGAGATCACCGGAGATGCGACACCCGGCAGCTTCGCGGCCATCGCGGCGGTTGCCATCGTGATCGTGTGCGCATCCGTGGGCCAGGCGCTCACCACCCACTGGGGCAACAAACTGCGCCGCTACATCACCTGGTCACCGGCGAGAGCCTTGGACGCGACCGGCGGCGCGCTGGTCAACGTCCTGGCGATGCTGCTGGTCGCCTGGCTGATCGGCTCGGCGCTGGCCGGTACGTCCCTGCCGACGCTCGGCAAGGAGGTCCGCAACTCCAAGGTGCTGCTCGGTGTGTCCCGGGTGATGCCCCAGCAGGCCGGCACCTGGTTCGCGGACTTCTCCTCGGTCCTCGCGCAGAACGGCTTCCCGCAGGTCTTCACGCCGTTCTCCAACGAGCCGATCCACAACGTGCCGGCGCCCGACCCCCGGCTGGCCTCCAGCCCGGTGGCGGCGCAGGCCAGGCAGAGCATCGTCAAGGTCGTCGGCACGGCCCCCGGCTGCGGCAAGGTCCTCGAAGGCAGCGGCTTCGTCTTCGGCCGGCACCGCGTCATGACCAACGCCCATGTGGTCGGCGGTGTGCGCGAGCCGACCGTCCAGGTGGGCGGCGAGGGCCGTACGTACGACGCCAAGGTCGTGATCTACGACTGGCGGCGCGATATCGCGGTCCTGGAAGTGCCCTCCCTGGAGGCACCGGCGCTGCAGTTCGCCAACGGGGACGCGAACAGCGGCAACAACGCCATCGTCGCCGGCTTCCCGGAGAACGGCGGCTACGACGTCCGCGCCGCCCGTATCCGCGGCCGCATCCAGGCCAACGGCCCGGACATCTACCACCGCGGCACGGTCGGCCGCGATGTCTACTCCCTCTTCGCCACGGTCCGGCAGGGCAACTCCGGCGGCCCGCTGCTCACCCCGCAGGGCAAGGTCTACGGCGTCGTCTTCGCGAAGTCGCTGGACGACTCGCACACCGGCTATGCGCTGACCGCCGACGAGGTCCGCCAGGACGTCCTCAAGGGACGTACGGCCCGGCAGCAGGTCGACAGCCAGGGCTGCGCCATCTAGCGAGCCGACAGCCGGGGCGGCGCCATCCGGTCGGCACTCGGGGAGGCACCCTTTGGGGGTGCCTCCCCGAGACGCATGCAGACGGTGTCCGTAAGGCCCTCACGGGTGCCCGGCGCATGTGCGCGGCGCCCGGTCAGGTGTGCCCCGGCGGTCGGCACGGCCGATGGAGGTACGCCGTGGATTCAGGTACGCCGTGGTTCAGGTACGGGGATGGCGTAGCCGCGCGCTCATCCAGCGCGCTCTGCGGCGCAGGATGCGCGGGATGCCCATGGGGTGCGCCGGGTCGGGGGATTGGCCGGACCCGAGGTCCGGGGTCCCCCTGTCCTGAGTACCCACTACAGCGGCACTGCTGCGGCGGTTGCGTGCCACGTCACGGTAGTCGTGCGTCCAGCCCATACTCTCGACTCTGCCCGTGGCTCAAGGTCCGTAACCGCCTCGGGGGCCGCCAATTGGCCTATGCGCCAGGCAAGTGGCTGTTCGCCATACGCACGTTCGAGCTTCGGATGGGTGAGCCCCGCCGAGCGGTGCGCGCCGCCCGCTCAGCGGGGTACGGGCCCATGACGGCACGGGGCGCACGCCGACGCCCACGGGACGCCCACGGCAGGCTTCCGCGGCCGGTACGCCTGGCAGGCGGGCACTGCAGGCGCGCACGGGCCGCAACGGTCGGACCCGGGGCTCCTGTTGCCGCGGGCCCGCTCCCGCGCGCGCCCGTTCAGCGATCCGGTTCCGGGTCCTTGAGCCAGTTGATCAGCTCCGTGGAGAACGCCACCGGGTCCTCCTCGTGCGGGAAGTGGCCCAGGCCGTCGAACAGCCGCCAGCGGTACGGCGCCTCGACGTACTGGCCGGAGCCGGCCGCGCTGCGGGTGCGCATCACGGGGTCGAGCGAGCCGTGCAGGTGCAGGGTGGGGACCCGTACGGGCATCTTCATCCGGCGGTTGAACTGGAGTCCGTCGGGGCGCGCCATCGACCGCACCATCCAGCGGTACGGCTCGATCGAGCAGTGCGCCGTCGACGGGATGCTCATCGCGCGCTGGTAGACCGCGATCGCCTCGTCCTCCGGCTGCCGGGGTCCGGACCAGTCGCGGATCATCCGGCCCACCAGCGCCGCACCGTCCGCCGTCAGCGCGCGTTCGGGCAGCCAGGGCCGCTGGAAGTTCCAGATGTGCGAACTCCGGGCGCTCTGCCGGACGTCGGCGAGCATCGCCGAGCGCCAGCGCCGCGGATGCGGCATCGAGGACACGGCCAGCCGGCGCACCAGCTTGGGCCGCATCACCGCCGCCGTCCAGGCGAGGTAGCCGCCCAGGTCGTGCCCCACGAGCGCGGCGTCCGGCTCGCCCAGGGACCGTATGACGCCCGTGACGTCCAGGGCGAGGTTCGCCGGGTCGTAGCCGCGGGGGGTGCGGTCGCTGCCGCCGACGCCCCGCAGGTCCATCGCCACCGCGCGGAAGCCCGCGTCGGCCAGAGCGGTGAGCTGGTGCCGCCAGGTCCACCAGAACTGCGGAAAGCCGTGCAGCAGCAGCACCAGCGGGCCTTCGCCCAGCTCCGCGATGTGGAAACGGGCGCCGTTGGCCGCGACGTCGCGGTGCGACACCTCTTTCCCGCCGGGGATGCCGAGCCGTACGACCGAGGCGGTGCTGTCAGGGGCTGTCATACCGATGAGCGTGTCACAGACTCCAGCGCCGGGTGTTCCACCGGGGCCAGGCGCGGGTGCGGCTTGGCCTTCTGGAGCACGGCCGCGGTCTCCTTGGCCGAGCTGATGGACCTCTCCGGCTTCTTGATCTTCTTCATCTTGGCCATCGCGATGAGGGCCAGCAGGCCGGCGAGGACCAGGAAGGCGCCGCCGACGATCAGGAAGGACCAGGCGAGCCCGAGTCCGAGGTTGTGGATGCCGTAGGCCGCGGCGAAGCTCAGTACCGGCAGCGCGAACAGCGCCAGCGCGCCCGCGACCATGAACGCGGCACTGCCGATGCCCGCCCGCTTGGCGTCCTGGCGGAACTCCGCCTTGGCCAGCGCGATCTCGTCGTGCACCAGCGCGGACATCTCTGCCGTGGCCGTGGCCACCAGCTGTCCGAGGCTGCGGTCCGTGCTGTCGTCGACTGCGCTCATCGCCGTCTCCCTCTTTTCTTCACCCGGATGCAAAGCCTCTCAGATCATGCCGGACCATCGTCTCCGGCATGCCTGCCGGAGGCCACTTCGGCAAGCCGCCGGTGTTCCGCGGCCTTGGCTTCGTGGATTGCCGCCATCCGCAGGTGGTACTCCGGGTTGTCGCGTTCGTAGACGTCGGGGATGCCGTCCTGGTCCTCGTCCCGCTCCTCTTCCTCGCACAGTTTCTTGTACTTGGTGTTACGGAGCTTGAGGAGGATGCCGGCGAAGACGGCCGCCAGCAGCGAGCCGATCAGCACCGATGCCTTGATCTCGTCGGTCAGTACCGGGTTCTGGGAGAACGCGAGTTCGCCGATGAGCAGCGAGACGGTGAAGCCGATGCCGGCCAGGGAGGCGAGGGCGAAGACGTCCGGCCACTTGAGGTCGGGGTTGAGTGTGGCCTTGGTGAAGCGGGCGGTGAGCCAGGTGCCGCCGAATATGCCGAGCGTCTTGCCCACCACCAGGCCGAGCACCACGCCCAGCGTCTCCGGCCGGGTGAAGACGTCGTGGACCGCGCCGCCGGATATGGAGACGCCCGCGGAGAAGAGGGCGAACAGCGGCACCGCCAGGCCGGCCGAGAGCGGGCGGACCAGATGCTCGATGTGCTCGCCCGGGGACTGCGTCTCGCCGTCGCGCCGGGTACAGCGCAGCATCAGGCCCATGGCGACGCCGGCGATGGTGGCGTGCACCCCGCTGTTCTCCATCAGGCCCCAGATGACCACGGCGAGCGGGACGTGGACGTACCAGCCCCGGACGCCCTTGCGCAGCAGCACGTAGAAGAGCACCAGACCGGCGACGGCCAGGCCGAGCGCCAGGAAATTGATCGTCGAGGTGAAGAAGACCGCGATGATCAGGATGGCGAAGAGGTCGTCGACGACGGCGAGGGTGAGCAGGAAGGCGCGCAGTGCGGCGGGCAGGGACGTGCCGATGACGGCGAGTACGGCGAGGGCGAAGGCGATATCGGTGGCGGTGGGGACCGCCCAGCCCTGCAGTGAGCCGCCGCCGATGCTGTTGACGGCGAAGTAGACCAGCGCCGGCACCGCCATGCCGCAGAGCGCGGCGATCACGGGCAGGGCGGCGGCCTTCGGATCGCGCAGTTCGCCGGCCACCAGCTCACGCTTGAGCTCGATGCCGGCGACGAAGAAGAAGACCGCGAGCAGTCCGTTGGCGGCCCAGTGCTGAACGGACAGGTCCAGGCCCAGCGTGGCCGGTCCCAGGTGGAAGCCGCGGACCGCCTCATAGCTCCCACCGAGGGTGTTTGCCCAGATCAGGGCCGCTACGGCGGCGGCGAGCAGAAGGACGCCGCCGACGGTTTCGGCGCGCAGCGCGTCCGCGACGAAGTTCCGCTCGGGCAGCGGCATCCGCCCCAGGAAGAGGGAGCGGCGGTGGGTGGGGGTGCTCACGCGGTGACCTCCGGGCCTCTCGGTAGCTGCGTACGGCTGTTGCAGTTGCCGACCAGACTTCCCGGCGCACCCTGAGTTCCTTGACGCGTCATTGACGCGGTTCCCACTGTACCGGGGAGGGGCAAGCGGCTATCCGGTGGCCTCACTTTACGGGCATTTCGGACCTAGGGCCGCTGGAGCGGGGCGGGCTGCCGGGACGGGTAACCGGGGTGGGCGGACTGGAGGGGCTGGAGTGCCGGAGACGGCGGAGGGGCACCCGGCCGCGTCGGCCGGGTCCCCTTCCGCGATCCGTCCCGCTCAGTCCTCGGAGGGCGCGCTCGGCAGCTTCGCCTGGATCAGGTCCATGACCGAGGAATCGGTGAGGGTCGTGACATCGCCGAGGTCACGGTTCTCGGCCACATCGCGCAGCAGCCTCCGCATGATCTTGCCGGAGCGCGTCTTGGGCAGCTCCGCGACCGGCAGGATCCGCCGGGGCTTGGCGATCGGGCCGAGCTGCTGGGCGACATGGGCGCGCAGCTCCTCGACCAGGCCCTCGTCCTCGGCGGTGGCGCCGCCGCGCAGGATGACGAAGGCGCAGATGGCCTGGGTGGTCTGCGGGTCGGCGGCGCCGACGACCGCGGCCTCGGCCACCTTCGGGTGCGAGACCAGCGCCGACTCGACCTCGGTGGTGGAGATGTTGTGGCCGGACACCAGCATCACGTCGTCCACCCGGCCGAGCAGCCAGATGTCGCCGTCGTCGTCCTTCTTGGCGCCGTCGCCGGCGAAGTACTTGCCCTCGAAGCGCGACCAGTACGTGTCGAGATAGCGCTGGTCGTCGCCCCAGATCGTGCGGAGCATGGACGGCCAGGGCTCGGTCAGCACGAGGTAGCCGCCCGCGCCGTCGGGAACCTCGCGGGCCTCGTCGTCCACCACGGTCGCGGCGATACCGGGCAGCGCCACCTGGGCCGAGCCGGGCTTGGTGGCCGTGACGCCCGGCAGCGGGCTGAGCATCATCGCGCCGGTCTCGGTCTGCCACCAGGTGTCGACGATCGGCGTCGCATCGGCCCCGATGTGCTTGCGGTACCACATCCAGGCCTCGGGGTTGATCGGTTCGCCCACCGACCCGAGGACCCGCAGCGATGAGAGGTCGAACTTCGCCGGGATGTCGTCGCCCCACTTCATGCAGGCGCGGATCGCGGTCGGCGCGGTGTAGAGGATCGTCACGCCGTACTTCTGCACGATCTCCCACCAGCGGCCCTGGTGCGGGGTGTCCGGCGTGCCTTCGTAGAGCACCTGGGTCGCGCCGTTGGAGAGCGGGCCGTAGGTGATGTACGAGTGGCCGGTCACCCAGCCGACATCGGCGGTGCACCAGAAGACGTCGGTCTCCGGCTTGAGGTCGAAGACCGCGTGGTGGGTGTACGAGACCTGGGTGAGGTAGCCGCCGGTGGTGTGCAGGATGCCCTTGGGCTTACCCGTCGTGCCGGAGGTGTAGAGGATGAACAGCGGGTGCTCGGCCTCGAAGGCCTCGGGCGTGTGCCGGTCGCTCTGGCGCTCGACGATCTCGTGCCACCACACGTCCCGGCCCTCGTGCCAGGCGACGTCCTCCTGGCCGGTGCGGCGGACGACCAGGACGCTGCGGACGTTCTCCGTGCCGGGCTTGGTCAGTGCCTCGTCGACGGCGGGCTTGAGGGCGGACGGCTTGCCGCGGCGGTAGCCGCCGTCGGCGGTGATCACCACCCGGGCGTCCGCGTCGTTGATGCGGGTGGCCAGCGCGTCCGCGGAGAAGCCGCCGAAGACGACGGAGTGCGGGGCGCCCAGGCGCGCGCAGGCCAGCATGGCGATGACCGCTTCCGGGATCATCGGCAGGTAGACGGCGACGCGGTCGCCGCTGCGCACGCCCAGCTCGGTCAGTGCGTTGGCGGCCTTGGAGACCTCGCGCTGCAGCTCGGCGTAGGTGATCGCGCGGGTGTCCCCCGGCTCGCCCTCGAAGTGGATGGCGACCCGGTCGCCCAGGCCGTTCTCCACATGACGGTCCACGCAGTTGTACGCGACGTTGAGCTTGCCGTCGGCGAACCACTTCGCGAAGGGCGCGTTGGACCAGTCGAGGGTCTGGGTGGGAGCGGTCTCCCAGGACAGGCGTTCGGCCTGCTCGGCCCAGAAGCCCAGCCGGTCCGCCGCGGCCTGTTCGTACGCGGCGGCCGTGACGTTGGCGTTCGCGGCCAGATCGGCGGGCGGCGTAAACCGCCGCTCCTCCTTGAGCAGGTTGGCCAGGCTTTCGTTGCTCACAACTTCTCCCATTCCCAGGGCGTCCGATGTGTCCCCAGGTCATAGCTCATCAGCCCGCGCCTGGCCCTGACAAGGTCTGTGGAAAAATATTGGTGTAGACCTGTTGGTTCGGCGCTGTTTCAAGGGTGTTGTGAGGCCGCCGCGCAGGTCAGACCGTTACCGGTGCCGGTTCGCCGCGGACCGGGCTGAACCGCCCGGTCGCCTCGTCGAGCACGTAGGTCTGGGCCTCGCCGACATGGAAATACATGCCGTGCAGCGTGAGCGTGCCCTCGGCCACCCGGCGGGCCACGCAGGCGTGCTCCCTGAGGTGGTCGAGCTGCTGCATGACGTTGACGAGCGCCAGTCGCTCGTGGTCGTCGTTCACCGGCCGTCCGCTCAGCGAGACTTCGCCCCGTCCCAGCCGTCCGATGCGCTCCATACGGGCCAGGCTGGGCCGGCCGTGCCGCAGCCAGCGGGTGAGGGAGGTCGGCTCGGCTTCTTCCGGTGCGGCGGCGCCCAGGAGCGCCCCCATGGCACCGCACCCCGAATGGCCGCACACCGTGATCGAACCGACCCGCAGTACCTCGACGGCGTACTCGATCGCCGCTCCCACGGAGTCGCAGGAGGCATCCGAGCCGGGCGGCGGCATCAGGTTGCCGACGTTGCGGACGGTGAACAGATCACCCGGTCCGCTCGATGTGATCATGCTCGTGACCAGCCGGGAGTCCGCACAGGTCAGAAACAGCTGACGGGGTCGCTGGCCCTCGCGCGCCAGCCGGGCCAGCTCCTCGCGCACGAGCGGAGCCGTATGGCGCTGGAACGCGCTGACCCCGCCCAGCAGTTGGCTGCCGCTGCTCTCCGGGGCCGCAGCCGGGTCCGCGGCGGGCCGGGTGCAGTGATGGTTGCGCCACGGGGTCCACGGACGGCAGGAGTGCGCACTGGCCGGCTCGGCGATCGGCCGGCCCGAACGGCCGCCGAGGGTCACCCAGCCGCCGTGCGCCCGATGGGCGCTGGACCAGGACTGCAGTGCCTCGTAGGCGGCGTGGTCCATGAACGAGCCGCCCAGCTCGACGACGACATCGGTGTGCGCCGGCACCTGCCCCAGCGCCCGGGTCAGCCGTGGCACCGCCAGAAAAGTCAACTGCCCGCTGACGCGCACCCGGTAGCCGTCGGCCTCCGCCGTCACGGTGATACGGGTGTGCGTCAGCCGCCGCAGTGCCAGGAAGAGCGCGACCGCGATGCCCGTCACCACGCCCTGGAGCACACCGAGCAGCACGACGCCGCCCAGCGTGGCGGCGTACACCGGGAATTCGCGGTGCCGCTGGACGTGCCGGATGTGCGCGAAGCTCACCATCCGCACGCCGACGACCATCACCAGCGCGGCGAGCGCGGCCAGCGGGATCATCTCCAGCGCCCCGGCCAGCAGGCCCGCGCACACCAGCACCCAGACGCCGTGCAGCACGGTGGCGCGACGGGTGGCCGCACCGGCCCGCACATTGGCCGAGCCGCGCATCGCGCCTCCGGACACCGGCAACCCGCCCAGCAGCCCGGAGAGGGCATTGGCCACGCCCTGCCCGGCCAGCTCGCGGTTGAGCCGCGTCCGCCCCGTGGGAGCGCCCGGCCGTTCGGCCGCCAGCCGGTCCACGGCCACCGCCGACAGCAGTGACTCCATACTGGCGACGAGGGTGACGGTCAGCACCGCGGCGGCGAGGGCCGGCAGGGACGCGTCCGGCAGCGCGGGCTGCTCGGGCAGTTGCCAGGACGGCAGCTCCACGCGCGAGACCGACGCCCCCGCACTGACGGCCGTCGCGGCGAGCACGGCGGCCAAGGGGGCGGGGAGGACGCGCGCCCACCGCCCGGCGCGGCCCGGCAGCCGTCCCCAGCCGATGAGGATGCCGACGGTGACGGCGCCGATCAGCAGCGCGGTGGTGTGCGGATGCGCCAACTGGCCGGGCAGCGCGGTCGCGTTGTCGAGCGCCGACCCGTCGGGGCTGCCGCCGAGCACCACATGCAGCTGCCCGAGAGCGATGGTGACCCCGATACCGGCCAGCATGCCGTGCACGATCGCCGGGCTGACGGCCAGCGTCGCCCGTGCCACGCGCAGCGCGCCCAGGACGAGTTGGGTGAGGCCGGCCAGGACCGTGATGGCGCAGGTGGCGCGCCAGCCGTAGCGCTGGACCAGGTCGGCGGTGACCACTAGGAGGCCGGTTGCCGCGCCGCTCACCTGGAGCGGGGCGCCGCCCAGCAGGCCGGCGACGATGCCGCCGACGACCGCGGCGACCAGTCCGGCCTGGAGCGGGGCGCCGGTGGCCAGGGCGATGCCCAGCGACAGGGGGACGGCGAGCAGGAAGACGACGGCCGAGGCGGAGAGGTCCCCTCGGAAAGCGGCCCGGCGGGCCTTCTTGGTGTGAGGGTCGGCCCCGGGGGGCGCAGGGAGCCCGGGAGGGATTTCGGTGGGGTGCGAGGTGCGCGGCGGCTGCGGCGGTGACTTCTCGATCTGCGGCATTCCCGTCTCCTCCGGGGCGACGCGGTCGCGCGGGGCGCGATCGTGGGGCGGCGGTGTACTGCGGCGGGACGTGAGCCGGCCGGCGGTCGTCGCTGTGGGGCGATGGTCCGGCGACTCTCAAGCATCGGTAAATGAACCGTAATGACAGGTAAAGGAAAGGAGAGGATTTTACCGGCATACGCCCTCATTCACCCCTCTATCGGGTGAATCCGAGGGTTTCTGGCTTGCTCTTTCCCTGCCTTCTTCTTCGCGCAGGGAGTGGGTGCGCAGTTATTCCGGTGCCTCACCCGGAAGGTGCGCACCGGCGCCGGGAGCGGGAAAGGAGTCGTCCGAAACGACCCCTTTCCGCCCCGGGCGCCCGTCTGCGGGTCAGGCAGGCTGTGCGGCGGCCGTTCCCTCGAAGAGCACGAAGGACGGGTCGACCTGGGCCGCGAGGTCGACGCCGGTCTTCGCATTGCCCCAGCTCTCCGCGTTCTTCAGATGGAAGTGCACCATCTGGCGTGTGTAGCGCTCCCAGTCCCGGCGCCCGTAAGCGGCGTCGGCCGTGCGGTGCAGCGTCTGCAGGGCGTGGCGGTTGTCCTCCTCCAGGCGGCTGAAGGGGGCCGGGCGGCCCTTCTCCATGGCCCGCACCCAGTCGGAGTGGCCGACGGTCACCAGCAGGTCGTCGCCCACCTCCTCGCGCAGGAACGCCAGGTCCTCGGGGCCTTGCACCTTGTTGCCCACCACCCTCAGGGGGACGCCGAAGTCCCGGGCGTACTCCTTGTACTGGCGGTACACGGCGATGCCCTTACGGGTCGGCTCGGCGACCAGGAAGGTCATGTCGAAGCGGGTGAACATCCCGGACGCGAAGGAATCGGAGCCGGCCGTCATATCGACGACGACATACTCCTCGCGGCCGTCCACGAGGTGGTTCAGGCACAGCTCCACCGCGCCGACCTTGGAGTGATAGCAGGCCACGCCCAGGTCGGACTCGGTGAACGGCCCCGTCGCCATCAGCCGCACGGCGGACTCATCGAGCCGCACCGTCCTGGCGCAGGCCTGGTAGACGGGGTTGTCCTCGCCGACCCGCAGCAGCCGTGACCCCTCGCCGGGCGGGGTGGTCTTGATCATTGATTCGGCGGACGGGATCCGCGGGTTGCTGCCGCGCAAGTAATCCTTGATCAGCGGAAGGTGGGCGCCCATCGCGGGAAGCGCCGCGCCCTCCGTCTCGTCGAGGCCGAGGGCGGCGCCCAGGTGCTGGTTGATGTCCGCGTCCACGGCGATCACGGGGAGCCGGGCCGCGGCGAGATGCCGGATGAACAGGGAGGACAGGGTGGTTTTGCCACTGCCGCCCTTGCCTACGAAAGCGATCTTCATGTTCACCAAGGGTAAGTGCGATATCGCTCTGAGTGAGAGATCCGCGTGAGGAAGACCACTCCTTCGAGGGGTCGGGTCCGGTGGTGCGTAGGGTCGTACCCATGGCTGGAAACACCCGGGGGACGTCCCCCGCACCCCCGAAAGCGAGCGACGACCCGCTCGCGACCCTGGCCTCGCTCCCGGGGGTCGCCGACTCCGTGGACTCCGTGCGCAAGGGCGTCGACCGGGTATACGGGCACCGGATCATGCGACGCCGCAGCAATGAGGTGACATCCGAGGCGGCGCTGCGCGGAGCGCGCGGTTCCGCGGCCCTTTCGGGGGCCGACTGGGCGCTCGAAGAGGTACGGCGGCGCACCGACTTCGGGGTCGAGGGCGAACCGCGGACGGTCGGCGCGGCCCTGCGGCTGACGGCCGAGGCCGGACAGCTGCTCAGTGTGTGGCGGCAGTCGCCGCTGCGGGTGCTGGCACGGCTCCATCTGGTGGCGGCATCGGGCGGGCGGAGTTCCGACGGTGCCGACGGGGCGCGAGAGCCGGTCGGGACGGCGGACGAGACGGTGGGGCGGCCCCGTTTGGCCGCCGAGCCGGTGGACGAACCGCTCATCGAGCTGCCGCTGCCGGATGCCGACGAGGTCGCCGGACGGCTGGACGGGCTGTCGCGGCTGCTGCTCACCGGCACCGAGGCCCCGGCCCTGGTGACCGCGGCGGTGGTACACGGCGAATTGCTCGCCCTGCGGCCGTTCGCCACCTGTAACGGGCTGGTCGCGCGGGCCGCGGAGCGGATCGTGCTGATCGGCAGCGGGCTGGACCCGAAGTCGATCTGCCCGGCCGAGGTCGGGCACGCCGAACTGGGACGCGCCGCCTATGTCGCGGCCCTGGAAGGCTATGTGTCCGGCACCCCGGAGGGCGTCGCGGCGTGGATCGCGCACTGCGGACGCGCGGTGGAACTGGGCGTACGGGAGAGCACCGCAGTCTGTGAGGCGCTGCAGCGCGGCGCGGCATAAGGGGAACCGGGGCGAAAGCTCCGTGTGATGTTCAACAATTCCGGAAGCATTGCTTCATTCGCCCCTGAACAGGGTTGCGGCGGTACCAATGGGTGGTACCGCCGCTGGCATGTCCGCCTAGTTACCATGCGTGCTCACATATATGCCCATCAGGTCGGAATCTTCGTCCGGTTACCTGGTGCGGCTGGCCCGTAATCGACGGGTCGGCGTCGCGTGGGTGCTCGGCATTCATGCATCGGTCCGTGGGCCACTTCCTGCGTTAAAGGTGTTCCTCTCGGATGTCCTTGGTCTCGCGGGCCGTTAAGTCCTTTGTACTCCACGGGCCGGACAAGCGGAACCCCCACCTGCAGATCTTTACGTTTGGCTTCAAACGCGGGCATTGCGGGCGGTGCGACCGGTCCGGCCGACAATGCCGAGCCGTGGTTTTGTGGATTTCCGCCGGCTCGTGTACCAGACCAGCGTCGCGGTGGCCATGGCCGCACCCACCGCCGCCATGGCGGCGAGCGCCGGCCGGGAGGGCATCGTCAGGGCCGGGAGCCGCTGCTTGAGCGGGACCGGGCGAGTGAAGGAGAGAACCGGCCAACCGCGCGCGATCGCCTCACGGCGCAGTGCCCGGTCCGGGTTGACCGCGTACGGATGACCGACCGCCGAGAGCATCGGTACATCGGTCGCCGAATCGCTGTACGCATAGCAGCGCTCGAGGTCGTAGCCCTCGGATGCGGCGAGTTCCCTCACGGCCTCCGCCTTGGTCGGGCCGTAGGCGTAATACTCCACCTCGCCGGTGAAGCGGCCGTCCTCGCCGACGACCATACGGGTGGCCACCACCCGGTCCGCGCCCAGGAGTTCACCGATCGGTTCGACGACTTCGGCGCCGGAAGTGGAGACGATCACGACATCCCGCCCGGCGGCGTGATGTTCCTCGATGAGCGAGGCCGCCTCGTCGTAAATGATGGGGTCGATCAGATCGTGCAGCGTCTCGGCGACGATCTCCCGCACCTGCGCGACGTCCCAGCCGCGGCACAGTGAGGAGAGGTATTCCCGCATACGCTCCATCTGATCGTGGTCGGCGCCGCCCGCCAGGAACACGAACTGGGCGTACGCAGTGCGCAGTACGGCCCGCCGATTGATCAGGCCGCCTTGGTAGAAGGACTTGCTGAAGGTCAGCGTGCTCGACTTTGCAATGACGGTCTTGTCCAAGTCGAAGAACGCGGCAGTACGGGGAGTCGAGTGAGGCACGGAGTGGTTTTCCACGGGGCGAGCATAGGCGCCCACCATTCGGCGTAAGGTGTGGCGCGTGGGTTTGCCTGAGAAGGCTCTCGGGTACACCATGGAAGTCACGGATCGTTCGCGACCGTGCTAACCCGGTCCGGCTCCTCCCCCCCCGAGTCGGCCGTGGGGACGACCCCCGCTCTCCCCCCCGGCGGGGGTCGTCGCATGTCCGGACGCATTTTCCGTGGCCGGACGCCGACCCGCTCCAGCCCTTGCCCGTGGGCCGTCGGCATCCTCGGCGCAAGCGTTCCATTACACCCTGTAGTCAGCGTGCTGCTCCGGGGGGAGTCCCGTGAGTCCCAGAAGTGGCCGTTCGTCGCTGGAATAGGTGACGGGGATATTCACAGCCCTGGAGTTGTCCACAATTTCAGCTCAAGATCCACAAGATTTTCCCGATCGCTGCATCGTAAAAGTCGCGAGTTCGCGGATGTGCGAGTTGCGTAGCGACAGGGGGACGGAACGTGGCCGAAACCACGCCATCGAAAGGATCGGTCCGGACCGGCGAAGAGCGGGGCGGACCTTTGATCATCACCGAGGACGAAAGGCTCCTCGACGATCTTCTGCGGCTGTGTGCCGCAGCCGGTGCGCTGCCCGAAGTGGCACATGGCCTCCCGGCCCGCCGAGCGGACTGGGAAGCGCCGCCCCTGGTGATCGTCGGCGGTGACTGCGCGCCCCGGCTGCTCGGCTGCGCACGGCGCGCGGGGGTCATCCTCACGGGCGGCGATGCGGACGACCCGGATCTCTGGCGCCAAGCCGTCGCCCTCGGGGCCGAGCGCGTCCTCGCCCTCCCCGACGGCGAGCGCTGGCTGGCCGACCGGATCGCCGACGCGGTCGAAGGCGTCGGGCCCCCGGCCCTGACGGTCGGAGTCATCGGCGGCTGCGGCGGCGCCGGAGCCAGCACCCTGGCCGGCGCGCTGGCCGTCACCGCGGCCCGGACGGGGCGGCGCACCCTGCTCGTCGACGGAGACCCCCTGGGCGGCGGGCTGGACGTCCTGCTCGGCGGGGAGAAGGAAAAGGGCCTGCGCTGGCCCGCCTTCGCCGAATCGCGCGGCCGGGTGGCCTGCGGCGCGCTGGCGGAGTCGCTGCCGCGGCTGCATGCCTTACGGGTCCTCAGCTGGGACCGGGGAGGCGATGTCATCATCCCGCCCCCGGCCATGCGCGCGGTCATGGCCGCGGCCCGGCGGCGTGGCGGCGTCGTGGTGGTGGACCTGCCGCGCAGGGTCGACGAGGCGGCCGCGGAAGCCCTCGCGCAGGTGGACATGGGCCTGCTGCTCATCCCTACGGAACTGCGCGCGGTAGCGGCGGCCCAACGGGTGGTGTCGGGGGTGCAGAAGGTACTCGGCGATCTGCGGGTGGTGGCGCGCGGGACTCCCGGACGCCATGGGCACGGACTGCCGCCGGACGAGATCGCCCGCCTCATGGAGCTGCCACTCGCCGGTGAAGTGGCCTGGGAGGCAAGCCTGGTGGCGGATCTGGCGCGTGGTGTGCCACCGGGGGCGCAGGTGCGCGGACCGCTGGCGCGATTCTGCGCGGGGTTCTGGGGGCGCGTGGCGGAGAGCGGCAGCGAAGGCGGCGGGGCGGGAGCCGCCGGGCCGCCGGGTGTCCGGCCCGGCAGCGGTCCGGGGCCGGAGCCGGAGCCGGGCGGTGGCCAGGGGGCCGGGGCGGGGTCGAGGCCAGGTGCGGTGTCGTGGCCGGTCGCCGAGCCCATGCGGTCCCGTGCAGTCGGCCAGGACGGGGGATGGTCATGAGCCAGGGCCAGGGCTTGCTGGAGGTGGTGCGCAGACGGCTCGCCGAGGCCGGGGCGGAGCCCACGCCCGCCCGGGTAGCGGTGGCGCTGCGCGAGCAGGGGCGGCTGCTCGGGGATGCCGAAGTGCTGGGCGTGGTGGCCGCGTTGCGGTCCGAAATGGTGGGCAGCGGGCCGCTGGAACCCTTGCTGGCCGCGCCCGATGTCACGGACGTCCTGGTCACCGCGCCGGACGAGGTGTGGGTGGACCGCGGCAGTGGGCTGGAGCGTACCGGCGTGCGTTTCCGGGACGCGGCAGAGGTGCGCAGGCTCGCCCAGCGGCTGGCGGCGGTGGCCGGGCGGCGGCTGGACGATGCCCGGCCATGGGTGGACGCCCGGCTGCCGGACGGCACCCGGCTGCATGCGGTGCTGCCCCCGGTGGCGGTCGGCGGGACCTGTCTGTCGTTACGGGTGCTGCGGCCGCGGGCCTTCTCCCTTGCGGAACTGGTGGCGGCCGGCACGGTGCCGCCGGGCGGCGACCGGCTGCTCGCGGCCATGCTGGCGGCCCGGCTGTCCTTTCTCATCAGCGGCGGTACGGGATCGGGAAAGACCACATTGCTCAGCACGCTGCTCGGGCTGGTCGGCCCGGCCGAGCGGATCGTCCTGGCCGAGGACTCGGCGGAGCTGCGGCCGGACCACCCCCATGTGGTGCGGCTGGAGAGCCGGCCGGCCAACCAGGAAGGCGTCGGGCGGGTGACGCTGCGCGACCTCGTACGGCAGGCACTGCGGATGCGTCCGGACCGGCTGGTGGTGGGGGAGGTGCGCGGCGCCGAGGTCACGGACCTGCTGGCGGCGCTCAATACGGGCCACGAGGGCGGCTGCGGCACGGTCCATGCCAATGCGGCATGCGACGTCCCCGCGCGCCTGGAGGCCCTTGGTTCGGCGGCGGGCCTGGATCGCGCCGCGCTCCACAGCCAGCTGGCCGCCGCACTCTCCGTCGTCCTGCATCTGGTGCGCGATCGGACCGGCCGCCGCCGGATCGCCGAACTCCATGTCCTGGAGCGGGACCGCGACGGATTCGTGGTGACCGTACCGGCTGCCGTCTGGGGCCCCGACGGCTTCCAGGAGGCGCGGGGATGGGGGCGGTTGCTGCGGCTGTGTGAGCGGAGCGAGGGCGGAGTCCGATGAGCGCGGTCGGTAGGACGCCGGTGGCCGCGGTGCTCTGCGTGGTGGGCGCGGGCCGGCTGGTCAGCGGACGTCGGGGCGACGTACGGCAGCGGGCCCGGGCGCTGTTCGGGGGCGTCGGAGAGGCGGATCCGGAAGCGGGGTGGCGGGCCTGGCTGCGGGGTGAGGGGGCGCGGAAGTGGTGTGCGGGGCGGTTGGCCGAGGGGGAAGCGGGACGGCGCTGGAGCTTCGGCCGCTGGGGGGATTGCGGGCGGGAAATCTGGTGCCTGCCGGCGGGGCTGGTGGCGGCGGTGACGGGCAGATCGGTCCTCCCGGTACTCGCCTCCGTGGTCGCCTTCTTCCTTGTCCGCCGGTGGCTGACCGCCCGCGGAGCGGCGCACGCAGGGGAGGGGCGCTCTGCCGCGGTGATCGGGCTGTGTGCGGCGGTGGCGGGCGAGCTGCGGGCCGGACGGCAGCCCGCCCAGGCCCTGCTGGCCGCGGGTGCCCCGGGGCTCGGTGCGGCCGGCTCGGCGGTGATGGCGGCCGCGCGGTACGGCGGGGACGTGCCCCGGGAGCTGCGGGCGGCGGCCCGGCTGCCGGGGGCCGGGGGACTGGCCGGGATGGCCGCGTGCTGGCAGGTGGCGGTGGAGGGCGGCGCAGGACTGGCCTCGGGTCTGGAGCGGATCGCGGCAGGACTCAGAGCCCAGAGGGATCAACGCGACGACCTGCGGGCGCAGTTGGCGGGCCCGCGGGCCACCGCTCTGATGCTCGCACTGCTGCCGGCGGCCGGGCTCCTGATGGGCAGCGCACTCGGCGCCGACCCGCTGCGGGTGCTGCTGCACACCCCGGCCGGGTGGGGCTGCCTGGCGGTCGGCGGGCTCCTGGAGTGGTGCGGAGTGGCCTGGACGGCCCGGATCGTCGCTGCCGCGGAAGACGCGTAGGGAGGGGGTCGGAGTGAGCGTGGAAGTTGTCCACAGGGTGGGGATGACGGTTGCCGTGATGGCGGTGGTGCTGTGCGCCGTGGCCCTGGTGCGGGAGGCGCGCCGTGGGCGTGCCGTACGGATGCGGGTCTCGGAGATGTGGCCCGCCGGACCCGGCCGGTACGGCGGGCCCGGCGCCCCGCACAAGCAGTTCGCCCGGCTCCGGCTCCGGAGCCGAACGTCGAGCACGGAGGACGGCACGCCGCGAACCGGCCTGCTGAAGCAGTGGGCCGGGCCTCTCGGAGCGGCCGCATTCGTGGTCATTCTCATCGGTGGCGTCACGGGCGCCCTCGCGGGACTCGCCGTGGGATATGGGGCGCATCGCAGGCTGGCGCGGCAACGGGACGCGGACGCGGCCCGGTCGGCGGACGCGGAGGTACGGGCGGAGCTGGCACCGGCCGGCGACCTGCTGGCCGCCTGCCTCGCGGCGGGAGCCGGGCCGCGGGAGTCGGCCGAGGCGGTGGGCAGGTCGCTCGACGGGCCGGTTGCCGAGCGGCTGCGCCAGGTGGCGGCGGAACTGCGCCTGGGCGGTGAACCCGCGGTCGTATGGCCTCGGCTGGCGGCTCTTCCCGGCGCTGAAGGGCTGGCGCGCTGTATGGAGCGCGCCGGGATATCCGGGGTGCCGGCCGTCGAGTCGGCCTCCCGGGTCGCCGCCGAACTCCGTGCGGAGCAGGCCCGAGCGGCGACCGCACGGGCCCGGCGGGCCGGGGTGCTGGTCACTCTGCCGCTGTCGGCGTGCTTCCTGCCCGCGTTTTTGGCACTCGGAGTCGCGCCGGTGCTGATCGGGCTGGCCGGCGGCCTCCTGGGGCGTAACTGAGTGGCGGGAGAGACGAGTTCGAGACCCGGCGGGAAGAGCGGGAAGGGCACACGCCCGAGGCCGCACATCACAAGCCACGTATCAAAGGCCATTCATGCAGAGGCCGTGCAAAGGGGGATGGAATGTTTCGGTGGGGAAGTTTTCGACGGTGGTGGGCGGAGCTGCGTGCGCTCGGGGCCGACGACCGGGGGATGACCACGGCGGAGTACGCCGTGGGGACGCTTGCGGCGTGCGCCCTGGCGGCGGTGCTCTACAAGGTGGTGACGAGCGGGCCGGTGAAGGCGCTGCTCCAGTCGGTGCTGGAGCGGGCGATCAATGTCCAGTTCTGACAGCCGGTATCCGTGCCTCCGGGCCCCGTGCCTCCGGGCCCCGTGCCTCCGGGCCCCGTGCCCCAAGGCCCCGTGCCCCAGGGCCTCGTGCCCCAAGGCCCCGTGCCACCGAGGTCCGGGTCCCACGGCCGGGGGCGTCCCGCGCGGCGCTCGTGACGCCGGGTTCGTGACGGCGGAGACCGCCGTGGTCCTGCCCGTGCTGGTGGCGGTGGTGGCCGCGCTCATCTGGGGGCTGATGGCGGTCTGCGCCCGTATCGAGTGCGTGGATGCCGCGCGGGCCGGGGCACGGGCCGCTGCGCGGTCGGAACCGCGGGCGGCGGTGCTCTCGGCGGCGCGGGGCGCGGCTCCTAGGGGCGCGCGGGTCGCGCTGGCACGGGAGGGCGACCTGGTGCGCGTACGGGTCGAGGCCGAGCTGCCCGGCGTGGGTCAACTCACCGTGCAGGTCGGAGGGGAGGCGGTGGCTCTTGCGGAGGAGACGGTGCGGCGATGAGGGCTCGGCGACGGTCTGGACGGTCTTCGCGGTGGCGGCGCTCTGCGCGGTCTTCGTGGCGCTGATCGGAATGGGCCAGGCGGTCACGGCGCGGCACCGAGCGGGCGGGGCCGCGGACCTGGCGGCGCTGGCCGCCGCGGACCACGCCCGGCAGGGGCTCGCCGAGGCCTGCGCCGCGGCCCACCGGGTGGCGGCCGCGCAGCACACCCGCCTGGTGCGCTGTGCGCTGGCCGGGCCGGTCGCCGACGTCTGTGCCGAGGCGGGCAGCAGTCCGTTCACCTCCCGGGTACGGGCCCGGGCCGGCCCGCCGGGGCGCAGCGATCCGGCGCGGGCCCGAGCCGGAGCCGCTGCCCGCGCCCGCCCGCTAGGCCTGCTCCGGCACACCCCGCAACAGCTCGCCCAGCAACCGGATGGCTCCCCGCTTGTGGAGCGGGTCGTTACCGTTGCCGCACTTCGGGGACTGGATGCAGGAAGGGCAGCCGGCCTCGCATTCGCAGGCGGCGATGGCGTCACGGGTGGCGGTGAGCCAGTCGGCGGCCGTGTGGAAGGCGCGCTCGGCGAATCCGGCGCCGCCCGGATGGCCGTCGTAGACGAAAACGGTCGGCAGCAGGGTGTCCGGGTGAAGCGGCACGGAGACGCCGCCGATGTCCCAGCGGTCACAGGTGGCGAAGAGCGGCAGCATGCCGATGGAGGCGTGTTCAGCGGCGTGCAGCGCGCCGCCCAGCTGCTCGGGATTGACGCGGGCGGCGTCGAGCTGGTCCTCGGTGACCGTCCACCACACCGCACGGGTGCGCAGCGTACGGGGCGGCAGATCGAGCTTGGTCTCGCCCAGGACCTCGCCGGTGATCAGTTTGCGGCGCAGGAAGGAGACGACCTGATTGGTGACCTCCACGGATCCGAAGCACAGCCGGCCGTCCCCCCACGGGATCTCGGTGTCGGTCTCGAGGACGGCGATGGCGGTGGTGTCGCGGGCGGTCGTGGAATAGGGCGGGTGTGCCTCTTCGACGAGCGCCACGCTGTCGGCCAGGTCGAGGTGCCGGACGAGATAGGTACGGCCCTGGTGAAGGTGGACCGCGCCGTCGTGGACGGCGGTGTGCGCGGCGGCGGCGTCCACGGTGCCCAGCAGCCGTCCGGTGCCCTCCTCCACGACCTGCACCGGCGAGCCGCCCTGGCCGCGGATGTCGGTGAGATCGGCGGCCCGCTCGCGGCGCGTCCAGTGCCAGGCCCTGGCTCGCCGGCGCAGCAGGTTCGCGGCCTCCAGCTGCGGCATCAGTCCGGCGGCCGCGGGCCCGAAGAGCGCGAAGTCGGCTTCGGTGAGCGGGAGTTCGGACGCGGCCGCGCACAGATGCGGGGCGAGCACGTACGGGTTGTCGGGGTCGAGGACGGTGGACTCCACGGGCTGGTCGAACAGCGCCTCGGGGTGGTGCACGAGGTAGGTGTCCAGCGGGTCGTCGCGGGCCACGAGCACGGCGAGGGCGCCCTGCCCGGAGCGGCCCGCCCGGCCCGCCTGCTGCCACAGCGACGCCCGGGTGCCCGGATAGCCGGCGATGACCACGGCATCCAGCCCGGAGACGTCCACGCCCAGTTCGAGCGCGGTGGTGGCGGCCAGACCGAGGAGATCGCCGTTGTGCAGCGCGCGTTCCAGGGCACGGCGCTCCTCGGGCAGATACCCGCCCCGGTACGCGGCGACCCGCCCGGGCAGCGAGCGGTCCACCTCCGCGAGCCGTTCCTGGGCGATCAGGGCGATCAGCTCGGCGCCGCGCCGGGAGCGGACGAAGGCGACGGTGCGTACGCCCTGGACGGCGAGGTCGGTGAGCAGGTCCGCGGTCTCGGCGGTGGCGGTCCGGCGGACCGGGGCGCCCTGCTCGCCATGGAGTTCGGTGAGCGGCGGCTCCCACAGCGCGAAGACCAACTCGCCGCGCGGCGAGGTGTCCTCGGTGATTTCCACCACGGGGAGGCCCGTGAGCCGGGTCGCGGCCTCGGCCGGCTTCGCGGCCGTGGCGGAGGCGAGCAGAAAGACCGGCTCGGAGCCGTACCGCGCGCAGACGCGGCGCAGCCGGCGGATGACCTGCGCGACGTGCGAGCCGAAGACACCGCGGTAGCTGTGGCATTCATCGATGACGACATAGCGCAGCGCGCGCAGGAAGGAGGACCAGCGGGGGTGGGCCGGCAGGATGCCGCGGTGCAGCATGTCGGGGTTGGTCAGGACGTAGTTGCCGTACTGGCGGACCCATTCGCGCTCTTCGACGGGGGTGTCGCCGTCGTAGACCGCGGGCCGCACGGCCGTCCCCAGGGGAGCGGCCAGCTCGCGCACGGCACGCCGCTGATCGGCCGCCAGTGCCTTCGTGGGGGCCAGATACAGGGCCGTGGCGCCCCTTCCGTTCGGCGCCTCGGAGCCGTCCAGGAGCGTGGAGAGGACCGGCGCGAGATAGGCCAGGGACTTCCCCGAGGCGGTGCCGGTGGCGACGACGACCGATTCGCCGCGCAGTGCGTGTTCGGATGTCCGTGCCTGGTGGGCCCAGGGACGATCGATTCCGGCCGAACGGATGGCGTCGATCACTTCCGGCCGGATCTGTTCCGGCCAGTCGGCATGGCTGCCGATGCGCGGGGGCAAGTGCTCCGTATGAGTGATGCGCGCAGCGCGGGTCGCGCCCCGGGCGAGACGTTCGAGAATCATGCCTGGGGAAGGGCGCGCGCCCGCATCCGGCGGGACTGGATTGGAGGCCATCGGCACCGAGTGTGTCACCGGAGTGACGGACAATGCCTAAAGGGCGTCGTGCACGCCTGCCGGTAAGTGATTGAA
This sequence comes from Streptomyces sp. NPDC047049, assembly GCF_040643995.1. NCBI lineage: Bacteria > Bacillati > Actinomycetota > Actinomycetes > Kitasatosporales > Streptomycetaceae > Streptomyces > Streptomyces sp. NPDC047049. Next base: position 131,295 of record NZ_JBEYVM010000001.1, on the reverse strand, counting down.
TGCCATCGCGGCTGCCAGATCCGCCCCTACCTTCGGTGGGGAGGCCCCAGGGGGGCGACCGCTCGATAGCAAGGTGCTGGAGGATCCGTGGACCTGTCCCTGTCGACCCGGACCGTTGGCGACCGTACGGTCGTCGAGGTCGGTGGCGAGATTGATGTATACACCGCGCCCAAGCTGCGGGAGCAGCTGGTCGAGCTTGTGAACGACGGAAGCTACCACCTCGTGGTGGACATGGAACGTGTCGACTTCCTCGACTCCACTGGGCTCGGCGTGCTGGTCGGCGGACTCAAGCGGGTGCGTGCCCATGAGGGCTCGCTGCGCCTGGTCTGCAACCAGGAGCGCATTCTCAAAATCTTCCGAATCACCGGACTGACCAAGGTGTTTCCCATTCACACCTCGGTCGACGAAGCCGTCGCAGCCACTGACTGACGGTTTTGCCGGTCCCCCGCGCCACCAGGCGCGGGGGGAGGAAGCAGTGGGGGGTTCCGGACACGGTGTCCGGCCCCCTACGTCGCACGCCCGCAAAACGAGGGGGATGGCATGGCCACCGTCGAACTTCGCTTCAGCGCCCTTCCCGAGCACGTCCGCACCGCGCGTCTGGTCGCGGCTGCCGTGGCACGGCGCGCCGGGGTGGACGAGGCCGTGCTGGACGAGGTGCGGCTAGCCGTCGGTGAGGCCTGCAGCCGAGCCGTGGGGCTGCACGAGAGCCATGACATCGCGGAGCCCGTCCGCGTCCTGCTGATCGAGGACGAGAAGAAGTTCTCGATCGAGGTCGGCGACGGCGTGTCCGGCGACTCCGGTACGGCCGGGACCCGTGGCGGCGGCGCGGCCGAGGGCGCCGCGGAGAGCGACGCCGAGGGCGAGGACGAAATGGGCCTCGCGGTGATCAGCGGGCTCGTCGACGACGTCGAGGTGACCGCCGGCAAGGACGGCGGGCTGATCCGGATGACCTGGCCCACCACGACGGCCGTGGTGGTGCCGTAGCGCCTGGCCCAGCGCCCGGCGAATGCCCTGACCCCGGACTCCGTCCGTAGCCGGTGGGGGCACCCATCGTTGCCTGCTGCCTGCTGCCTGCTGCCTGCTGCCTGCTGCCTGCTGCCTGCTGCCTGCTGCCTGCTGCCTGCTGCCTGCTGCCTGCTGCCTGCTGCCTGCTGCCTG
>NZ_JBEYVM010000001.1:0-130040 GCF_040643995.1 Streptomyces sp. NPDC047049 | reverse complement strand
CTGCGCTCGCCCGGTCGCTTTGTGTGCGCCCCTGCTGCCCCGCGCACCCCCTGCCGCCCGCGCCTTCTCCGGCCGGCCTCTGTGGTCGGTCGTGCGCTGACCGGGCGCCTGGGCGTGCCTGAGCGGGCTCCGCGCCCCCTCGTCCGGCAGCCCCTCGCTCCAAGCCCGGCAACTCCGACTCCGGCCCTCCCCGTGGCCCCTCAGCGGCACCTCAGCGGTCCCTCAGCGGTCCCTCAGCGGTCCCTCAGCGGTCCCTCAGCGGTCCCTCAGCGGTCCCTCAGCGGCCCCTCACCGCAGCCTCTCGATCCGGCCTCGTGCATCGCGATCCGGACTCGATCTGACGTGCTCTCATCGGGCGCCGGGATGCGTCCCGCGCGCCGCGGGTCACCCGTTCGGCCGTATCCGGGCGGATCAATTCTCTCCGGGGTCACGCGAGCCTTTGTCGTCCCGGGTTCCGGGGTGGCGTCCGTGAGCAGCGGCGATCAGTTCGCCCCCATGGACGATCAATACGACAGAGAGATCATCGGGCGGCGGTCAGTGAATTTGCGCCTTTCCTTCGTCCGGGCGAATTCCGCGCGGCGTCAGCCTTTTGATCTTCGCTGCTATCGGCGAATTCCCTTTGACGCGTACTGTTTTGATCAACCGCGGCTCCCTACAATCCGTCCACATCTTGCTCAGGACGCCTGAGCGTGCTTCCGCGCGCCCATGTGCCAAACGTCAAGGAGGACGAATGGCGGGGCCTTACACCCCTCAGTTGCTTGACACCCCCACTTTTCTGGCCGGGCCCTCGCTCACGGCGGGTAACCGCGGCATCGTGCTGGTGATCGCCGTGGTCGCCCTGGCGGCGCTGGCTGTCGCGGCGGTGCTGGTCCGCCAAGTGCTCGCGGCCGGTGAGGGAACCGACAGTATGAAGAAGATCGCGGCGGCCGTACAGGAAGGCGCAAATGCCTACCTGGCACGGCAGTTGCGGACTCTCGGCGTATTTGCCGTCGTGGTGTTCTTCCTGCTCATGCTGCTGCCCGCGGACAATTGGACGCAGCGCGCCGGACGCAGCGCCTTCTTCTTGATCGGCGCCGGATTCTCGGCGGCCACCGGCTATATCGGGATGTGGCTCGCCGTGCGCAGCAATGTGCGCGTCGCCGCGGCCGCACGGGAAGCCACTCCGGCCGAGGGCGATACCAAGAAAAAGGATCTTACGGCGGTCTCCCACAAGGCGATGAAGATCGCATTCCGTACCGGTGGCGTCGTCGGCATGTTCACCGTGGGGCTGGGCCTGCTCGGCGCGTCCTGCGTGGTGCTCGTGTACGCGGTCGACGCGCCCAAGGTGCTGGAGGGCTTCGGTCTCGGTGCCGCGCTGATCGCGATGTTCATGAGGGTCGGCGGCGGCATCTTCACCAAGGCCGCGGACGTCGGCGCCGACCTCGTCGGCAAGGTCGAGCAGGGCATCCCCGAGGACGACCCGCGCAATGCCGCGACCATCGCGGACAACGTGGGCGACAACGTCGGTGACTGCGCCGGTATGGCCGCCGACCTCTTCGAGTCGTACGCGGTGACCCTGGTCGCCGCCCTCATCCTGGGGATGGCCGCCTTCGGTGACGCCGGGCTGGCCTTCCCGCTGCTGGTCCCGGCCATCGGGGTGCTCACCGCGATGATCGGCATCTTCGTCGTCGCGCCCCGGCGCAGCGACCGGAGCGGTATGACGGCGATCAACCGCGGTTTCTTCATCTCCGCGGGCATCTCGCTGGTGCTGGTGGCCGTCGCGGTGTTCACCTACCTGCCGTCGAGCTACCAGGACCTGACCGGCGTCACCGACACCGAGGTGCTGGGCCGTAGTGGCGACCCGCGGATGCTGGCGCTGGTGGCGGTCGCCATCGGCATCGTGCTGGCGGGGCTGATCCAGCAGCTGACCGGCTACTTCACCGAGACCAGCCGGCGGCCCGTCCGGGACATCGGCAAGACCTCGCTGACCGGCCCGGCCACGGTCGTGCTCTCCGGTATCTCCATCGGCCTGGAGTCGGCGGTCTACTCGGCGGTGCTGATCGGCCTGGCCGTCTACGGGGCGTACCTGCTGGGCGGCGCCTCCATCATCCTGGCGCTGTTCGCGGTGGCGCTGGCCGGCACCGGCCTGCTGACCACCGTCGGCGTGATCGTGGCGATGGACACCTTCGGACCGGTCTCCGACAACGCGCAGGGCATCGCCGAGATGTCCGGCGATGTCACCGGTGACGGCGCGCAGGTGCTGACCGACCTGGACGCGGTCGGCAACACCACCAAGGCCATCACCAAGGGCATCGCCATCGCGACCGCCGTACTGGCCGCGGCCGCGCTCTTCGGCTCGTACCGGGACGCGATCGCCACCGCCGTGCGCGACATCGGCAACGCCGCGAGCGGGATGGGGCTCAGCCTGGACATCTCGCAGCCCAACAACCTGGTCGGGCTGGTCCTCGGTGCCTCGGTCGTCTTCCTGTTCTCCGGGCTGGCGATCAACGCCGTGTCGCGGTCGGCGGGAGCGGTGGTTTTCGAGGTGCGGCGGCAGTTCCGCGAGCGCCCCGGAATCATGGACTACACCGAGCAGCCCGAGTACGGGCGGGTCGTCGACATCTGCACCAAGGACGCGCTCCGTGAGCTGGCCACCCCCGGGCTGCTGGCCGTGCTCACCCCGATCGCGGTCGGCTTCTCGCTCGGCGTCGGCGCGCTCGGCTCGTTCCTGGCGGGTGCGATCGGCACCGGCACGCTGATGGCGGTCTTCCTCGCCAACTCCGGTGGCGCGTGGGACAACGCCAAGAAGCTCGTCGAGGACGGCCACCACGGCGGCAAGGGCAGTGAGGCGCATGCCGCGACGGTCATCGGCGACACCGTGGGTGACCCGTTCAAGGACACCGCGGGCCCGGCGATCAACCCGCTGCTGAAGGTCATGAACCTGGTGGCGCTGCTGATCGCGCCCGCTGTGGTGAAGTTCTCATACGGCCAGGACAAGAGCATGGGCGTGCGGATCGTCGTCTCCGCACTGGCGCTCGCCGTCATCGTCGGTGCGGTGTACGTCTCCAAGCGGCGCGGAATCGCCGTGGGTGACGAAGACAACTCCGAAGACCCGGAAAGCATCGCCAAGTCGGCCGAGACGGCGGTGGCGTCCTAGCCGGAAGGCACCTCCGGAAGGGCCCGCTGACCGCTCAACTGGGCGGGTGGACGGCGTATTTTGCAGACGCCGTCCACCCGCCTTCCGCGTGCTCGGGTGGCCCTGCGGTTCTTGGTGCAAATGGCTGCAATGAGGGCAGGGCGGGTTGCCCGACCGGTGGCCCAGGCCGTTTGGACGTGTATGTTCCGGGGCCGAGAGCCATGGAAGGGACCAATCCGGTGAACAAGAAGCTTGTGGCTGCACTGTCCGGCGGTGCGGCACTGGTGCTCGCGCTGACCGGCTGCAGCGACGACAGCAACAAGAAGCTCAATGACTGGGCGAAGAGTTTCTGCGACCCTGCGCAGGCTCAGTTCAAGAAGATCCAGGACGCCAACGGCGCCATGCAGACGGCCGACAACGGCAGCACCGACTCCAAGAAGGTCCAGCAGACGGACTCGGCGGCCTTCCAGAAGATTTCGCAGGCCTACGCCTCGCTGGCCACGTCTCTGGAGAAGGCCGGGCCGCCGCCCACCGACCAGGGCAAGCAGGCACAGCAGAACGCCGTCAAGGAGCTGAACTCGCTCTCCAAGGGCTATGCGGACCTCCAGAAGCAGGTCAACAAGCTCGACACCTCGGACAAGCTGAAGTTCGCGGACGGGCTGCGCGAACTCTCCAGCGGCATCAACAAGCTGAACAAGCAGAGCGAGGCGGCCTTCAAGAACCTGGAGTCCGGCGAGGTCGGCACGGCGATGGCCGCCCAGAAGGGCTGCCAGAACCCGGCCGCGTCCGGCTCCCCGGCACCCACGCAGTCCAAGAAGTCCTAGGAGTCCTGGGAGCGGCGGGGAGCCTGCGGCGAACGTCCACCGCAGGCTCCGTACGGCCCGGCGACGCGCCCGAGAAGGGTGTGGCGCCGGGCCGTCGCCGATTGTCAGTGCCAGGGCCGACAATGGTGGACGTGAGTACGCACCTCCCCACCGCCGATGTCCAGAAACCCGAGAGCACCGCCCGCACCGCCCGGCTGCGCGAGGCGTTGCTGGCCGCCTCCTTCACCGCCGACGGGCTGCTGGATCTGCTCGGCGGGCCGGCCTATGCCGCGCTGGCGCGCAGCGAGACCGTCCCCGCCCTGCGGGCGACGCGCGGCGACAGCCCGTTGGAGACCCTGGTGCGGCTGTTCCTGCTGCAGCGGCCGGTGGGGCTGCGGCGGGCGCAGGCCGCGCTGCCGGTCGCGGACTGCCTCGCCGACGGCTGGCTGGTGCAGGACGGCGACGAGCTGCGCGCCAGTGTGGACGTGCGTCCCTATGGCGGCCCCGAGGGGCAGGACTGGTGGATCGTCTCCGACCTGGGCTGTGCGGTCGGCGGCGCCGGCGGCATCCGGGGCGCCGGGGAAGCGGACCGCTCAGAGCTGGTGCTCGGTGTCGGCGGTGCCTCCACGACCCTCGCGGGAATCACGGTGCGCAGGCCGGTCGCCAAGGCGCTCGATCTCGGTACGGGCTCCGGCATCCAGGCACTGCACGCCGCTCAGCACGCCACCCGCGTCACGGGCACCGACCTCAACCCCCGGGCGCTGCGGATCGCCGCGCTGACCCTGGCGCTCTCCGGGGCGGGGCCGGCGGATCTGCGGGAGGGCTCGCTGTTCGAGCCCGTGGGTGACGAGACGTACGACCTGATCGTGTCCAACCCGCCGTTCGTGATCTCGCCGGGCGCCCGGCTCACCTACCGCGACGGCGGCATGGGCGGCGACGACCTGTGCCGGACGCTCGTCCAGCAGTCCGCCGCGCATCTCAACGACGGCGGGTACTGCCAGCTGCTGGCCAATTGGCAGCATGTGGCGGGCGAGGAGTGGCACGACCGGCTGCGCTCCTGGGTGCCGGCCGGCTGCGACGCCTGGATCGTGCAGCGCGAGGTGCAGGACATCACCCAGTACGCCGAACTGTGGCTGCGTGACGCGGGCGACCACCGCGCCGGGGACGAGGCGTACGCCGCGCGGTACGACGCCTGGCTCGACGAGTTCGAGGCACGGAAGACCAAGGCCATCGGCTTCGGCTGGATCACGCTGCGCAAGTCCGGGTCGGATTCCCCGTCCATCACGGTCGAGGAATGGCCGCATCCGGTGGAACAGCCGCTGGGGGAGTCGGTCGTACGGCACTTCGACCGCCAGGACTATCTGCGGGCCACGGACGATGCGGCGCTGCTCGCCGGCCACTTCCGGCTCGCCGACGAGGTGGTGCAGGAACAGGTGGGGCTGCCCGGGGCGGAGGACCCCGAGCACGTGGTGCTGCGTCAGAACCGCGGTATGCGGCGGGCGACGAAGGTGGACACGGTCGGCGCGGGCTTCGCCGGGGTGTGTGACGGCTCCCTTCCGGCCGGGCGGATTCTGGACGCCATTGCCCAACTCGTCGGCGAAGATCCGGTTCTGCTGCGGGACCGTACGCCGGCCTCGATCCGGATGCTGGTCGAGCAGGGGTTCCTGGAGCCGGTGGCCGCGGGCGGCTGACCCGGTGGCTGCGGGCGGCTGACAGGGGAGAGCGACGGGGGAGCGGGAGAGGAAGGGGGATGTGGGGGAGCGGGGCGGGAGAGGCACGCGGCGAGCGGGAGTAGTTCATCCGGCGTTCGCCGGGATGCCGTCCTGGAGTGCCAGGCTGCCCGCATGGAGAGTGGACCCGAGGTGTTCGCCGGAGCGGCGTTCGCACTGTTCGGCGCCGGACTGCTGGTGTGGACGGGCGTCTGTGCACGCACCGGCGCCCCGGTCGCCGAGGGCGTCAGCCGGCCGTTCGCCGCGGTGACGGCGCTGCTGTTCGGGGTGGCGTTCCTGGCCACGGGCTGCTGGCTGCTGGCAACGTTGTAGCCGGGGGCGCCGGGATCTGTTGTCCCTGCGTCGTCCTGCTGCCAGAAGATGACACCCCGACAACTGCCGTTGCGTGGGGCTACGTTCACTTCACGCCAGTTCTGTGACAGATGGCCGATGTGTGGTGGTACACGGGAACTTTTCCGGGCCGTTGGCCATGTTCCTCAGTGAAGGTCAGCAACGACCGGCACGCTCACGACCCTTCAGTGAGGAACCAAAATGAATCGTGCACTCCGCTACGCCGCCGTCGGCACCATCGCCGTTTCCCTGCTCGCCGGCGGCTCGGCCGCGGCCTTCGCCGCGCCGCAGGACCTCCACTCGCCCACGCCGGTCGTGGCCACCGCCCCGGCAGCGGCCGCACTGACGGCCAAGGCGAGCGTCTCCACCGTCAACGCCTGGCAGGAGTTCCGGATCTCCGGCACCGCCAAGGGCATCAAGGCCGGCACCAAGGTCACCGTCCAGCAGAAGCAGGGCACGAAGTGGGTCTCGCTGCCCGCACAGACGCCGGTGAACGCCGGCGGCACGTACTCGGTACGGGTCAAGCTCGGCCTCAAGGGCGTCAACCAGCTCCGTATGGGAGCCGGCAGCACCGTCTCCCCGGTGGTCAAGGTCACCGTCCGCTGACACCGGCTGGTCCGCTGACGCCGGGCGGCCCTTAACCGACCAGGTTGCGGGCGATCATCCACACCGCGGCAATGCCGAGCACCACGGCGTTGCCGCGGGCCGGGAGGCGCGGCCGGTAGACCCGCCCGCCGATCCCGGCGACCAGCCAGCGCCCGACGGCGTACGCCACGGCCGGGCCGGCCAGCGTGAGCAGCAGCGCGTTGTCGTGGAAGGCCCGCACGACATCGCCGTGCATCAGGTCGTACGCCATCCGTGTCCCGCCGCACAGCGGGCACAGCAGCCCGGTGGCCCATTTGAACGGGCAGGGGAGCAGCAGCTGCCCCGGTTGGTGCGGATCGGTGTGCCAGAGATAGACGGCGGCCGCCGCCCCGGCGCCGAGGGCGATCGACGCCTGGCGGACGGTACGCGTCCGGACCGATTTCGCGCTGGGTCCCGCGGGCTCGGCGGGACCCCATGGCGTGCCGGGGCTCACACGCTCAGCGACCTGGCGTAGTTGACCTGGTTGAGGACGAACATCACCTGCTCGCGGGACTGCACCGGGATCATCGTGGAGTGGTGCCGGCCTCCGCTGTTCACCGTGACCTGCACGAAGCCGGTGGTCACCCGCTCCTTCATCAGCAGGAAGAGCAGGCCGAGCAGGCAGAAGAAGAAGAAAACGACGGCGAGCACGACCGCGTGCGTCGGCATCTTCTCCTCCGTGCGCGACATGTCCGTCGCCGTCCAGACCGCGCCCCTGAGCGGCATCGGCCCGGCCGGCGTCATGATCGTGTCGCCGGTCACCGCGATGTCGCCGAGCGACAGCGCCATCCCGCCGGGCTGGGCCCCGGCCTGGTACCCGCCGGGGCCGGTCTGGAACCCGCCGGGCGCCGGCTGCGGCGGAGTGCCGGGCGGGAATCCGGGCGCGGGCGGCGCCGGGGCGTCGCTCGGGTAGCCGTATCCGGGCTGGGCATGGGGCTGGGCAGGTGGCTGCGGCGGCGAGCCGGCCTGCGGATAGCCGTATCCGGGCTCCCCGGGGCGGCCGCCCTGCGGCGTGCCGTAACCGGCATCGGCGGGCTGAGGGCCGTCCGGCTTGGCGTAAGGGTTCTGGCCGGACTGACCGGACTGACCGGACTGGCCGGACTGACCGGCCGGCTGGTCCGGCGGCGGTCCGGGGTGCTGGTTCGCCATGGGTGAGGTCCCCCCGAGGGTGCGTGATGACGGCAGTACTCGACTCGAACGGCGAGCCGTGCCGTTTCCATCCTGCCAGCCCGCTTACGTGCTGTATCAAGGCAATGACGGCAACCGGCGCCGCCCTGTGACAGTCGCCGGTCCGCGGACGGTGCGGCGTGCGACTGCGGGCGGGTGGCGGACGGCCGGGATCCGTCACTGTGTGACATCACCGAGGGTGCCGGAGCTGCGCCGCGCGGGGAACGTCCGAGGTGGGCGCCGGGGAGCCGTACGGCGCCGCCGTGATCCACAAGGCGCGCCCCGGGCCCGTAGTGAGCGCCCGAAGCGGTCCGGGCGGCATGAAGGCATGTAGTCGGGTTACCGTTCGAGTGGCGTTGCGGGGTTTTTCCGTTTGACACGGGGCCGGGAGGTACCGTCACACTCCGCAGCGTCAAGCGTCACCGCATTGCGCCCCCGGCGTCCGGCCGGGGGGCATTTCCAGCGTCGACCGGAGAGAAGAGCGAAGTTGTCCCCGACCAGCGAGACCACAGACGGCGGCGGCCGCCGACTCGTCATCGTCGAGTCGCCTGCCAAGGCGAAGACGATCAAGGGCTACCTCGGCCCTGGCTACGTGGTCGAGGCGAGCGTCGGACACATCCGCGACCTGCCCAACGGCGCCGCAGAGGTCCCGGCGAAGTACAAGGGCGAGCCCTGGGCACGCCTCGGCGTGAATGTCGACGCCGACTTCCAGCCGATCTACGTCGTCAACAGTGACAAGAAGGACCAGGTCAAGAAGCTCAAGGAGCTGCTGGCCGAGTCCGACGAGCTCTACCTCGCCACAGATGAGGACCGCGAGGGCGAGGCCATCGCCTGGCACCTCCAGGAGATCCTGAAGCCCAAGGTCCCCGTCCACCGGATGGTCTTCCACGAGATCACCAAGGACGCGATCCGTGAGGCCGTCGCCAATCCGCGCGACCTGAACCAGAAGCTGGTCGACGCCCAGGAGACCCGCCGGATCCTCGACCGCCTCTACGGCTACGAGGTCTCGCCGGTCCTGTGGAAGAAGGTCATGCCCCGGCTGTCGGCCGGCCGGGTGCAGTCCGTCGCGACCCGGCTCGTCGTCGAGCGGGAGCGCGAGCGCATCGCCTTCCGCTCCGCCGAGTACTGGGACCTGACCGGCACCTTCGCCACGGGACGCGCGGGTGACGCCAGCGACCCGTCGACCCTGACCGCCCGGCTCAACACCGTCGACGGCCGCCGTATTGCGCAGGGCCGTGACTTCGGTCCCAACGGGCAGCTCAAGAACGACGTCCTCCATCTGGACGAGGCGAACGCCCGCGCGCTCGCCGCCGCCCTGGAGCACACCGACTTCGCGGTGCGCTCGGTCGAGTCCAAGCCCTACCGCCGCTCGCCGTACGCCCCGTTCCGGACGACCACCCTCCAGCAGGAGGCCAGCCGCAAGCTCGGCTTCGGCGCCAAGGCGACGATGCAGGTGGCGCAGAAGCTGTACGAGAACGGCTTCATCACCTATATGCGTACGGACTCCACCACGCTCTCGGACACCGCGGTCGCCGCGGCCCGGGCGCAGGTGACGCACCTGTACGGCGCGAACTACCTGCCGGACACGCCGCGCACCTACGCCGGCAAGGTCAAGAACGCCCAGGAGGCGCACGAGGCGATCCGCCCCTCCGGCGACCGCTTCCGCACCCCGGCCGAGACCGGTCTGACCGGCGACCAGTTCAAGCTCTACGAGCTCATCTGGAAGCGGACCGTCGCCTCCCAGATGAAGGACGCGACCGGTAACTCCGTCACCGTCAAGATCGGTGGCCGGGCCGCCGACGGCCGGGACGCCGAGTTCAGCGCGTCCGGCAAGACCATCACCTTCCACGGCTTCCTCAAGGCCTATGTGGAGGGCGCCGACGACCCCAACGCCGAGCTCGACGACCGCGAGCGCCGGCTGCCGCAGGTCGCCGAGGGCGATGCGCTCGCCGCGCAGGAGATCACCGCCGACGGGCACGCCACCAAGCCGCCCGCCCGCTACACCGAGGCCACGCTGGTCAAGGAGCTGGAAGAGCGCGAGATCGGCCGCCCGTCGACGTACGCCTCGATCATCGGCACCATCCTCGACCGCGGCTATGTCTTCAAGAAGGGCACCGCGCTCGTCCCGTCCTTCCTCTCCTTCGCGGTGGTCAACCTCCTGGAGAAGCACTTCGGCCGGCTGGTCGACTACGGCTTCACCGCCAAGATGGAGGACGACCTCGACCGCATCGCCCGGGGTGAGGCGCAGGCCGTGCCGTGGCTGCGGCGCTTCTACTTCGGCGAGGGCGATGCCACGGGAGCCGCCTCGGACGCCGGGAACGGCGACGGCGACCACCTCGGCGGCCTGAAGGAGCTGGTCGAGGACCTGGGCGCCATCGACGCCCGGGAGATCTCGTCCTTCCCCGTCAGCGACGACATCAAGCTGCGGGTCGGCCGCTACGGCCCGTACGTCGAGCGCGGGGAGAAGGACGCCGAGGGCCATCAGCGCGCCGATGTCCCCGACGACCTGGCGCCCGACGAGCTGACCGTGGAGTACGCGGAGGAACTGCTCGCCAAGCCGAGCGGCGACTTCGAGCTGGGCATGGACCCGGAGTCCGGCCGCCAGATCGTCGCCAAGGACGGCCGCTACGGCCCGTACGTCACCGAGATCCTGCCCGAGGGCACCCCGAAGACCGGCAAGAACGCGGTCAAGCCGCGCACCGCCTCGCTCTTCAAGTCGATGTCCCTGGACACCGTGACCCTGGCGGACGCGCTCAAGCTGATGTCGCTGCCGCGCGTCGTCGGCAAGGACCCCGAGGGCGTGGAGATCACCGCGCAGAACGGCCGCTACGGCCCGTATCTGAAGAAGGGCACCGACTCGCGCTCCCTGGAGAGCGAGGAACAGCTCTTCACGATCACGACCGACGAGGCGCTGGCGATCTACGCACAGCCCAAGCAGCGCGGGCGGGCCGCCGCCAAGCCGCCGCTGAAGGAGCTGGGCACGGACCCGGTGAGCGGCAAGCCGGTGGTGGTCAAGGACGGCCGGTTCGGTGCGTATGTCACCGATGGCGAGACCAACGCGACGCTGCGGCGGGACGACGACGTCGAGACGGTCACCGCCGAGCGGGGCTACGAGCTGCTGGCGGAGAAGCGCGCCAAGGGGCCGGCCAAGAAGACCGCGAAGAAGGCGGCCAAGAAGGCGCCGGCCAAGAAGACGGCCGCGAAGAAGACGGCCGCCAAGAAGACCGCGGCGAAGAAGACCACCGCGGCGAAGACCGCCACGGCGAAGAAGACGACTGCCAAGAAGGCCACCGCCAAGACGGCGGCGGCGAAGAAGACGGCGGCGCCGGCGGAGGACTGAGGCCCGCGCCGCTTCGGCCGCGCCGGTAAAGCGGAGGGCGCGGGCGCGCCGCTTCCGGTACGGCCGCGCCGGCAAAAGCGCAGGACATGGGCGGGTACAACGGATGCGTTCCGTTGCACCCGCCCATTTGTTCGGGTGGGCGCTCGACGGCGTGCCCCGTCCCGCTAGGCTGGCGGGATGACGCGTGCCGAGCAGCCAACGGTCGTGACCCCCACATCAGGCGCCCTAGCGGCGGATTCCCGCGAGCGCGCCGTGCGAGCCCTGCTCCGCTTCCCCCCACTGAAGCGATTGTGGAGCGCCCAGTTTGTCGGGGGCATCGGCGATGCCCTGTCCATGCTTGTCCTCGTACTCCTCGCCCTGCAGGCGGCGTTGTACGTCCCGTTGGGCGGCGAGCCCGTCTTCGGCGGCGGCTATCGGGGAGCAGCCCTTGCGGTCACCGCGGTCTTCGCGGCCCGGATGCTGGCGACGCTGCTCTTCGGGGCCGTCCTGCTGGGCCCGCTGTCGGCGATGACGTCGCCCGCCGCGCGTGCGGGGGGATCCTCGTCCGGCGGGCCGCTGGACCGGCGCTGGACCATGATCGGCGCGGATGTGCTGCGGCTCGCGCTGCTGGTCATCGCACCCCTCTGGATCGACTGGACGCCGGGTGACGCACTGGCCTGGCTGCTGGTCACGGTCTTCGTCACCGGTGTCGCCGAACGCTTCTGGACCGTCGCGCGCGAGAGCGCCGCACCCGGGCTGCTGCCCGCACCGCCCCCCGAGGGCTCCGCCGTACGCCCCCTCCCCGACAACATGGACGCCCTGCGCCGCCTCTCGCTGCGCACCGGCTTCGTCTCGCTGCCGATCGCGGCCGCCGCCCTGGTGGTCGTCACGCTCATCAGCAAGCTGCTGGGCACCGGCATCGACTGGTTCCACCTTCACCAGGCCGCGCTCGGTTCGTATGTGGCCGCCGGTCTGTTCGCCGCCTCCGTATCGATCCTCTACTTCATCGAACTCCCCGGAGCGACGACGCCGCGGCCACGCTCCCCTCTGGAGGGGCTGCGCCGCCCGAAGGCGACGGGCACGAAGGCCGGAGCGACGGGCGAGGGCGACAAGCCGGAGAACGGGGCCCGGGCGGGCGCCGACAAGGGCCGTACGGGCGCGCTCCCGCTGCTGGTGGCGTCCTGCGCCGCGGTGGCCGGGGCGATCGCCGCGGCCGTCTCGCTCGCCGTCCTGCACGGCTACGACCTGGCCGGCGGTCCGGCCACCTTCGCGCTGCTGGTGCTCGCGCTGACCGGCGGTACGGCCGCCGGAATCCGTGCCGCCCACCGGGTGCTGCCCGCCCTCTCCCGGCGCCGGCTGCTCGCCCTTGCGGTGGCCGCCACCGGCCTGGGGCTGCTGGCCATGGGGCTGGTCCCGGACCCGACGACGGTGCTGGTGCTCGCGCTGCTGTCCGGCGTCAGCGCCGGTATCGCCGCCAATACGGGCCATGTGCTGCTGGAGCAGGAGACCGAGGAATCCCGTGCCGCCCGTACGACCGAGCATCTGCACGCCGTCGTACGGCTGACGGTCGCGCTGGCCGCCATCCTCGCGCCGCTGCTCGCGGCGATCATCGGTCCGCACCACCTCGGCAGCGGCACCTTCGACTTCGCCTACGGCGGCGCCGCCTACACCCTGATGCTGGCCGGCGCGCTGCTGCTGCCGGTCGCCGCCCTGGTGCTCGGCAAGGTCGACGACCGGCAGGGCGTACCGCTGCGGCGCGATCTGCGCGAGGCGCTGCGCGGGGGCGACCCGGCCCAGGCGCCCGCCCCCACCGGCTTCTTCCTCGCCCTCGAAGGCGGCGACGGGGCCGGCAAGTCCACCCAGGTCGAGGCGCTTGCGGAGTGGATCCGCCACAAGGGCCACGAGGTCGTGGTGACCCGTGAGCCGGGCGCCACCGCCATCGGCAAGCGACTGCGCTCGATCATTCTCGACGTCTCGACCTCCGGGCTCTCGGACCGTGCGGAGGCGCTGATGTTCGCCGCCGACCGGGCCGAGCACGTCGACAGCGTCATCCGCCCCGCCCTGGAGCGCGGCGCGATCGTCATCACCGACCGGTACATCGACTCCTCGGTCGCCTACCAGGGCGCCGGACGCAACCTCGCGCCCACGGAGATCGCCCGGATCTCGCGCTGGGCCACCGACGGCCTCGTCCCTCACCTGACGGTCCTGCTCGACATCTCCCCGGAGACCGCACGGGAACGCTTCACCGAGGCACCCGACCGGCTGGAGTCCGAGCCCGCCGAATTCCACCAGCGGGTGCGGGCCGGCTTCCTGGCACTGGCCGCCGCCGACCCCGCGCGCTATCTGGTCGTCGACGCCGGGCAGGAGCCCGAAGCCGTCACCACCGCCGTACGGCACCGCCTCGACCAGGTGCTCCCGCTGTCCGAGGCCGAGATCACGGCGCAGGCCGAGGCCCGTAAGGCGGCCGAGGAAGAGGCCCGCCGCAAGGCCGAGGAGGAGGCCGCGCGCAAGGCGGAGGAGGAGCGCCTGGAGCGCGAGCGCCAGGAGCAGCTTGCCAAGCTGCGCGCCGAGGAAGAGGAGCGCAAGCGCCGCGAGGCCGAGGAGGCCAGGGCGCGCGAGGAGGCCCGCCAGGCGGAAGAGGCCCGCAAGCGCGCCGAGGAGGCCCGCCAGGCCGCGGAGACGGAGCGGCAGCGGCGCGAGGCCGAGGAGCGGACCCGCCAGGCCGAACAGGAGCGGCTGCGCAAGCAGCACGAGGAGGAGGCGCGGCTGCGCAAGGAGGCCGAGGAGCGCCGCCTGGAGAAGCAGCGCAAGGCCGAGGACGCTCTGCTGCGCGCCGAAAAGGCCCGGATCGCGGCAGCCGAGGCGGCGGCCGCGGCGGAGGCCAAGGCGGCGGCCGAGGAGGCCGAGGCGGCCGAGGCGCCCACCGCGGAGACGTACGTCGCGGATCTGCGGAAGCGGCTGGGGCAGGACGGGGCCGATGACTCGGGCTCGTCGGGTTCTGGTGCGTCCGGTTCCGGCTCGTCCGGTTACGGATCGGGTGCTTCCGTTTCGGACGGGGAGCGGACCGAGGAGTCGCTGCCGCAGCCCGGGAGGCCGCAGGCCGGGACGCAGCAGTCCGGGACGCCGCAGGCCGGCGCGGCGGACGAGACGGCGGTGCTGCCGTCGGTGCGCGACCCGCACGACGCCTGGAGCGGCCGTGGCGCCGGTTCGGACGCGGAGGAGACCGCCGTGCTGCCGCCCGTGCGGGGCGACGGCGCGCGGGGCGAGGACGGCCGGGGCGACGCCCCTGCCGACCGCGTCCCGCCGTGGATGTTCCGCAAGGAGACGCCCCCCGCCGCGCACGGCGGCAGCGGTACGGCCTCGGGACACTCCGCCGCCCCTGCCGAGTCGCACGTGGAGCGCACCCGCGAACTCCCGCAGATCGATCCGGCGACCGGCCACCCCGTGGAGCCCCCGCAGCGCAGCCGCCCCCGCCCGGAATGGGCGGAGGAGACCCCGCTGGACGATCTGCCGACGCTCGCCGACGAACTGCTCGGCCCGCGCGGCGACGACGAGGCGGACGACGCCGCGGACGACCACGGCCGTCGCGGCGGCCGGGGACGGCGCGGCTGACCTCGCGTAGCCCGGAAGAAGCCCGGACGAACCGGCCGTGGCCGCGGCGCAACAGCTGCGGCCACGGCCGGTTCCGGCTTCGGGGCGGCTTCCTGCGGCCCCTGCGTGGTCCCCCTCCGGTCCCCTTCCGGTCCTCCTTCGGTCCCCTTCCGGTCCCCCTTCGGCCGACCGGCCCCGGCTTCCGGATTCGTTTGTCAGTGGGTTGCACCACAATGGGTCAGGTGTGGAGCACTGCGCGGTGTGCGGCCGGGCACCCGCCCACCTCGCATGGCACGAGCAGGACGGCACGGACAGGAACGGCGGACAGCGATGGCGGTATGGGACGACGTGGTCGGCCAGGACCGGGTGACGGCACAGCTGGCCGCGGCCGCGCGCGATGCGGACGCCTACGTCACCGCGGAGCACGAGAGGGCGGGAGCGGAGGCGGGCCCCGGGCCCGGTGAGCAGCCGCAGCCCGAGCCGCAGTCGGAGCCGGAGTCGGAACCGCGGCCGTCCGCCGACCGCGGCAGCGCCTCCCAGATGACCCACGCCTGGCTGTTCACGGGCCCGCCCGGTTCCGGCCGTTCCACCGCGGCCCGTGCCTTCGCCGCCGCCCTGCAGTGCGTCAGCCCGGACCGCGCCCTCGGCGGCGCCCCCGGCTGCGGTTTCTGCGACGGCTGCCATACGTCCCTGGTCGGCACGCACGCCGACGTCGAGATCGTCCGTACGGACCTGCTCTCCATCGGCGTCAAGGAGACCCGCGACCTGGTCCGCCGGTCCTCCCTCTCCCCGGCCGGCGGTCGCTGGCAGGTGATCGTCCTGGAGGACGCCGACCGCCTCACCGAAGGCGCCGGCAATGTCCTCCTCAAGGCCGTCGAGGAGCCCGCGCCCCGTACGGTCTGGCTGCTGTGCGCCCCCTCCGTGGAGGACGTCCTCCCCACCATTCGTTCGCGCTGCCGCCATCTCTCCCTGCGGACCCCGCCGGTCGGCGCGGTCGCCGACGTCCTCGTCCGGCGGGACGGCATCGAGCCGGAGGCCGCCGACCGTGCCGCCCGTGCCACCCAGGGCCACATCGGCCGGGCCCGCCGCCTCGCCACCGATGAGCGCGCCCGCGCCCGCCGGGCGGCCGTACTCAAACTCCCCCTCCGCGTCGACGACATCGGCGGCTGCCTCAAGGCCGCCCAAGAGCTGATCGACGCCGCGGGGGAGGACGCCAAGCAGGTCGCCGAGGACGTCGACACCAAGGAGACCGAGGAGCTGCGCGCCGCGCTCGGCGCCGCCGCCGGCACCGGCGGACGCCTGCCGCGTGGCACGGCCGGCGCCATGAAGGAGCTCCAGGACAAGCAGAAGCGCCGCTCGACGCGTACCCAGCGCGACAGCCTCGACCTGGCCCTGGTCGACCTCACCGGTTTCTACCGCGATGTCCTCGCCCTCCAGATGGGCGCCTCGGTACCCCTCGCCAACGACGAGGTGCGCGACAGCATCCACCGCATCGCCACCGCCTCGCCCCCCGAACGAACCCTCCGCCGTATAGAAGCCGTGATCGCCTGCCGCGAGGCCCTGGACCGCAATGTGGCCCCCCTCCTCGCGGTCGAGGCCATGACGGCAGCCCTCCGCGCCGGCTGACCACCACCCGTCGCAGCCCACCCACCGCAGCCCACCCACCCCCGCCGCACACCCGGCCCGCCCCTTCAAGGAGACGCACACACAACGTCCCCACCCGGATACTCTCCGTGCGAACGCGCCACTGTCCTCCCGCCCCCGACTCCGTCCCGCGCCCACCATCACCCTCACGACTGCCACCGCCCCCAGCACCGCCCCCTCAGCCCCTCCCGGCACTCCCCCCGGGCACTCCACCCCGGCACTCCTCAGCCCCCACCCGCACTCCATCCACAGGGACCTCCAGAGACCGGCACCGCACTCACCTCACCCCTATCCAGGGACCGAGACCAAGGGACCGTCCATGGCCACCAGCCGACTGCTCCGCACCTCCGCCGCTCTCCTCGCGGCCACCGCTCTGCTGATCTCCGGCTGCTCCTCGGGGAGTTCTTCCCCCGACGACGAGGCGTCTCCGGGCCGTTCCACGGAGGCCGGCGCCCAGCGCCCCGCCGGCGAGCCGACCCTCGCGCCCCTCCCGGCCTCGACCCCGGCAAGCCTCCGGTCGTATGACGACCAGAAGCTGAGCTGGCATCCCTGTGCGAGCAGCGGTTTCGAATGCGCCACGATGAAGGCGCCCCTGGACTACTCCCACCCCGGCGGGGGCGACATCAAGCTCGCGATCGCCCGAAGGAAGGCCACCGGCACCGGCCACCGACTCGGCTCCCTCCTGGTCAACCCGGGTGGCCCCGGCGGCGCGGCGATCGAATACCTCGAGAAGTACGCGCCACAGCCCGCCGCGGTCCGTGCGCGTTACGACATGGTGGCGATGGACCCGCGCGGCGTGGCTCACAGCCAGCCGGTCGAGTGCCTCACCAACCAGCAGATGGACCGCTACACCGAGACCGACCAGACCCCGGACTCACCAGCCGAGGTCAACAAGCTCGCCACCGCCTACCGCAACTTCGCCAAGGGCTGCGTGTCCCGCTCCGGCAAGCTGCTCTCGCATATCTCCACCGTCGAGGCCGCGCGCGACATGGACGTCCTGCGCGCTGTCCTGGGCGACAAGAAGCTCAACTACGTCGGTGCTTCCTACGGCACCTTCCTCGGCGCGACGTACGCCGGCCTCTACCCCACCCGCGTCGGCCGCATGGTCCTCGACGGCGCGATGAACCCGGAGCTCGACGCCCGCGCCACCAACGTCCAGCAGACCGCCGGCTTCAACACCGCCTTCACGGCGTTCGCCGTGGACTGCATCAAGCACAAGAACTGCCCCCTGGGCACCAAGAGCACCGAGGATGCCGCCAAGCAGATCTCCGCCCTCTTCAAAAAGCTGGACGCCCACCCGGCAGCCACGGGCGAGGACCGCAAGCTCACCGAATCCCTCGCCACCACCGGCCTCATCGCCGCCATGTACGACCAGCGCGCCTGGCCCCTCCTGCGCGAATACCTCGCCCAGGCCAAGGCCGGCAACGGCCGCGGGCTGCTCGCCTTCTCCGACAGCTACTACGAGCGCAGCCCGAACGGCTCCTACAGCAATCAGATGTACGCCAACCCCGCCGTCAACTGCATCGACCTCCCACCCGCCTTCACCGGCCCCGGCCAGGTCCGCGCCGCCCTGCCCAGCTTCCGCAAGGCCTCCCCGGTCTTCGGCGACGCCTTCGCCTGGGCCGCCCTGAACTGCTCCTACTGGCCGGTCAAGCCCACCGGCACCGCCCACCGCATCGAGGCCAAGGGCGCCGCCCCGATCCTCGTCGTCGGCACCACCCGCGACCCGGCCACCCCCTACAGCTGGGCCCAGGCCCTCGCCTCCCAGCTCTCCAGCGCCACCCTCCTCACCTACGAGGGCGACGGCCACACCGCCTACGGCCGCGGCAGCAAGTGCATCGACTCCACGATCGACACCTACCTCCTGGACGGCACCGTCCCCCCGAAGAACAAACACTGCAAGTGACCCACCTCACATCTCCACGCCCCACTCCCCACCCACCCCTGACCAGCTCCTAAACCGGTTACAGAGCACCCCTCCGCCATGTGTAGACTGGGCCGCGCACCACGCCGCCTTAGCTCAGTTGGCCAGAGCAACGCACTCGTAATGCGTAGGTCTCGGGTTCGAATCCCGAAGGCGGCTCCGTGAAAAGGCCAGGTCACACAGCCCGTGACCTGGCCTTTTGCGTTGCTCGGGGCATGACGCGTCACACGGCCGGGGTGCCGTGGGATGGCTTGCGTGAGCGACGCGTGAGCGGGGGCGCTCAGAGGCCTACTTCTCGGGCTTCCGGAGCCTGGCCTTCTTGTCGGCCTTGGGCTGGACGTTCGCCTTGGTCTTCGGCTTGCCGCCCTTGCCCTTGCCGGCGTTCTTCGCCGCGGCCTTCTTGGCCTTCTCCGCACGCACTCTGCGCAACGCGGCCCGCGACATCGCCCACACCGCCACTGGCCTCGACGGCAGCGCCCTCGCCGCCTTGGTCGCAGCGCTCGTCTAGGCCGCAATCGTCGCAGGACGCTGGCACGAGGCCCAGGGCCACGCCCACCGAGCCGACGCCGACCACCGAGCCCTCCAGCACCTTCAGAACGCCGCCGACCACGCCCTCACCCCCGAACTCACAGACCTCACGCAACGCCAGCCGAAGGAGGAGACCTGCCGCACCTGGCCAGCGATGTACGCGTCGCCGTCCCCGAGCGCGCCGAGCGGATCCTTACTGACACCGGCTGGCCGGCCCTCGCCACCGCCCTCGCCGACGCCGAAGCCCGCGGTCACAAACCCCACCAACTCCTCAAGGAAACAGCCGCCCAGCGCGAACTGGCCACCGCTCGCCAACCCGCCCGCGTCCTGATCACCCGCATCCAGCACACCGGACGCAACCCCATCCCCAACCGCCTCGCCGCAGCAGCCCGCGTCCGCACCACCACCAACGGCCCCGCACCCGCCCCGCGGACCCCACTTCGCGCAGCCCACGGCGGCAACCACGGCACCAGCCGCACAGCAGCGCCGCCTGCGCCACTAGCTACCGAACACGCCGCTGCACGACCGCGGCTCCGCTGAGGTCGTGCAGCAAGAGGCTGGACGTGCGCGCTGTGCATCGCCCCCTGTCGGAATCCGGCTGGTAGGGGGCTGCAGTCTTGCACGGGCCCACTGGCCGGGCAGCGGCGTACGGTGGCTGAAATGCGCTCCCACCAGGGCGATTGTCAGTGCGGTATGCGAGGGTCGCTATCTGTGAGCCGACGCATCGTCAGCGGCTCGCGACGGGTTACGAGTACACGGCCAACGGGGAGACACGGCATGGCTGGTGACGGCTTCGACGTAGACACCGACCAACTCAAGTCCGCCGCACCGACATTCCACCGAGAATCTGTAGCCCTGGAACGGGCGACAGCCAAGCTTCGCCACACGCTCGGCGGGCTGGGGGAGCCCTGGGGAGGGGACGAGCAGGGCAAGAAGTTCGAGCACGTCTACGCCCCGCACCTGGCACAGATCGAGAAGGCAGCAGCGGCCCTGGTCAAGGGCCTGTCCAGCATCACCAAGGCCATGAACGACATGGCCGCCAACCACGAAGACGCTGACCACTCGGCCAAGTCCGGCTTTGAGGGCGGTAAGTGATGGGCGCTGCCGACAAGGCCAAGGAGATAGTCCAGGACCTGACCGGCATGTGGTGGCCAGAGGGCAACGAGGGCGAACTCCGGGAAGCCGCGCGGGCCTGGCGTACGTACGCGGACGATGTCGAGGACTGCACGGCTGCCTGTCACAAGCGGGCCCAGGATGTGATCGACAACAACAAGGGCAAGTCGATCGATGCGTTCGGGGAGTTCTGGCGCAAGTACCACGGCGGCGGCAAGGGCTACCTCGACGACGTGGCCACGGCCGCCCGCGACATGGCCAAAGCCCTCGACAAGTACGCCGACCAGGTCGCCGAGGCGAAGAAGAAGATCGAGCACGAGCTGGAGATCGCCGGCGCGGTCCTGGTCGCCGGCACGGCACTGGCCCTCTTCACAGGAGGCATCAGCGAGGTCGCGGCGGCCGGTGCCACCGAGGCGATCGTTGCCGCGGCCAGTACGGCGGGCGTCGCCGTTTCCGCCACCGTCGCCGAGATCGCCGGAACAGTCCTGGCAACCGCCGCCATCGGTGGCATCGAAGCCATCACCGTCGACGTGGTCGTCGCCCAGGGCGGACGCAACCTCCTCGGCGACCAGCACGGCATCAACCTGGCTGAGATCAAGGACGCCGGCGTCAGTGGGGTCTTGCTGGGGGGCGCCCTCGGCGGCGCAGGCCGCACGGCGAAGGCTGTAGGCGACGCCGGTGGCTTCAAGAACGCCCTCGGCAAGATGAAGCTGGATGGCTTGGGCAACTTCAAGAACCCGCTGCGCGACTTCGAGATATCGCTGCCCAACTTGGGGGGCCCGCGCTTTGCGATGGCCGGCGAGGGGCCTGTCGGTCCGACCGGCCAGCCGCTGATGCGCAGCGCCGAGCGCGGCGGAGGGGGAGGCCGGGCACCTCAAAAGCCAATTCCGCCGTATGCCAAGCCGCTGGACAGCATGGGCCGAGCCACCGGCGTCGAAACGAGGATCACGCAAGACATGCTCGACACCGGCACCAAGGCATCCCGGCGGATGCAGCCCCCGGGCTGGGGAGGCGAACCGGCTGGTCACACGCGTGGACACCTCCTGGCCCGATCACTCGGGGGAGACGGCCGCTCTGAGGCCAACATCGTGATCATGCACAAGACGGCGAACAACGAGGTGATGGAAAAGCTCGAAGAGCAAATCTATGAAACCGTGAAGCAGCGCGGGAGCGTGGAGTATTCAGCGGCACCTGCCTACCGAAATCCAGGCGACATAATTCCTGCGGGCGTGCACGTCAGGGCCATTGGTCCTGGCCTGCACATCGACCAGACCATCATCAACAAGTAGGCGGCCATGACTGATCTCGAACTCTTGGCATCGTTTCGCGCAACTGGTGAAGCGGGACCGGTCATCAATGACTGGAAGGCCGCTGAGGAGGCCCTGAGCACAGCCTTTCCGCCTGCGTTCAAATCGTTTCTCGAAGCATTTGGCGGCGCGAAGTTCGATGACTTTCTGCGTGTGTATCGGGCAGGTGCCGAGAACGAGTACGCCGACCTGGTGGCGAACACGGTCACGGCGCGGCACACCATGGAGGTGACGCGGGACACGATCCGGGAACTGCTGGCAGAGCGGGGTGTGAAACCCTCGCAGCTGATCTGCTGGGGCGGCACGGACAACGCGGACATGTGCTTCCTGATCCCGCACGAGGACCCCGAGCAGTGGGCCGTCCTCACCGTCATCGGCCGTGGCAGGGAGTACGACCTGTACGAAGGTCCGGTGGAGAGCTATCTGCTGCGGATCCTCCGGGGTGACATCGTGAGCGAGGTCTTCCCGGACGACTTCCCCGATGAGGAACCGGGCTACGAGCGCAACCCGTGGATCTAGCGGGTGCAGCAACGCGCCTCCGATCCGGGCACGTGCCCGGATCGGAGGCGTCGTGGTCTTCGCCGCAACCTGCGACGAGCGTAACCGCTTCGCGGTCAAGCACCGCGGGCCTCGCAGCGAAGGCTGTCGGCGACGCCGGTGGCTTCAAGAACGCCTTCGGCAAGATGAAGCTGGATGGCTTGGGCAACTTCAAGAACCCGCTGCGCGACTTCGAGATATCGCTGCCCAACTTGGGGGTTCGGCACAGAAGGCATGATGGTGGTACCGCCGCCCCGAGCCCATGCCCTGGTTTAAGGGATGAGGCCGAGCGCCTCCGTGGATCTGACCGGGCAGGGGGCGGACCGAATGCAGTGCTGATGCACCGGCCATGACCGCATGCCGCGGTCATGGCTGGTGGGCGCTCTGCGATTGGTCACTGTGTGGCGGGAGTCATCCGTTGGCCGTCGCGGATCCGTCTGACTCCCGCCATTCATGATCCAGAACCGAGTACGTGATCGAGTCCCTCCAGGCTCCTCGTACGAACACGTGCTCCCGGATGCGGCCTTCCTCTGTCATGCCGGCGCGTAGCAGGGTCTTGGCGGAGGCGGTGTTCAGCGGTGCGCGAGCGGCCCAGATGCGGTGCAGGCCAAGGTGGTTGAAGCCGAGGGCGCACATCAGGTGAACGGTTTCGGTGCCCAGGCCCGCCCCCATGTGTGGGGGCGCAGGGCAAAGCCGATGGTGGCGGCTTTCTGGGCGTGTGGGTCGAGCGCCAGGCGGGCGAAGCCCACCAGGTCCCTTTCCTCCTGGCGGACCACACCGAGGGCGTATTCGGTGCGGGGTTGCTCGCCGGAGGAGGCGATGGAGCGGGCGACGATCTCCCCGGCCTGTTCATGGGTTCGGGGTTCGAAGCTCAGGTGGCGGGTGGCCTCGGCGTCACCGTAGATGGCGTGTACGGCGTCCACGTCGTCGCTGGTGAGTTCGCGCAACTGAAGCCGGGGGCCTGCGATGTCGACCGGATGCATGGTCGGGACCCTGCTCGCAGGCAGTGTTACCTGGGCAGGGCGGCGACAGGAGCCGCGGTGAACGCCTCGATTTCCTCCCGTGTCGTGCGAGGACTGGGCGGTACGTACAACTAGACCATGTCGCTCTGACCTGGGAGAACGGGATCTGATGGCACCTCCCACCGCTACCCGTCACGATCCCGCACCCCCTCGTAATGCGTAGGTCTCGGGTTCGAATCCCGAAGGCGGCTCCGTGGAAGCCCCAGGACTCACAGGCCGTGACCTGGGGCTTTTGCTTTTGGTGGATGGGGCGGCGACGCGGGGAGCGCTCCGTGCGCAGGGCGCCGGGCGTCCTCGTTATCGCCGGACGGGAGAATCCGGGGGCGCGACGTCTGCGGCCGGCTGGGGTGCCCTCAGGTGTGTCACCCGGGCGGGCGGCAGGTTGCGCCAGGCGACGCCGGCGCCGTTACCGGCCCCGTTGCCGTAGCGGGTGGAGAAGCCGTCCAGTACGGCCGCTACCGCGCGGTACCGGGCGGCCTCGGTGGGCCGGGCGAACAGGGTCCGCAGGGACAGCGTGCCGAGATAGCTGAAGAAGGTCAGATGACCGCCGGGGACCAGGGCGGCCATGTACCGCTCCAGCAGGGAACGCACCGTGTCGGGGGCGAAGTTCATGAAGGGCAGGCAGGAGACGATCACGTCGTAGCTCTTCGGGGGCAGCGGGGTGTGGCTGATCGACTCCGGGATGATCCGGATCTGTTCGGACGCGGCGGCCAGCACCGGGTCCGTGCGCAGCGCCCCGGTCAGCAGCTGTACGAACCGGGGGTTGACCTCCACGGTGTCCAGCCGGTCGCCGGGGCCGATGCGCTCGGCCAGCGCGCGGGTGACCGTGCCGGTACCCGCGCCGACCTCCAGGACGCGCAGTGGGCTGCGGCCGCTGGGGGCGGGCAGTGGCGCGGCGAGCCGCTGGGCGAGCGGGGAGCCGCTGGGGGCGACGGCGCCGGTGGTCTGCCGGGAACGGACGGACTCCTGGAAGAACGCGACGGCGGTGTTGCGCTGTCGCGGGCCGGTGAGGGCGGTGATCCCGGGAGCGGTTGCGGCAGTAGCCGGTGTCTGGTTCATGCGCACCACGCTAGGAAGCGGGCGGCCCCGTTCCATCGGCCGTTACGCCGCGGCCACCCCGTACGAAAGTAGGGGGTGACGGCCGCCAACTGGCCAAGGCCACAGGGGGGTTGGCTCACTATGCTGACCTGGTGAACGAGGTGAGAGGCCGGGCCTGGCCGTGGTGGGCCGAGGCGCTGATGACCTGCGTCGTCGGAGCGGGAGCGGTGCAACAGGCGTATGTGGCCGCGGGTGGCACGCTGCTCAGCCCCCGCGTCGGGGCGGCCGCGGTGCTGACCCTCCCGGTCCTGCTGCGGCGCCGCAAGCCGGTGCTCGCCGTGGTGAGCACCACGGTCGGCGCGGTGCTGCTGGGATCGTTCTTCCCCCTGCTGGTCGTGCTCTTCTACCGCGCCTCCCGGGGGCAGTTCGCCTTCGAGGGGCTGTGCGTGGTGGTCGCGATGGTCGGCAGTTCGCTGGCGCATCCGGGGAACAGCCTGTGGATGACCCGCAAATACGGGCCGCTGGCAGTGCTGCTGCTCGCGGTGGTCATCGGGCTGTGGACGGGCAACCGCCGTCGGCACGTCGCCTCGCTGGCCGAACAGGTCAGCCGTCTGCGGGTGGAGCGCGAACTCCGCGCGGAGCAGGCCCGGTTGGAGGAGCGCACCCGGATCGCTGCCGAGATGCACGATGTGCTCGCCCACCGGCTCACGGTCATCGCCCTGCACACCGGCGCCCTCAAGCAGCGGGCCGCCGACCTGCCCGGGCCGGTGGCGCACCGGATCGGCCTGCTGCGCACCGCGTCCACCGACGCGCTCGGCGATCTGCGGGACGTACTGGGTGTGCTGCGCGGCCACGACACCAAGGAGGCACCGGCCTCACGGGTACCCGGTCTGCCGGAACTCTCGACGGTGATCGACGAGGCGCGGGCGGCGGGACAGACGATCGAAACGGCCATCGAGGGCGACCCCGACTCCGTACCGGCCAGCCATCGGCTCGCCATTCACCGGCTGGCACAAGAAGCCCTGACCAACGCCCGTAAGCACGCCGCCGGAGCGACCGCACGGCTCGAGGTGCGCTATGGCCCGCCGGAGTCCACCGTGGTGATCCGCAACCCGGCCGGAACCCCGTCCGAGGCCGTGACCGAGGGTTCCGGCTACGGCCTGGTCGGACTGGCCGAGCGGGTCGCCGCGCTCAACGGCCAGCTGGAGTACGGTCCTACGGGATCGGGAGGCTGGCGGGTGGCCGCCACCATCCCGCTCGACGACGAGCGCGGCAGGGGGGCGGCGTGATCCGGACGATGATCGTCGACGACGACGGCCTGGTGCGGCTGGCGCTCGCCGACATCCTGGAGGAGGCCCCCGGCATTGTCGTCGCCGCCCAGGTTTCCGACGGGCGGGAAGCCGTTCAGCAGGCCACCGTGCAGCGCCTGGATGTCGTGCTGATGGACGTACGGATGCCTCACATGGACGGTATCGAGGCCACCAGGCAGCTGAGCGCGCTGTCCGAGCCGCCCAAGGTCGTGATGCTCACGACGTTCGACCTGGACCAGTACGTCTACGACGGGCTGGCCGCCGGCGCGGTCGGCTTCCTGCTGAAGGACACCGACCCCGCGGAGATCATCCGGGCCGTCGAGGTCGTCGCCGACGGGCAGGCGATGCTGCACCCCGCTGCCGCCCGGCGACTCATCGCGCACCATCACCACACGGCGCACGGCGCCCCGGCCGCCGCCCGGGCCCGGATGGAGCGCTTGACGCCGCGCGAGAGCGACGTGCTCGGGCTCCTGGCCGGCGGCGCGTCCAACGCGGAGATCGCCACCGGTCTGGGGATGCGGGAGAGCACGGTGAAGGCGCACGTCAGCCGCATTCTGGCCGCCCTTGAGGTGGACAACCGGGTGCAGGCCGCGCTGTGCGCCAGGGATGCCGGGTTGGTGCGGTGAAGGCCGGCTTTCCCGCGCCGATTGCTCCTGCTGAGCCGCCATGCGCGAGGCGAGCGTCAGCCCAGGCGAGCGGGCCGTCACCCGGTGGTCCGCTCACCTTCGGCCGCACCCCGGTGCCGCCTCAGTAGGTGACGACGACTCGGCGCGCCGGGCCGTCCACCCGGATGCGCCCGCCGACGGGGATCACCAGCTGGGGATCGGTGTGGCCGAGTTCGACGTCGAACACTGCCATGGTGTGGGGGGCGTACTCATGGAGGGCACGCAGGACGGCTTCTCGCTGCTGTGAGCGGAAGTGCGCCTTTTCAGGAGCGGTGAAGGGGTTGTCGAACGACCAGCTTTTCGCCCTGCCCATCAGCAGCGCGGGGAACTCTTGCAGCAATCCGCGTTCGCCCATGCTCCGGAGGATCCGGTAGACCTCCTGAGCATCCGGCATTTCCTCCGAAGTCTCCAGGAAGAGGACGTTGCCGGAGTAGCTGACGGCTGGCTGAATGCCGCGGTCAGCCAGCAGCAGCCGCGACAGGGTCTCCAGGCTGCCGCCCCAGCCGGCACCTTCGACCACACGGTCGGCGTTGTGCCAACTCCACCCTTCGGCGGGTTCCATGGCGGGTTCGGTCTCGAACGTGTGCGGTTCCTCCCAGGGGCGGTCGACGTCCCGGTAGGCGCTTGCGGGGGTGAGCTCGTACGCACCCGAAGTGAACAGCGCGGCCCTCAGGGACTCCGCTGTGAGCGGGTGCATGGCACCGGGCCGGCCCAGCTCGACCATGACCGCTCCGCCGTGGTAGCTGACGATGCCCAGGTCGCGCAGGAAGAGAAGCAGGTTGGTGTTGTCGCTGTGACCGAAGAACGGCTTCGGGTTGGCCCGGAGCAGAAGGCTGTCGAGGTGGGGGAGGACAGTGATCTGGTCGTCGCCTCCGATGCTGGCCATGACCGCCTTGATGTCCGGGTCCGCGAAAGCCGCGTGGATGTCCGCGGCGCGTTCCTCCGGCCCGGCCCCCATCTTCCGGGTCGTCGGGTATTCCACTGCCTTCAGGCCGAACTCGTCCCGCAGCCTGCGCAGCCCCAGTTCGTAGGGCAGCGGTAAGAGGCCGGGCAGGCCTGACGAAGGGGAGAGCACCGCGACGCGGTCTCCGGGGCGGGGTTTGGCGGGATAGAGAGGAGCCGTCATCTTCTGATCGTAAGAGTGGTGTGCCGGTGGGACCGGGTATCGCTGGGGGCGGTGCTCGACCGTGGAGCCAGGGTGACACCGTCTCGACGAGTGGGAGGCGCCAACCGGGGGGACCAGAAGCTTCTCGACCGGGTCGACGACTACTACGTGATCGGCAGCTTCGACGCGCTCGATGAACTGGCGCAGCTGGCAGTCGGCATCCGCTTTCGCCTATGTGCCGGCCCACGCCTTGGGCCGCCGGGGCCTGGGGCAGCGTGTTCGGGATCATCGCACCGGCGGGCAGCTGAGCCGCCCGGGGCTGAACCAGGGCTCCGTGACGCGCAGGCTTGCGGGCCATCCTTCTCTTCTCCTTCTGATCGGCTTTCGGCTCAGGGCGGGTGCGCACTGAGCCGACGGAAGGACGTTCGAAAGCGGGCGGGGCTGAACTGTTCCTGTCAGCGGGGGCGACCCCGGTGAAGCGAAGAGCCGCGGATGAAGGAGAGAAGCGATGATGAAGGCCCGGATCGTGACCCGTTCGGTGCTCGGCCTGGCCCTCGGGGCGGTGGCGGTGCTGACGGCGGTCGGGCCGGCCCAGGCCGCCACCCCGGCTCCCGGTGACACCCACGGGGACGTGACCCTGACCGTCACCGTCACCGGCACGGGCGCCGGTGACGTCCACGGGGGCACGTCCGCATCCTCGGACGACACCCACTGGTGAGATGACACCCGCTGGTGAGACGACGCCCACTGATGGGGCAACACCCCCTGGTGAGGCAACACCCACTGGTGAGAAGGAGAACCGGTTTCGGGCGACCACGGGCCGTGTGGGGCCCCGGCGTCGCCCTCCCGCCGGGCCGTCGCACGGCGGAGTCAGGCGTCACGCACGTTCATCCCCGATGGTTTCCTCCCGCAGGAGCACCCCGCCATGCCGTCTCGCGTCCGAGCTCTCGGTGACGTCCCCGGCTCTCCTCTCCACCCCCTCGATCGCGTGGAAGAGCTGCTGCGCGGCTCCGGGCACGCGGATCCGATCGGCTTGCACCGGGGCAGGACCGTCTTCGGACCCGGTGTCCGCTCCCGCGCCCGGGGCAGTGGGGAGTCCGGGTTCGCCCCTGACGAGCAGGCTCCTCCCGGCGGCGTCCCGGCGCTGCGCGCGGCGCTCGCCCAAGCCGCCGCCGCCCGGCGGCAGAGTGCCGTGTGCCCCGAACAGGTCCTGGTCACCGCTGGTGCCACGCACGCCCTCGCCGCCGCGCTGCACGCGATCCTGCGGGAGGGCGATGAGGTCCTGGTGCTCTCACCGCAGTGGCTGGTCACCACCGGCCTGATCCGGGCGGCCGGTGGAGTGCCGCGCGAGGTACCGGTCTTCCTGGAGCTCGGTGCGGCCCGCGGATTCGACTTCGCCGGGGCAGTCGAGAGGGCGGTGGCACCCAGGACCCGCGCGATCTACTTCAACAGCCCCAACAACCCCACCGGTTACCGGCTCGACGGCAGCCGGCTCGGTGCGCTCGCGGACCTGGCCGAGCGGCACGACCTCTGGCTGATCGCCGACAACACCTACGAGAGCTACGACTTCACCAGGGAGGGCTTCCTCGACATCGCGGCCGTCGGTGCGACGGCGGCGCGCACCCTCTCCCTGCACAGCTTCAGCACGACGTACGCGATGCCGGACGGCAGGGCGGGCTGCCTGATCTCCCCGCCGGGGCTGACGGAGCCGCTGGCCAAGTGGGCGCGGCACACGCGCCGTTCCGTCTCCACCCCGGCGCAGCGCGCCGTGTACGAGGCGCTGCGCACACCGCGCGAGGAACTCGACCGACGCCGGGACCGCGCCGCCGCGGCCGGGTGGCTTGCCGGTTCGACGCTGGCGGTTCCGCACACCAAGGCGTCCGGCGGGCTGTACACCTTCCTCGATCTGAGCACCTGGGGGGACGGCGAGCGGTTCGTTCACCGGTGCGCCCAGGCCGGTGTCGGTCTGGCCCCGGGCCGGGTCTTCGGGGCGCACTGCGGTAACCGGGCCCGCCTCTGCTTCACCGCCGCGCCGTGGCAGCGGGTGGCCGAGGCGATCGAACGCATCAACGAGATCTACGGGGAAGGCATCGATGAGCACTGAGACGATCACCCTCGAACGCCCGGAAACCGGTCCGCCGGCCGCCCGCGCCGACGTCGGCGGGATGCGCACGGCGATCTGTGACGGCCGGCCGCTCGTCCTGATGGGCCTGACGCACCTGCTGACCACCCAGTCGCCCTGCGAGGTCGTCTTCACCTCGGCCGATTCCTTTCCCGGGCCCGGGGCCGGGATCGACGTGCTGCTCGTCGAGGACGCCTTGGCCCAGGCCGTGCCGGACGGGCCGGAGTGGTGCGGGAGCGCGCCGGAGGTCGTCGTGGTGCGGGCCGAGGCGACCCCGGACCAGGTGCTGCGGCAGGTGTACGAGGCCGTGGAGCGCCGCACGCCGGTGCCCGTGGCCGACCGTGCGGCGCCCGGACTGTCGCCGCGCGAGCAGCAGGTGCTGCGGTTCATCGCATCCGGGATGACCCACGGCCAGGTGGCCCGGCGCATCGGCATCAGCCCGCACACCGTCGACACGTACGTCAAGCGGGTGCGCTCCAAGTTCGGCATCGGCAACAAGGCGGAACTGACCCGCGTCGCCCTCGGCCTCCAGCCCCTGTGAAGCCCGGCCGCGTTCCCCCGGCCCGGGCACGCCGTCTGCCGGGGCCGGGGGAACGCGGCTGCCCGCGCACCGGGCCGGTCAGTGGTAGTGGCGCATGATCTCGGTGGCCCAGTCGGGCTGCGTGGTGTGGCCCTGGGGGCCGAACTCGGCCATGTAGGGCTTGATGTCGAGGACGGGGGTGCCGTCGACGGCGTCCAGGCCCTGGACGTGCAGGTCGAGGCCGTCGGTCTTGAGGAGGCGGCAGCGGGAGACACCGAGCCGGTTGGGGCGGTTCTTGCCGCGCTGGGCGAAGATGCCGACCAGGGGCCAGTCGGTGTTGCCGCGCGGGTGCCGGGCCCCGGTCTGGATCTTGTCGGTGGGGACGCGGTCGAAGTGGTAGACGACCTCCAGGTGGGAGAAGGTGTCCAGGCCCGCCACCGCCTCCGGGCCGTACTGGCCGGCGTCCAGGCGGATGATCGCGGTCTCCTTGCCCCAGTCGTCGTCGCGGACCTCCGTCCGGCCGCCGACCACCCGGCCGACCGGCACCGAAACCACCTCGGCAGGAGTGCTGTTCTCGGGCATGCGCAGTGCCTTTCGCTCAAAGGGGCGGTCAGTCAGTCGAGTTGGCCCACCGTACCGAGGCCTGCGGTACGCCGGTGTGCGGTATGCCGGTATGTGGTGCGTCGGTGTGCGGTGCGCCGGTGTGCGGTACGTGCGTACCGCGCCAGAAGCGGTCCAGCCGCGCGCGGACCTGGTCCAGCAGTGCCCGCAGATCGGTGTGATCGGCGGCGGAGCCGTAGACCGTGCCGATCGCGCCGGTCGTGCCCCGGCGCCAGTCGGTGTGCCAGTGGGCGGGAGGGGAGACGTCGACGAGGTCGACGCCGGGCAGGTTCCCGAGATCGTCGAGGAGCGAGGAAGGGCCGGGCCGGAGCGGGCCGACGGGCGGGACGATCAGGTACTGGAAGGTCACCCGGTCCCCGTACAACCGGGCGGGGTCCGGGGAGGTGACGGGCAGGCCCAGTGCCATGCGGAGGGCGGCCGCCACCATGTCGTAGCCGGTGCGGCGCTGCACGATCTCGGCGACGAAACCGCCCAGCCGCCCGTTGACCTCGATGATCCGCGGCCCGTCCGGGGTGAGCTTGACCTCGGTGTGGGTGATGCCGTGCCGGATGCCGAGGGCCCGCACCGCCGCCTGTTCCCGGCGCACGATCTCGGCGGCGAGGGCGGGCGGGACGGGGGCCGGGAGCACATGGCCGGTCTCCCGGAAGGGCGGGACCAGCGGCGGCTTTCCGTTGAGTGCCGCGGTCCGCGGCTCGCCGTCGACGACCAGCGACTCCACGGAGACGTAGTCGGCCCAGCCGGGGCCGGTCCGCGCGGGGTCGCCGGGCAGGAACTCCTCCAGGACGAAGTCACGGTGGTCACCCCCGGCGAACTCCGCCAGCCGCGCGCGGCACTCGTCGGCCGAGGTGACCAGGCAGGTGTCCACGCTGCCCGCGCTGTGCCGGGGCTTGAGCACGGCGGGTGCCTTGACCCGGGCGAGCGCGGCGGCGGCCTCGTCCGGGTGGCGGAGCGGGACGCAACCGGTGCGCTGGACGCCCGCTTCCTCCAGCACCTGTCGTTGCCGGTACTTGTCGGTCAGGGCCTCCGCGGTGGCGCGGGAGTGGAAACGCACCCCGCAGTGCGCGGCCACCGCCGCCGTCAGGCGCAGCCGGTACTCGCTGAAGGTGAGGACGCCCGCGGGGTGCAGGCTCCCGGCCAGCCGGCACACCTCCGCCTCGCCGAGGCCGGTGACGTCGATGACCTCGGCGTGCTCCGCGACCTGCGCCAACTCGGCTGCCGGCGCCGGGTGTTCCGCCTCGTGCAGGAAGATCACCCGGCACAGGCCGCGCGCCGCCGAGAGGATGCGCAGCGGACTGGCGGAGCCCCGGTCATGGACGACCAGCAGGACCGGGAGGGCGGGGTGTGCCATGGCAGCCTCCGTTAGGCCCGGCGGGCGGTGATGTTGAGCCGTACGTAGTCGACGACCGGCTCGGGGAGGCGGGCGGCGACGTCGCGGACGAAGCGCTCGTGGTCGGACTCGGGGAGCTTGTCGAGGTGGGAGCCGAGGACCACGGTCGCCAGGTAGCTCCACAGCTGCTCGCCCGGCTCCAGCCGGGCCGGGTCGGGCAGCAGGCTGACCTCGATGCCGGTGAACCCGGCGTCCTTCAGGCGCTCGGTGGTCTCCTCGACACCGGCGAAGTACCAGACCCTGTCCTTGTCATCCCTCCCGTCGGCCTTCTTGCCCAGCACCTCGTCCACGGCTGCGTTGATCCGCGCGACATTGCCCTGGCCGCCGCACTCGGCGACGAACTGGCCGCCCGGTCGCAGGTGCCGGGCCAGGTTGGTGAAGAGCGCCGCGTGATCGGTGATCCAGTGGAAGGTGGCCACGCTGGTGATCGCGTCGACCTGGCCGGACACCGGCAGGGGCTTGGTCAGGTCGGCGTGGACGACCTCGATCCGGTCGGCCCGGTCGGCCAGCTTGGTGCGCAGCTGGTCGAGCATGCGACGGGAGCCGTCGACGCCGATCACCCGGCCGTCCGGGACCAGGTCGAGCAACGCGGCGGTGTCACGGCCGGTGCCGCAGCCGGCGTCCAGGACGGTTTCGCCACCCGTCAGGTGCAGCCGGCCCAGGGTGCGCTTGCCCCACTGCTGGTGCGGCAGGGGAAGCGAGTCGTACGTCTTGGCGTCCCATTCACGAGGCACGGTGGTGCTCCTTGGTGTCGTTCATGCGGTGGTTCTCGGTGTGCGGTACGGGGACCGGGGTGCCGTCCAGGACCAGCCGGACCTCGATCGGGTGGGCTTCCCTGACCAGCCGCAGGGCATCTCCCTCGGCGAGCCAGCGGCGTATGGCGCCGGCCGCCGTGCCGCCCTCCTCCGTCGGGTCGGCGGGCAGCAGCTGGACGAGGACGTTGCGCAGTCCTGCGGGTGCGTCGGGGGAGGAGGAGTAGGGGCCGCGCAGGTCGATACGGCCGGAGGCGTGCACGGACGCGGACGCCTCGCCGGGGGCGGCGGCCCGCGGGTCGGTGAACCCGAGGGCTTCCGCCGCCAGCGCGGCCAGGACGTACTCCTGGGCGCTCGGGGCGAGGTCGGCGCCGAACAGCTGCTTGGGCTGGTCGGACTCGGCGTGCACGCCGTCGGCCTCGGCGATGACGTGAGTGCCGACCTCCCACCTCACCTGGGCGGTACGCCGCCTGACGGCCGCGAACTCCTCCGCGCCGGCCGGGCCGGGACGGCTGAGGAGGTGCACGTCCTGGGCGGTCTGCACCACGGCCTTGATGTCGTTGGGTTCCGCCAGGGTGCGGTGCACGCTGTCCCGCGCACGGGCCGCCGCGACCGCCCGCCGGGCCTGCCCGGTGGAGACACCGCCGTCGAGACGTATCCCGTACGAGAGCCTGACGGAGCCGTCCGCTGCGAACTCGGCACAGGGCCGCACCTCCAGGAGCTCCGGGCCGCACCCCGCACCGGACAGCTCGGTGACCACGCTGTCCGCCACGGACGCCCCCAGTGCCACCAGCAGCGACCCGACCGGATCGAGGTGGTCGCCGGAGCCGGACCCGCACCGCTGGTCGATACCGAAGGCCCGGGCCACCCGGGTGGATCCGAGCCGCATCGGTTCGGTGTGCACCCGGCAGTGGCCGGCCGCCACGGGCCGGGCCGCCACGCCGACGCTCAGCTGTGCCTCCCAGGAGTCCTCCCCGATCTGCTCGGCCAGCGACTGCCGGGCTCGTAGATCGACGCCGTTCAGCATCACGTGTCAGCTCCGTTGCTCTGTTCAAGGGCCGCGTCCAGGGCCCGCCTCAGCCGGGTCGCCAGGGCGTCACTGCCGGTGATGCCCACCTCCAGGCGGACCAGTTGCCGCGTGATGCCCGCTTCCCGGCGGATCCGCTCGCTCAGGTGGGCGTGGCTGGTGTGGGCGGGCAGCCGGGCGGAGCCGGCGAGCGGTGTGCCGTCGCCGTTGCCGGCGGCCAGGATGCCGGACAGGTCGCGGATCTCCGGTACGACCTCGAAGGACAGCAGTCCGCCGAAGCCCTCGTGGGTTTCCAGGGCCCACGGTGCCTCGTCGAAGGACGGTCGGTGCACTGCCCGGACGGCGGGGTGCGCGCGCAGTGCCGCGGCGACCCGCTCGGCGCCGTCCCGCTGGGCGGACAGCCGCAGGTGCAGGGTGGCCAGGGAGCGTTCCAGCAGGTGGGCGGCCCAGTCGTGCACCTCGCCGCCGAGCCGCGCGCACTGTTCGGCGATGCGGGGCAGATACCGGTCCAGGCCGGTGACCAGGGCGGCGCCGACGTCCCCCCAGCCGTCGAGATAGGGGGCCGTGTCCTCGATGACGACCACGGCGCCGGTCTCCAGGGGCCGCAGTTCGGCGGGTGACAGCGCGGTGTTGTCCACGACCAGCAGCAGGTCGTTCATCTGGGCGTGGATGGCGATCTCGTTGAGCGGGGCCGGGCGCATCAGCGGGTCGCTCAGGGACGGCGCGTACACGACCTGGGTTTCGGGCCGTACGGCGGCGATGACGGCGTCCGCGTCGGTGCAGTCGACGAAGGTCACCGTGCGTCCCAGGCCCGTGAGTTCCCGGGTCAGGACGCCGCGCAGCGGGTCGCAGACCTGGTCGGAGGCGATGAGGTGCCCGCCCGGGTTGGTCAGGGCGAGCAGCGTGCCCGTGGTGGCGGCCACCGCTCCGGGTACGAGCAGCGCACGGTCGGCGCCGTGCAGGGCGGCGAAGGCGTCCTCGACCCGGCGGACCGGCCCGTGGGCCGGGGACGCGGGGACGGTCGTGGGTGCGGTCTGCTGCACGGTCACCGCCGGCACACGGGCGCGTCGGACAGGCCGATGCGCTGGTGGAAGTAGTGGAAGATGATCTCCTCGTGCAGGGCCTCGCCGTCCAGGGTCGGACGGAGGGCGGTGCCGTTGCCGGCCTTCTCGACCAGGCCGCGCTCCAGCAGCTCGGCGAACGCGGAGGCGAAGGGCTCCATCTCCAGCAGGTCGGCGCCGAACCGCTCCTTGTAGCGCTCCAGGACGATCGGCTGGTTGGCCTTGAAGTTGAAGCCGAGCGCGGTGCCGATGGCCTTGTGGCCACTGAGCCGGCGGCCGAAGTTGAGCGGCAGGCCCTCGTTGTTCTGCATGAACGACACGTACTTGCTGATGTCGGTGATGTTGTGCGTCTGCAGGAACTCCTCCTCGGCACCGGTGAGCCAGCCGTAGGCCCCGGGACCGTAGGCGATCATGGTGTTGTAGTGCTCCCACTTGTTCTTCGAGGTCTGCGGGATGTTGCCGCCCTCGTAGGTGCCGGGCCGGCTCCACCAGCCGCAGGGGCTGGGGTAGTAGCCCTGCTCCAGCAGGACCTCGACGGCCTCCTGGCGCATCGCGTACGTCGAGTCCAGGCCCGGGAAACGGCCCTCGCGGATGAGCCGTTCGCGCACCGCGGGGTTGTTCCAGACCGCGCGGTTGCCGATGCCCATCTCCTCCCGGTCGGCGTTGCGCAGCCGGTAGATGGTGATGGTGGGAACGCCGAGGCCGGTCAGGATCTCCATGTCGCGGCGTACCGACTCCGGGGTCTGGTACGGCAGGCCGAACATCATGTCGACGTTGAAGGGGCAGCCGGTGGCGAGCAGGTTCTCGACCGCCTCGATCGACTGGGCCGCGGAGTGGCGGCGCTTGGTGAAGTCGTTCACCTCGTCCTGCAGCGACTGCACCCCGAGACTGAACCGGTTGAAGCCCAGCTCCCGTGCGGTCTCCAGGTGGTGGCGCTGGAAGTTCTCCGGGTTGCCCTCGATGTTGAACTCGATGCCGTCGGCCAGTTCGTAGTTCTCCCGGACGTGCTCGACCAGCGGCTTGATGAAGTCGGGGCTGTTGAGCAGCAGGGCCGCGGTGCCGCCGCCGATGTAGAAGGACTCGATGCGGGCCCGGGGTATCCAGTCGTAGCGGTCCAGGTAGCGGCGGGACTCCTCGATCAGCAGGTCGGACCACAGGCGCAGGGCGCCGTCCTCCTTGCCGCGGGGCACCAGCCGTTTGACGTAGTTGCAGAAATGACAGATGTAGTTGCAGAGCGGGAGGTGGAAGTACAGGTGTGCCGGGTGGCCCGCGCCCGGGAACGCGCCGTACTCCGCGGCGAGTTCGTCGCTGCTGAGCCGGTCACCCTCGTTCGAGGTGACGTTGATGTTGTACTCGTCGCGCGGGATCTGGAGCTGCGGGTTGCGGTCGAGGAGACGACCGAGGTTGAGTTCGAGATCGGCCGTGGTGCCGCCGGTCGTGGTGTGGACGGACATGTGACTCCTTGGTTGTGGAGGGCCCGGGGTGGCTTGTGGCCGGACCGGGTGGGAGGAGTGGCACGAGGACGGTGTGGCGTTCAGGGGCTGTAGTAGCGGGACATCGCCGCGTGCAGCCAGGCCGGCTCGCGGACCGTCTCCGCCTCCGGCTGGAAGAGCCGCTGGTACGGCTTGATGTCGAGGACCGGCGTGCCGTCCAGCGCGTCGAGTGCCCGTACGTGCAGGGACAGGCCGTCGACGCGGACCAGCTCGCAGCGCGAGACGCCGAGCCGGTTGGGGCGTTCCTTGAGCCGTTGGGCGAGGATGCCGAGGCGGGGCAGGTCGGTGCGGTCCCGGGGGTGGCAGTCGCCGGTGACGGCCGCGGTCTCGGGGACCAGATGGAAGTGGAAGACGATTTCGAGGTGCGAGAACTGCTCCAGGCCGGTCACGGCCTCGGGCCGCAGCCGCTCGGGGTCCAGCTCGATGACCGAGCTGACACCGCCCCAGCGGTCGTGTTCGGGCACGCTGCGGGGCGAGCGGACGACGCCGATGGGGTGGACGACGTACGAGGGCGAGGTCCCGTGGGTCTCCTGCATGGGTACTCCGTTCCGTGGGACGGCGGTCATCCGGGTGCGGGCCGTCAGGAGGCCGG
The DNA here is from genome assembly GCF_040643995.1 of Streptomyces sp. NPDC047049. Taxonomy (NCBI): domain Bacteria; kingdom Bacillati; phylum Actinomycetota; class Actinomycetes; order Kitasatosporales; family Streptomycetaceae; genus Streptomyces; species Streptomyces sp. NPDC047049. The sequence goes on along the minus strand of NZ_JBEYVM010000001.1, from coordinate 93,593 downwards.
GGCGGCCGCGGACACCGTGTCGAGCTGTTCGCGCAGCCGGCGGCCCAGGACCTCGACCTGGCCGGGCTCGACCATCGTGAAGTGGTCGCCCGGGACGTCGATGACGACGGCTTGCTCCGCGACCTCGCCCCAGCCCAGGTCCTCGGGGAGCGTGCCGCCCTCCAGGGAGCGGTCGGTGACGCGGAAGACGGTGACGGGGCCGTCGTACGGCTTGATCTCGTAGGCCGTCAGGGCGTCCAGGTTGTGCTGATACATATCGACCATGCGACGCAGCCGGTCGGCGTCGAAGTCGGCGGGCATGGTGCCGGCCGCGACGGCCCGCTCCACCAGGACCTGCGCCCGGGTGCCGGGGTCCAGCCCGCGCAGCCAGTCGACGTCCAGCTCCAGCCGGAGCCCGCGCCACAGCAGGGCGCGCAGCGCGAAGTCCGGGTCTCCGCTGGGCTCGACCGTGATGCGGGTGTCCAGCAGGCCGACGAGCCCGACGCGCTCACCGCGCTCCCGGAGCCGGCGGGCGATCTCGTAGGCGAGCAGTCCGCCCATCGAGTAGCCGATCAGGTTCCACGGGGCGCCGTCGGGGTGGACGGTCCGCAGCTGCTCGATGAAGTGCTCGGCGATCTCCTCGAGCGAGGAGAGGGGTTCCTCGCCGGGCAGCAGGCCGAGCGACTGCAGGGCCCAGAAGGGCTGGTCGAGGCCCATGGCGCGGGCGATGGGCGGGTAGAGCAGCACGGTTCCCGACACCGGCGGCAGGGCGTACACCGGGCTGCCGTCCGAACCCTGCTGGACGCGGACCAGCTGGCCCTGCCGCTGGGCCGTGCCACCCCGGACGATCTCCGCGAGTTCGGCGACCGTGGCCGCGGAGAGCAGGTCCGCGGCGGTCAGGTCGACCTGGAAGAGCCTGCGCACTTCCACCGTCAGCTTGATGGCGAGCAGCGAGTGGCCGCCGAGCGAAAAGAAGTCATCGTGGATGCCGACGTCGTCGCGGCCCAGCAAACGGCGCCAGATATCGGTGAGTTGGAGCTCCACGCCGTCGCGGCCGAGGACGCTGGTGGTTTCTGTGTGGGTCATCGTCTCCCTCGTCTGACATGTCGTAGGGGTGGGCGGCACGGACCGTTCAGGCGGCGGTCGCGGCGGCTGAACGGGCCCCGGCCAGCCGGCCCTCGGCCCAGCGCACCGCCGGTGCCATCGCCAGCCCGCCGGCCAGGAACACCGCGCCCAGGACCATCCAGCCGGGCGTGCCCCAGTCGATGAGGAGCAGGGTCAGCGAGACCGGGCCGAACATCTGGACGGCCGCGATCCCGGTGTTGAACAGGCCCTGGTACTGGCCCTGTTTGTCCGCCGGGGCGAGTTCGTAGCCGATCACCCAGGAGCCGGCCGACTGGACCATCTCGCCGTACACATGGAGCGCCGCGGCCACCGCCAGCGCCGCCGTCGCCGCGACCGGGCCACGCCCGGCCGACAGGGCGAAGGCCGCACAGCACCCGAGCAGGGCCACTCCGGCGGTGCGGTAGGCACGGACGGCGGAGGGCAGTCCCTCGATCTTCTTGGTCAGGGGGACCTGCAGGCCGACGACGGCGAGCGTGTTGAGGAGCAGCAGTACGGCGGTGAGCGCGGGCGGTGCGCCGGTGTGGAGCGCGATCCACAGCGGGAGGATCACTTCGAGGATCGGGATGTGCAGCAGCATCACCATGTTCAGCACGGCGAGCAGTGCGTACGGGGTGTCGCGCAGCACCGCGAGCCGCGGCTCGCCCGGCGTGCGCCGGGGGGCGGGCGGTACGGCGGGCAGCCGCAGGAACAGCAGGCCGCAGCCCAGAAAGCTCACCGCGTTGAGGAGAAAGGTGAGCCGGTACGCCGTGCCGGTGTCCCACAGCAGGGCCAGACCGCCGAGCCCGGCGCCGGCCGAGACGCCCACATTGGTGACGACGCGGATCTTGGCGCGGACGCGGACCAGGTTGTCGGCGTTCAGTACGGCCGGGATCAGCGCCTGCCGGGCCGCGTGGGCGCCGCGCTCGAACAGGGCGTACAGGAAGGCGATCACGACGAACACGGGGAAGGAGGCGGTCGTCAGATAGGCGCCGGTGGCGAGACCCGCGAGGGCGAGGAGCGCCGCCGCGGTGCCGCGCGGGCCCCTGCGGTCGGCGAGGTGGCCGAAGGGGACGCCCGCGAACAGGCCCGCGATGCCGGCGATGGTCAGGCCGAGGCCGAGCCGGGACGGGCTGAAGCCCACGATCCGGGTGAAGTAGAGGGCGGAACAGGTCAGGAAGACGCCGTTTCCCAGGGAATTGACGAGTGTGCCGAGAATGAGGGTGCGGCCGGGGCCGTCTTCGATGAGCCGGGACTTCACGCGGATTTTTCCTTCTCGCCGATTCCGTTGCCCATGCCGTTGCCGTTGCCGCTGCCGTTTCCGGAAAGCCCGGGAAGACCGGAAATCCCGGCGAAGTGATCCCGATAGAATTCACGCATCACGGACGCGATCTCCTCCGTATTGCGGTAGCAGTCGGCATGCGAACCCCGGATGGTCTCCAGCCGGAGCATTCCGCCGCTCCGGCCGGAAAGGCGCTCGCGTTCGCCGGCCAGGAGGTTGCCGCTGTCGGTGCCGGCCAGCACCAGCACCGGGATGCCGAGCCGTTCCAGCAGGTCCGGCAGGTGCCCGAAGTCGTAGGTCCAGCGCAGCAGGCTGCCCTCGGCCCACTCGTCGGCCACGTGCAGCGCGGGGTGCGCGTCGAAGGACTGGTCGATCACCACCAGGCTGCGTACCCGGGACGCGCCCCAGGTGACCGCGGAGACGGCCGCCACCAGCCCGCCGTACGAGTAGCCGACCAGGTGCACCTCGTCCGGCAGGATGTCGGCGATGCGGTGGAGGTCGGCGGAGAAGTCGAGTACCGAGTAGCCCCAGTCCGGCTGGTGGCTGTCGCCGTGGGAACGCAGCGAGGGGTGGACGGCGACACAACCGGCCGGGCACAGGGCGTCGCCGAGCGGCCGCAGCTGGCTTTTGTCACCGCCGAATCCGTGCAGCAGGAGCATGCTGCCCGGGGCTCCGCCGGCCGGGGAGAGCCCGGGCACGGCGTCGTAGTCCAGCAGTTCGACGCCGCTGTCGTGTCCCGACAGGGCCGGTGCGGGCAGAATGCGGTCTTCCGGTCCGGCAACGCTCATGGACATCAACCCCCTTGAGGAAAGCCGAGGTGGCTGCCCGGCCTCATCAGATTCCAGTCCGGCCGTGGGAAAGGTCAATGCCGGCCGCTGTCCCCGGATTCGGGTACGTGACAACGGGAGTGAAGGGGATCGAATATCTGTGGTGGGTGGCCGGAATTCCGGCCGGCCCGGTCTTCGTTCCGTCGGCAGAGCGGGAGGGAATTCCATGGGAGCCGGACTCATCCACCAGGCCGTCGCGCACCGGGCCAGGACGGCGCCAAAAGCACCGGCGGTGGTGGACGGCACCGTACGGCTCGACTACGCCACCCTCGACGCGGCGGCGGACGCCTGGGCGGCCCGGCTGGCAGCGGCCGGCGCGGCGCCGGGCACGCTGGTCCCCGTCCTGCTGCCGCGCTCGGCCCGGTTGTACGTCGCGCTGCTCGCGGTCCTCAAGTGCGGTGCCGGGTATGCCGCCCTCGACCCCAGGTGGCCGCGGGAACGGATCGACTCCGTGCTCCGGCAGCTGGACGGACCCGTGCTGGTGACCGACCTCGACGAGCTGTCCGGGTGGCCCGTGTGGCAGCCCCCGGGCGACGTCGCCGACCTGGGCGGCACGGGTGCGTTCCGCGCGTACGACGGGCCGTCCGACGCTCCTGCCACGGTCTTCTTCACGTCCGGCACCAGCGGCACACCGAAGGGCGTGGTGTCCCCGCACGCGGCCACCACACGCCTGTTCACCGCGGACGGGCCCCTCGCCTTCGGCCCCGGCTCCGTCATGCTGCAGGCGGCCCCGTCGGCCTGGGACGCCTTCTCCCTGGAGCTGTGGGGGATGCTCACCACCGGCGGTACCTGTGTCACCGCCGCGGAGGACTACCTCCTCCCGGACACCCTGCGACACCTGATCGCCACGTGCGCGGTCGACCACGCCTGGCTCACCGCCTCCCTGTTCAACCTGTTCACCGAGATCGACCTGGACTGCTTCCAGGGGCTTGGGAGCCTCTACATCGGCGGGGAGCGGCTGTCGACCGCGCACGTGGACCGGTTCCTGGCTGCCCACCCCGGCGTGCGGCTGGTCAACGGCTACGGCCCGGTGGAGAGTTGCGTGTTCGCCACCGTGCACCCCGTCACCGCACAGGACTGCCGGGCGGAGCGCGGCGTCCCCATCGGCCGCCCGGTACCCGGTACCGCCGTGCACGTCCTGGACGAGAACGGACGGGAGTGCCCGCCCGGAGCCGTGGGCGAACTGTGCGTCAGCGGCGCCGGCCTGGCACACGGCTACCTCGGCGACCCGGCCCTGACGGCCGCCCGCTTCCACGAGAGCGGGCCGGGCGGCACCCGCCTCTACCGGACCGGCGACCAGGGCCTGAGGGACGCCGACGGCGTCTTCCACTTCACCGGGCGCACCGACCGTCAGGTCAAGATCCGCGGCTATCGCATCGAGCCGGAGGAGATCGAGGCCCATGCGGCCCGGCTGCCCGGGATCACGCACTGTGTGGCCGTCCCCGTGCCCGGCCAACTGGGCAACTACGACCGCCTCGCGCTGTTCTACACCTCCTCCGGCGAGGCCGCCGACGACCCGGTGCTGCTGCGCCGTTCCCTGGGCCTGCGGCTGCCCGCGCACGCGGTACCGGACGTCGTACGGCGCGTGCACCGGCTGCCGGTGACGGCCAACGGCAAGGTCGACCGGTCGGAACTGCTCGCCACGCTCACCGGCTGAGCGCCCGCCGGTCCCCCGTATCCCCGCCGAGAAAGGCACCCTTCCATGCCCGTCATCACCCTGCTGTCCCCCGACCCGAGCCCCGGCACTCCCGTGCTGGCACAGATCGCCGAGGCGGTCACCGGGCTGCTGGGCATTTCCTCGCAGCACTGCTGGGTAACCTGGCAGCGGCTCGACGCCGATGCGGCGCACCGCCCCGAATGGCACCGCGACACCCAGCCGACCGCGACCGGGCAGCGCGCCGCCGCCGCCCGCCCGCGTGCCCCGATCGGCTTCGTCACCTGCAAGGAAACCTACTCACGGGAGACGGTCGGCCGCCTCCTGCGGCTGCTGCGCGACGAGCTGGAAGCAGCGCTGGGAGTGCCGGGGGACGAGGTCTACCTCGCGGTGCGCCGGGCCGTGCCGGGTGAACTGCTGGTCAGGGGAGAGGTGTGGACCGGGGACGAGCCGGCCGCCACCACGGGCCACCACCACTGACCGGCCCCTTCCGTGCCAGGTCCCGTGTCCCGCCGCAGGGGCGGTTCAGCACCGATGCGGCTGAGGACCGTCGCTCCGCGCGGCGCTCGGGCCCCCGGCCTCGACCATCAGGTCCTCGGTGCGTTCCAGCCAGGACGTGGAGCCGAGTTCGGCGAACAGGTCCCGGGCCGCCTCAAGATGCGTGGCGGTCAGCTCGTAGTCGCCCCGCGTCAGTGCGATCTCGGCCAGTGAGTAGCGCGACTTGGCCTCGATGACCCGCTCGCCCACCTGCCGCGACAGGATCAGCGCACGGGCCAGCGTGTCGGCGGCGCTGTCGAGCCGCTTCTCCTGCCGGCGGACCGCGCCGAGGCCGTACAGCGCATACGCCTCACCGATCCGGTCCCCGCTGCCCCGTACGATCCGCAGCACCTCCTGCAGTGCCTCCTGGGCCTGTCGCGGCTGTCCGACCGCGAGGTGAAGCTCGGCGAACCGCTGCAGCACCTGGGCCTGGACGCGACGGCACTTCTCTTCCCGGGAGATGGTGAGGGCCTGTTCCAGGAGGGTGCGTGCCCGCTCGATGTTCCCCGAGGCCAGCCAACAGCCCGCCAGGCTGCGCATGATGTGGGCTTCGCCGATCCGGTCGCCGACCAGCCTGGTGATCGCCAGTGCCTCGTCGTACTTCTCCCGCATGGCGGTGTCGTCGCCGCGCACACTGTCCAGGTGGGCCGCATTGCGCAGCACCAGGGCGCGCCCGTGATCGTGTCCTTCCGCCTCGAACAGCTGCAGCGCCGTGCCGAAGCACTCCTCCGCCTGCTCCATGCGGGTCTGGAACATGTGCAGGGTCCCCAGGGAGTAGAGCATCGCGGCCTGGCCGATACGGTTACCGGCCCGCGCCGATGCCTCGTGCGCCAGGCGCGTGGTCTCCTCCCAGTCGTCGAAGTACCCCTTCGCCTCGAACAGCGTGACGGAGGAGAGGGCAAGGTCCCAGCACAACTCGTGCATCCCGGCGGCGGCTGCCTGCCGCACCGCCGTCACGAGCGCCTGCCGCTCGCCGCTGCGCCAGGTCATCGGCTGCGGTACGGGTTCCACGTCCGTGCTCTCGGGCAGCCGCCAGCGCTTCGCGCTGCCGTGGATGATGGTGTAATCCCCGCCGTACTCCTCCCGGTGGGCCTCCTCGACCAGCGAGAGCCACCCGCCCAGCACCCTTGCCAGGGCGGCGTCCGCTTCCTCCGGCGGTTCGGCCGCACACAGTTCCTCGCGCGCGTAGGCACGCACCAGATCGTGGAAGCGGTAGCACGGCCGGGGCGAGCCGGGGTACTGGACGGTGTCCATGACCTGGGCCTCGACCAGGAGGTCAAGGATGTCCTCCGCCGACGCGAAGTCGCAGTCCAGCAAGGCTGCCGCGACCCAGGCCGGTGAGGCGGGCGCCTGCACCAGGGAGAACAACCGGAACAGCCGCTGCGCCGACGGCGGAAGCGCCCGGTAGGTCAGGCTGATGGTGGAGCGCAGTTCCAGGCCGCGGTAGCTCAGCTCGTCCAGGCGCCGGCGCTCGTCCCGCAGGCGCTGGACCAGCCACTCGATCCGCCAGTGGGGGTGAGAGGCCAGCCGGGCGCCGGCGATCCGCAGCGCCAGGGGCAGTGCGTCGCAGAGGTTCACCAGTTCCACGGCGGTGTCGAGTTCCGCCTGCACCCGCTCACGGCCGATGATGCCGGCCAGCAGTTCGAGGGCGTTGGCCATGTCGAACACCGTGAGGTCGATGCTGCGGACGCCGGGCACGCCCGCCAGCCGGGCCCGGCTGGTGATGATCACCGCGCAGGTCGCGCTTCCCGGCAGGAGCGGTGTCACCTGCTCCGGGCTGGTCACTCCGTCCAGGACCACCAGCACACGGCTCTCCGCCAGCCTGCTGCGATACATCTCGGCCCGTTCCTGGGCATCGTCGGGAACCGCCTTGGCCGGAATCGTCAGCGCGCGCAGGAACCGGGCCAGCAGCGCCGAGATCTGTCCGTCGCCGGACGCGGTGTGCAGGTCGGCGTAGAGGAGGCCGTCGGGAAAGTGCTTGCTGACCTCGTAGGCGGCGCGTACGGCCAGAGCCGACTTGCCCACGCCCCCGGGGCCGGAGATGTCCACGATCGGCACGGCGTAATCCGGGGTCTTTGTCCGGGAGCAGGGCTCGAGCAGATCCTTGATCTTGTCGAGCTCACTGTGCCGTCCGGTGAAGTCGCCGATGCTGGCGGGCAGTTGACGGGGAATGAGGCGGAACCCGCCGTCTTGGACGTCCGGGGCGTCGGACCGGCCCGAGGGGAGAGGGGCGGCACCTTGCTCCGGGGAGGAGGCAGGAAGATCGAGCGCCGGGGACTGCCTCAGAACCGCCTGCGCCAGGTCGCGGAGCTCCGGCCCCGGCTCGATGCCCATCTCCTCGGTGAGGGCCTTGCGCGCACGCTGGAACGCCTCCAGCGCCTCGGCCTGCCGCCCCGAGCGGTACAGCGCCAGGATGAGCAGCTCATAGAGGCGTTCCCGCAGGGGATGCCGGCCGATCAGGGCCGTCAGTTCGGCACAGACCTCCTCGTGCCTGGCGAGCATGAGGTCGAGACGGACACGCTCCTCGAGAACGGTCAGGCGCGTGACATTGAGATGGGTGGCCGCGTGCCGTAAGGGGCCGTTGGGCACGCCGTCCAGGGCAGGGCCGCGCCAGAGCTCCAGGGCCTGGTGCAGGGTGGCCGCCGCCTCCGCGATCCGGTCCGCCCGGGTGTCTTCCCGCGCTCGGGCGACCAGCCTGTCGAACTCCAGGCTGTCCACGCTGCCCGGGTCCATGTCGAGCACGTAGCCGGGGGCACGGGTGGTGATGGCTCCGGGCCGGCCGGCCCGGGCGAACTGCTTCCGGAGCGTCGAGATGGCGACCTGGATCTGGCCGCGTGCGGTGGTGGGGGGCGAGTCGCCCCACACCGCATCGATGAGCTGTTCCGTGGATGCGGTGCGGTTGATGTTCAGTCCCAGCATCGCCAGGACCACTCGCTGACGCGGCCCGCCGAGGTCGAGCGAACGGCCTTCGTGGACCAGCTCAACCGGCCCCAGCAGCCGGAGGACTATGTCGTCCACTCTCCCCTCCCCGTACATGCATCGCGATCAAGGATCGGCACCGTAGCCCTCGGCCGGAGCTGAAATCCGGGTGATTGCCAGGAGTTTCCCGATAAATGGCACATGGGTGGCCCGATGCCCGCTTTCTCTCCGGCTGAGCGGTACCAGCCGTGCCGAGACGGGATCGACTCAGCGCATCAGGTTCTCAGGGCGGTCATCGGAAACCCGTGAAGGGCCGCCCGCCCAGCCCTTCGGACCGGCCTTCGGCAACAAACCCCGTCGAAGCGCCGTCGGGCAAGCAGGATGAACAGGTACCCCCGCAGATGGGGGCAGGTCGTCAGGCCGGACGGTGTCGGTCGGCGCCGCCCGGGGACGTGCCCGGGAGAGCCGACGGATCCGGGTGCGGTGTAGCCAGATATGGGGCTTGATCGCGCCCCGAACTGCAACTTCCCATGTCTGCCCCCGTTCAGCCCTGCGCGGGCGATGCCGCGCATACACGCAAACTCAAGCGCACGCCGGCCGGCGCGTGTGGTCAGGAAACACCAGCCGGACCGAACGCATGGCCATAATTGCACATACGTACAACGGCGCGCAGGGCACAAGGGCCGCGCCCCGTGGGGCCGGCCGCCTCGGCGCCGTCACCTTCCGGGTGCGGCACCGTGGAGGCGTGATGAACACGGACCAGCCGACCCAGACATCGCCACGCGGGCGCCTGCGCGAGGCCCTGTTGGGCATCGGGGAGAGGGGAGACGTCTCCGAGGCCGACCTCGGGGACGCGGTCACAGGCGCGTTGCGCGAGCTGGGCCGGGACGTGTTGGGGGAGCGCTCCCGCGTCGGGCTGGTCACCGTCGGCGCTGAGGACGACTCCCGTGGGCGACGTGTCGGTCTTCGCCTCGCGGACCATGACACCGGGCTGCCGGACCTGCTCTGGTACGCGGACGAGAGCGGTCTCCCGTCCGAGGTGCGGGAGAGCTGTCCGACGCTGAGTCAGGAGGAGTGGGAAGCCGGGCTGCTGGTCGCCAAGCTCGTGCTTACGGTGCTTGAGTCGGAGCCCGGCCCCGTGCCCGGCCCCGGGACCGAACCGGTCCCGGCCGATGTCGCACGGTGCCGCCCGCACGCCCCGCGCCCGGCCCGGTCGATACCGAGAGAGCGCTGTTGCCGGGCGCTGGCCGCGATGGCCGAACGCCGTGACCCGCACCCGGCCGAACTCACCGCACGCCTGCGGACCACACTGCTGGAATTCGCTTCGGAGACGCCCGACAACAAGGAGGCCGTACAGCACATCGCCGTGCGGTCCGCAGAACCGTCGTGTCAGGGGGCGCGGTGGCGTCTCGGGGGCTCGGGGTTCGCGTTCACACAGGTCTTGCTGAGCGCTGAAGGCTGGGCCGTCCCCAGCTGTGTGCGCGGAGAGTTCCCCGATGTGACCCAGGAGGAATGGACCGCCGTCATCCAGGTAACCGCGCTGGTTCTGCTGGCATTTGAGGGCGGTAGGTGAGGCCGGCAGCCGAGGCGTGGCCCACCTGGCGCTTCACGAGCCGTGCGGAGGGAGACGGACCGTGGCCAGCGCGCCCCCGTCCGGGGGGTTTTCGTAGGTCACCCGGGCGTTCAGTACGCGGGCCTGGCCGGTGACGATGGTGAGGCCCAGGCCGATGCCGGCGCCGCGTTCGCGGGCGCCGGTGCGGAAGCGCTGCGGGCCGTGGGCGAGGAGTTCGGCGGGGAAGCCGGAGCCGTGGTCGCGTATGCGGATTGCCGTGGCGTCGACTTCCATGGTCACGGGTGGGGCGCCGTGGGCCTGGGCGTTGGTGATCAGGTTGGCGAGGATCCGCTCGACGCGCCGGGGGTCGGTCCGCACGGGTGCTTCGTGGCACACGGTGACCTCGACGTCCCCGCCGGCCAGGGTGGCGGCCCGGTGCGCCAGGGTGCTCGGGAGGATCTTCTCGTGCTGGGCCTGCTCGACGCCCGGGACATCGAGCCGGGCGACCTCCAGGACGTTCTCCACCAGGGCGCGCAGGGTGTCCACACCCCCGCTGACCAGCTCGGCCGGGCGGCCGGGTGGCAGGAGTCCGACGGCGGTCACCAGACCGGCCACGGGGGTGCGCAGCTCATGGGCGATATCGGCGGTGACCTGCCGTTCGGCCTCCAGACGCGCGCTCAGGGCATCGGCCATGGTGTTGACGGCGGCGCCGAGCCGGGCGATCTCGTCCTTGCCCGTCGGCCGGACCCGGTCCGTCAGATCGCCGTCCGCGATCCGCTGCGCGGTGTCCGCGGAGGCGGTGATACGCCGTCCCGTGCCGGCCGCCGCGACGATGCCCAGCACACAGCCGAGCGCGGTGACGGACGCGCCGGAGCCGACCAGCACCCGGTCGAGATCGGCAAGGGCGCGGGCCTGCGGGGCGTAGGACCGCCGGAGGGCGAGGACGTCGCGGCCGCTGCGGGTGGCGGCCCACAGCACCGGGGCCCCGGAGCCGCCCCCGCTCTGGAGGCAGGTGGCCCGCACGGGGCGGTCGGTGACGGTCTTGCGGAGTGCGGCGGGCAGCTCCGGTGGGTTGACCAGGGCGCCGCTGTCGATCCCCGAGGCGTAGGCGCTGACCGCCTCGACGAGCCGGGCGTCGAGCACATGGGCCGCGTTCTTGCGCTGGTCCTCCGCGGTGAGCTGGTGCACCAGCAGCCCGATGAGCGTGGCGACGATCGCGGCCGTTCCGGCGATGACCAAGGCGGTCTTGGTGCGCAGTCCCATGGGGGTCAGGGCGCGAGCTTGTAGCCGAAGCCGCGGACGGTGACGATGCGGCTGTGTCCGATCTTGGCGCGCAGCCGGAGCACATGGACGTCGACGACACGGTGGTCGCCGCCGCACGCGTAGTCCCATACGCGTTCCAGCAGTGTGGTGCGCGAGAGCACGACGCCGGGTTCGGCCGCGAATTCGAGGATCAGCTTGCGCTCGGTGGGGGTGAGGTCGAGCAGTTGGCCGGCCCGGTGGATGTCCATGGAGGCGGTGTCCACCGTGAGGTCACCGAACCGCAGCAGTGTGCTGTCCTCGGGCTGACCGGGCTCGGAGAAATCCGTGGTGCGGCGCAGCGCGGCGCGTATCCGGGCGACGAGCACCGGTATGTCGTACGGCTTGGTGAGGTAGTCGTCGGCGCCGGCTTCGAGCCCGAGGACGACGTCCACCGGGTCGGTGCGGGCGGAGAGCATCAGCACCGGCAGCCGGCTCACCTCACGGATGCGGCGTACCACACTGACCCCGTCGAGGCGGGGCAGCATCACGTCCAGGAGGGCGACATCGGGGGCGCGCTCTCGGAACCGTGCCAGCCCGGCGTGGCCGTCGGCGGCCGTGCGCACCCGGTACCCGTAGCGCTCCAGGGACAGTTGGGTGGCCTCGCGCAGCAGCGGGTCGTCCTCCACGAGCAGCACATCGGTCATCGCTGGCATTCCTAGGGCTCGGGGACGGGCAGCCGGACGTCGCGCAGCTTGTCTGCCTGGTCGTACCGGAGGGGACGGGTGGACCGTACGACGGCGCGGCTGTAGTAGGAGACGTTCTCCTGGTGCTGCAGGCGGCTGAGTTCGATGGTGGCCCGGTATCCGTGCGCGGGGCAGTGGGGGAGGCACCACGTGCCGGTCAGCCGCCCGGTGGCGACGGCCTTCGGCGTTCCCCACGATCGCCAGCTGAGCCGGGAGACCGAGGAGAACTCGGTGAGGGCGAACCCCGTGGGACGGGTCAGCGGATGGCCCAGGGTGTCGGAGACATAGACCGGCCCGCGGACCTTGGTGGGGCTGGGTGCGGGGCCCTCGACACGGGGCGCTTCGGGGCTGCCGCACCCGGTGAGGCCCACGGCCGCCAGCACCAGCGCGATGACGGTGGTGCCGGTGGCCGTGGGCCTGTTCATCGGGGGCCTTTCCCGTCAGGTGGTGGCGAGATGACGCTTGCCCTGGAGGTCTTCGGAATCGTACGCACCCGAGCCCCCGGCCAGCTTCAGGGTGAAGGCGGAGAAGACCTTCTTGCCGTTCACGGTCTTGGGGTCGGAGAGCGTCAGGGTCGCCTTCAGCGGCTTGTCGAGGCAGGCCTGGCCGCACCAGAGGCCGGTGACCGTGCCGGTGGCGACGGCCTTCTTGGCGTCCCACTGCTTCCAGTTGAGGTCGCCGGCCGAGGTGAACTCGGAGAGCACCAGGCGCTCGGGGCTGCGCTCGGCCTTGCCCTTGTCGGCGTGCTCCTCGCCGTAGTGGTTCATGACGTAGGGGGTGCCCGCGGCGCGGGTGACGCTCGCGGTGTGAGCGGTGTGAGCGGTGTGAGCCGAGGCGGTGGCGGCGGTCGCCGCGTTGGCGGTGGCGAAGGTGCCGAGGACGGCGACACAGGACAGTGCGGCGCCGATGGCCGTCTTGTGGCGTCGGGTCATGTTCGTGGTGCGCTTCATGGCTCTCGCTCCGGTTCGTTGGATCGGTCGGCGCGAATGAAGCTATGAGTGACGTTTTTCGGTGGACTGTCAGCTGTGTAACAGCCGTCCATCGGCGGTTGTTACGTGATCTACATACGGGCGGGGAGGCCTTGACCGGGCCACGGCCACGGCGTGCAGGGATCACCGAGGGGGTGAGGGCATACACGGATGGAGGGCCGCCCGGGAACCCGCCACCCGTCCGCTCCGCGCGTCTGCCCACCCCCACTGACCTGGGAAAAGACGGCCGGTGGAACAGGTGGTGCCCAGCGGGCGCAGCGATGCTCGCGTGGCGGGCGACGGGGGATGCGGGCATGTTGAGGAGACAGCCGCATTCCTGGACGGAGTTATACGGAGGGAAGGGCCTCAGGGGGCAAACCTGACGCGGACGGGGCCGTCCGCGGGTGAGCGGACCAGGAGACTCCCGCATGCTGCGAAGATCGCTGCGGATACCCGCCGCCGGGGTCGCCTACCTGGTGGCCGCCGCGGTGTCGTCGTCCGCGATGGCCTCCGGTCCGCAGGAGTACGCGGATGCCGCGGTGAGCAGCGGGACCCGGGCCGGCCCCGGCACCGCGGCCACACTGGTGATCGCCCACCGCGGCGCCTCCCGTTACGCCCCCGAGAACACCCTCGCCGCCGTCGATGCCGCGCACCGCCGCGGGCTCATATGGGTCGAGAACGACGTGCAGCGCAGCAAGGACGGCCGGCTGGTGGTGATGCATGACGCCACCCTGCGGCGGACGACCGACGCCGCGAAGGTGTTTCCCGGACGGGCGCCGTGGCGGGTGGGGGACTTCACGGCCGCCGAGCTCGCGCGGCTGGACGCCGGCAGCTGGTTCGGCAGGCGGTTCGCCGGGGAGCGGGTGCCGACGCTCGCCGACTATCTGCGCCGTCTGGACCACAACGGGCAGCGCCTTTTGCTGGAGATCAAGGCCCCGGAGAAATACCCCGGAATCGAGGCGCAGGTCATCCGCGAACTGCGGGCACGGGGGTGGCTGGATCGGGCCCATGTCCGGAGCCGGCTGGTCGTCCAGAGCTTCTCCGTGCCGTGCGTCAAGGCCGTGCACGAGGTGGCGCCCGAGATCCTTACGGGGATTCTCGGGGCGCCCGGGGTGGACGAGCTGGCGCGCTATGCGCGGTTCGCCGATCAGATCAACCCCCGTGCGTCCGCGCTCAGTTCACGTTGGCTGACGGCCGTGCACCGGCTGCGCGGCCCGCACGGCCGCCGGCTCCAGGTCTATGTGTGGGACGTGGCGAAGAACACCAGCGCCCGGTCCGCGAGGGCCCGAGGGGTCGAAGGTGTTATTGAATAATGGGCAAGGGGCGGAGATTGGCGGGGCATTGTCCGGATCTCGGCCCCGGTCTCACGGTGCGCCGGACAGTGTTCCGGGCCGCGCCGCCGCCCGTGGTGCGTGAAGGAGCTGTGGAGGGCGGATGCGGCGCGTGTGGCCGCCGCAGACAGGGATTTACGTGATTCCCGCCGCGAGGCTAAGGTGCCTGAGATGTTCGACGCCGCCACACTCCCCGTAAAAGAACTAAGACGCAGGATTTGGCTTTTGGGTTCCGATTTGCGGCCCGGTGCGGGCCAGCGTCCAGCTCCTCCTCTGGGATCGTTCCGGGAGGCTCCTTGAAAGAGAATTTTCCGGCGTACGGCGAACGGCGGGTGCCGCTTCCCCCGCCTCGGCAGCTGCCGCCTGACGAGCTGAGTCCGGCGGGCGCGGCCGCGGCCGCCGGTGCGACGGCAACGATGGCACCGGCGACGGCGACGGCGACGGCTACCGCATCCGGTTCGGCGGCGACGACCGCCCCCGGTTCGTCGACGGGCCGTCAATCCGCGCCCACCGCCGGTACTTCGCCTGCCGGACACCGCAGTCATGCCAAGCGCCCGGGTACGGGCCGCGACGGGAAAGCCGCGGCGGCCGACGCCAAGGCGAAGCCGCGCGACGCGTTCTTCGACAATGCGAAGTACCTGGCCATCGTGTTCGTGGCGATGGGCCACTCCTGGGAACCGCTGCGCGACGGCAGCCGGACGGCGGCCGCGCTCTACATCACCGTCTACGCCTTCCATATGCCGGCGTTCATCATCATCTCCGGCTATTTCTCGCGCAGTTTCGATATGCGCAAGGACCGGCTGCAGCGGCTGATTACCGGCGTCGCGGTTCCCTACATCCTCTTCGAAGTCGCCTACACGCTCTTCAAGAGGTGGGCGGACGACGATCCGGGTTATCCGATCAGCCTGATGGACCCCTGGTATCTGACGTGGTTCCTGGCCGCCCTGTTCATCTGGCGGCTGACCACTCCGCTGTGGAAGATCGTGCGCTGGCCGGTCCCGCTCGCCCTGTCCATCGCCGTGCTCGCGTCCCTCTCGCCGGACATCGGCGACGACCTGGACCTTCAGCGAGTGCTGCAGTTCCTGCCGTTCTTCGTGATCGGGCTGTCGCTGCGGCCGGAGCACTTCAAGCTCGTACGCCGCAGGAAGGCGCGGATCCTGGCCGTACCGGTCTTCGCGGCCGCGCTGGTCTTCGCGTACTGGGCGGCGCCGCGGATGAACGCCGCCTGGTTCTACCACCGTGACGCCGCGCAGGAGCTGGCCGCCCCGTGGTGGAGCGGCGCGGTGATGACGCTGGCGATGTTCGGCTGCTCACTCGTTCTGGTGGCCTGCTTCTTCGCCTGGATTCCGGGGCGCACGATGTGGTGCACGGCGCTGGGGGCGGGCACGCTCTACGGCTATCTGCTGCACGGCTTCCTCGCCAAGGGGTCGCGCTTTTGGAACTGGTACGACGCGGACTGGATGCAGACCCCGTGGGGCGCGGTACTGCTGACGCTCATCGCGGGCACCGTCATCACGCTGCTGTGCACACCACCTGTGCAGCGGATCTTCCGCTTCGCCATGGAGCCCAAGATGACCTGGGCCTTCAAGAAGGACCCGGTGGGAGAGGCCCGCGGCCGGAACTGAGCGGTCGGGCGCTGTGCGCGGTGACGCGTCAGCGAGTGGGCGGCCGCAGCGTGCGTCCAGGAACAGCGCGAGGGGCGCCCGCCCCGCCGGGAGACGGCGGGGCGGGCGCCCCTCGCGCGTAGGGGAGGCGCAGTGGCCGGGCGAGCCCCGGTGCGCGGGCGCCGTGGGGCGTTCAACGGAGGCGCGGTGGCCGGGCACCGGCGTCGTGCCGTCAGCGGACGACGGCGATGCCCTCGATCTCGACCAGGGCCGTCTCGTCCCACAGACGGGTGGCGCCGATCACGGCCATCGCCGGATAGTCGCTGCCGACCAGGCGCTTCCACACCGCGCCGAGGTCACGGGCATGGCGGCGGTAGTCGGCGACATCGACGGCGAAGACGGTGAGCTTGGCGAGGTCGGACGGACGGGCGCCGGCGGCCGCCGCGACGTCCAGGAGATTCGTCAGCGCCCGCTCGAACTGCTCGACGATGCCGTCCCCGATGATCCGGCCCGAGCCGTCGAGAGCGGTCTGCCCGGCGAGGAAGACCAGGGTTCCCGGGGCGGCGCGCACGGCATGGCTGAATCCGGTCGGCGGCGCGAGATGCGGCGGGTTGATGCGCTCCGGCTCGCCGCCGCGCGCCCCCGCGGCAGCACCGTGGTCACCGCTCCCGGCCCTCGTTCCCGCCTCCGCGTCCGTCCCGCTCTCGCGCATCCTCACCGGCTCCCCTCCGCCGCCCTCGCGGCCGCTGCCATCGGGTCGTGGCCGTCCAGTGTGCCCTGGGCGCCATAGGGACGGCAGCGCAGAAACGCTGCCTCGTGGTGGAAGGGCTTCGCCGCGTGCTCCCGGACCGCTTCCTGGTGCGCGGGGCGGCCGGTGCCGTAGGCGTAGCGGCACATCGCCGCCGTGCTCTGCCAGAGGGAGAACGTGCCGACGAAGCGGGGCGGTCGGGCCAGGGCGGCCGAAGCGACCATCGAGGGATCGGCCGCGGCCCGGCCGGCGGCCCGGGAATTGGCCCGCAGGAACGGCAGTGCGCGACGCAGCCGCAGCTGCCCGAGGGTGAGGACGACGACCGGCGCGTCCCCCGCTTCCCGCGCGGCGCCGGGGTCGGTTCCGACCGGCATGGCGGGCCAGGAACCGGATATCCGCAGCGGCTGCAGGCGCACGTGCCAGCCGCCGGCCAGCCGCCGCGGCAGCGGGTCCTCGGCGAGGAAACGGTCGAGCGCGGCATCGTCCTCCCACGCGGCGAGCAGCGCGGCCCGGCCGGGGTGCAGCACGGGCGGACCGGAGGCGAGGGCGCCGGTGAGGGTGGTCTGGGCGTACCGGAGGCCGGGCGTGGAGTCCGGCCGTGGACGCTCGCGGAGGACGGCGCGGACGTTGCGGACACCGATGTCGGCGAAATGAAGGGAAACGATCACGACGAGCCCCCGTACCTGGTCCTGTTGGGACGGTCCTGCCACGGCAGTCCCACCGGAGCTTGCCGGCTCCGCTGATTCTGACGAAGCTACTGATGCGTATACCAAGCGGTACACGATCCAGTATCCTTCATCACGGCGGCCCAGGCGAGCCGAAATCACCAGCCGGAACAAGCCAGATTGCAAGGGGGGAGCGCATGAGCGAGATCGACCGGAGCCGCGCCGCGCGGGCCGAGGCCAGGACGCGTATCGAGGACGCTGCGGCCCGGCTGTTCGCGAAGCGCGGCTTCGCGGGCACCACCATCGGGGAGATCGCCGCCGAAGCGGGCCTGAGCAAGCCGATGCTCTACCGGCACTTCGACTCCAAGCAGGAGCTGCACCTCGCCCTGCTGGAGCGGCACCGCGACGAGCTGGCGGCCGCCCCGATCCGCGAACTCCTCCACGGCGACGGCGATCTGGCCGCGAGAATGACGGCGATGTACGACGCCTGGTTCGGCTATGTGCAGAGCCACCCGTACACCTGGCGCATGATGTTCCGGGACACCACGGGCGATGCCCAGGTCGCGGCCTTCCACCGTGAAGTGCAGCGCAGACAGCGGGAGACGGACGTGGCGCTGCTGCGCGAGGTCGTGCCCGGCATCCCCGAGGCCGAGCTGGAACCCCTCGGCGAGGCGATCCGCAGTGCGCTCTACGGGCTGGCGCTGTGGTGGCTGGAGCGGCCCGACCGCCCCCGCGAGCTGCTGGTCGCGACGATGGTGCGGATCACCCGTGGCCTGATCTCCACCGTCGAGGCCCCGAGCGGCGGGCACGGGGACGACGGGCAGGCCGCCGAGGCCGAGGCCGCCGGGGCATCGGCGGGGAAGGACACTCCCGGCCCGCCGGGAGGGACGGACTGAGCGCTCACACCACCGCCGGGGACTCCGGATGGAGCGCCGCCCGCAACTGCCCCGTCCAGTGGGCCGTCATCTCCTTCGCCACCCTGGTGTCCGGCGCGTACAGCTCGAAGCCGTGCCAGGCGCCGGGCACATTGCGGACCGTGACCGGCACGCCCGCGTCCATCAGGCGCCGGGCGTAGGCCAGCCCCGCCTCGCGCATCGGATCGAGATCGCAGACCAGGACATGGGCCGGTGGCAGTCCCGACAGCTCGGTGGCGCGAGCGGGCGCGGCATACGCCTCCGCCACCGTCGTCCCGTCCGGAAGATAGTGCCGCCACGACGACTGGACGCCGCGACCGTTGAGCACCCGCGCGTCCAGGGCTCCCTCCGCGTCCGCTGCCGTGCCGGCCGCCGCGTCCGCCCCGACCCGGTCATCCAGATCCGGGACGCACAGCGACTGATAGGCGAGCTCCGGCCCGCCGCGGTCGCGGGCCATCAGGGCGACCGCGGCACTGAGTCCACCGCCCGCCGACTTCCCGGCCACCGCGATCCGCGCGGGATCGATGCCCAGCTCCGCGGCCCGCCCGGCCACCCATTCCAGTGCGAGATAGCAGTCCTCCACCGCGGCCGGATAGCGGTGCTCCGGGGCCAGGCGGTATTCCACGGTGACGAGCACGGCGGGCAGTGCGCGGCAGAGCTCGATGGCCACCCGGTCCTGCCCCGGCAGCGCCCGCCCGAGGGCGAACCCGCCCCCGTGGAAGTGCAGTACGGCGGGCAGCCCGTTCCCGGCGCCATTGGCGTTCCCGGGATCCCCGGTGTCTTCGGTGGCGGTACCCACCGAAGACACCGGACGGTAGACCTCGACCGTCAGCGCACCGCCATCCGTCGGCGCGCCGCCGTCCGCAGGCGCGCCGCCGCCCGTTCGCGGGATGCCGTACCGCTCACTGCACACGCCCGTACGGTCCGCCGGGAAGGCGGCCAGCATGTCGTGGAACGCGGCGCGCGCGGCCTCGATGTCCTCATACGGATCGGCGACCCGCGGCAACGCCTCGTAGGCCGACAGGAGTTCGGGGTGCACCCGCGCCGCGGTCCGGTCATTCATCTCGGGCTGGACGCTCATACGGAGTGCTCCTCGTTCAGAACGGACATGCCACAGCTTCTGCTCACGATCTCCGCCCGCACGCGCCCACGCCCACCGGCAGGCGGTACGCGCCCAGGCACAGCCTGCCTGCGCACACCCCCAGCCGGCACCGGCCCCGCCGCGCCCGCTGCCCCGCCGTCCCCGCCGCGCCCGTTCACTTCGCCTCCGCATAACACTCCACCACCGCCGTGGTGAACGGAAAGCGGACCGGCGTCTCCCCGAACGCGATCCGCCCGGCCGTCGCGGCGGCCGCCGCGACCGCCTCGGCGACCGTTGCCGCCTCCGCCGCGGGGCAGTGCACGATCACCTCGTCATGCTGGAAGAAGACCAGTTCGGCGCGGAGCCCGCCCTCCGACAACGAGCGGCGCAGCGCGGCCAGGAGCAGCAGGGCCCAGTCGGCAGCGCTGCCCTGGACGACGAAATTGCGGGTGAACCGGCCGCGCGCCCGGGCGGCCGCCGAGCCGCTGCCGTAGGCCGGGGACGGCTCCTCCTCCTGGGGCAGGCCCGCCTCGTCGGGAGGTGCCACGGAAGCGGGCGGGCAGGTGCGGCCCAGCCAGGTGCGCACCAGCCGTCCTTCCTCGCCCGCGCGCGCCGCCTCGTCCACATACGCCACCGCGGCCGGATAGCGGCGGCGCAGATCGGCCATGTGCTTGAGGGCGTCGCCGGACGTCTGGCCGTAAATGGCGCCCAGCAGACCGAGCTTGGCCCGGTCGCGGTCGCCCCCGAACGCGCGGGCGGCCAGGTCCGCGTACAGGTCCTCGCCGCGGCCGGCCAGCTCCATCAGGCCCCGGTCGCGGGAGACGGCCGCCAGTACGCGGGGTTCCATCTGGGCGGCGTCGGCGACCACCAGGCGCCATCCCGGGTCGGCGCGTACGGCCTGCCGGATCACCTTGGGGATCTGCAGCGCACCACCGCCGTTGGTGGTCCAGCGGCCGGAGACCGTGCCACCGGGCAGATACCCGGGGCGGAAGCGGCCGTCGTGCACCCACTGCTGGAGCCATGCCCACCCATGGGCGGTATAGAGGCGGTAGAGCGTCTTGTACTCCAGCAGCGGCGCCACCGCGGGGTGATCGATCTGCCGCAGCTCCCATTTACGGGTCGAGGTGAGGGAAATACCGGCGCCGGCAAAGGCCTTGACGATGTCCTGGGGCAGATCCGGGCGCACCCGCCGGCCCGCCCCGAAGGCCCGGGACACCTCGTCGGCCAGCTCCGCCATCCGGCGCGGCTCCCCGCCGCCCGGATAGCGCTCGCCCAGCAGCTCGTCGAGCAGCTTGCGGTGCACATCGGCGCGCCAGGGCACCCCGGCCCGCCCCATTTCCGTGGCGACCAGCATGCCCGCGGATTCGGCGGCGAGCAGCAGCCGCATCCGGTCCGGATGTTCCGCCCTCCTGGTACGCGCCAGGTGTCCTGCATAGACCTCCAGCAGCGCCGTGAGCTCGTCCGTGCCGGGCGGCAGCGGCACCGGGCCCGGCTCGAACAGGGACGGCTGGGCCTGAGCCGTACGGACCGGCGCGTCCTGCGGGACGGGCCGGCCGTGGAGCCGCGCCCAGGCGGCGGCCAGCGAGTGCGGCTGGCCCGACTGGCCCTCCTCGTGGCCGATCAGCAGCGCCTCGGCGGCCTCCACGTCATAGCACCGCTCGACCCGCACCCCCGCCGCCGCCAGCCGCCGGTAGATCTCCGCGGTGGACCGCCACACCCACCGCTCGACCTCGGGCCGGGTACGCACGGCCTCGGCGAGCGAGGGCTCCCGCAGCACCGGTCCGGCGGCCCGCCCGTCCCGGTCGAGCGGGCAGAGACGAGCACCCCCGTCGCCCGTCTCCACCACCGCCCATCTCATGCCTCCGAGTCTTCCACCAGGGTCTGACAATCGCCCTGACCAGCGCAGACGACACGACCCCGGCGTCTCTCCCGCCGGCGACGGTCACCTCCTGGCCCCTTGCCCACGGTGCCGGCCCCAACCGGACGTCCTCTCAAACAGGTTGACGTGTGGCGCACCGTGCGGTGTGCGAAACGCCCCTCATGCCGCCGCCCGGCCGAATCCGGCCTTCGGTAACACCTGAGTCAACTCAGGCTCCTTCTCCGTCATTTGAGGACCAAATCCAGTGGGCCCGCCGTCCGCCTGGCAAAGGCCGGTACAAATTCTTCGTACCGGCCTTTGAAATGCCAAAACGGCATCCGGAAGGGGGACTTGGTCCGGGTCCAGTGATATGTATCTATGGTTTCGTGGCATTCGGGTGAAACGGCGAAACCGCACCCTCAGAAGCGAGTTGACCAGTGCGCTCCGGAAACGGGCACTCCGCTTCGAGAAGGGTAAATCGTGATCAAGAAGGTCCTGGCGACGACGGCCGTAGCCGCGTCCGTCGTAGGAATCTCGGCGACGGCCGCCCCCCAGGCGATGGCGATCGGTAACCACAACGGCACGTCGACGGTCAACGGCAACGGTGCCAAGAGCGCCTTCGGCAACTCCACCACCGTGGGCAAGATGAGCCCGCAGTTGGAGCTCATCCAGGGCTCGCTGAACAAGCCGTGCCTCGGCCTGGGCAAGGTCAACGCCCAGGTCGCCGCAGTTCTGGCCAACGTGCAGGACGTCAACGTCCTGTCCTCGCCGCAGAACCAGCAGTGCACGGAGAACTCCACCCAGGCCAAGGGCGACGAGGCGCTGTCGCACATCCTCAGCGACATCCCGATCCTGTCCGGGAACGGCGTCGGCAACCACTGAGTCGGCCATCGGCCGCAGGTCCGGACCGCCGGCTCTCGCTTCCAGAGCGGTCCGGGGCCTGTGGCGCCCCGTTGGGAACCGTAGGGACGGAATTCCTCGATCCCCCTCTCGGTAGGAATTCGCCTTCGGCGGGTACCTCGCCTGTTCGAACTCCGGTGTTTTTTCCGCGTCGTATGCACGGCGACAATCTCCTGAAGCGGTGCTGCATCGTTCGGGCGATTCCTCCGAAAACCTCCCGGCAAGAGTTTCGTGCCCGAGGGGAAATCGTTACCAATATTGGCAGCGGTGTTACGGGCGAGCAGAAAACCGCCCGTGCGGCACGACGGTCGTGTTCGCCACGGACCCGCTGCAAGGAAGGGCTGAAAGTGAAGTACGCAAAGGTCGCAGCGATCACTGCCGGTACGATCATGGCGGTGGGTGCGGCAACGCCTGCGTTCGCCGACGCGGGTGTCGCTGGTGGCGCCAAGAACTCCCCGGGTGTGCTTTCCGGCAACGCCATCCAGGTGCCGATCCACATCCCGATCAACCTCTGCGGCAACACCGTCAACTTCGTTTCTCTGCTGAACCCGGCGTTCGGCAACACCTGCCTGAACCACTGACTCGAAGCAATTCGAGCCGTGTCCATGTGACCCGGCCCCGGTATGCAGACCACTGCGACCGGGGCTGGTCGCCCTTCGCCCCGGTGGGCACATGCGCAAGACGCTTGATTTCCAAGCGGATTGACGAGAAGAAGACCACTCCGGGTTTCTCCGGGCGGAGGCACTCGTTAGTCAAGCGGAAAGCGGTGAGCCGAGCAGCGACGCCATTGCTCGCGCGGCGCCGATGTCGCCGGACCGCTGAGGCACCGCTCGAGAAGGGACAGTTGAATGAAGTACGCAAAGTCTGCCGCGGTTGTTGCCGGTTCCGTCATGGCGCTGGGGGTCGCCGCACCCGCATTCGCCGGCCAGCCCGGAGCCCCGACCATGAGCCTCAACGGCGGGCTGACCGACGCGCTGAGCAGCAAGCAGCTGGACGGCCACCAGCTCACTCCGCTGGTCAAAACGGTCAAGACCGCGGGGGGCAAGGTCAGGTCGACCAATGCGAAGAAGCTGCTCCGTGGTGTCACCGGGGCGACCAAGAAGCCTCCGCTGCTCGGCGGCCTGCCGCTCAAGTAATTCCCGGGCGCCCGGCGTGGGCCCGGATTTACTGTCCTTCGGCTGTGCCCGGTGAGCGCGATGTGGTAGCGGAATGCGCGTTACCCGTCTGCTGACATGCGGCGCCCGAAGCTCTCCCACCCCCCTCGCGCTTTCTCGCCCCGGTCCCCGGTCGGTCCGGACCCGGAATTCCTGTGGCGATGCCGGTCCGTAAAAGTGGCTCCGGAAAGCGGCACGGGAAAACGGCTCCGGTGGCCAGCTCATTTGGGTGAATGAGAACAACCAAAAACAACCCTGTGAGTTGGGCAGTTCGCCCGGCCCAAGGGCATCCCGAAACACGAAGGATCAAAATGATCAAGAAGGCCTTGGCCACCGCAGCCGCGGCTGCGTCCATCGTCGGCGTGGCCGCCGCTGCCGCTCCCCAGGCGATGGCGATCGGTAACCAGCACGGAACGTCTTCCGTCAACGGAAACGGCGCGCAGCAGTATTTCGGAAACTCCACCACGTACGGCTACATGAGCCCGCAGATCGGCCTGATCCAGGGCTCGCTCAACAAGCCCTGCCTGGCTCTGGGCAAGCTGAACCTCCAGGGTGCGGGTGGTCTCCTGCTGCAGGACCTCAACGTCCTGTCGTCGCCGCAGAACCAGCAGTGCACCGAGAATTCCACCCAGGCCAAGGGTGACGAGCCGCTGTCGCACATCCTGGACAACATCCCGGTTCTTTCCGGCAACGGTGCCGGCAACCACTGATCGGCTGATGAGCACCCGGGCCGCCCGGTCCTCCTTCTTCCGGGCGGCCCGGGTTTCCGCTGCCCGGCGCCGGGGCGGAAATGTTATTCGCTCGTGACTGAACTCCGCTGCGCCGGATCGTTAGGAATGATGTGTGGAGGGAAGCATGCCAATGCCCTCGCGAGATTGATGGGGCCGCGAGGGCATTGGCATGCCGTCCGTAACGAGTGCAGGGCCCGCGAATCCGTTCAGCGGTTTCGCGGGCCCTGCGTCGTCTGCAGCAGAAGTCATGGTGCCCGGAGGCTTTCCAGGCCGTTCCGGGGCGATCCTCGGAGGTTCACGGCGAAGCTCCGAGGGTAACAAGTCGCATTTTCGGTACGCGAATTGGGGCGGGGCTTTGCCGGCAGCGGCCCATGAGGCCCCTGCGGAAGACCTGATACCTGCTATTCGGGTGATGGTGCGGAACTCAAGCCCCTATGGCGGGTTGTTCAAACAGGGCTCCCGTGTCGGGAGTTTCCTCTCCTGAAGGGTTTGCGTGATGAAGAAGATGATGGCGGGCGCGGCTGTGGCGGCGTCGCTGATCGGTATGTCCGCTGCGGCCGCTCCCGACGCCATGGCGATCGGTGACCAGCAGGGCACCAGCACGGTCAACGGAAACGGGGCGGCGTCGGTCTACGGCAACTCCACCACGCGCGGCAGTCTGAGCCCCCAGCTCGGGCTCGTCCAAGGATCGCTGAACGACCTGTGCCTCGGTCTGGGCAAGCTGAACCTCCAGGGCGTCTCCGCGATCCAGGCGCAGGACATCAACATCCTGTCGTCGCCGCAGAACCAGCAGTGCGTCCACAACTCGACGCAGGCCAAGGGCGACGAGCCGCTGTCGCACATCATCGACGACATTCCGATCCTCTCCGGGAACGGTGTGCACAACGGCTGACCGCAGGCGGCCTCGGCCGTTCCCCCGCTTGTGTCTCCGGGCGGCCGGCGCCGCGTAGGGGCTGCCGGCCGCCCGGTCGTGCGAGCGGCACGCGCGGGCGGGTGGCGGTCCGTGGGCACTGACTGCAGAGGAGGGACGAGAGATGCGACAGAGCCTGAAGACATGCGTGTTCGTGGCAGCGGCCGCGTCGGGCGTGCTCGGCGCGAGCGGCAGTGCGGCGTACGCGGATGCCGGAGCCGGGGGAGGAGCGAAGAACTCTCCCGGGGTGCTGTCCGGGAACAGCATCCAGGTGACCGTGGACACCCCGGTCAACGCGTGTGGCAACTCGGTGGACGGGGGCGCGGCGCTCAACCCGGCGATGGGTGCCTCGTGCGGGAACGGTGCGGGTTTCGGAGCCGCGGCCCGCAGGCCCCTGAACGCCGCCCCGCCGCCCCCGGTGGCGCAGCGGCCCGCGCCTGAGCAGGTCCGGCGGCACACGGCCCCGGAAGGGACGCCGCACCGGGAGCGGCCGCCCCGGGCGCAACCGGCGAAGGCGGCGCCGAAGCACGCCCGGAAGTCCGCGGAGGACCCCGGGGCGGTGCCCGGGCCGCGGTCCGCGCGGGACGCGCGGGTGGGGGCAGAGGAGCGGGCCGGGGCCTCGGCGGGCCCCGCGCTGCTGGCGTCCACCGGTCCCGGCGGGCTGGGTGTGGTGGCCGGTACGGGCGGCGGGCTGCTGCTGGGAGGGGCGCTGCTGCTGCGCCGGTCCCGTACGCGTCGCAGATGAGTGCGAAGGGCGTATGCGCCGGGCGGGGCCCCTGGGGGCCGGGGGCTCGACGGCCGGCCGAGCGGGTCCGGCGGCCGCTCGGCCCGGTCCGCCCGGTCGAGCCGTCCGTCGGCTTCGCCGCGGGGCCGTGCCGCGCGCTGCACCCTCTGGCAAAATTGGGGTGAAAGCCGCAAAAGCGATGGGTCGATGAGGTGGGGCCATGCTCGTTGCGCTGGCGCAGACGGACTGTGTACTGGGCGGGGTGGCCGAGAACCTCGATGTCGCCCGTGAGCAGATCGAGCAGGCGGCGGCGCAGGGTGCGGATCTTGTCGTCTTTCCCGAACTGAGCCTGCACGGTTACCACTTGGGTGCGCTGGAGCGTGACGCGTCACTCGCGGCGAGCGATCCGAAGCTGCTGGAGCTGAGCACCCTGGGCCCCGATGTGCTGGTCGGCTTCCACGAGCACACCAGTCTGCGGGCCTACAACACCGCGGCCCACTACGCGGCCGGTGAACTGGTGCACGCCCACCGCAAGCTGTACCTCCCCAACTATCTGGCCTGGGAGGAGCGCAAGCACGTCAGTCCGGGGCAGTCACTGCGCGCGTACGAGCTGAAGCGGGACAAGAGCGGGGGCCGGGGCGCGACGCTGGTGTGCAATGACGCCTGGCAGCCGGCCCTGCCGTGGCTGGCGGTGCAGGACGGGGCCGAGGTGCTGTTCGTCCCGACGAACAGCGCGGCGAGCCTGGACCCGGAGGCGATGGACACCGGGCTCTACTGGGACACCCTGCTGTCCTATACGGCGAAGATGCTGCAGTGCTGGGTGGTCTTCGTGAACCGGGTGGGCAATGAGCACGGCGCGGCGTTCTGGGGCGGCTCGCGGGTGGTGGACCCCCGGGGTGCGGTGGTGGCGCAGGCGCCCAAGTGGGAGACCTCGCTGGTCACCGTCGAGATCGATCTCGCCGAGGCGCGGCGGCAGCGCCGGGCGGTGCCGCTGGTCGCCGAGGCCCGGCTGGGGCTGATCGACCGCGAGGTGCGGCGGCTGATCGACGAGGGCGGCGATCACTGAGCGGCCCAGGACTGCTGAGCGGCCGGCTGGAGATCACGGAGCGACCGGAGATCACGGAGCGACCGGAGATCACGGAGCGACCGGAGAGCGCTGAAGGCCGGAGACGACTGAGCGGCCGGCGGCCCGGCCTCAGTGGCGGGCGGCGGTCTCCGGGCGGGGTGTGGCCTCCGGGCCGGCCGTGGCGTCCGGCCCATCGGCCTTGAGCGTCTTGGCCTCGGCCTTGAGGATGCGCATCGAGCGGCCCAGGCCGCGCGCCATGTCGGGCAGCTTCTTCGAGCCGAAGAGCAGCACGAGGACCGCGATGATCAGGATCAGATGCCAGGGCTCGAAGGCGTTGCGGAGCATGCGCGCGCTCGCTTTCGTCGGGAGGGGCGGCGGACGTTCTGTCCAGTATCACCCCAACGGTCCGGCCGTCCGGTCCAGGGGTCGCCCCCGGGGCCGGACGGCCGGCGGCGCGGCTACCAGCTCGCCTTGCGGACCCCCGGCAGGTAGCCCGCGTGTGCCTGTTCGCGCAGCCGTACGCGGGCCAGGCCGAAGGTGCGGAGGTAGCCGCGCGGGCGCCCGTCGACGCTGTCGCGGTTGCGCACCCGGGTGGCGCTGGCGTCCCGCGGCTGGCGGGAGAGTTCGCGCCGGGCGGCGGTGCGCTCCTCCTCGGGGGTGTGCGGGCTGCGGATGACGGCCTTGAGGACCGCGCGCCGGGCCGCGTAGCGGGCGACGGTCAAACGGCGCTTCTCGTTCTTGGCGATCTTGCTCTGCTTGGCCATCAGACCTTCTCCCCTCGTGCGCGGATCCGGGCGACGGCCGCCTCGATCCCGATCGTGTCCACGGCCTTGATGCCCTTGGCGCTCAGCGTGAGCCGGATGTGCCGGCCCTCGCTCTCCAGCCAGTAGCGCTTGCGCTGGATGTTGGGGTCGAAGCGGCGCGGGGTGCGCCGGTGCGAATGGGAGACGGAGTTGCCGAAGCCCGGCGCGCGGCCGGTCAGCTGGCAGTGGGCGGACATGGCGCGGTCCCTTCGGTCGGGGCCCCTGATGAGAGCCTATTGAAAATGGAAACCATTTCCGTATACTAACCCCATGGCCCGCAACGAACTACGCCCGGTCGTCAAGCTCCGGTCCACCGCCGGCACCGGCTACACCTACGTGACCCGCAAGAACCGCCGTAACGACCCCGACCGCCTGGAACTGCGCAAGTACGACCCGGTGGCCGGCCGCCATGTGGCCTTCCGAGAGGAGCGCTGAGCACCGTGAAGCCTGGAATCCACCCCGCCTACGGGCCGGTCGTCTTCCGCGACCGGGCCGCCGACGTCGCCTTCCTGACAAGGTCGACCGCCACCAGCGAGAAGACGATCGAGTGGGAGGACGGCCGCACCTACCCCGTCATCGACGTCGAGATCTCCTCGGCGAGCCACCCCTTCTACACGGGCAACGCCCGGGTGATGGACACCGCGGGCCGCGTCGAGCGGTTCGAGCGCCGCTACGGCACCCGCGGGGCCCGCTGATGGAACCGCTCCACGTCGTCCTGGTGGGCGGCCTGCACGCGGAGGCGCGGCAGGCCGCCGTCGAGCGGCTGCTGCACTCCGTCCCCGGCAGCGTCGCCCTCCACCACGACCTCGCCTCGGCCGCCGAAGGCACCGTGCGGCGCACCGTCCGTGACGCGGGCGGCACGCTCGACACCGGTGACGCACCGCTGGTCAACGACTGCGCCTGCTGTGCGCTCCGCGAGGACCTGGTGCCCGAGCTGGAGCGGCTGGCCGCCGGGCGCACCTGCCGGCTGGCCGTCGTCGAACTGTGGGACTCGGTCGAGCCCAAGGCGATGGCCGAGGTGGTCACCTCCTGCGGGAGCGAGAACTTCGCGCTGACGGGAGTGATCACCGCCGTCGATCCGGCGCTGCTGCTGCCCTACCTCGGCTGCGGTGACGACCTCGCCGAGGCCGGTCTCGCCGCCGCGGCCTCCGACCGGCGCACGGTCGCCGACACCTGGGCGCGGCAACTGGAGTACGCGCCGGTGCTGGCGATCGCCACGGGGGAGGAGGAGCCGGACCCGGCCGATCTCGCGCTGCTCGCCCAGCTGCATCCGATGGCACACCAGGTCCCCGTCGAATCCGCGGAGTTGGCGGCCGCCGCGAGGGCCGGTTTCGATGTGGCGGCGGCCGCGGCGCGCCAGCACCCGGCCTGTGCGCTGCTGCCGCAGGAGGCCGATGCGGAGGGTGTCGGCACCCTCGTGTGGCAGCACACCCGGCCCTTCCACCCCGAGCGGCTGTACGGCGCGCTGGAGGACCTGACCTGCGCGGCCGCGCGTAGCCGGGGCCGGTTCTGGCTGGCCGACCGCCCCGACACCCTGCTGTCGTGGGACGCGGCCGGGGGAGCGCTGTGTGTGGAGAACGCCGGGCCCTGGCTGGCCGCACTCCCGGACGCCGCCTGGGAGATGGTGCCGCCGATGCGGCGGGCCGCCGCCGCGCTGGACTGGCACCCCGAGCACGGCGACCGCACCCAGCATCTGGTCTTCACCTCGCCGGGCCTGGACCGCGAGGGCCTTGCATCCCTCCTGGAGTCCTGCCTGCTCACCGACGCCGAGTACGCGGGCGGCCGGTCGGCCTGGAAGAGCCTGCCGTCCGCCTTCGACGCCCTCCTCGACCCTGTTTCGTGAGCCGGCCGCGGCCGTCAGCCCGTCCCCCGGCCCGTACGGAGCCGGTTCCGCCCGGCCCGTTCACGTCAGCCCCCCGCACCCCGTACGCACCACCGCACCCCGTACGCACCCCCGCACCCCGTACAAGGAAGCCCCATGCCCCGTCGGCACGACCCGCGCCGGACCTCCACGCCCCGCCCCAACCCGCTGGACGCGGCAGGCATCACCTACATCGACTACAAGGACACCGACCTGCTGCGGAAGTTCCTCTCGGACCGCGGCAAGGTGCGCAGCCGACGGATCACCCGGGTCAGTGCGCCGCAACAGCGGCAGCTCTCCCGGGCGATCAAGAACGCCCGGGAGATGGCGCTGCTCCCTTATGCGTCACGGTGACGGTCGCTTCCTGGTGACGGCCGTCTCCTGGTGACGGGTGCCGTCCGGTGACGGGCGGGAGGCCGGCGGAGGTCCCCTGCGGATGACGCGCAGGGGACCTCCTGGCGTGTACGGGCGGGGCGGGGGCGCCCCCCGGAACCCGCGGGTCGGCCGGACGCCCGCCGCCCCCGGAACCCACAGAGCGTGGCGCACGTCTCTTCCCCGGCCGTGAAGGCTTCGGGCCCGTGCTCCGTACCAGGTAAGGGGCGCACCTGAGCAGGGGCGACGAGCGGAAGCCGGCCGCGGGAGAGCGGCCGGACCGGGTGCTCGACGAGCTGTGACGGCCTCTGCACCGGCTGTCGTGCACGTGCATCTGCGCATGCATCCGCATGAGAACGCGGCTATGCTCCCGGGCAGTTGACACCATTTATCACCGGGAGACCCCTGTGCTCCACGCATACAACGGCATGGCCGCCACAGATCTCCGTGATGTGGCATGGCAGAAGAGCAGGCACAGCAACTCCCAGGGCTCCTGCGTGGAGTTCGCCAAGCTGCCGGGGGGTGACATCGCCGTACGCAACTCCCGCTTCCCGGACGGTCCCGCGCTCGTCTACACGCCGGCCGAGGTCCGGGCGATGCTCCTCGGCATCAAGGACGGGGAGTTCGACCATCTCGTACGGGACTGAGCGCCCGTGGGGTCCCGGCGGTCGTAGGGGTGTCTCCCCGTACACGGCAACCGGGCGCCCGTACGTGACGGTGCGCCCGGTGTGCGGGAAGCGGCTACGGCAGCCGGAAGAGGGCCCACACGATCTTGCCGTGCGCGGCACCGGCCAGCGGATGCCAGCCCCAGCTGTCGCTGAAGGAGTCCACGAGATACAGCCCGCGACCCGACTCGGCAGCGGAATCCGCCTCCCCGGCGACCGGTGAGTCATCGCTCGGGTCCCGTACGGCACAGATCAGCCGGGAGGACCAGCGCATCAGATGCAGCCGGGCGGGCGGGGTGGCGTCGTGGTGCTCCGGGGCGGCCAGGATCGCGTGCCGCAGGGCATTGGTGACGAGTTCGGAGACCACGAGGGCGACCGAGTCGAAGAGATCGTCCAGATCCCAGCCCTGCAGGGTCTCGCGAGTGAACGCACGTGCACTGCGCACCGATTCATAGCGCGGCGGGAGCGTGCGGGACGCCGATCCGGAGACAGCCATGGGGTCGACGGGAGGAAAGCCCTGCCATAACGGCTCGAGCATGGTCAAAACCTTGGTCCCCATGCGAGGCACTCCTGGCGTTCGCGGACGTCATGACCCTGGCCGGTCAGCCGGATCTGGCGGATCTTTCACGAGCGTGCATGCGTGCGACGCCTATGGTTCCCAATGCGCGGGACAGATGCAAGGGCAGATGCACGTGCACGTGCCGTGATTGCGCCAGCCCGGACGGTTTTCCTCCGGATTCTTCCCGTCAGTTCGTGTGGAGGGGTTGCGTGGGCCTCACACCTCAGTAACCGGATGAGCACTCAACGAAGCCCGAACGTGGCAGACTGCGGCCCACTGTTGGACGGGGTGGGGTCACAGGAGGGTCTGAGAGGTGTCCGCAAGTGAGTCGAGCGGGTCGGTGGTGCGGCGGATCCTGCTCGGGTCGCAGCTCCGTCGGCTGCGTGAATCGCGCGGGATAACCCGTGAGGCGGCCGGCTACTCGATCCGTGCGTCCGAATCCAAGATCAGCCGCATGGAGTTGGGCCGCGTGAGCTTCAAGGCACGGGATGTGGAGGACCTGCTCACGCTGTACGGGGTCGGTGACGCCCAGGAGCGCGAGGCGCTGCTGTCCCTGGCGCGCGAGGCGAATGTGGCCGGCTGGTGGCACAGCTACACCGATGTGCTGCCCGGCTGGTTCCAGACGTATGTGGGTCTGGAAGGCGCCACTTCGCTCCTCAGGTTCTACGAAGTCCAGTTTGTGCACGGGCTGTTGCAGACGGAGAGCTATGCGCAGGCCGTCGTCAGACGGGGCATGCCGGAGGCCGGGCCCGCCGAGATCGAGCGCCGCGTCGCGCTGCGCATGGAGCGCCAGAAGCTGCTGGTGACCGAGCGGTCGGCGCAGTTCCACTGTGTCCTGGACGAGGCCGCGCTGCGCCGCCCGTACGGCGAACGGTCCGTGATGCGCGAGCAGGTGAAGCATCTGATCGAGGTGTCCGAGAGACCGAATGTGCGGCTCCAGGTGATGCCCTTCAGTCTGGGAGGGCATGCGGGCGAGAGTGGCGCCTTCACGATGCTCGGCTTCCAGGAGTCCGGTCTGCCGGACGTCGTCTACCTGGAGCAGCTGACGAGTGCGCTCTATGTGGACAAGCCCGAAGAGGTGGCGCAATACGCCCGGGTGATGGACCGCCTCCAGGAGGAGGGGCCGAATCCGGCCGAGACCCGGGACCTGCTGCGCGGGCTGCTCCAACTGATGTGACGCGTCGGTAGGATGGCGCACCATCAGGAGTCAGCACCCCCCAATGCGGCGCCCTGAGCGCCCTGTTCTCCAGATCGGGATGGCATGTCCTACTTCGACGAGTTGGCGTATCAGTTCATCGACGGCGAGTGGCGGGCCGGCAGCGGTTCGTGGGACATCGTCGACTTCAATCCCTATAACGGGGAGAAGCTGACCTCCATACCCGTCGCCACGGTCGAGGAGGTCGACCAGGCCTACCGTGCCGCCGAGCGCGCGCAGCGGGAGTGGGGCGCCACCAATCCGTACACCCGGCGGACCGTCTTCGAGCGGGTGCTGCGGATCATCGACGACCGTGAGGCGGAGCTGGCCGAGACGATCGCCGCCGAGGTCGGCGGCACGGTCGTCAAGGTGGGCTTCGAGCTGCATCTGGCCAGGGAGTTCCTGCGCGAGGCGATCCAGCTGGCGCTGCGCGCCGAGGGCCGCATCCTGGCCTCGCCGATCGACGGCAAGGAGAACCGCCTCTACCGGCTGCCGGTCGGTGTCGTCGGCGTCATCAGCCCCTTCAACTTCCCCTTCCTGCTCTCCCTCAAGTCCGTCGCGCCGGCCCTTGCGCTCGGCAATGCGGTCGTCCTCAAGCCGCACCAGAACACCCCGGTGTGCGGCGGCGGTCTGGTCGCCAAGATCTTCGAGGAGGCGGGGCTGCCGGCGGGGGTGCTCAACGTCGTGGTCACCGATATCGCCGAGATCGGCGATGCGCTCATCGAGCACCCGGTGCCCAAGACCATCTCCTTCACCGGTTCCGAGAAGGTCGGCCGGCATGTCGCCACGGTCGCCGCGTCCCACTTCAAGCACTCCGTGCTGGAGCTGGGCGGCAACAGCGCACTGGTCGTGCTCGACGACGCCGATGTCGACTACGCGGTGGACGCGGCGGTCTTCAGCCGCTTCGTCCACCAGGGCCAGGTCTGCATGGCCGCCAACCGGGTGCTCGTGGACCGCGCCGTGGAGCAGGAGTTCACCGAGAAGTTCGTGGCCAGGGTCGCGGCGCTGAAGGTGGGCGACCCCACCGACCCGCAGACCCATATCGGTCCGCTGATCAACGAGGGGCAGGCCGAGGCGATCACCTCGCTGGTGGACCGCGCGGTCGCCGACGGCGCCTCGGCGCTCCTGCACGGCGAGACCCGGGGCACGCTGGTGGCACCCAGCGTGCTGAGCGGTCTGCCGGAGGACTCCCCGCTGCTGCAGCAGGAGATTTTCGGGCCCGTGGTGGTGCTGGTGCCGTTCGACGGTGACGACGAGGCGGTGCGGCTCACCAACACCACGCCGTACGGGCTCAGCGGCGCCGTGCACACCGCCGACATCGAGCGGGGTGTGCGGTTCGCCAAGCGGATCGAGACCGGGATGTTCCACGTCAACGACGCCACGGTGCACGACGAGCCGATCGTGCCGTTCGGCGGCGCGAAGAGCTCCGGCGTGGGGCGGCTGAACGGCGACGCGATGGTGGAGGCCTTCACCACCACCAAGTGGATCTCCATCCAGCACGGGCGGTCGCAGTTCCCGTTCTGAGCGGCGGGGCGATCCGGGGGCATCGGCCGTGGGTTGCGGACAGAAGCTGACCGCATGGGTCCCTACCGTGAGTGATGTCGAAGGCGGACGGCGACGAGCCGGCCGCCGGGGGATGTCACGAGACGTCACAAGGCGTCCGGAAAGGCGGATCTCATGCCCACTCACGTTCTTGCCGAGGCCCACGGCGACGAGGCCGGCGCACTGCTGGCCTTCCTGGAGGCCCAGCGCGGCGGGCTGCGGCGGGCGGTCCTGGGGCTGACCGACGCCGAGGCGGCCCGGCGGCCGAGCGCCGGCGAGCTGTCGCTGGCCGGGCTGGTCAAGCATGTCGCGCAGACCGAGCAGACCTGGCTCGAGACCGCCCAGGGACGGCCGCACTCCATCCAGCGGACCCCCGAGACCTGGCACCTGAGCTTCCGGCTCGAGGACGACGAGAGCCTGGCGGGGATGCTGGCCTTCTGGGACGAGGTCGCACGGCGCACGGAGGACTTCATCCGCTCGCTGCCGAGCCTGAACGACACCTTCCCGCTGCCCGAGGCGCCGTGGTTCCCGCCGCAGGCCCGGCAGTCGATGCGCTGGCTGCTGCTGCACCTGATCGAGGAGACGGCCCGGCACGCCGGTCACGCCGACATCCTCCGTGAGTCCCTGGACGGCAAGACGGCCTTCGCCCTGGTGGACGAGGAACGCACGGCGAGGCAGGGGTGAGCGCGGGCCCTGCCGGGGCGTTCTAGGCTGACGGCAGGGCATGCGCAGGGATAGAGGAGACGATGTCGGCGATCCGGCTGTTGGTATTGGGCGCCGTGCGGCAGCACGGCCGGGCGCACGGCTATCAGGTGCGCAACGACCTGGAGTACTGGGGCGCCCATGAGTGGTCCAACGCCAAGCCCGGCTCGATCTACCACGCGCTCAAGCAGATGGCCAGGCAAGGGCTGCTGCACGCCCATGACATCGCGCCCAGCACCGTGGGCGGCCCGCCGCGTACCGAGTACGAGCTGACCGCGGCGGGCGAGGCGGAGTACTTCGCGCTGCTGCGCGCGGCGCTCGCCCAGCACGACCAGAAGGTCGACGTACTCAGCGCGGGCATCGGCTTCGTCGTCGACCTGCCGCGGGCCGAGGCGGTGGCGCTGCTCAAGGAGCGGGTGCGGGCACTGGAGGACTGGCGCGGCACCGTCACCAGCCACTACACCCCCGAGGAAGGGACCGGACAGCTCGGCCACATCGGCGAGATCATGAATATGTGGGTGCACTCCGCGGACAGCGGTGCGGAGTGGACGCGGGGGCTGATCGAGCGGATCGAGGGCGGCGCGTATGTCTTCGCCGGCGAGGGCGAACCGTTCGTCGGCGTGCTCGCCGAGGGGCAGGAGAACCCGTACGCGACGCAGGACGCCCCCTCCGGGGAGGACGCGGAGGCCGAGGGCGGCGGGGACGCGGGGCACGAGGGCGGCGACGGGGTGGGCGAGAGCGTCACCGCGAAGGCTGATTAATCAAGTTTGACTAACCGCTAGGCGGGCACTACCTTTCCGCGCGGGCATGTAGTCAAACTTGACTACACCGGAGAGGAGATGTCGTGACGGACCGCGATCAGGCGATCGTCGTCGAGGCACTGCACAAGCGCTACGGCACCAAAGCGGCCCTGGACGGGCTGGACCTCACCGTGGCGCAGGGAGTGGTGCACGGTGTCCTCGGACCCAACGGCGCAGGCAAGACCACCCTCGTACGGATCCTGTCCACGCTGCTGCGGCACGACGGCGGCCGGGCCGAGGTCGCCGGCTTCGACGTGCTGCGGCAGCCGGACGAGGTGCGGCTGCGGATCGGGCTGCTCGGTCAGCACGCGGCGGTCGACGAAGAGCTCGGCGGGCGGCAGAACCTGGAGATGTTCGGGCGGCTCTGCCACCTCGGGGCGCGCAGGGCGGGCGAGCGCGCGGACGAGCTGCTGGAGCGGTTCGGGCTCGCCGACACCGGGCGTAAGGCGGTACGCCACTACAGCGGCGGGATGCGGCGCCGGCTCGATCTGGCGGCAAGTCTGGTGCGGGCGCCGCGGATTCTGTTCCTGGACGAGCCGACGACCGGGCTCGATCCGCGGGCCCGTACCGAGGTGTGGCAGGCGGTGCGCTCGCTGGTGGACGACGGTACGACGGTGCTGCTGACCACGCAGTATCTGGAGGAGGCCGACCAGCTCGCGGGCCGGATCTCGGTGGTGGACGGCGGCCGGGTGGTCGCGGACGGCACCCCCGACGAGCTGAAGTCCGCGACCGGCGGCGACCGGATCGACGTCGTCCTGCACGACGCCGGACAACTGGGCCGGGCAGCCGGTCTGTTGGCGGAGGCACTGGGGAGCACGGCGGGCGGCGGTGCGATCGCCGCGGACGCCGGGGCCCGGCGGTTGAGCGTGCCCGTCGCCGACCGGATGGCGGGGCTGGCCCAGGCGGTACGGGTGCTGGCCGCGGCGGGGATCGAGGCGGCGGACCTCGCGGTGCGGCGGCCGACGCTGGACGAGGTGTTCCTGCATCTGACGGGGGACGGGGCGGCCGGCGGTACGGGCAGGACGGGCGATACCGGCGGTGCGGCCGGTGCGGGCCCGTCGGCTGCCGCGGCGGCGGGTGCGCACACGGCAGGCAAGGCACGCACGGCAGGCAAGGCGAAACAGGAGGGCACGGCGGTATGAGCGGTATGACGTGGGCGGTCACCGATTCCTGGACGATGACCCGGCGCGGTCTCGCGCACTGGGCGCGACAGCCGGTGCAGGCGGTCGTGCAACTGGTCTTTCCGGTACTGCTGCTGCTGATGTTCGGGTACTTCCTGGGCGGCGGGATGGCCGTGCCGGGCGGCGGCGATTACAAGGAGTACCTGGTCCCGGGGATGTTCGCGCTCACCATGGCGTTCGGGCTCGAATCGACGATGGTCGCGGTGACCCAGGATCTGGGCAAGGGCGTGCTCGACCGCTTCCGGTCGATGCCGATGGCGCCGTCCGCGGTGCTGGTCGGCCGCAGCGCCTTGGACATGCTGCAGTCGGCGCTGAGTCTGCTGGTGATGATCGGCGTCGGGCTGGCGATGGGCTGGCGCTGGCACGGCACCGCGGCCGACGCGTTGGCCGCGGTGGGGCTGCTGCTTCTGCTGCGGTTCGCGATGCTGTGGATCGGCATCCATCTCGGCCTGCTCGCGGGCAGACCGGAGCTGGTGCAGGCGGTACAGATCCTGGTGTGGCCGGTGGGCTTCCTCTCCAACGCCTTTGTCTCCGCCGCGTCGATGCCCGGCTGGCTGGGCGCGATCGCCGAGTGGAACCCGATGTCGGCGACTGCGAGCGCGGTGCGTGAGCTGTTCGCCAACCCGCGGTGGTCCGGGGACAGCTGGGCGGCGGGCCACGCCGGACTGCTGGCCGTGGTGTGGCCGCTGGTGCTGCTCGCGGTGTTCTTCCCGGCGGCGGTGCGGAGGTACCGGGGGCTGGGGCGGTAGGGCTGACCAGGAGCGGGCGCAGGGCGGAGCCCGTGGGCTGCTGTTCGGGGCGCTCGCTCCTTCCCGGCAGAGGCCCAGGTCCGGAGCCGCGGCGTGACCCGATGTCTCACCGGAGGGTGATCGCCCCGCGTTCCGCGAGACTGGTGCAGAGGTCGAGGCAGTGGGCAGCGAGCCGATCCGGCGGCGGGCTCGGACTCAGGTGCGCCGCCAGCTCGTCGACCGCAGCGGCCAGGGTCCGGCTTCCGGTACAGGCCTGGAGGAGCATTGCGACGGCCTGGTTGATCTCGTCCTGCCGGACGCTTCCGTCGGGCATCCCCTGGAGCAGCAGGAGGGTGCGGCGGGGGCCGGCGGGCGGGGGTGGCTCACCGCGATCGTGGCAGGCGACAATCTCCTCGATGTCGTGGTCGAGGGCGAGCAGCAGCGCGGAGGGAGCGAGCCGGGGCCGTACGCGGTGGAGGTCGGCGGTGACCTGGGGCAGGTGCGGGGCAGGGGCGGAGGCGGGCGTGAGGCGGATGCGAACCAGCGCGGTCTCGTAAGCCAGCACGTCGGGCAGGTATGCCGGGCCCGGTGCGGCGGTCCGTTCCGACTCCTTTTGGAGGAAGTCGGCAAAGGCCAAGGCCTGGTGACGCTTCTTCGGGTCGAGGGCCGGGCTGCGCAGGCTGTACTCCTCCACCAGGGCCGTGAGCCGCTCACCGAGTGTCCAGGCCGTCAGCGGCAGCACATCCGCGATCTTCGCGACCCGATTGGCGAGCAGGAGCCGGGAGAACATTGACACACGGGGCTGGTCCAGCTCGCGCAGCCGGTCCGCGATGTCCTGCCGGCCGGGCCAGGCGGGGCCGTCAGCCGGGGCGTGGTCCAGTACGGCCTGGCGCGCCAGGGGGTCCGTGAGGAAACGCGCCAGCGCCTGCTGTCGTTCAAGCTCGCTCATGGCGCCGCCTCCTCGCACCGGGCCGTCGGCCAGGACGGGGCGAGGACCTTGCGGACACCGGCGAGTTCAGCCAGCAGCTCGGCGGGGGGCGGGAAGTTCTGGTCGCGTTCGATCATGACGGCTTTCAGGGCGGGCATGCGCGGAGCGTAGGAGCCCAGCAGCTCCAGGACGTCCTGGGGGACCGGATGGCTGTGGGTGTCCAGCAGGACGCCGTTGTGCCAGTAGCCCCCGGCGAGGTGGATTTGCAGGACGCGTTCCAGCGGGATCCGGTCGAGGAATTCCGTCGCGGTGTACTCCAGGTTGGTCGCGTTGTTGACGACGTTGGTGAGGTCGAGGAGCAGATGGCAGTCGGCCCTGTCGACGACCTCGGTGAGGAACTCAGCCTCGCTGAGCGTGGACCAGGGGACGCGGAAGTAATAGGAGATGTTCTCCACCGCGAAGGGCTGGTCGAACTCCCGCGCAACGCTCTTGATGTTGCGGGCCGCGATGCGGGCGGTCTCCGGGGTGAAGGCGAGCGGCGTCAGCTGGCCGAGGCTGAGCCCGGGGACCTGGGTGAAGCACAGGTGGTCGCTGATCCACTCGGGGTGCACCCGTTCGGCCAGCCGCTGGATCTTTCCGACGTACTCGGCGTCGGGGGCCTGGTCCGTGCCCAGGGACATGTCGACGCCGTGCAGGAGGACCGGGAACCGGGCGGACAGGTCCACGGCCTCCGCATCCCGTTGCGGTGGGGCGTCGATGTACTGGTCGGTGAGGAGTTCGAGGAAGTCGATCACGTCGGCCGACTCCAGGATCATCTGACGCAACTCCTGCCGGTAGCCGAGCCCGACGCCCAGAACAGGTGGTCCATGCATGTTCTTCACCTCCGCGGGTGGTGCGGGTCGCTGTCGTGTGGTGTGGCTGGCCACCCGTTCCGCCTCGGCGCGCCGAGGCGGAACGGGCGGTGGGCCTCAGCCGGTGGGCGCTGCTGCCGCGCAGACGACGCAGATCAGGCAGACGATGCAGGTGATCTGCCCGGCCGCCGCTCCTCGGGCCGGCTTCATGGCGCGCAGCTCGAAGACGGTGTCCTCGCCACCAAGCGCCTTGGCCGCCTTGTATTTCGCGGCGTTGACGGTTCCTCGCACCTCGATCGCGTCGTTCGACTCGTTGGCGGATTCGCTCATCGTTCCTCCTCTTCGTGATGGTGCGGATATGTGTTGCCGCCGCTGGGGCGGCCTGTCGCGCTTACCGGGATCCGGGGCGCGTCAGTCGAAGGTGACGAGCCCCTCCCAGAACAGGCCTTCGAGGAGGTCGCGGCACTGCCGGGACGCGGCCCGCCCCGGATCCCGGAAGGCCGCCGGATAGCGCTTCCGGACCGCTTCCTCGATCTGGGCGACGGTCGGACGCCCGCCGGCCCGCAGCAGCCGGATGACCCACGCGGTGGGTTCGCTCACCCGCAGCGGAGCCGCCGCCTCATGGAAGAGGACGCGCAGCGGACCCTCGCCCGGGGCGCCCGGCCTCCCCTGCGCCAGGGCCTCGATGACGGGTTCCACGTCGTGGGCAAATTCCACGATCTCCCCCTCGCCGACGAACACCGGCCGCGCCCGCTCCGGGTGGGCCCGCCATCCGCCGTCCGCTCCGGGTGCCTCGACGGGTTTGCGGGCCGGGCCGGCGTCACGCGCCCATTGATGGATCTTGTACTCGTACCGGCACACGTCACGGCTCACCGAGGCGGGCTCCGGCAGCAGGTCCAATAGCAGCCGGCCGACCCTGAGCGCCGTGCCGCGCCGGGTTTCGTTGTCGTGGCCGGTGGCCGGGAGTCCCGGCACGGTCCGGCGGCGGAGCCGCTGCTCGTCGTCGGCCGTCAACAGGGCCCGGGTGCGCGGGTAGAAGCGCCCCACGGCACGCAGCACGCGCTCCGCGTCCGAGGGGGCGTCGGCCGTCGTCCGGGGGCGGGACCCGTACGTCGGCGGCTCGGCCGCGACCTCGGTCAACAGCCCTTCCAACTCGCCGATGTACGAGTCGTACGACTGCTCGTAGCGCAGCTCGGCATGGCCCCGCAGTCCGATCGCGCGGGCGCGGGCGCTGTCCTCCAGCGCGTAGCGGAGGCTCGCTGCCAGGTCCTCGTGACGGCGCGGATTGGTGACGATCACGTTCCGGCGGTCGCGGATCGACGTCCGGAAGAGCTGCTTGGCGGCGACTTCGGCGGAGACGACGAGCGGGCCTCCGCAGGCGATGACCTCCGTGGGGATCGTCGGGGTGTGCGCGGCGATGGGGAATTCGCGCTCCAGGAAGGCGACCGCCGTGCAGCTGCGGATGAAGGCGGGGATGTGCCAGTGCGGTACGAACGGGATGAGGTGCACGTGATCGCTGAGTCCGAGCTCCTCCGCCAACCGCCGGAAGGCCTGCTCCTGCCATCCGTGGGACGCGGCCAACAGGCGGAACCGGAATCCCTCGTCCCGCAGCCGCGCCATGGCATGCAGCACGTCCAGTGAGCCCTTGTACTCGCCGAGCTTTCCGTACATACCGAGCACCGGCAGGTCGTCGTCGGGGTAGGGGCCCGGACTGCCGCCGGTCGCGAGCCACTGGCCGAGGGAGCGGGATGCGCCCGTCGGGTTGAAGAACGCGGTCGGCAGCCCGAACCCGGCCTGCGCGGTGAGGACTTCCTCCGGGACGCCGGCCTCCAGCAGCCGGGCCCGCGAGGGGCCCCGGGAGATGACCCGGTTGGCGCCGCGCAGCACCTCCGTGTAGGTGGTGCGCAGCTCCGGGAGCCGCATGAGGCGGTGCAGGTCACTGCCCGCGTGCTTGAAGACGTACGGCACCCCGGTGAACCGGCCGGCCAGAAAGGCCGCGAGGCCATACGGTTCCAGGTAGTACGAGAAGACGACCTGGCAGTCGTGGTCGCGGATCACACCGGTCGCGATGCCGGCGAGCCGGCTGACGGTGGGATTCCCCAGGGGGATGTAGTAGAGCTCCCGGCGGTCCGGCGGCCGGGTGCTGAGCACTGTCACCGATCCGCCGGTTTCGGGAAATCGCGGCTGGTAGTGGCCGCCTTCGGCGAGATCCGCCTCGGGAATGCGGATACGGAAGGTATCTTCGACCTCGTCGGCGTTGGTGACCACGACGACCTGATGGCCGCGTTCGGCCAGGCCCCTCGCCGCCCAGTAGCAGTGCATGCTGACGCCGCCCTGGATCGGGGGGTATTTGGTCAGAAAGCAGATTCGCATGTGGCCGCCCCTAATGTTTCCGCGCTCAATCAGAAGCTGTGAGACTCGACTGAAGCCGACCGTGGATACACTGAACCGGATAATCTGCGATGCGTAAATGGCGGATCAGGCCAAACAGGATATTCCCACACGCCTCGTGAGTCGCCGTCAGTTCGCAGAAAGGCGCCGCCAATGCCTTGGAACTGCTAACGAAATGATCTGCGAGGTGGTGGGACCGTTCCGGGGCCGGTGATCCTGGTGTGTGCGTGAAGACGCGGCCGAAGCCATGGGGCGTTGATGACGAGCTGGGGGCCGGTGACCAGGCCCTCCGGCTCTGTCGGTGACGTACCGGAAAGAGCGGAACCACGGTCGACGAGAGCCGGAGCCTCACGTCGACGCATGCCCGAGCCGGCATGATTTCGCGGGCCGAAAAGACCTCTGCTGACGAAATCCCCTTGATTCCGCAGAGAGGCGGGTTCGATTGATGTCATGCGTAGGGGCTCGGGCAACTCCAGTAATTCAATTGGGTGTGAGATGCTCAAGGGGAGGTTGCGCTCGTGGGTGTACAACTGAGATCGGATTTCGCTGCGGGACGCTGTGGATATGTGGATCGCGATGTGTCGCATGACCCCGGTGAGTCGCCTGTTTCCCGGCGTAGCGCCGCCGATGCTGACCCAGGCTGACTTTCCAGATGTTCCGTCAGCTGAACGCGGCCCACGCCTCCGCGCTGTCGGAATTGCCTCAACTTCGCCAAGTCAAGTCCTAGTGGTGGAACGCCGTCGCCACGCTCTCCGGGCGTTGCAGTGGTCCCGGCTGTTGGCGGAGTTCGGTCAGCAGCTCTTCCAGGTCCGCGATGAACAGGTCGGCGAGGTCCAGGGAGAAGCCGTTGCGGCAGACCACCCGCAGGACGGACAGGTCCTCGCGCTTCGGGGGGAAGGTGTAGGCGGGGAGCAGCCAGCCGCGTTCCTTCATCCGCCGGGAGACGTCGAAGACATCGAAGGCGGTGACGTCGTCCGCGGTGGTGAAGGCGAAGACGGGCAGCTGGTCGCCCCGGGTGAGCAGTCTGAAGTCGCCCAGGGCGCCGATCCGTTCGGCCATCGACCGGGCCACGTCGCGGGTCGCCTGCTGGACGGCGCGGAAGCCGGCCCGGCCGAGCCGGAGGAAGGTGTAGTACTGCGCGGCGACCTGGGCGCCGGGCCGGGAGAAGTTGAGCGCGAAGGTCGGCATGTCGCCGCCCAGGTAGTTGACGCGGAAGACCAGCTCCTCGGGCAGCGCCTCCGTATTGCGCCACAGCGCCCAGCCGACGCCCGGGTAGACCAGGCCGTACTTGTGCCCCGAGGTGTTGATGGAGGCGACCCGCGGCAGCCGGAAGTCCCAGACCACGTCCGGGTCGAGGAACGGCGCGATCATGGCGCCGGACGCGCCGTCCACATGGACCGGGATGTCCCAGCCCTTCTGCTTCTGGACCTCGTCGAGCGCCGCGCAGATCTCGGCCACCGGCTCGTACGACCCGTCGAAGGTCGAGCCGAGGATCGCCACCACGCCGATGGTGTTCTCGTCGCAGAGCGCGGCGGCGGAGTCCGCGTCCAGGTGGAAGCGGTCGCCCTCCAGCGGGACCGTGCGCGCCTCGACCTCCCAGAAGTTGCAGAACTTCTCCCAGCAGACCTGGACGTTGGCGCCCATGACGAGGTTGGGCCGGGCCTGACCCGGATACCGGTCCTTGTTGCGCTGCATCCAGCGCCGTTTGAGGGCCATGCCGGCGAGCATGCAGGCCTCGCTCGACCCGGTGGTGGAGCAGCCGACGGCCTCGGACGGGACGGGGGCGTGCCACAGGTCGGCGAGCATCGCCACACACCGCTTCTCCAGTTCGGCGGTGCGCGGGTACTCGTCCTTGTCGATCATGTTCTTGTCCCGGCACTCCGCCATCAGCACCCCGGCCTGCGGCTCCATCCAGGTGGTGACGAACGTCGCCAGATTCAGCCGGGAGTTGCCGTCCAGCATCAGCTCGTCGTGCACGAACTGGTAGGCGGTGCGCGGGGAGACCGGGCCGTCGGGCAGGGTGTGCCGTGGTGGCGCGGACTCCATGCCGGCGACCGGGTCGGCCTCCCCGTAGAACGGGTTGACCGGATGTCCGATGTGCTTGCGGTCGGAGGCCGATGCGCCTTTGTGCAGAGTCATCTCTCGCCCCTACCCGTCAACTGGCCAAGGAAAGGCCGTGTTTGACGGCCTTGGTGAACTTCACCACGCGCTCCGCCTGGATGCGGGCGGCGGTGCGCGCGTCGTCGTCGAGCGGGGTGTCCGGGCCGCCGACGTGAGAGGTGCCGTAGGGATTGCCGTCGCGGAACTTCGCCGGGTCGGTGTAGCCCGGCGTCACGAGGATCCCGCCGAAATGGTGGACGGTGTGGTAGAGCGCGAGCAGGGTGGACTCCTGGCCGCCGTGCCGGGTGGCGCTCGCGGTGAAGCCGCTGTAGATCTTGTCCGCCAGTCTGCCCTGCTGCCAGAGGCCGCCCAGGGTGTCGAGGTACTGCTTGAGCTGCGAGGAGACGTTCCCGAAGCGGGTGGGGGTCCCGAAGATCACCGCGTCCGCCCAGAGCATGTCCTCGTGGGTGGCCTCCATGATGTCGGCGGTGGCCGTGGCGTTCGCCGCCCATGCCGGGTTGGCGTCGATCGCGGTCTGCGGTGCGAGTTCCGCGGTCCGGCGCAGTCGTACGTCGGCCCCCGCGTGCTCGGCGGCGTCCGCGATCCGCCGGGCGAGCTCGGCGATGGTGCCGGTCGACGAGTAGTAGATGACGGCGACCTTCACATCGTGCACGGGCATCGGCGTACCTCCTGGAACCCGACAATAAGGGCATAGGGGGTAAGTGGCCTCCAGGGTTCACCCAGTGGAAGCGCAACGGGCGGGCGGCCGTCCCGAGGGACCGCCACCCGCCCGTATCCGTCTTCACGAGACGCCGGGTCCGCCCGCCCGGCGCCGGCTCAGCTCGCGCTCGCCAGTGACAGCTTCGCGGCGAAGCCGAGGAACGCCGCGCCCGCACCCGCGGACAGCCCGGCGGTCAGCCGCTTGCGGCGGCGGAAGGTCGCCGCCAGAAACGTCCCGCTGAAGATCA
Organism: Streptomyces sp. NPDC047049; assembly: GCF_040643995.1. Lineage (NCBI taxonomy): Bacteria > Bacillati > Actinomycetota > Actinomycetes > Kitasatosporales > Streptomycetaceae > Streptomyces > Streptomyces sp. NPDC047049. Next base: position 49,457 of record NZ_JBEYVM010000001.1, on the reverse strand, counting down.
GGACCGACAGGTACGTGAAGCTGAACAGCTGCGCCCAGGCACCCAGCGTCAGGAACGACAGCACCGGATGGGCATAGGACGGGTCGACGAACTGCACGAAGAAGGAGATGAAGAACAGGATCGCCTTCGGGTTGAGCAGGCTGACCACCAGCGCCCTGCGGTACGGCCGCTCCACGGTCTCCTTCGGCGCCTCGGACGCCCCGCCCCGCCGCTCGGCCCGGCGCGCCTCCCGGCCGCGCCACAGCGCCCAGGCGCCGCGCAGCATCCCGACCGCCAGCCACGTCAGATAGCCCGCGCCGGCGAACTTCACCACGGCGAACAGCACCGGGCTGGTCTGCAGCAGCGAGGCCACCCCGCCGGCCGACAGCGTCATCAGCACCGTGTCACCGCACAGCACCCCGGCCGCCGCCCGGTAGGCCACCCGCGGGCCGCGCCGGGCCGCCACCGACACGACGTACAGCGAATTCGGCCCCGGCAGCAGAATGATCAGCGCGAGACCCACCAGATACGTGGACAGATCCGTTATCCCCAGCATGTGCGGCAGGATCTCATCCCCCCGTTCACCGCCTCACCGGCTTTTCATGATGCGGACTTGCGCCTCACGCGACGTGAGGACACATCGTGGAGCGCGAAGCGAGAGGGGAGCGGAAGTGAGCTATTCGGTAGGGCAGGCCGCCGCCTTCGCCGGAGTGACGGTGCGCACCTTGCACCACTACGACGAGATCGGGCTGCTGCTGCCCGGCGCACGCAACCATGCAGGTCACCGGCGCTACGGCGAGGACGATCTGGACCGGCTGCAGCAGATCCTGTTCTACCGGGAGCTCGGCTTTCCGCTCGACGAGGTCGCGGCCCTCCTGGACGACCCGCACACGGATCCGCAGGACCATCTGCGGCGCCAGCACGGCCTGCTGACCGGGCGGATCGCCAGACTCCAGGAGATGGCCGCGGCCGTCGAACACGCGATGGAGGCACGCAGGATGAAGGTACGGCTCACACCGGAGGAGAAGTTCGAGGTCTTCGGGGGCTTCGACCCCGATGACCACGCCGCGGAGGCCGAGGAGCGCTGGGGCGGCACGGACGCCTACCAGGAGGCGCAGCGCAGGACGGCCGCGTACACCAAGGACGACTGGCAGCGCCTGACCGCCGAGTTCGACGCCCTGCACCGCACGATGGCGGACCTGCTCGCGCGGGACGTGCCGGCGGATTCCGAGGCGGCCATGGATGTCGCGGAGGAGCACCGGCGGTTCATCTGCGGTGCGTACTACGACTGCACCCACGAGGGCCACAGCGGACTCGGCGAGATGTATGTCGCGGACGAGCGGTTCACCGCCACCTACGAGGCCATCAGGCCCGGCCTCGCCGTCTACATGCGGGACGCGATGCTGGCCAACGCCGTCCGCCACCTGTGATCCGTACGGGCCGGGAGCGCGCCCCGGCCCGTAGGGGTCGCTTCCGCCGTGTGCTTCGGGGGCGGTGCGCCACCCGCCGCACACCCCGGCCCGGCGCTCAGCCCTGCGGGGAGAGCACCACAGCCGTCCCGTAGGCGCACACCTCGGTGCCCACGTCCGCGGCTTCCGTGACATCGAAGCGGAACATCAGCACCGCATTCGCACCGCGCGAGCGGGCCTGCTCCACCAGCCGTTCCATCGCCTGGTTACGGGTCTCGACCAGGGTCTTGGTCAGGCCCCGCAGCTCGCCGCCGATCATCGACTTCAGGCCCGCGCCGATCTGGCTGCCGAGGTGGCGCGAGCGCACGGTCAGGCCGAAGACCTCGCCGATGACACGTTCCACGTGAAACCCCGGGACGTCGTTGGTCGTGACCACCAGCACATCGGACTGCGCATGCTGCCCGCCGCCGTACTCCTCGATACCCATGGCGCGCACCTCCTTGCGGCCAGCATCACCCGGTCCGTCGGGCGCGGCCAGCGGTCGGGGGCGCTCGGGTGGGCCCCCGGGGCCCGCCTGGAACCAAGGGAGGCCGTGTGGCGTTGATAGTTTTGGGCCGCACACGCGCCTGCACCCTCGTCGCTTCGCTCGTCGCACCGCACGATCCGGCGCCCTCGACCCAGGAGCCTTCACCTCGTGAATACTCTCGCGCTCGGCCCTCAGTGGCTGGACCCGGACTATCTGATCGCGACCTTCGGCCTGGCCGGCGTCCTGGTCATCGTCTTCGCGGAGTCCGGCCTGCTGATCGGCTTCTTCCTGCCGGGCGACTCGCTGCTGTTCACCACCGGACTGCTGGTGACGACGAACAAGCTGGACCGGCCGCTGTGGCTGGTGTGTTCCCTGGTGGTGCTGGCCGCCGTCCTCGGTGACCAGGCGGGCTATCTTTTCGGCCGCAAGGTCGGCCCCTCGCTCTTCAAGCGCCCCGACTCCCGCCTCTTCAAGCAGGAGAACGTCGAGAAAGCGCATGCGTTCTTCGAGAAGCACGGCCCCAAGTCGCTGATCCTGGCGCGCTTCGTACCGATCGTGCGGACCTTCACGCCGATCATCGCCGGTGTGAGCCGGATGAACTACCGCTCCTTCATCACCTTCAACCTGATCGGCGGCGCCCTGTGGGGCGCCGGTGTCACGCTGCTCGGCGCCTCGCTGGGGAACATCGCGTTCGTCCACCAGCACATCGAGCTGATCCTGGTCGCGATCGTGCTGGTCTCCGTCGTACCGATCGCCATCGAGTACCTCCGCGCCCGCGGCAAGGCCAAGAACGAGCAGCCCGCCCCGCCCCACCCGGCGGACCGCGCCCACGGCCCCGCCCAGGACACCCGCCGCGGCCGCCACGCCAAGCGCTGACCACCGGCCACCGCCCGTCGCCTTACCCCACGGCCCCGCGCACCGGACCGGTAGCCGAAACGTCGCCCCCGCGCACGCGCCGTCCACCCCCATCAGGCATCGTGTCCTTCGTATCCGTCAGGAGGCTTACGAGGAGAGCGAAGAACCGTGGCGTCGGACCCACAACGCGGCCAGCGCGGCGCGAGCGGAAGTGGCAGCAGCAGCGGCGGCGGCCCGGACCCGGCAGATTCCGAGGAGCGCAAGCCCCAGCCGGACGAGGTGCACAGCGCCTTCACCCCGCCGCTGGGCGTGCCGTATCCGCCGCTGCCCGAGGACGAGCACCCCACCTCCGAGTTCGCGCTGCCCTCCGGCCTGCGCCCGGAGGCTCCCGCAGAGCAGGAGGGCTCGGCGTTCTCGCCGCCCAGCGGCACCACCGGCCAGACCCCGATGCCCGCCGGCTCCACCGCCCTCAGCTACGCCTTCACCCCGCCGCACGGCATCCCCGCCGTCCGCCTCACCAAGGAGGCGCCCTGGCAGGACCGGATGCGCACGATGCTGCGGATGCCGGTGGGGGAGCGGCCGGTCCCCGAACGCGTCGAGCGGGCCGACGACGAGACCGGCCCGGCCGTACCCCGCGTACTCGACCTGACGCTGCGTATCGGGGAGATCCTGCTGGCCGGCGGCGAGGGCGCCGAGGACGTCGAGGCCGCGATGTTCGGTGTGGCGCACGCCTACGGGCTGGAGCGCGTCGAGCCGACGGTCACCTTCACCCTGCTGTCGATCTCGTACCAGCCGTCGCTGGTCGACGACCCGGTCACGGCGAGCCGGACGGTGCGTCGCCGCGGCGTCGACTACAACCGGCTGTCCGCGGTCTTCCGGCTCGTCGACGAGATCACCTCCGAGGGCATCACCCTCGAAGAGGCCTACCGCGGCCTCGCCGAGATCCGCCGTAACCGCCACCCCTACCCGAGCTGGGCGCTGACGGTGGCCTCCGGGCTGCTGTCCGGTGCCGCCTCCATGCTGGTCGGCGGCACGATGCTGGTGTTCGTCGCGGCCGCGGTGGGCTCGATGCTCGGTGACCGGCTGGCCTGGCTCGCGTCCGGGCGCGGACTGCCGGAGTTCTACCAGTTCGTGGTCGCCGCGATGCCGCCCGCCGCGGTGGGTGTCGCCTTCGCTCTGGCGCACGCCGATGTGCAGGCCTCCGCGGTGATCACCGGTGGTCTGTTCGCACTGATCCCGGGGCGGGCGCTGGTCGCCGGTGTCCACGACGGACTGACCGGCTACTACATCACAGCCGCCGCCCGGCTGCTGGAGGTCGGCTACCTCATCGTCGGCATCGTCGTCGGCGTGCTCAGCGTGCTCTACATCGGCCTTCAGCTGAATCCCGGCCTGCGGCGGCTCAACCCCGAGCAGTCGCTGGGGGAGTACAACGTGCCGGTGGTGCAGACCGTGGCGGCCATGCTGCTGGCGCTGGCGTTCTGTGTGCTGCTCCAGCAGGAACGTCACACCGTGGCGTTTGCGACCCTGAACGGCGGCGTCGCCTGGGTCGTGTACGGCGCGCTCACCTACGTCGCCGGGATAAACGCCGTGCCCGCCACCGCGATCGCGGCCGGACTGGTCGGCCTGTTCGGCCAGTTGCTCTCCCGCTACCGCTATGCGTCCGCGCTGCCGTACGTCACCGCGGCCATCGGCCCGCTGCTGCCCGGTAGCGCCACGTACTTCGGCCTGCTCAACTTCGCCCAGGGGCATCTGCCGCAGGGCCTGACGTCGCTGGTCCAGGCCGCCTCGCTGGCGCTGGCCATCGCGGTGGGGGTCAACCTCGGCGCCGAGGTCGCCCGGCTGTTCCTGCGGGCGCCCGGCATCGAGGAGGCCGGCGGCCGCCGCGCCGCCAAGCGCACCCGCGGCTTCTAGGGCCTGTCGTTTGGATCATGCCGGGCTCGCCCCGGCAGGCGGCGCACCCCCGGCGGGCGGCGCACTGCCCGCGACACGCACGACGGGCGGCAACCCAACCGGGTGCCGCCCGTTCGCGTAAGAAAATCAGTCCGCGGACCCCGGCGCGTCGCGGTCACGAAAACCCCGCCGCGCGCCGGAACCGTACGGCTGTGTCAGTGCTTGCCGCCCTGCGCCTCGAGGCGCTTGTACGAGGCCTCGATCTCGGCCTCGGCCTCGGTGCGGCCGACCCAGTTGGCGCCCTCGACGGACTTGCCGGGCTCCAGGTCCTTGTAGACCTCGAAGAAGTGCTGGATCTCCAGGCGGTCGAACTCCGACACGTGGTGGATGTCCCGCAGGTGCTCCACCCGCGGGTCGGACGCCGGCACGCACAGCAGCTTGTCGTCGCCGCCGGCCTCGTCCGTCATCCGGAACATGCCGATGGCGCGGCACTTGATGAGGCAGCCGGGGAAGGTCGGCTCGTCCAGGATGACCAGCGCGTCCAGCGGGTCGCCGTCCTCGCCCAGGGTGTCCTCGACGAAGCCGTAGTCGGCCGGGTAGCTGGTCGAGGTGAAGAGTCGACGGTCCAGGCGGATCCGACCGGTCTCGTGGTCCACCTCGTACTTGTTCCGCGAACCCTTCGGGATCTCGATGGTGACGTCGAACTCCACGGGTGGCTCCTCCATGATCAACACATACGTCTGGTGATTAAGTGTCCCCCACGCAGGTGTGTGGTGGCGAAAGGGGCTGGTCCGAGGTGCCGGAGACCGGAAAGTGGCAGGTCAGATGGCAGTCGGCGCAGCGGTCCGGGCGGGCGGCGACGCGCGCGGCGGTCCGTGCGGCGCAGCGCGCGGCGGACGCGGCGCGCCGTACGGCCGAGCCCGCGCGGCATGCGTGGGAGGCCACACCGCGCCATACCCGGCAAACCTGGCGGCTGACGGCGGTCTCCGCAGCCACCGGCCTGGCGGTCGCGCTCGCCGCGGTGGCAGCGGCGGGGCCGTGGGACTCGGGTCAGCGTACGGCCGAGCGCGCACAGGCGGGCTCCATGGACGGTGCCAGTGGTGAGCATCACGCCGCCGACCCCGGGCGGGCACCCAGCGCCCCGCCCGTCCTGCCCGCGCTCGGCGGCGCGGCGCCCGGCTCCGCGGGCCGCGGCGCGGCCCCCGTGCCCACCGAGGCGGGACTGGCCGACGCGCTCTCCCCGCTGCTGAAGGACCCCGCGCTCGGCCCGCTGCGTACCGCCTCCGTCCTGGACGTCGCCGCGGGCCGCGAGGTCTTCGGCGAGGGCCAGGGCACGGCCGCCACCCCCGCCTCCACCGTCAAGCTCGCCACCGCCGTCGCCGCGCTCTCCGCGCTCGGACCCGACCACCGCATCGACACCACCGTCGTCATGGGCGGCAAGAACCGCATCGTCCTGGTCGGCGGCGGCGACCCCACGCTCACCGCCCGCGCCCCGCGACACGGCGCCGAGGAACAGCCCGCGAATCTGCGCACCCTCGCCGACGCCACCGCCCGCGCCCTCAAGAAGCGCCACCTCACCAAGGTCGGTCTCGGCTACGACACCGGCGCGTACACGGGCCCCGCCCTGCACCCCATCGGCCCGAACGAGAACATCGCCCCCGTCACCGCCCTGATGACCGACGAGGGGCGCCTGGACGACAGCGACCACGGCACCGCGCCCCGCAGCACCGATCCGGCCCGCGACGCGGCCCGCACCTTCGCCGGACTGCTGCACGAGCGCGGCATCACGGTCGACGGCGGCCCGTCGTACGCCAAGGCCCCCGAGAAGCCCGACCGGATCGCCACCGTCCGCTCGCTGCCGCTGTCCGCGCTCGTCGAGCGGATGCTCACCTACAGCGACAACGACATCGCCGAGGCCCTGGCCCGCCAGACCGCCCTCGCCCTGCGGCAGCCGCCCGGCTTCGCCGGCGCCGGAAAGGCCGTCCGCACCGCCCTCGCCCGGCAGCACCTGCCCCTGTCCGGCGCGGTCTTCGAGGACGGCAGCGGCCTGGACCGCGACGACAAGGTCACCGCCGCCCTGCTCTCCCACCTCCTGCTGCAGGCCTCGTCGCCCGACCGGCCCGCGCTGCGCCCCGTCCTCACCGGCCTCCCGGTGGCCGCCTTCACCGGCACCCTCAGCGACCGCTACCGGGGCCAGAGCGCCGGCGCCGGCGCCGTACGCGCAAAGACCGGCACCCTCACCGGCGTGAACACCCTTGCCGGCACCGTCGTCGACGCCGACGGCCGGCTCCTGGTCTTCTCCTTCATGACCACCGGCACCACCGACCCGCAAGGCGCCCAGAACGCCCTCGACAAACTCGCCTCGGCGGTGGCCAATTGCGGCTGCCGCTGAGTCCCGGGACCGCCGACCCCACCAGCCTTCACTTTCTCCCCCACGGGAGGGGACGGGCCGGAGGGGCCTGGTGTGTGGGGCTTTGCTTCCGAAGGCTCCGAGAAAGAGCAAAGGCGGAGCGCAGCGGAGCGTAAAGCGAAGCAGTCCACACACCAGGCCCCGGAGGCCCGTCACCGCACCCACCGCCCCGCGCAGCGGACCCGGCCCGCCGCCAGGCGAAACGGCGAGAAGCCCCTACGGCGGGACAGCCGAAAACGCGCGCCGAGGCAAAGCGCGGCGAACCGGCTACCCCGACGCCACGCGCCCACGTACGGTGAACTCATGACGAGCATCGGTGGAACCGAGATGGTCGACTGGAACCTCGCGGTCGCGACCGCGACCCGGTTCGTACGGCCGGGACCAGAGGTGAGCCGGGACGAGGCGCGCGCGATCGTCGCCGAGCTGCGCAAGCACGCCAAGTCCTCCGAGGCGCACGTCCGGGCCTTCACGCGGATGGCACAGCCCGACGCGACGGGCGATGCGCCGCATGACACGCCGGTCCTCGTCGTGGACCGGCCCGGCTGGATCAAGGCGAACGTCGCCGGTTTCCGGGCCGTGCTCAAGCCGCTGCTGGCCAAGATGGAGGACCGCCGCTCGGCGCTCCCCGGCGGCGCGGTGCTCGGCGCGGTGGGCGGCAAGGTCACCGGCGTGGAGCTGGGCATGCTGCTGTCGTTCCTGGCCTCGCGGGTCCTCGGCCAGTACGAGACCTTCGCCCCGGCCTCCCGGGACCTGCCGGCGGGGGCACAGGGCGGACGGCTGCTGCTCGTCGCGCCCAACATCGTGCACGTGGAGCGCGAGCTGGAGGTGGAACCGCACGACTTCCGGCTGTGGGTGTGCCTCCACGAGGAGACCCACCGCACCCAGTTCACCGCCGTGCCCTGGCTGCGGGACCACATCGAGGGCGAGATCCAGGCGTTCCTCGGGGAGACGGACATCGACCCGGGCACCCTCCTGGAGCGGCTGCGCGAGGCCGCCCAGTCGCTGGCCGGCGCCAAGCCCGAGGGCGAGGAGGGCGAGGAGGAGAGCAGCCGCTCCCTCGTCGATCTCGTCCAGACGCCCGCCCAGCGCGAGATCCTTGGCCGGCTGACGGCGGTGATGTCCCTGCTGGAGGGCCACGCGGACTACGTGATGGACGGCGTGGGCCCCGATGTCGTGCCGTCGGTCGCCGAGATCCGTGAGAAGTTCCAGAAGCGCCGGGCCAGCGGCGCCGGGCGGCTGGACCAGGCGCTGCGCAGGCTGCTCGGCCTGGACGCCAAGCTGCGGCAGTACCGCGACGGCGAGCGGTTCGTCAGCGCGGTCGTCGAGGAGGTGGGGATGGACGGCTTCAACCGCGTCTGGACGTCGCCGAACACCCTCCCGACCAAACAAGAGATCGCCAAACCGGCGGACTGGGTCGCGCGGGTGCACCGCAAAGCGGACGGGGCACCGTAATCGAACGGCGTGAGCTGGGCACGCCGGGTGGCAGTAGCGCGCCCCTTCAATCACCCGTCTGAGGGACCGTTACGGATGGATAGGCGTGCAATGCTCGGGGAACCGCTCGCCTCTGTCACCATCTAGGCACTCTGTGTGACGAAGATGCCCTCACCGGCGGGCTCCCAGCTGAACGATTGGAAACGGACATGGGTCCCCATCCAGCGGTCGCCGCGATACGCCTGGCGGTCCGCCGCGTACTCCACGACGTCCTCACCCACCACTGCGCGCAGGACCGGCACGAGCCCCCGCTCGTGCTCGTCGCCTGCTCCGGCGGCGCCGATTCGATGGCGCTCGCCTCCGCCCTCGCCTTCGAGGCCCCCAAGCTCGGGGTCCGCGCCGGGGGCGTCACCATCGACCACGGCCTCCAGGAGGGCTCGGACCTCCGCGCCGCCGAGGTCGCCCTGCGGCTGCGGGGCCTGCGACTGGACCCCGTCGAGGTCGTCGCCGTCGATGTGGACCAGCCGAACCGGGTGGCGCACGGCACCGCGTACCGGGGTGGTGGCGGGCGCGGGGCGGGCGGACCGGAAGCCGCCGCCCGTGACGCTCGTTACGCCGCCCTGGACGCCACCGCCGAGCGGCACGGCGCCACCGCGGTCCTCCTCGGCCACACCCGCGACGACCAGGCGGAAACGGTGCTGCTCGGCCTCGCCCGCGGCTCCGGGACCCGCTCGCTCTCCGGTATGGCGGCGACCAGCGGCAGGGACGGCCGCTACCGCCGGCCCTTCCTCGACGTGGACCGTCAGACCGCCCGCAAGGCCTGCCTGATCCAGTCGCTGCCCGTCTGGGACGACCCGCACAACACCGACCCCGCCTACACCCGCTCACGCCTGCGCCACGAGGGCCTGCCCGCCCTGGAGAAGGCGCTCGGCAAGGGCGTCGTCGAGGCGCTGGCCCGTACCGCCCAGCTCTCCCGTGACGATGCCGACGCCCTGGACGCCTGGGCTGCCGACGCGGAGGGCACGGTCCTCGACGACACCGGCACCCTCGACATCGCCGCTCTCTTCGTCCTGCCCCCCGCGGTGCGCCGCCGGGTGCTGCGCCGGGCCGTCATCGCCGCCGGCGCACCGGCCGGTTCGCTCTTCGCCCGCCACATCGAAGAAGTGGACCGGCTGATCACGGCCTGGCGGGGGCAGGGGGCCATCAACCTCCCCGGGCGAGTGGGTGTGCGACGGCAGGGTGGCAGACTGGTGATCCGGCAGGGCTGAGCCGCAGACGCTGCCCCGCATCCGAAGTCTCACGACTGACGCGAACACCGAACAGAGCGAGAGTGGCACGGGTGGACGACAAGGACATGGGCTCCGACCTTCAGTCGGTTCTCATCAGCAAGGAAGAGATCGACGCGAAGCTGGCTGAGCTGGCCGCGAAGATCGACGCGGAGTACGCGGGCAAGGACCTGCTCATCGTCGGTGTCCTCAAGGGCGCCGTGATGGTCATGGCGGACCTGGCGCGCGCGCTGTCCACCCCCGTCACGATGGACTGGATGGCCGTGTCGTCGTACGGCGCGGGCACCCAGTCCTCCGGTGTGGTCCGCATCCTCAAGGACCTCGACACCGACATCAAGGGCAAGCACGTCCTGATCGTCGAGGACATCATCGACTCCGGCCTGACGCTGTCGTGGCTGCTGTCGAACCTCGGCTCGCGCGAGCCGGCCTCGCTGGAGGTCTGCACGCTGCTGCGCAAGCCGGACGCGGCCAAGGTCGCCATCGACGTGAAGTGGATCGGCTTCGACATCCCCAACGAGTTCGTGGTGGGGTACGGCCTCGATTTCGCGGAGAAGTACCGCAATCTGCCGTTCGTCGGTACTCTCGCGCCGCACGTCTACGGCGGCTGACGGCGCTGCGCGTGCCCGTCCGGCCGGCGTGGCCGGACGGGGCCCGGCCCGGCTGCCGCGGGGCGGCGGGAACCCTTCGGGGCCGCCCGCCGTTGGAGCAGGGAGAGCGGAATCCCCGGCTTCGTGTTCACCCTCGGCGCAGGCGCCGGGTGACAATGCTGGGGTACCGTCCGAAGGCAGTTCTTTTTCGGGCCAGTAATACACCGTACGCACGACCAGCCCTCCCGAGGGCGTTGTGCCTCACTGTGGCAGGAGGGACGGGGCCTCAGCGGCTCCGTATGGATGGACGTGAAGCGATACTTCCGTGGGCCGGTCATGTGGATCGTGCTGGCCGTCCTCGCCGTGGTCGTGTTGATGCAGGTCGTCGGCTCGTCCGGCGGCTACAAGACGGTGGACACCGGTCAGGTCGTCAAGGCGATCGCTGACAACAAGGTGAAATCCGCCGAGCTGACGACCGGTGACGAGAACAAGATCAAGGTCGAGCTGTCGGGCTCCTACAAGATCGACGGCTCCAACAAGCTCCAGGCGAGCTACATCGGCGACCAGGGCGTCGACGTGGCCAAGAACCTGCAGGCCAAGTACCAGACCGGCGAGATCAAGGACGGGTACACCGTCTCCCCGTCGAAGCAGAACCCCTTCGTCTCGGTGCTGCTGTCGCTGCTCCCCTTCGTCCTCATCGTGGTCGTCTTCCTGTTCCTGATGAACCAGATGCAGGGCGGCGGCTCCCGGGTGATGAACTTCGGGAAGTCGAAGGCGAAGCTGATCACCAAGGACACCCCCAAGACGACGTTCTCGGACGTCGCGGGGTCGGACGAGGCGGTCGAGGAGCTCCACGAGATCAAGGAGTTCCTGCAGGAGCCGGCGAAGTTCCAGGCCGTCGGCGCCAAGATCCCCAAGGGTGTGCTGCTGTACGGCCCGCCCGGAACGGGCAAGACGCTGCTGGCGCGTGCCGTCGCCGGCGAGGCGGGCGTCCCGTTCTACTCGATCTCCGGCTCCGACTTCGTCGAGATGTTCGTCGGTGTCGGTGCCTCCCGTGTCCGTGACCTCTTCGAGCAGGCCAAGACGAACGCCCCGGCGATCGTCTTCGTCGACGAGATCGACGCCGTCGGCCGGCACCGTGGTGCGGGCCTGGGCGGTGGCCACGACGAGCGCGAGCAGACCCTCAACCAGCTCCTGGTCGAGATGGACGGCTTCGACGTCAAGGGCGGCGTGATCCTGATCGCCGCCACGAACCGTCCGGACATCCTCGACCCGGCGCTGCTGCGCCCCGGCCGTTTCGACCGGCAGATCGCCGTCGACCGCCCGGACCTGCAGGGCCGCCTCGAAATCCTCAAGGTCCACCAGAAGGGCAAGCCGGTCGCTCCGGACGTCGACCTCTCGGCCGTCGCCAAGCGCACCCCCGGCTTCACCGGTGCCGATCTGTCGAACGTCCTCAACGAGGCCGCGCTGCTGACGGCCCGCAGCGACGAGAAGCTGATCAACAACCACTTCCTGGACGAGGCGATCGACCGCGTCGTGGCCGGCCCGCAGAAGCGGACCCGGATCATGTCCGAGAAGGAGAAGAAGATCACCGCGTACCACGAGGGCGGACACGCCCTGGTCGCGGCGGCCTCACCGAACTCCGACCCGGTGCACAAGATCACGATCCTGTCCCGTGGCCGGGCCCTGGGCTACACCATGGTCCTGCCCGACGAGGACAAGTACTCCACGACCCGCAACGAGATGCTGGACCAGCTGGCGTACATGCTGGGCGGCCGCGCGGCCGAGGAGCTGGTCTTCCACGACCCGACCACGGGTGCCGCCAACGACATCGAGAAGGCCACCGCAACGGCCCGCGCGATGGTCACGCAGTACGGCATGACCGAACGGCTCGGCGCGATCAAGTTCGGCACCGACAACTCCGAGCCCTTCCTGGGCCGTGAGATGGGTCACCAGCGCGACTACTCGGAAGAGGTCGCCGCGCTGGTCGACGAGGAAGTCAAGAGGCTCATCGAGACCGCGCACAACGAGGCGTGGGAGATCCTGGTCGAGAACCGCGATGTGCTGGACAACCTGGTGCTGACGCTGCTGGAGAAGGAGACCCTCAACAAGGAGGAGATCGCCGAGCTCTTCAAGCACGTGGTCAAGCGCCCGGCCCGCCCGGCCTGGACCGGCTCCTCGCGCCGTACGCCCTCCAGCCGCCCGCCGGTGCTCTCGCCGCGGGAGCTGGCCCCGGCCAACGGCTCGGTGACCACGACCGCCACCGTTTCCACGGAGAAGGCGGAGGCCCCCGAGGAGCAGCGCCCCGAGAGCTGATCCCCGGGCCCACGGCCCCGGAATAAATGCCGCGCCCCCCAGGCTTAATCTGGGGGGCGCGGCATTCCGCTATTCCACCGCGATTACGAGCGGGCGCAGAAGGAACGAGGCACCACATGACCGACCCTGTGACGCTGGACGTCGACGGCAAGATCGGCGCATTCGACGAGAAGCGCGCCGAGAACGCCGTCCGCGAGCTGCTCATCGCGGTGGGCGAGGACCCGGACCGAGAGGGACTGCTGGAGACCCCGGCCCGGGTGGCGCGGGCGTACAAGGAGATCTTCGCCGGGCTGTGGCAGAAGCCGGAGGACGTGCTCACCACGACGTTCGACCTCGGCCATGACGAAATGGTGCTGGTCAAGGACATCGAGCTGGTATCGAGCTGTGAGCACCATCTGGTGCCGTTCGTCGGTGTGGCGCATGTCGGCTACATCCCGTCCGCCGACGGCAAGATCACCGGCCTGTCCAAGCTGGCCCGGCTGGTCGATGTCTACGCCCGGCGCCCGCAGGTTCAGGAGCGTCTGACCACGCAGATCGCGGACTCGCTGATGGAGATCCTGGAGCCGCGCGGCGTGATCGTCGTCATCGAGTGCGAGCACATGTGCATGACCATGCGCGGCGTACGCAAGCCGGGAGCCAAGACGACGACGTCGGCCGTCCGCGGCCAGCTGCGCGACGCCGCCACGCGCGCCGAGGCGATGAGCCTGATACTCGCCCGCTGAGGCGAGGAGCCTGCTGCTCCGCCCCGTCACGCCGACGGCCGGGCCCTCAGACGCTGCTTGAGGAACCCGGCCGCGGGCAGGGCCGTACGGGACTACGGGACGCGTACCGCCCCGTCAGGCCTTGAGGTGATTGCCCAGCCACTCCAGGGCGGCCGGGATCTCGCGGCGCCAGGTGTTGAAGTTGTGGCCGCCGCTGTCGAGGATGATCGACGAGACGCGGCTCGGTGACTTCGTCTGCTGGATGAACCGCAGGGTCTGGTGGTAATTGCCCTCACCCTGTTTGCTGCTGGTGACCAGCAGGTTCACCTCGGGGGCCGGCAGGTGCTGCTGACGCCACAGCAGGTTGTTCTCGCGCTGCAGCTGCGGGTTGCCGCCGAAGAGGTCGCCGGTGGTGGCGTCGAGGGGGGCCTTGTAGGCGCCGGAGAGGGCGACGGCGCTGGAGTACGCGTCGGGGTGGCGCATGGTCATCTTCAGCGCGCAGTAGCCGCCGGTGGAGTCACCGATGACGCCCCAGCTCCTGGCCTCGTGCCCTATTCGGTAGTGCCCGGCGATATCCGCCCGCAGGTCCTTGGTGAAAAAGGTCTCGGTCTGCGGGCCGCGCGGTATGTCCATGCACTCGGTGTCGCGGGGCGGCGCGACCGTCGGACGCATCATCACCAGGACGGTCGGCTGCATCCTGTGTTTCTTGAGCAGCGCGTGCTGGGTCTGCGGGAAATGCAGCTTTTTGTAGAGCGCCTGGGCGGTGCCCGGATAGCCGGTGAGCACCAGCGCCGCCGGGAATTTCTTGTGCGCGTATTCCTTCTGGAAGTACTGCGGGGGCAGATAGACAAAGGCGGGGCTGGCGATACGGGAGTGTTCGCCCTGGATCAGCACCTTGTCGATGCGGCCGCCGACCGCCGGGCGGGCCCCGTTCCGGACGCTGACCCGCTCGGTGCCCAGCATCTGCAGCTTGGTGCCGTTCGGCCCGGTCTGATAATTGGTGACCACACCCGGCTCCTGCTCCTGGCCGAAGAGGTCGGCCCAGGACGCGTAGAACCCGAACGAGTTGTTGGCGGACAGGCCGATCACGGCGAAAAGGGAAAGCTGGGTCGCCAGCAGGAGTCCGACCCGGCCGAGGACGGCCCGCCAGTTCCCCTTGGCCAGGCGAGGCCAGAGCCAAACGGTGAGGACGAACAGTGCCACCGCAACGAGGACGGCAAGAAGCAGCACTTTCTTGCTGGTGAGACCCATGTGGTGCTTTCTTCCGGGCGGCCGGGCCATCCGTACCGCTGGTGGAACCCCGAGCCCTGAAACGCCGTCATACAGGGCGCATAAAGTCCAGATGCTGCGACAAGGCTCGCACGTTCTCTCGACCGGGGCGACGGGAAAGTGATGTCTGACAGGCTAGATGGCGAAAAGTCGGAGAAGGTTGCGTGGCGTCCGCCACGCTGGCTCCGCGGTCCGCGGCCCGAAGCGGTGCCGGGGTGCGTCGGTACGGCCGGTGTGGTCGTCGGCCTGTTGAACCTCGCCGCCGGGATGTTCCCGCGGTTCCGGCACAGCCGGGTGCACGCCCTCGCGGAGGTGCTGCCGGGCGCGGTGAGTCCGCTGGCGGCCGCCGCGTCCCTCGTCGTGGGCATCCTGCTGCTCCTTTTGGCCCACGGACTCAAACGGCGTAAGCGGCGGGCCTGGGGAGCGGCCGTGGCGCTGCTCCCGGTGGGGATCGCCGCCCAGCTGGTCTACCGCCACTCCGTGTTCGGCGCGGTGCTCTCGCTGGCCCTGCTGGCGTTCCTGGTGTGGCACCGCAGGGAGTTCGCGGCGC
Organism: Streptomyces sp. NPDC047049; assembly: GCF_040643995.1. Lineage (NCBI taxonomy): Bacteria > Bacillati > Actinomycetota > Actinomycetes > Kitasatosporales > Streptomycetaceae > Streptomyces > Streptomyces sp. NPDC047049. The sequence continues at coordinate 34,248 of NZ_JBEYVM010000001.1, read as the reverse complement.
TGCCCGACCCGCGCAGCCGCTGGAAGGCGCTGGCCAACTTCGTCGTGCTCGGCGGTGCCGCCTTCGGCATCGGCATGATCATCGTCAGCTCCCACCCCAGCAAGATCATCGGCTCGCCCTCCGTCTGGGACCGCGTCCAGCACGTCCTGTGGGGTTTGTGCGGCTTCGAGGGCCCGATCGGCTACACCCAGCAGGTGGACTACACCGTCGGCTACTCCCTCGGCGCACTCGGCCTGCTGACGGTCGCCACCACCGCCTACCTCGCCTTCCGCCCCGAGCACCCGGCGGCCCGGCTGACCGACGACGACGAGCGGCAGCTGCGCGAACTGCTCGCCCGGCACGGCGCCCGTGACTCGCTCGGCTACTTCGCGCTGCGCCGCGACAAGGGCGTGGTCTTCTCCCCGACCGGCAAGGCCGCGGTCTGCTACCGGGTGATCTCCGGTGTGATGCTCGCCAGCGGCGACCCGATAGGCGATGTCGAGGCCTGGCCCGGCGCCATCGAGCGCTTCATGGCGGAGGCCAAGGCGCACTCCTGGACCCCGGCGGTCACCGGCTGCAGCGAGACCGGAGGCCAGGTGTGGACCCGGGAGACCGGGATGGACGCGCTGGAGCTCGGCGACGAGGCGATCGTGGAGGTGGCCGACTTCACCCTCGCCGGCCGCGCGATGCGCAACGTACGGCAGATGGTCAAGCGCATCGAGCGCAACGGTTACGAGACCCGGGTGCGCCGGGTGCGCGATCTGGACCCGGCAGAGCTGGCGCGGATCCAGCAGGCCGCGGACGCCTGGCGGGACACCGACACCGAGCGCGGCTTCTCCATGGCGCTGGGCCGGATCGATGCGGTGGCCGACGGCGACGCGGTGATCGCCACCGCGCATCTGGCGGCCGGCGAGGGCGAGGAGCCCGGCCCGTACGGGGACCTGAAGGCGATGCAGCACTACGTGCCGTGGGGCGACAGCGGCATCTCCCTGGAGCTGATGCGGCGCGACCGCAGCGCCGACCCCGGCATGAACGAGCTGCTGATCGTCGCCGCGCTGCAGGCCGCCCCGGACCTCAAGATCAAGCAGGTGTCGCTGAACTTCGCGGTCTTCCGCTCCTCCCTGGAGCGCGGCGAGAAGCTGGGCGCGGGGCCGGTGATCCGGATCTGGCGCGGCATGCTGGTCTTCCTGTCCCGCTGGTACCAGATCGAGTCGCTGTACAAGTTCAACGACAAGTTCCGGCCTCGCTGGGAGCCCCGTTTCGTGGTCTTCCGCAACAGCCGTGACATCCCCCGGATCGGGCTGGCGGCGCTGCAGGCCGAGGGCTATCTGGAGCTGAGCCTGCCGCGCGTACTGCGGCGCAGGAAGCCCGCCGAGCCGCGGCCGTGCGTGCACACGCCGGAGCCGGTCAGGGCGGCGGGCGCGGTCGAGCGGGCGGCCTGACCGGCTGCCGGACCAGGCGCCGGAGGGAGGCGTTCCGCGTCGCCCGGAGGGTGCCGCCGTCCGGGTGGCCCCGCAGCCGACGGCAGCAATCCGGCCGGTCGGCACACGGCCTAGGCTGGTGCCATGAGTACCTTGCGTGGCCGGGTGGCCGGACTGCCGGACTGGGATCGCTGCGCGGTGATGGGCGTCGTCAATGTGACGCCCGATTCGTTCTCCGACGGCGGTGACTGGTTCGATACCGAACTCGCCGTCAAACACGGTCTCGACCTGGTGGCGCAGGGCGCCGACATGGTGGACGTGGGCGGTGAGTCGACCCGGCCGGGCGCGGCGCGGGTGGACGAGGCCGAGGAGCTGCGCCGGGTCGTCCCGGTCGTCCGGGAGCTCGCCGCCGCCGGTGTCGTGGTCTCCGTCGACACCATGCGCGCCTCGGTCGCCGAACAGGCCGTGGAGGCCGGGGCGCGCCTGGTCAACGACGTCAGCGCAGGCGCCGCCGACCCGGCGATGGTGTCCGCGGTGGCCACCCACCACGTCCCGTTCGTGGTGATGCACTGGCGGGGCCAGTCCATCGACATGAACAACCGCGCCGTCTACGGGGACGTGGTCGCCGAGGTCGTCGACGAACTCGCCCGGAGCATGGAGCGCGCGGTGGCCGGCGGGATTGACCCGGACCGGATCGTCATCGACCCCGGCCTGGGCTTCGCCAAGCAGGCGGAGCACGATCTCGCGCTGGTCGCCGGGCTGGCGCGGCTGCGGACGCTGGGCCGTCCGTTGCTGGTGGCGGCATCGAGGAAACGGTTCCTGGGCAGGGTGCTGGCAGGGAACGAGGGAGCTGCCCCGCCGCCGGCCCGGGAGCGGGACGCGGCGACGGCGGCGGTGTCGGCGATCGTGGCGCGAGAGGGGGCCTGGGCGGTGCGGGTGCACGAGGTCAGGGCGAGCGCGGACGCGGTACGGGTGGCCCGTGCCGTGGAGGACGCGGCGGCGGACCGGAGTGGCGAAACGGCCGGTGCGGCCGGTGCGGGTGAGATGAGCGACACGACGGCGAACACGACGGGAACGGTGTGAGCGGCTTGGGCCCACGGACGGACATCGAGCTGGTCGAGCAGGCGAACACCACGCTGTACGAGACCATCGAGCGCGGCGATCACGAGGCGCTGTCCGAGCTGTGGCTGGACGGTCAGGTGAGTGTGGTCCACCCCGGGTGGCCGGTGCTGCGGGGGCGCGGCGAGGTGCTGCGCTCGTACGCCCTGATCATGGCGAACACCGAGTACATCCAGTTCTTCCTCACCGATGTGGAGATCGATGTCGTCGGTGACACCGCGCTGGTGACCTGCACCGAGAACATCCTCAGCGGCGGGCCCGCGGAGGACGACGGCTCGGTGGGGCCGCTGATCGGCCAGCTGGTCGTGGCGACCAATGTCTTCCGGCGTACGGAGGACGGCTGGCGGGTGTGGTCGCACCACGGCTCGCCGGTGCTGGCGGACCGCGACGAGGAGGACGAGGACGACGAGGCCGGGGGCGACGGCGACGAGGACGCCCTCTGAGCCCGCTGCCCGGGGCGGTACGCCCCGGGGACGCGACCGGGGCCGCGGACGGAGGTGTGAGCCTCGCCATGCCGCCCGCCCTTGCGTCCGGGGCGCCGCCCTGCCCCGTCGTCAGTGGCGGGGGTCAGCCATCCGGGCGAGGGCGCACCCGTTCGAGCCAAGTGCGGCACGGGTAGGGGTGGGGCGTGGGCAGGGGGGTAAGAGGCCGCGCGGACGATCTCCCGGTTTGCCGGATGCGGTCCCGATGGGCGGCTTCTAGCAGCAGGACGGGGTCTTGTCCATAGCCCCCGTAGGCGAGGACTGTCGTTCCTCGAAGGTAGATTCGACGCCGGGGCAGTGTTGCCGGATCGCTCCGGCGGCTGCCCGGAATCCGATGAACAGTGGCGCCAGAGGTGCCCGTGGACCAGTGGGAGTGATTCGCGTGGATCGTGTCGCGCTGCGTGGGCTGAAGGCCCGGGGCCACCACGGGGTGTTTCCCCGGGAGCGCGAGGAAGGGCAGACCTTCATCGTCGACCTGGTGCTCGGCCTGGACACCCGCCCGGCAGCGGCCGCCGACGATCTCGCGAAGACCGTGCACTACGGCGTTGTGGCCGAGGAGGTGGTGGCCGTCGTGCAGGGCGAGCCCGTTGACCTCATCGAGACCCTGGCGGAGCGCATCGCCGGCCAGTGCCTCAAGCACGAGGGCGTGCAGGAGGTGGAGGTGGTGGTGCACAAGCCGGACGCGCCCATCACCGTCCCCTTCGATGACGTGACCATCACCATCACTCGGAGCCGAGTATGAATTCCGCCCGTCAGCCGACCACCACCACTGAGGGCACCGCCGTGCGGCGGCCCCAGCCCGGTGACCCGACCGTACAGCCGGTGCCCGCCTCCGTCGTGGAGCAGGTGGACGCCGCGGATGTGACGCTCTCCAACCCCAAACGCGCGGTGATCTCGCTCGGCAGCAACCTCGGCAACCGCCTGGAGACGCTGCAGGGCGCCGTCGACGCGCTGGAGGACACCCCCGGGCTGCGGGTCAAGGCGGTCTCACCGGTCTACGAGACCGAGCCGTGGGGTGTGGCCCCGGGTTCCCAGCCGACGTACTTCAACGCCGTGGTGCTGATCAAGACGACGCTGCCGCCGGCCTCCCTCCTGGAGCGCGGGCACGCCATCGAGGAGGCCTTCGAGCGGGTCCGCGACGAGCAGTGGGGTCCGCGCACGATCGACGTCGACATCGTGGCGTACCAGGATGTGCTCTCCGACGACCCGCGGCTGACGCTGCCGCACCCGCGCGCCCATGAGCGGGCGTTCGTGCTGGCGCCCTGGCACGACATCGACCCGGAGGCGGAGGTCCCGGGGCACGGTCCGGTGGCCGCGCTGCTGTCGGCCGTCGGCCGCGACGGGGTGGCGCCGCGGGCGGACCTGGAACTGCGACTGCCGGAGTAGCCGTTAGGGTTGCGGGTCGGTTCCCTGCGGGATGCATGCGTACGGGACGGACAAGGCGGCCATAACGGCAAGAATGGTCGCCGTGCAGGGATGGTCATGACGGCGCGAGGGGCGATCGCTCGGTGAAGCAGCTACACATCAAGGTGCTGGTCGGGCTGTTTCTGGCGGCCGGGGTGCTGGCATGGGGAGGCGCCCGGCTGTGGGACTCCGTCGGCACCCTCCCCAGCGTTCCGGTGGCCGCGCCGATCGTGCTGGCGCTGATCGCCGCGGTGCTCGCCGCCACCGCGCTCGCGCTCCGGGCGCGGCTGCGGGCACAGCGCGAGCGCCGGCCGGGCGCCAAGGGCGTCGATCCGCTGGTGGCCGCCCGTGCGGTGGTCTTCGGCCAGGCGAGCGCGCTGGTGGCGTCGCTGGTCGCGGGGCTGTACGGCGGCGTCGGCGTATTTCTGCTGACCACCGGCCTCGATGCCGTGCCGCGCCGGGACCAGGCGATCTACGCCGGTCTGTCGGTGGCCGCCGGGGTGGCGGTGGTCGCCGCGGCGATCTTCCTGGAGCGGGTGTGCAAGCTCCCGGAGGACGACGGCAACGGGAACGGCGGGGCCGATGTGTCGGTGTGAGGCCGGTGCGGCCGGCGGGGTGGCTTGAGGCCTCAGGGATGGGGCACGGAATACGCCTCCGCCCCCCGCCGAATTTCTCGACGCGAAGAAGAACGGCACCAAGAAGAAGAACGGCACCAAGGCGCAGCTCGTCGCCTCCGGCTGGTATTTCTCCCTGATCACCTCGAACCGCACCGTCGATGCCGAACGGCTCAACCCCGCGGATGTTGCACGGGCTTGTGCGGAGTCCGGGGGACTGGTCACGAAGTAACCAGCGGGAAACGGATTGGTGTGTGAGGCCCCATAGATCCCGCACGCACGGTAAGTTTCTGGCCATGCCACGAGGACGCCACCGCCAATCACCACCCCTCCACCGGCTGCTTCCTCCCGCGACGGTCGCCGGTGCGTCAATAGCCTGCGCCGCGGGTGCGTGGTTCACCGGCGACGATCTGGTGCAACGGGTGCTCGCCGCGGGTGCGGCGGCCGCCGCCCTCACCGGCGCCGTCCTTCTGCGGACCTGGGATCGTACGGCCGGCCGACGGGTCGCCGAACTGGACCGCGCCCGGGTGCGCGACGAGTGGCGCACCGAGGAGCGGATAGCCGAGCTCGAAACGGATCTGGAGGAAGCCCGCGAGGGCCGCGCCGCCACGGAAGCCAAACTCCGTTCCAAGCGCGCCGAGTTGGCCCGGCTGCGCAGCGAACACGCCGCCCTGCTGCGCCGTTACGCCACCGCCGAGACCGAACGGGCCAGCGCTCTGGAGGGCCGCCGGCTGCTCGCCATCGAGGCCGCCGCCCCGGCCAAGGCGCTGCCGGCCGCCGCCGCTCTGCCCCGCGCGCTCGACTTCGTCCGCGCAGGGCAGCCCTCGACGGCTTCGGTCCCCGTCCGGCGCCGGCCCACCGCGAACGGCGACGGCCAGGCCCCGGCCGCATCCCCGGCCCGCGCCACCGCGACCTTCGCCCAGGCCGACCGGGCGCTGCGTCAGCTGGCCCGCAACGCCGCCCGGCAGCGCACCGCCCAGAAGGCCGCACGCCTGGCACGGGACGGCGCCGGTTCCGGGGCCGAAGGGACCACCCCGTCCGGGCCGCCCGCGGCGCGTGATGCCGGGGAGGGCCAGGACGGTGAGAGGGGCCGGGGGAACCCGTCGGCGGCCGCCGCACAGCGCACGGGCGACGCACCAGCCCGTACGGCCGCCGCCTCCGGACCCGCGCTCCGCCCGGTCCCGGCCACCGCCACCGCCCTCGCCCCGTCCCGTCCCGCCACCTCCCGCGCACAGGGCGGCTTCGACTTCTTCGGCAACGCGACCGCTCCGGCCGGCCCCCGGGAGGTGACCACGCCGCTGGAGGACGACCTGGCGGATGTCGTCGGCGACGAGGCGCTTGCCGAACAGTCGGCCCGTGCACGGGCCCGCACGGCCCGCGCGGCCCGTACGGACGCGCGTCCGCAGCCGTCCACGGAGGACGACGCGGCGGACGGCGCACACGCCCGTGACGGCAACTCCCGTGACAGGAACGCCCGCGCCGGGCAGTCCCGCGACGCACAGCAGGCGGACGGCGAGCGCCCGGACGAGCGGACCGACGGCGCCACGACCGCGGGCACCGGCGAGGTCATCGACCTGACCGCGCACGACGAGACCGAGCAGTTCGACTTCGGCGCCCTGCGCAGCGCCATCTCCTGAACCCGAGCTGACGGCCGCCCGGCCCCGGAGCGTTCACCGGCTCCGGGGCCGGGCGGCTTTCGGCAGGCCGGGGCAGCCGTGACGAGCAGGGCGGCCGTGACGAGCAGGGCGGACAGGCGCCCCCCGGCTACTTGTCGATGTCCCCGACGACGAAGAAGAACGAGCCGAGAATGGCGACCATGTCGGCGACCAGCGTGCCCGGCAGCAGCTCCACCAGCGCCTGGATGTTGTTGAACGACGCCGAGCGCAGCTTGAGGCGGTAGGGGGTCTTGTCGCCCTTGGAGACGAGGTAGTAGCCGTTGATGCCGAGGGGGTTCTCGGTCCAGGCGTACGTCGCGCCCTCGGGGGCCTTCAGCACCTTCGGCAGCCGCTGATTGACCGGCCCCGGCGGCAGCTGTGCGATCCGGTCCATGCAGGCATCGGCGAGATCGAGCGCGTTGTGGCTCTGTTCCAGCAGGCATTCGAAGCGGGCCAGGCAGTCGCCCTCCTCGCGGGTGACCACCTTGAGCGTGGACTGCAGCTCCCCGTACGCCAGATACGGCTCGTCGCGCCGCAGGTCGAAGTCCACACCGGACGCCCGCGCGATCGGCCCGGAGACGCCGTAGCCGTGCACCGTCTCCGGCGCGAGCACCCCGACCCCGCGGGTCCGGCCGCGGAAGATCTCGTTGCCCAGGACCAGGTTGTCGAAGACGTCCATCCGGGAGCGCACCTCGGCGACGGCGTGCCGGGCCCGGCCGAGCCAGCCCGCCGGCAGGTCCTCCTTGAGGCCGCCGACGCGGTTGAACATGTAGTGCATCCGGCCGCCGGAGATCTCCTCCATCACGGACTGGAGCTCTTCCCGCTCGCGGAAGGCGTGGAAGACGGGGGTGATCCCGCCGAGCTCCAGGGGGTACGAGCCCAGGAACATCAGGTGATTCAGCACCCGGTTCAGCTCGGCGAGCAGCGTCCGCAGCCATACGGCGCGCTCCGGCACCTCCATGCCGAGCATCCGCTCGACGGCCAGCACCACGCCCAGCTCGTTGGAGAACGCCGACAGCCAGTCGTGCCGGTTGGCGAGCATGATGATCTGGCGGTAGTCGCGTGCCTCGAAGAGCTTTTCGGCGCCGCGGTGCATATAGCCGATCACCGGTTCGGCGTGCTGGATGCGCTCGCCGTCCAGGACGAGGCGCAGCCGCAGCACGCCGTGCGTCGAGGGATGCTGCGGGCCGATGTTCAGCACCATGTCGGTGCTCTCCGCCGCGCCGCCGATGCCGACCGTCGTCTCCGTCATGGGAACAGTCTTGCAGCACCCCGGCGCGGGAGCCGCCCTGGCCCTCAGGCGGCGTCCGCCGGCCCGAGCAGGCCCGCGCACGCCCCGCCCACCGGCTCCAGTAGCCAGCCGAAGCCGCCGAGGCCCGCCGGATCGGTCAGCTCCGCCGCGGCCCCGGACGCGCTCAGGGCCCGTACGTAGCCGGCGGGGTCGGTGGCGGCCATGGCCAGCGGCGGACGGCGGCCGTCCACCCCCAGGGCGCGCAGCGCCGCGCGCTGGGTGAGCCGCTGCGCCGACGGCCCGGCGCAGGCGTCCAGCGCCACATGCGCCGTGATGTCGCAGCTCCCGTCCGGTACGGGCGCCACCTCGCGGCCGTCGCGGAAGCCGGTGAGCGTGCCGAAGAGCGGCCGGCCGTCCCGCTCGTGCGCATAGTCGACGGCGACCGCGAGCCCGGCGCGCAGCGTACGGACGGCCTGCGCCCAGGCCTCGTCCCGGGGCCGGCCGATCTCGGCACGCAGCCCGGGGGAGGCGGCATCCGGGGCGTTCACGGCGCCGCCCGCGGGCGGGAGCGCCCACCACCGGCCCAGCCACTGTGCGTCCGCGCCGTCCACAGGATCGCCCAGCCGCTCCGTGCCGTCGGCGCGTACGAGGACCCGGCGCGGCACCCCGTCCGCGTCCGTCTCGACGACGTCCACCGGCACATTGTCGAGCCATTCGTTCGCGAACAGCATGCCGGTGACCGAGCCCGGGGCGGGCAGCTCGCCGCGCCAGGCGATCCGCGGGTCGAGGCCCCGGGGGCGCGCGGCGCGCTCGACCGCGCACGGACGCAGCCGCGCGGCCACCTCGTCGGGCAGCGCGGCCAGCACACCGGTCAGCAGCTCGCCGCGCCCCGCGCCCACATCGACCAGCGCCAGCTCGTCCGGACGGCCCAGCGCGGTGTCCACCCGGCACAGGAGGGTGGCGACGGCTTCGGCGTACAGGGGGGAGGCGTGCACGGAGGTACGGAAATGCCCGGCCGGGCCGGGGCCCCCGGGGCGCGTGTAGAAGCCGTCACCGGGGCCGTACAGCGCCCGTTCCGTGGCCTCGCGCCACCCGCACCACTCGTTCGTCACCCGCCCCACGGTACGGGCGGGCGGCGCCCCGCGCGGACGGGGTGGTACGCGGGCCGTCCCCCCTTCCCGCACATACGGCGCAGGGAGTCTCCACCTTGGGGAGTAGGCCCGGCGCGCAGGATCGCTCCTCCGGTTGACTCGTACACGTATGCGCGGTGCCTACGCTGGGTTACGTGCAGCGCCTCTATGACTTCCTCCGCAGGCACCCGACGGGAGTGGACACCTTCTGGACCGTCCCCCTGCTCGGGTTCAGCGCCCTGTGGGCAAGGACCGAGGAGGGCAGCCACCAGATCTTCGGCGTGATCTTCTCGGTCGGCCTGTGCCTCGTCCTCGCGCTGCGCCGCAAGGCCCCGGTCAACATGCTGCTGCTGACGGCGGCCATCGGCGTCGGCCAGCTGATCACCGGTGTCCAGATCGTTCCCGCCGACTTCGCGATGTTCGTGATCGCCTACACCGTCGCGTCGGCGCCCGCCGTCCCCCGCTGGGCCTCCCGCTGCGCCCTCGCCGGCGCCCTCGTCGGTCCCGCCCTCTCCACCATTCGCTTCAATGACGCGTTCGGCGGGCGGACGATATGGCAGAGCCTGTTCGGCACCGTGCTGTTCACCGTGCCCTTCGTCCTGGCCTGGGTGCTCGGCGACTCCATGCGCACCCGCCGCGCCTACTGGGCGCAACTGGAGGAGAAGGCCGCCCGGCTGGAGAAGGAGCGCGAGGCACAGTCCCGGATCGCGGTGGCGGCCGAGCGCGCCCGTATCGCCCGGGAACTCCACGATGTCGTCGCCCACAACGTCTCGGTTATGGTCGTCCAGGCCGACGGCGCCGCATACGTCCTCGATGCCGCGCCCGAGCAGACCCGGCAGGCCCTGGAGACGATCTCCGGCACCGGACGCCAGGCGCTGGCCGAGATGCGCCGGCTGCTGGGCGTCCTGCGCACCGGCGAACAGCCCGAGGGCGGCGAATACGTCCCCCAGCCGGGCGTGGACCAGCTCAGCGACCTCATGGAGCAGGTCCGCGGCGCGGGGCTGCCGGTCGACTTCCAGGTCGAGGGCGAGCCGCGGGAGCTGCCCAGCAGCGTCGAACTCACCGCCTACCGCATCGTCCAGGAAGCACTCACCAACACCCGCAAACACGGCGGCCCCTCCGTCGGCGCGACCGTCCGTCTCTCCTACCAGGACGACGATCTTGATCTGCTCATCGAGGACGACGGCCGGGGCGCACAGCGCGAGCTCTACGAAGAGGGCGGGGCGGACGGCCTCGGCCACGGCCTGATCGGGATGCGCGAGCGGGTCGGCATGGTCGGCGGCACCCTGGCTGCCGGACCGCGGCCGGGGGGCGGCTTCCGGGTCAGCGCCGTCCTGCCGCTCAAACCGGTGCGGTGAGCGGGATGACCGGGCCGGTTGCCGCGGCCGGCCGGCCCGGCGACGCTCACCCGGGCATCCGGCCCGCCGCACTTCACCCCGTACGCTCGGCCCCATTCCTGCCCGAAAGGACCCCCTGCCCATGACCATCCGTGTGATGCTCGTCGACGACCAGGTGCTGCTGCGCACCGGTTTCCGGATGGTGCTGGCCGCACAGCCCGACATGGAGGTCGTCGCGGAGGCAGGGAACGGCGTGGAAGCCCTGGAGGTGCTGCGCGCCACCCAGGTCGACGTGATCCTTATGGACGTACGGATGCCGCATCTGGACGGCGTGGAGGCCACCCGCCGGATCTGCGAGGGCGGGCAGAAGGAGGGGGCGCCGAAGGTCCTCATCCTGACCACCTTCGACCTCGACGAATACGCCTTCTCCGCGCTGAAGGCCGGGGCCAGCGGATTTATGCTCAAGGACGTTCCGCCCGGTGACCTGCTCGCCGCGATCCGGGCGGTGGAGAGCGGCGACGCGGTCGTCGCCCCGTCCACCACCCGCCGGCTCCTCGACCGCTTCACCCCCATGCTGCCCGCCACCTCCGCCGAGCCGGCCCGGCCCGAGCTGGAGCGGCTGACGGATCGCGAGCGGGAGGTGCTGCTGCTGGTCGCCCAGGGCCTGTCCAACGGCGAGATCGCGGCGCGGCTGGTGCTCTCGGAGGCCACCGTCAAAACCCATGTGGGGCGCATCCTCGCCAAGTTGGGCCTGCGGGACCGGGTCCAGGCGGTGGTACTCGCCTATGAGACGGGGCTGGTGCGGGCGGGGGGAGCGGGGGCGTAGCAAAAACGCGCGGCTGGGGAGCGTGGCAGGACCGCGCGGCTGGGGAGCGTGGCAGGAGCGCGCGGCGCGGAAGTGTGGCAGGAGCCTCAGCGGGCCCTGCCCTCCTGCGGACGGACCGTCGTCAACGCAGCACGCCTTCAAGGAAGTCGCTGCCCAGCCGGGCCACCAACTGGAGGTCCAGCTGGTGCAGCACATAGCGCCCGCGACGCCGCGTCTGGATCAGCCCGGCCTTCTTCAGAGTGGCGATATGCCGCGAGACCTCCGGCGAGGTGATCCCGAACGCGTGCGCCAGCTCTCCCGTCGTGTGCGGCCCCCGTGACAGCGTCCGGCACAGCTGCATCCGCATCGGGTGGGCCAGCGCCTCCAGCCGCTGCTGGACGAGTTCCAGCGCGGCCGGCGCCGGCAACTCCCGGTCGGCGACCGGGTACTGGAGCACGGGGCGCCAGCCCGGGGCGTGTCCGAACACCAGATGCGGCCAGCCGAACGACGTCGGCAGGAAGGTGACGCCCGGATCCTCGGGCCTGGCGAAGGCCGTCGTACGCCCCCGGGCCAGCTTGTCCACCAGGATGCGGCTACCGCCACTGCCGTCCTGCGCACTCTCCAGGGACAGCGCCTTCGACGTCGCGGACAGCGTCTCGGCCAGGCCCTTGTGGCGCAGCAGTTCGGTCTTGTGCCGGGCGTCCGCCGCCAGCTGGATGCCCACCCGCCGCCAGATGTCCCCGAAGAACGCCTCCTCGCAGTCCTCGAACAGGCGGCGCAGCCATACCCGCAGGCCGTCGGGGTCGGTGAGCATCCGGTCGGTGAAGGCCGCCTGCCGCGGACCGCGCGCGGCGGCCATCTCCCGTACCCGCGCCCGCTCGCCCGCATCGACGAGGGGCGAGGGTGTGGGGGAGGTGTAGCTCGCCGAGCAGGTGATCTCGAACGCGGCGGCCACGAACCGCTCGTCGTCGATCGTGTCCAGCTCGTCCAGCTCCGCGGCCAGGGTCGCCCCGGGACGGGCCGGCAGCAGGATGTCGGCACGGGAGGAGCGCCACAGGAAGTCCGCCTCGCACAGCCGGTCGGCCAGGTCGGTCTTCAGCGCCGCGTTGGTGGCGGTGACCCAGCCGTGCAGCCCGGGGTGGTGGCCCGGCTCGGAGAGCGCATGCAGCGCGGCGCCCAGCTCCGCCAGCGGCGAGGGGGAGAAGACGACGCGCTCCGGCGGCAGCCCGGTGATGTCGATGACGTTGGCCATGCGCCCATCATGCGCGAGGCCACCACCTGCACGGACGTCGATTGACGGCTCCCGTCAATCGACGGGCCACCGGCCCCGGGGCCGCCCCACAGTGAAGGACATGAACGCCGCTCAGCAGCACCTCCTCGACACCTACCGGGCCGCCCGGCGAGGTGAAGCAGCCCCACCCGCCCCGGGCGCCCACACCGTCCGCACCGCGCGCGAAATCCAGCAGTGGCGCCGCTTCCAGGCCGTCGTCACGGACCCCGGCAGCCGCCTTCGGGGACGCGTCCGGCGGGGCGGGCTGCCGGGCCTCACGGCCTGGCTGCGCCGCCTCACCCCCCGGCCCGGCCCACGAACCCCACGAACTCCCTGACGGCCGCCCGCACCTCACCTGCCGTCCAGCCCAGGGCGGAGGCGGCAACGGTCACCTCGGTCAGCGCCACCCCGGGCGGTCCGCCCGGGGCCGGCTCGAACCACCTCTGGAACAGCGCCGTCCCGGTCTTCTCCGCCTGGCGTACGACGGCCTCGTCGAGCAGCGCGGGCGGGTGCGGCAGCCACACCTGGAACTGATGGGTGTGCGGCACCTCCGGGTGCACCCTGAACCATGGGACACCGGCCCCGTCCAGGCCCTCGCCCAGCGCGCGGGCCACGACCTTTGCCTGGGCCACGTACTCCGGCAGGCGCGGCAGCTCACGGTCCAGGCCGGTCAGGGCGGCCAGCGCGGCCGGCCACTGCTGGAAGAGCCGGCCGCCGTACCGGTGCCGCCAGGTCCGCGCCTCCTCGATGAAGTCCTCGCTGCCCGCGAGCGCGGCGCCCGATATCCCGCCCAGCGTCTTGTAGAAGGAGACATACACGCTGTCCGCGAGGGCCGCGATCTCCGGGAGCGTACGGCCGAAGTGCGGGCCGCACTCCCACAGCCGCGCGCCGTCGAAGTGCACCACCGCATCCCGCTCCCGGGCCGCCGCCACCGCCGCGGTCAGCTCGTCCCACGACGGCAGGACGAATCCGGCATCGCGGAGCGGCAGTTCGAGCGCAAGGGCCCCGAAGGGCTCAGCCAGGCCGGACACCTCCGCGGCGGTCGGCAGCCGTGGCGCGTCCGTCGGATGCACCATGCGCAGCCCGCTGACCACCGCGTAGGCATCGCGCTCATGCATCTCCAGATGCGACAGCGGATGTCCGGCGACCGTGGCGTTGCCCGTACGCCCGGCCCAGCAGCGCAGCGCCACCTGCTGGGCCATAGTGCCGCTCGGGAAGAAGGCGGCGGCCTCGGTCCCCAGGGCGTCGGCGGTCCGGCGTTCCAGCTCGCCGACGATGCTGTCCTCGTCGCCGTAGAAGTCGGGACGGCTGTCCAGGTCGTAGCCGGCCGGAGCTTCGGCCACCAGGCGGTCCAGCCGCTCGCGGACCGTCTCCAGGGAAGCGTTCCCCGTCAGCATCCGCTCCGCGCCGCGGAAGGCGGCCAGCCTTCGCGCAAGCCCGGCCGGTGCGGTCTCCTCCTCGCCGGGAGCGCCACTCGTGACGCCCGGTGCCGTGGTGCCCGGGCTCGTGATGCCCGAGCCCGTGCTGTCCGCGCTCGTGCCGCCCGCGCCCGCTTCCGTCTTGTGCCTCATGTGTTCCATACGCCCCCCTGGCTGCTGTTTCTCTCCCGGCCCGCGGCCGGCTGCGGCCATGCCTCCGCCACGCCTTGGCCACTCCTCCGCGCGGGCACTGCACCGAGCATCGCTCAGACCCGCGCGAAGCCGCGACCCCTGTGGATAACCTCGTGAGAGACCCCCGTCTCACCTTCCCTACAGCTCTGAGGGCCGCCGGAAACACTCGCGTAGCATGGCGAGGAATCGTCCGGTACCCCCCGCGGACTGGAACGGAAGGCCATCGCCGCGTGAATGCAATGCCACCCACCGAGGCCCAGGACCGCCCCGCCCGGCTGACCGTCGGAGTCGTCGGCGCGGGCCGTGTCGGGCCCGCCCTCGCCGCTTCGCTGCAGCTCGCAGGGCACCGTCCGGTTGCCGTGTCGGGCGTCTCCGACGCCTCCGTACGGCGCGCCGCCGAGCTGCTGCCCGACGTCCCGCTGGTCACCCCGGCCGAGGTGCTGGCCCGCGCCGACCTCGTGCTGCTGACCGTCCCCGACGACGCCCTGGCCGACCTGGTGAGCGGCCTCGCCGAGACCGGCGCCGTACGGCCCGGCCAGCTGCTGGTGCACACCTCGGGCCGGTACGGAACCGCGGTGCTGGACCCGGCCACCCGGGCCGGCGCCCTGCCCCTCGCCCTGCATCCGGCCATGACGTTCACCGGCACCTCCGTGGACGTCCAGCGGCTGGCCGGCTGCTCGTTCGGGGTGACCTCGCCCGACGAGCTGCGGATGGCCGCCGAGGCGCTGGTCATCGAGATGGGCGGGGAGCCCGAGTGGATCACGGAATCGGCGCGTCCGCTCTACCACGCGGCGCTCGCCATCGGCGCGAACCACCTGGTCACGCTGGTGGCCCAGTCGATGGAGCTGCTGCACGACGCGGGTGTGCAGGCACCGGACCGGATGCTGGGGCCGCTGCTCGGCGCCGCCCTGGACAATGCGCTGCGCTCCGGTGACGCGGCGCTGACCGGCCCGGTCGCCCGGGGGGACGCCGGCACGGTCGCCGCCCATATCGCGGAGCTGCGCCGGCATGCGCCACAGACCGTTGCCGGGTACGTCGCCATGGCCCGTACGACCGCGGACCGGGCCCTGGACCACGGCCTGCTGAAGCCGGAACTGGCCGCGGACCTCCTCGACGTGCTCGCCCAAGGCCCTGACGCCCCCGACCACGGCCCCGAGGAAGGCGACCGATGACCGCCGCGCCGCAGATTCCGGACCCGGAGCAGCCCATGGACAGGGGCCGGGCCCGCCCCGCCGACGCCGCCCACTCCGCCTCGCCCGGCGACGCCGGCCACCCCGCCCCGCCCGTGGACGCCGGCCACCCCGTTCACCTCGTCCACACCGCCGCCGCCCTGCGTGACGTGCCCCGCCGCGCCGGAGCGCGCGCCGTCGTCATGACCATGGGCGCGCTGCACGAGGGCCACGCCACCTTGATCCGCGCCGCCCGTCGCCGGGTCGGTCCCGGAGGCCAGGTCGTCGTCACGGTCTTCGTCAACCCGCTGCAGTTCGGCGCCGGGGAAGACCTGGACCGCTATCCGCGCACCCTTGACGCGGATGTCGAGCTGGCCGCAGCGGCCGGCGCGGACGCGGTCTTCGCCCCGTCCGTCGACGAGGTCTATCCCGGCGGAGAACCGCAGATCCGGATCGCCGCGGGCCCCATGGGCACCCTCCTGGAGGGCGCCAGCCGCCCCGGCCACTTCGACGGCGTACTGACCGTGGTCGCCAAGCTGCTGCACCTGACCGCGCCGGACCTCGCCTTCTACGGCCAGAAGGACGCCCAGCAGCTCGCGGTCATCACCCGGATGGCCGCCGACCTCAACTTCCCCGTCGAGATCATCGGCGTCCCCACGGTGCGCGAGGAGGACGGCCTCGCCCTCTCCAGCCGCAACCGCTACCTCTCGGCCCCGGAGCGGAGCACCGCGCTCGCGCTGTCGGCGGCGCTGTTCGCGGCCCGCGACCGGCTCGCAGCAGAGGAGGCGCTGCGGGTCCGCGCCGCCTCCGTGGGCCACGCGGCCCAGCACCGTTCCGCCGCCCTGGCCGCTCTCGGTGAGGACCGGGCGGCCGCCGACGCGCACGCCGTCGCCTACGCCGCCGCAGGCCCCCTGCACGGCCCCTCCGTGGCGCGCGCCGCGGCGCGCGCGGTGCTGGAGGACGCCGCCCGGCTCGACCCGCCGCTCACACTGGACTACCTGGCTCTGGTCGACCCGTCCGATTTCACCGAGATCCCCGATGCCTACGAGGGCGAGGCCATCCTCGCGGTCGCCGCCAAGGTCGGCAGCACGCGGCTCATCGACAACATCCGTCTCGTCTTCGGAGCCGGACGCCCGGAGGCAACGGCCGCTCACCGTAGTGCCGCCACCAGGGACGACGGCGCCACCACGGACGCGGCCAATACCGCCGAACCCGCCGCACCCGCCGCACCCGTCACACCCCCCACCCCCCAAGGCCCCCTCGGAGCGACCCGATGACCGCCACCGGAACAGGTACCGGAACTGGCACCGGACCCGACAGCGGGGCAGGCCCCGGCCCCGTATCAGGCACCGGCATACGCCTGAAGGCCCCCGCCCCCGGCTGGTCCATCGAAGCGGACGTCGTGGTCGTGGGCTCGGGAGTGGCGGGGCTGACCGCCGCGCTGCGCTGCGCCGCGGCCGGCCGCCGTACCGTCGTCGTCACCAAGGCCCGCCTGGACGACGGCTCCACGCGCTGGGCGCAGGGCGGAATCGCGGCGGCTCTGGGCGACGGCGACACCCCCGAGCAGCATCTGGCCGACACTCTCGTGGCAGGCGCCGGACTGTGCGACGAGGCGGCCGTACGGACCCTGGTCACCGAGGGCCCGGACGCCGTCCACCGGCTGATCCGCACCGGCGCCCGCTTCGACACCGCGCCGGACAGCGACGAGATAGCGCTCACCCGCGAAGGCGGCCACCACCGCCGCCGTATCGCGCACGCCGGCGGTGACGCCACCGGGGCCGAGATCTCCCGCGCGCTCGTCGAGGCGGTCCGCGCCGCCGGGCTGCGCACCATCGAGAACGCACTCGTCCTCGACCTGCTCACGGACGCCGACGGCCACACGTCCGGCGTCACCCTGCACGTCATGGGGGAGGGCCAGCACGACGGCGTCGGCGCCGTACGCGCCCCGGCGGTGGTGCTCGCCACCGGGGGCATGGGCCAGGTCTTCTCCGCGACCACCAACCCGGCGGTCTCCACCGGCGACGGGGTGGCCCTGGCGCTGCGCGCCGGCGCGGAGGTCTCCGACCTGGAATTCGTCCAATTCCACCCCACCCCCCTCTATTTGGGGCCGGACGCGGAAGGCCAGCAGCCGCTGATCTCCGAGGCCGTACGGGGCGAGGGCGCACACCTCGTCGACGCCGACGGCACCCGCTTCATGGTCGGGCAGCATGAACTCGCCGAGCTGGCGCCGCGCGACATCGTCGCCAAGGCGATCATGCGCCGGGCGCACGAACAGGGCGTCGAGCACATGTATTTGGACGGCCGGCACTTCGGCGCGCAGATGTGGGAGACCCGTTTCCCGACCATCCTCGCCGCCTGCCGCAGCCACGGCATCGACCCGGTCACCGAGCCGATACCGGTCGCCCCGGCCGCGCACTACGCCTCCGGCGGCGTACGCACCGACCTGCGCGGACGCACCACGGTCCCGGGGCTCTACGCCTGCGGCGAGGTCGCCTGCACCGGCGTCCACGGCGCCAACCGGCTCGCCTCCAACTCCCTCCTGGAGGGCCTGGTCTTCGCGGAGCGGATCGCCGCCGATATCGCCGAAGGCCCCGCGCCGGCGTCCGCCACGCACCCCGATCCGGCGCTCACCCCGGCGCCCGCCACGCATCCCGCCCCGGCATCCGCACCGCGCACCACCCTCCCCCTCCTCGCCCCCGAAACCCGTACCGCCGTGCAGCGGATCATGACCGCCGGCGCCGGCGTGCTGCGCAGCGCCGGGAGCCTCGCCCACGCCGCCGCCGAACTGGACCGCCTCCACCGCGAGGCGACGGAGGCGAGCGCCGGCACCACCCACAAGTCCCCCGAGCCCGGCGTGGAGGCCTGGGAGGCCACCAACCTCCTGTGCGTCGCCCGGGTGCTGGTCGCCGCGGCACAGCGCCGTACGGAGACCCGCGGCTGCCATTGGCGCGAGGACCACCCGGACCGGGACGATGCCTCCTGGCGCCGGCACTTCCGCATCACCCTGGACGCGGACCGCGCGCTGACCCTCCATACGACGGAGACCGCCGCTTTCCCGCCGACCACGGCCTCCTGACCACCGATCCACCGAACCATCGATCCCACTGATTCCGCCGATCCACCGATCCCGCCGATTCACCGATGACTTTCCACGAAGACGGAGCCCAGCCCGTGAGCAGCACCCGCGACGACCTCCCCCTCCTCCAGATCGGCGGGCCCGACGGCGGCGCCTCGGCCGGCGGCTGCGGTGACGCCTGCGGCTGCGGCGGCGACGAGGGCGCGTACGAGCTCGACCCGCTGACCTGCGGCCTCGACCCCGACCTGGCCGCCCTCCTGGTGGCCGCCGGGCTCGACCCCGTACAGGTCGAGGACATCGCGCACCTCGCCGTCGAGGAGGACCTCGACCAGGGCGTGGACGTCACGACCGTGGCCACCGTCCCCGAGGACGCGGTCGCCACCGGCGACTTCACGGCCCGTGAGGCCGGTACGGTCGCCGGGCTGCGGATCGCCGAGGCGGTGCTGTCCATCGTGTGCACCGACGAGTTCGCGGTCGAGCGGCACGTCGAGGACGGCGACCGGGTCGCGGCCGGCACCCCGCTGCTGAGCGTCACCACCCGCACCCGCGACCTGCTCACCGCCGAGCGCAGCGCGCTGAACATCCTGTGCCGCCTGTCGGGCATCGCGACCGCCACCCGGGCCTGGGCCGACGCGCTCGACGGGACGAAGACCAAGGTCCGCGACACCCGTAAGACGACGCCGGGGCTGCGCGCCCTGGAGAAGTTCGCGGTGCGCTGCGGCGGCGGCGTCAACCACCGGATGTCGCTGTCGGACGCGGCGCTGATCAAGGACAACCACGTGGTCGCGGCGGGCGGCGTCGCCGCGGCGTTCACGGCCGTACGGTCCGAGTTCCCCGGCGTGCCGATCGAGGTGGAGGTCGACCGGATCGACCAGATCCCGCCGATCCTCGCCGAGGGCGCCGATCTGATCCTGCTGGACAACTTCACCCCGGAGCAGACCCGCGAGGCCGTGGAGCTGGTGGCCGGGCGCGCCATGCTGGAGTCGTCGGGCCGGCTGACCCTGGGCAACGCCCGCACCTACGCCGAGACCGGCGTCGACTACCTCGCGGTGGGTGCGCTCACGCACTCCTCCCCGGTCCTCGACATCGGCCTCGACCTGCGCGAGGACGACGGGCAGGGTGGCAAGGACGCGGACGACGACGCGCGTGAGGGCAGCTGACGGCCATGCTCCTGACCATCGACGTAGGAAACACCCGCCCACCCGTCGCCCCACCCGCCACCCCGGGCGAGCCCTTCGTGCATGACGTGAACCGGAGGCGGTGCGGAGCATGCTCCTGACCATCGACGTAGGAAACACCCACACCGTGCTCGGCCTCTTCGACGGCGAGGAGATCGTCGAGCACTGGCGGATCTCCACCGACGCCCGGCGCACCGCCGACGAGCTCGCCGTCCTCCTCCAGGGCCTGATGGGCATGCACCCGCTGCTCGGCGACGACCTGGGCGACGGTATCGAGGGCATCTCGATCTGCTCCACGGTCCCCTCCGTGCTGCACGAGCTGCGCGAGGTGACCCGCCGCTACTACGGCGACGTACCCGCCGTCCTGGTGGAGCCGGGCGTCAAGACGGGCGTGCCGATCCTGATGGACAACCCGAAGGAGGTCGGCGCCGACCGGATCATCAACGCCCTGGCGGCCGTCGAGCTCTACGGCGGCCCGGCGGTGGTCGTCGACTTCGGCACGGCCACCACGTTCGACGCGGTCAGCGCGCGCGGCGAGTACGTCGGCGGCGTGATCGCGCCGGGCATCGAGATCTCCGTGGACGCGCTGGGCGTCAAGGGCGCCCAGCTCCGCAAGATCGAACTCGCCCGGCCGCGCAGCGTCATCGGCAAGAACACCGTGGAGGCCATGCAGTCCGGCATCCTCTACGGCTTCACGGGCCAGGTCGACGGTGTGGTGCAGCGGATGGCGCGCGAGCTGGCCGAGGACCCGGACGAGGTGACCGTGATCGCCACCGGCGGGCTGGCGCCGATGGTGCTCGGCGAGTCGTCGGTGATCGACGCGCACGAGCCGTGGCTCACCCTCATCGGCCTGCGGCTGGTCTACGAGCGGAACATCGCCCGGTCGTAGCCGCGCCCGGCCCGGATGTGGGCGCGCCCGGCCCGGTCCGCGCGCCCCTCCCGGCGCCGGGTGCGCGGTGGTGCGGCTCGC
Organism: Streptomyces sp. NPDC047049; assembly: GCF_040643995.1. Lineage (NCBI taxonomy): Bacteria > Bacillati > Actinomycetota > Actinomycetes > Kitasatosporales > Streptomycetaceae > Streptomyces > Streptomyces sp. NPDC047049. Next base: position 13,798 of record NZ_JBEYVM010000001.1, on the reverse strand, counting down.
TGCCGCGCCACCGTTCACGAATTAAGCGGCTTTTGTCGAAAACGGTCGTAAAGTCGCCACATGCCAATGCCAAACGGAACCCGCGGCGGCATGGCGTTCAGCGCCGATGAGTTGCGTGTGCTCCGTCGCGCCCTCGCCCATGCCCTGCAGACGACGTCCCACCCCGCTCCGCTCGGCGCCCTCGGCCCCGAGTGGTCACAGGACATCCAGGAATATCTCCGGCTGGCCGAGGCGGTCGACGAGGCGGTCCGCGAAGGCGGCCGGCTGCGTGCCTTCCTGCTCGCCGATCTCGCCCGGTACCGCGGAGCCCTGCCCGGCTCGGCCGCCGGCTACCTCGCGCAGCTGACCGAGGCGCTGGCAGCCGGCCATGTCCCCGGTCCCGACGACCTCGCCGCCCTGCGCTCGCTGCGGGCACGGCCTGCCGGCCCGGCCGAGCGGGAACGCCGCGGCGCCCTCCTGCGGCACTGCGAGCAACTGGCCGAACAGTCCGTGCGGACCCGGCTCCGCGCACTGCCGGGCGGCCGGCCGGCAGTGCGCGGCGGGCGGGAGCCGGAGCCGGAGCCCGAGCGGGAGCCCGAGCCGGAGCGCAAACCGGAGCCCGCGCCCTCGCCGCGGCCCAAGGCTCCGCGGCGGGACCGGCCGATCCCCACGCCGGGCGAGGTGTTCCCGCCCCGCCGCAGGCCCGCCCGGCCCCCCGAGAGCCGCACCGCCTGAGGGCTGCGTACTCTGGACTCCCCGCCCCAAAGGAGGCCGAAAGCCATGGATTACGTCGCAGCGCTGCTCCCGCCCGTAGTGATGGCCGTGGCCTTCACCGCCCTGATCGTGACGATCGTCAAGAGCCAGGGCGGGGCGAACAAGGCCAAGGAGGACGCCGCCGCGGACGCCGTGCTGGCCCGCGCCGAGTCCGCCGGCCAGGAGCCCACGGCGCACGGCGCCTGAGCCGCCCGCCGCCCGTTCGGCGGCCCGCACGCACCGCACGGCCCGGGAGGGATTCTCCCGGGCCGTGCCCCCTTTTCCGCTCCAAACGCAACAAGATCAACGGGCATTCGCGACATCTCCCACTATTGTTCTTGTGTGCCGAGACGCTTGGGAGATCTGGAAGACGCGGTCATGACGCGGGTCTGGGAGTGGAACCGCCCGGTCACCGTTCGAGAAGTCCTGGAAGATCTGCAGAAGGAACGGTCGATCGCCTACACCACGGTCATGACCGTATTGGACAACCTCCACCAGAAGGGCTGGGTGCGCCGCGAAGCCGAAGGCCGCGCTTATCGATATGAGGCGGTCTCCACCCGCGCCGCCTACGCGGCCGCACTGATGAACGAAGCATGGTCCGCCAGCGACAACCCCGCAGCTGCTCTTGTGGCCTTCTTCGGCATGATGTCCCCGGAACAGCGGCATGCCCTGCGCGATGCCGTACGGATGGTGCAAGTCGACGCACCGGCGGAAGGCACGGAACAACGGACACCGCAGCCGCAAGGGACCGCGCCCGCGGAAGAAGCCGGAGCACAAGAAGCCGGAGCACAAGGAGCGCAAGCGGCACCGGAAGGCGCCGGCGGAGCCGGACCGGCCGAAGGGGATGAACCCGGGGCGAGTGCCACCGGCAACGGGCGATAGCGTCCCGGCATGCCTCCGCATTCAAAAGGCCTCACCGTCCGACGTGCCAGGACCGCCGATGTACCGGCCGTACGCCGCCTCATCGACGCCTACTCACGCGACGGGATCCTGCTCGACAAAGCCACCGTCACGCTTTACGAGGACATCCAGGAGTTCTGGGTGGCGGAGCGCGACGAAGACGCCGAGGTCGTGGGCTGCGGAGCGCTCCACGTCATGTGGGAAGACCTCGCGGAGGTCCGCACCCTGGCCGTGGATCCGAGGATGAAGGGATCGGGCGTCGGTCACCAAGTGCTGGACAAGCTGCTGCGCACGGCGAGCTGGCTCGGAGTGCGGCGCATTTTCTGTCTCACCTTCGAAGTCGACTTCTTCACCAAGCACGGCTTCGTGGAGATCGGCGAAGCTCCGGTAGACGGTGATGTCTACAGCGAGCTGCTGCGTTCCTATGACGAGGGCGTTGCGGAGTTCCTGGGTCTCGAACGAGTGAAGCCCAACACCCTGGGTAACAGTCGGATGCTTCTGCACCTGTGATGAGTGTTCTATGTCCGAATCGCTCCCCTATCTCATGGCTACGGAAGCATGCGTTCCCCGGTCTGCGGGCAAGTGAACCCTACCCAAGGGTTTGTGTTTTTCCCGGAAAAGCGGTTTGCTTTCCGTCGTAATCCGCATTCGATGAAAGGGAAACCGGTGGCACAGAAGGTTCAGGTTCTTCTTGTCGATGACCTCAACGGTGGCGAGGCGGACGAGACCGTGACGTTCGCTCTCGACGGCAAGTCCTACGAGATCGACCTCTCCGACAGCAACGCGCAGAAGCTGCGCGACTCGCTTGCCGACTTCGTGAAGGCGGGCCGCCGTACCGGTGGCCGCGCTTCTTCGGGTCGTGGCAAGTCGCGTGCGGCGGCTTCCGGCGGCGGCCAGGACACTGCGAAGATCCGCGCCTGGGCCAAGGAGAACGGCTACAACGTCAATGACCGTGGCCGCGTCCCCGCCGACATTCGCGAGGCATTCGAGAAGGCCAACGGCTGATCGCCGCACTCGCGGTCCGATTGGGCATTACGAGCACGCCACAACCGGGCACGGTGGCACTCGGTCGCTGCTGCGCTCACGAGCCGTACGAGGTCGGGGGCGTCCCCGACGTCCCCGATTCCTGCTCCCGACCCCGTGGTGGGCAGGGAATTCTCCGCCTCGTACCCGGGCTGGGGAGGCCGCACCCAAGTCGCGGCCTCCCAAGAGCCGAATCCGTATGACGGTGCCGTGCCGCCCGGGAACGCCGGCGCGGGCATCCGGTCGCCGGTCCCCCGGGTCGTGAGATCCGCTGCGAGTGTGCCCCACTCCAGCCATTCCAGGATTCCCGGAAGTTCTTCCGCGCCACCGGCCGCGATGAGCATGAGCAATTTCGGCCGATCACCCGGTTGTTTCCCGCCGCATCGGGTCCGCAGGAGCGCCACGGGGCCGGTGAGCGGCAGCCGCCGCAATACCGCACTTCCCGCATCGGCCGGCATCTCCAGGACATCGAAGCGCAGCCCCGTCAGCAGTTCCACCGGCTCCGTGCCGGTGGTCGGCCAGCCCAGCTCGTCCTCGTACCGGCGGCGCACCGAGGCACGGGGGGCGAGGGGAGCGCGGGGGCGCGGAAGCACGCGAGCCATGCCCGGTGCAACTCCCGGAACCCCGGGAAGTTACGCTGGGTGGAGGTGCGGATACGCAACGTGCCCGGGTGAGGGGGCGTGAGGGGGTATCCGGTGGCGTGCGGATGTTCGCCCGTAGCGGATGGAAGGGCCCCGCGCCGCATGGAGTGTCCGTGCCTGCGGGTAAGACAGTCTCAGTGGGAAGAGACGGTGTGACCGGCGCCCGAGGCGCTTCTCCCCGGCTGACGGCTGGCGGCGGACGGCGTGTCGGTACAGGGCGCGTTCGCCACGGGCGTAGTGGCAGAGGGCGTATATGCCTGGCCTGCGGGAACATCGTCTCGCACCATCGAGTTGGAGCAGATGTCAGCTGTTCGGCAGTAAATTTCCCCGCCGGAGCGGGGGTGATCCGGACGGGTGTCGGCAGTTGGAATGAGCTGTCCCGCCCCGCGGGACTAGCATGCGGAAGGACAGGGAGGGGACCGACCCCTAACTGCCTGACCGCTCTGAGGAGCGATTAACGATGTTCGAGAGGTTCACCGACCGTGCGCGGCGGGTTGTCGTCCTGGCTCAGGAAGAAGCCCGGATGCTCAACCACAACTACATCGGCACCGAGCACATCCTCCTGGGCCTGATCCATGAGGGTGAGGGTGTCGCCGCTAAGGCCCTGGAGAGCCTCGGGATTTCGCTCGAGGCGGTCCGCCAGCAGGTGGAGGAGATCATCGGTCAGGGCCAGCAGGCCCCGTCCGGGCACATCCCCTTCACCCCCCGTGCCAAGAAGGTCCTGGAGCTCTCGCTCCGCGAGGCCCTCCAGCTCGGCCACAACTACATCGGTACGGAGCACATCCTGCTCGGCCTGATCCGCGAGGGCGAGGGCGTCGCCGCCCAGGTCCTGGTGAAGCTGGGCGCCGATCTCAACCGCGTGCGGCAGCAGGTCATCCAGCTGCTGTCCGGCTACCAGGGCAAGGAAGCCGCCACGGCCGGCGGCCCCGCCGAGGGCACTCCCTCGACCTCCCTCGTCCTGGACCAGTTCGGCCGCAACCTGACGCAGGCCGCTCGCGAGACCAAGCTCGACCCGGTCATCGGGCGCGAGAAGGAAATCGAGCGGGTCATGCAGGTCCTGTCCCGCCGTACCAAGAACAACCCGGTCCTCATCGGCGAGCCCGGCGTCGGCAAGACGGCGGTCGTCGAGGGCCTGGCACAGGCCATCGTCAAGGGCGAGGTGCCCGAAACCCTCAAGGACAAGCACCTCTACACCCTCGACCTCGGTGCCCTGGTCGCCGGCTCCCGCTACCGCGGTGACTTCGAGGAGCGCCTGAAGAAGGTGCTCAAGGAGATCCGCACCCGCGGCGACATCATCCTGTTCATCGACGAGCTCCACACCCTGGTGGGTGCGGGCGCCGCCGAGGGCGCGATCGACGCCGCGAGCATCCTCAAGCCCATGCTGGCGCGAGGCGAGCTGCAGACCATCGGTGCCACCACGCTCGACGAGTACCGCAAGCACCTGGAGAAGGACGCGGCCCTGGAGCGCCGCTTCCAGCCGATCCAGGTCGCGGAGCCGTCGCTGCCGCACACCATCGAGATCCTCAAGGGTCTGCGGGACCGCTACGAAGCGCACCACCGCGTGTCCATCACGGACTCCGCGCTGGTCGCGGCGGCCACCCTCGCCGACCGCTACATCTCCGACCGCTTCCTGCCGGACAAGGCGATCGACCTGATCGACGAGGCCGGCTCCCGGATGCGGATCCGCCGGATGACCGCGCCGCCGGACCTGCGCGAATTCGACGAGAAGATCGCCGATGTGCGCCGGGAGAAGGAGTCCGCGATCGACTCGCAGGACTTCGAGATGGCCGCGGGTCTGCGCGACAAGGAGAAGCAGCTCCTGGCCGCGAAGGCGAAGCGGGAGAAGGAGTGGAAGGCCGGCGACATGGACGTCGTCGCCGAGGTGGACGAGGAGCTGATCGCCGAGGTCCTGGCGACGGCCACCGGCATCCCGGTCTTCAAGCTCACCGAGGAGGAGTCCTCCCGGCTGCTGCGGATGGAAGACGAGCTGCACAAGCGCGTCATCGGCCAGAAGGACGCCATCAAGGCGCTCTCCCAGGCCATCCGCCGTACCCGTGCCGGCCTGAAGGACCCCAAGCGTCCCGGTGGCTCGTTCATCTTCGCCGGTCCGTCCGGTGTGGGTAAGACGGAGCTGTCCAAGACGCTGGCGGAGTTCCTGTTCGGCGACGAGGACGCGCTGATCTCCCTCGACATGTCGGAGTTCAGCGAGAAGCACACCGTCTCGCGGCTGTTCGGTTCGCCTCCCGGCTACGTCGGCTACGAAGAGGGCGGTCAGCTCACCGAGAAGGTGCGCCGCAAGCCGTTCTCCGTGGTGCTCTTCGACGAGGTCGAGAAGGCCCACCCGGACATCTTCAACTCGCTGCTGCAGATCCTGGAGGACGGTCGCCTGACCGACTCCCAGGGCCGGGTCGTGGACTTCAAGAACACGGTCATCATCATGACGACCAACCTCGGCACCCGGGACATCTCCAAGGGCTTCAACCTCGGCTTCGCGGCCCAGGGCGACACCAAGTCCAGCTACGAGCGGATGAAGAACAAGGTCAACGAAGAGCTCAAGCAGCACTTCCGCCCCGAGTTCCTCAACCGTGTCGACGACACCGTCGTCTTCCACCAGCTGACCGAGGACGACATCATCCAGATCGTCGACCTCATGATCGCCAAGGTGGACGAGCGGCTGAAGGACCGCGACATGGGCATCGAGCTCAGCGGCGAGGCAAAGTCGCTGCTGGCCAAGCGCGGGTACGACCCGGTGCTCGGCGCCCGTCCGCTGCGCCGCACGATCCAGCGCGAGATCGAGGACGCCCTCTCGGAGAAGATCCTCTTCAGCGAGCTGCGTCCGGGCCACATCGTGGTCGTCGACACCGAGGGCGAGGGTGACACCGCCAAGTTCACCTTCCGCGGCGAGGAGAAGTCGGCCCTGCCCGACGCCCCGCCGATCGAGTCCGCGACCGGCGGTTCGGGACCGAACCTGAGCAAGGACGCCTGACCGGCACCGCGGATATCCGCATACGGCACTGCCCCGGAATCGTTTCTTACGGTTCCGGGGCAGCGCCGTATGTGACGCCGTATGCCGTGCCGTAAGCGACGCAGTATGTGGCGGATAAATTCAGCTCCGTAATTGCTAGGTCATTTTCAGCCGTTTCTGGACAAGGCCGCCGACACCCGCCCCTTACGAGCTGCACATCCGCACGACGCGTATTCCCACGGGAACACTCCGCACCGCTGGAATACGACGGTGGCTGGTGCGCAGTGAGTCCCGATCCGGAAAGGCGGAGAGCCCCGGCCTATGCGCGGGGGCGGGGGTAGCGGGTGAGTTCGACGTGCGGCGGGAGTTCGGGGGCGGGCTCGGCGCGCAGGTAGGAGAGCAAGACCTCCCGTAGCTCGGGCAGGCCGGTCAGCGGCGGCAGCGCGATGGTGCCGCCGGTGAGCCCGTAGAGCTGGAGTGTGCGGAGGGCGGGGAACGCCGGGAGGGCGGCGGCCACGGAACGGCTCAGGTCGGCGAGCGGGCCGTGCGCGGCGTTAATGACGCTCAGCGTCGTCACCTGCGGCAGCCGGAGGTCCGCTGGGATCCGCAGGGCGGTCTCTCCGGCCGCCCTGCCGAACGCGAACTCCTGCAGGCGGGGCAGGTGTGCCAGCGCGTCCCAGGCGTCGTCGGTGAAGGCTCCGGTGAGGCTTCGCAGCTGCACTGTGCTGAGCTGCTGCCAGTGGCGCAGCGCGGAGAACCCGGTCTCGACCGGGTAGCCGAGCAACAGCGAGTCCAGCGGGGCATCCGTCGGAAGCGCCCGCAGCCCCGTCGGGGGGAGGGGGACAAGGAGGCTCAGGTGGCGGAGGTGCTTCAGGAGGTGCAGTCCGTCCGGACAGTGCACTCCGACGCGGTCCCGTTCCGTGACCGTGAGCGTGGTCAACGGCGCTCCGGCGAGTGGGGCGAGGCTGCCGACCCCGGGGCAGTCCACCAGCGTCAGGGAGCGCAGGGCGGGGAACTCCGTGAGGAAGTCCAGGCTGCCGATCTTGTCGTTGTCGGTCAGTGTCAGGTGGGTGATCTGGTGGGGGTGCAGGGAGTCGAGGAGTTCACGGGAGGTGAACGGGCCGACCGCCTCGATGCACGGTCGTCCTCCCAGGGTCTTCAGGGCACGGAGTTCGGCGGCGTCGACGACCGAGAAGATCGTCGCGGGGTCGAGCTGCCGAATGATCTCCTCCATATATCGCTCGGTGTCGAACGCGTGCCAGGAATGGGACAGTTGATGCCGGACACCGATGGCGGGGTGCTGGCGGAACCGCCTGATCACCTCCATCGCCGCGTCCGATCCGACGAGTGCGGCGGTGGCGATCACCTCCTGCGCCTCGTCGTCCTCCAGCCCCTCCGGCCCCGGCAGCAGTTCCAGAGCGAGGTGACCCACCCCGGCCAGGAGCGTGGCCTCCTCATGGGACCGGGGCGGCAGGATCGCCCGCGCCCGCTCGTTCACCTCCTCGCGCACCCGGGGATCGAGCTCCGTGGCGTGTTCCAGGCACGCCATGGCGAGAAGATGGACGCGCAGGCGGGCGGCGTCGCCCCCGATGCCGTCCCCGCGGGCGAGCAACCCCCGCAGGATCTCCGCCCGTTCGCGCGGCCGGGCATGGGCCACCGCCATCCGGATCACGTCCTCCCACTGGGAGTCCTCCGCCTGGGCCACCAGCAGCCCGAAATCGCCGTCCTCCACGGCGGCCTTGGCGCCGAGGTAGTCCTGGAAGGTCCGGTGGACGAAATCGGCCGAGCCGGGGGCCGGTTCGCGGAGCAGGCCGCTGCGCAGCAGGAGATGGCGGAAAATGGCCGTCGCGCCGCCCTGCTGCGCGGCCGAGGGCACGGCGGGCAGGGCCTCGCCGATGATGCGCTCGGCCCGTTCGCGGTCGAGTTCGTTGCGGCCGTTGCGGATGAGCCAGTACGCGAGCCGCTGGAGGAGCTGGATCTGCGGCTCGTCGCTCAGCTCGATGCCCGTGGGGGCGGCCATATCGCGCTCCCGGTCGCGGCGGGAGAGCAGCATGCCCAGGGCGGCGTCGTAGAGCTCCTTGCGGCCGGTGGGCAGATAGCCGCGGCGGTCCCGGTGCAGGGCGCAGATCAGGCCGCACATGAGGGGGTTGGTGGCGAGCCGGGCGAGGTCCTGTGTGGTGTGGACGGCGGTGAGGAGGGACTGCTCGTAGGCGTCGAGGCGTTCGGGGTCCTCGGCGTCACAGCGGGCCGCGGCGTGCCAGCGGCCGATGAAGGCGGCGACCTCGGTGCGGCTCATGGCGGAGAGCGTGAGCTCGCCGAAGCCGTCGGCGGCGAGCCAGTCGTCGCGCACGGCGGAGGGGCGGGAGGTGACCAGCCACAGGTTGTCCGGGAAGGCGTCGGCCAGATCGCGCAGCCAGCGGCGGGTCAGCTCGCGCTCCCGCTCGGGGATCTCGTCCAGGCCGTCGACCAGGAGGAGCGCCCGCCCGCCGGCCAGTACGCGGTCGGCCCAGCCGTCGGGCTGCGAGCCGGACACGGGGCAGCCGACGGCGGCGAGGAAGCGGTCGGGGGTGGGCAGGGGCGCCCCGTCGCGGGTGAGGGTGCGCAGCGGGAGGACAAAGGGAACCCGGCCGTAGAGGTGGGGGAGGGCCGTCTCGCCGGGGGGCTTGGTGCAGGAGACGGCGAGCCACTGGACGAGGGTGCTCTTGCCGGATCCGGCGACACCGCGCAGCAGCACCCGGTCCCGGCCGGCCAGGGCCTGGTCGGCCGGGACGGGAACGGGCGCGGACGGCCCGGACGGCGGGCCGCCCTCGTCGCCGAAGGGGCCGGCGGCGGGCAGGCCGGGGGCGGCCGGGGCGGTGGCCGCCAGGCTCAGATACGCCGCGTCCAGGGGCCAGCGGTCCGGGGAATGGGCGAGATCGATGCCGTAGATGGTCAGCCGGCCGTGTTTGCGGGCCAGATAGGCGAGGTAGCCGCGCTCGAAGGCGGTGTCGGCGGCCTGCGGGGAGGGGTGGCGCGCGAGGACGGTATCCATCGCGGTGATCAGGATGTCCAGGTTCCGGCTCTGCTGGACGAGGGTGCGGGCCACGAAGGCGGACCGCTGGGTGAAGAAGTGCACGATGTGCAGGCAGGCGATGTCGAGCAGGGTGTCGTGCAGCAGCTCGGCGTCCCGGGACAGGCCGCGGACGGCATCGGGGCGGGCCGCCTTCAGTCGTCCGGCGAGTCCGCCGGCTCCCAGGTGGACGGCCTGTACGTCGTCCATGTCGAGAGCGCCGAGGCCGCGCAGGGTGGCGGCCAGGGCATCGGCCACGGCCGGCTCCTCGTCCGCGGGCAGTGGGCGCTCGCCGGGGCCGGCGGCCCGTACGGCCCGGCCCACCAGTTCGCTCGCGAGTTTGTGCAGGTCCTTGTCGGTGAGGGTTCGCTTCTCGCCGGTGAAGGTGACCAGCCGGGATATCCGTACCGGCCCGTCCACCAGGCCGGCGCCGGGCCCCTCCTTGACGAAGAGCTTCTTGACGAGCGGGGCGACCACGCCGGAGGCGAGTCGGATGCCCACTGCTGACGGGTCCATCGTGGGTCCGCCCTCCCCCGTGGCCGGTGCTGCGGTCGGGCCAGGCTAGAGCGGCCGGAGGGGTGGTGGGTGCGGATCGGCCAGGTTCGCACGAAGGGGGAGCGGTGTGGCGGCGGTCACGGAAATCGGCACTCCATTTCCCTTCAATTCGGACATTTGGCGGATGTGGGTAATCCAGGTCACTCGCGTCGCGTAACCCGGGTCACAAAGGGCGGGTAATCCGGGTCACAAAGGCCGGGTTACCCGGGTCACACATTCCGGGTAACCGGCGTCACAAAGGGCCGGGTGGCGCGGTTCGTAAGGGTTCCAGGGGGTGAATCGGGGGTCCGGCGGGGGCGCGAAAATGGGTTGGATCTTGGTTATCGGTGACATGGCACACAGCCGAATTGAGGCCTACTAAAAGAATTAGGGGAAGCGCGCGGCGGAGAAACGGGGGCGGGAGCCCCGAGGGGAGAGGGGCGCGGGGGGTGGAGGGGGTGAAGTGCGCACCGCCCGTGCGACATATGGCAAAAATGCCTGTTCAAGGGGTGTGCAACGGCCTCACCAGGCACTGCAGTATGTCCGAATTTGGGGTTTTCGTGCGGAGCTCGGGAGGGTGCGCAAGGGCCCCGTTCACTCGGCTCCTGATACGGGCCGGGTTAGTAGAAAGGCCCCTTGGCGGGGCGGCGAAGGCGGGTTACCAAGGAATGGCGATCCCGGTCCGCAGCCGGGTAACCCATCAATTCGCTGGAGGAAAACCCGCATGTCCAAGTTTGCCGCTCTCCGCAATTCGAAGAAGTTCGCCGTGCGCAATCGCGTCGCCGTTGTCGCCGCCGGTGTCGGTGTTACCGCCGCACTGGGTGCCGGTATTGCGACCGCCGCCGACGCGGGTCTGCAGAACCTCACCTCGGGTGTCGGTTCGGCCGTGGCCGCGCAGGCCGACGCGCAGGCGAAGTCCGCGGCCGCCGCGAAGGCCGCCGCCGTCAAGGCCAAGCAGGACGCCGCCAAGGCGGTCGATGCCTGGGTCAAGCCGGTCGACAACTACACCCTGGGCGAGCCCTTCGGTATCGCCGGCAGCCACTGGTCGCACAAGCACAGTGGTCAGGACTTCGTCGTGCCGACCGGTACCGCGGTCAAGGCCGTCCACAAGGGCACCGTCATCAAGGCCGGCCCCTGGGGTGGCGGCGACGGCCCGGCCTACGGCAACGCCATCGTGATCCAGCACGACAACGGTACGTACACCCAGTACGCGCACCTGTCACAGATACAGGTCCGGGTCGGCCAGCAGGTCGGTGCCGGCCAGCAGATCGGCCTGTCCGGCAGCACGGGTAACTCCACCGGTCCCCACCTGCACTTCGAGGTCCGCACCGGTCCCAACTACGGGACGGGCATCGAGCCGACCGGATTCCTGCGGGCTCACGGCGACGCCGTCTGAGCTGAGTCCGGCCGGGCTGGCCGGCGGTTCGGCGGGTTTGCCGCCGTGACCAGTTCTGTGGCGACCTCGAGGATGGCCTTGCGCTTCTCCTCGGGGTCGCCCTCCACGTGCTGCATCGCGAACATGCCCGCATGCATGGAGAACAGCGCCGTGATGCAGCGCACCTGATCCGCCAGCTCCGATTCGGGCTCCTTGAGGAGGCCGAAGAGGGTCAGCATGCGCGATTTGAACGTCTCGCCGATGCTCAGATCGCGCACCGTCGCCTGGTTCTCCTGCATGAACCGGAAAAGGGGCTCGCCCGAGCGCAGCGACTCGCTGTAGCGGCGGATCAGCTCCTGCTTGGTCTCCAGGGTGCGCGGCTGCTCCTCGGCCCAGGCGATCAGCTCGTCGATGGGCCTGCCCAGGTCCTGGAACAGGCTGATGACGATGTCTTCCTTGGTCTTGAAGTGGTAGTACAGCGCCGCCTTCGTGACCTCCAGCTTTTCGGCGATCTCGCGCAGCGACGTCTTGTCGTAGCCCTGTTCGGAGAACAGCTCCAGAGCGACGTCCTGGATGCGCTGGCGGGTGTTTCCCTTGCGCGCCTGTGTGCTCATGGTGCTCTCCTGCGTCGTCGGTACTGGTCAGAGGGCTGCCCCAGGGGGCGCCAAAGAAACTTACTTGACGCCCGGCTAGTTGGCCGCCTACCTTCCTCACTGTACTGAACTAGCCGGGCGGCAAGTAAGTAGGAGTGAGTGATGGGGAAGTCGCAACATGCGACCCCGACGGGGGACGGACGGACGGCGGACCGGTCGGGGAGACCGGACGCGGTGCCGGTGACCGGCTCGGGCAAGAAGCCCGCCGGTGTACGGATGGTGCTCTTCGCACTGATGATCGCGATGCTGCTCGCGATGCTGGACAACATGATCGTCGGCACCGCGATGCCGACCATCGTCGGTGAACTGGGCGGGATGGACCACCTGTCCTGGGTCGTCACCGCCTACACGCTCGCCACCGCGGCCTCGACGCCGATCTGGGGCAAGCTCGGCGACATGTACGGACGCAAGGGCGTCTTCCTGTCGTCCATCGTGCTCTTCCTGATCGGCTCCGCGCTGTCCGGCATGGCGCAGGACATGGGGCAGCTGATCGGCTTCCGCGCCGTGCAGGGCCTGGGCGCGGGCGGTCTGATGGTCGGCGTCATGGCGATCATCGGCGATCTGATTCCGCCGCGGGAGCGCGGCAAGTACCAGGGCATGATGGCCGGCGTCATGGCCGTCGCCATGGTCGGCGGACCGCTGGTCGGCGGCAGCATCACCGACCACCTCGGCTGGCGCTGGAGCTTCTACATCAACCTGCCGCTCGGTGCGATCGCGCTGGTCATGGTGACCGCGGTGCTGCATCTGCCGAAGAAGCGGTCGCAGACCCGGATCGACTACGTCGGCGCCGCGCTGCTCACCCTCGGCATCACCTCGCTGGTGCTGATCACCACCTGGGGCGGCACCGAGTACGACTGGCTGTCCGGCCAGATCATCGGCCTCGGCATCCTCGGCGTGGTCGCGCTCGCCCTCTTCCTGGTGGTGGAGCGCAGGGTCAACGAGCCGGTGCTGCCGCTGCACATCTTCCGCAACGGCAACTTCTCGCTGATCACGCTCATCGGCTTCCTGGTCGGCTTCGTGATGTTCGGGTCGATGACCTTCCTGCCGCTGTTCCAGCAGACCGTGCAGGGCGCCTCGGCCACCAACTCCGGTCTGCTGCTGCTGCCGCTGATGGGCGGGCTGCTGGTCGTCTCGCTGATCGCGGGCCGGGTCACCACACAGACCGGCAAGTACAAGATCTTCGTGGTCGGCGGCAGCGGGCTGCTCATCGTGGGCCTGGTGCTGCTGTCCCTGATGGGCGTCGGAACGACCCGCTTCACCTCCAGCCTCTACATGGTCGTGCTCGGCGCCGGTATGGGCTTCCTGATGCAGACCACGATGCTGATCGCGCAGAACAGCGTCGAGATGAAGGACATGGGCGTCGGCTCGTCCTCGGCCACCCTCTTCCGCACGATCGGCGGCTCCTTCGGCGTCGCGATCTTCGGTGCGATCTTCACCCACCAGGTGCAGACGACGATGGTCGAGCGGATCGGCAAGGCCGGCGAGAAGATGACCAGCGGCGGCGCCCAGATGGACCCGAAGGGGCTGGCCCAGCTCCCCCCGGCGATCAAGGACGCCTACGCGCATGCGGTGGCCTCCGGTACGCACCACGTCTTCCTCTGGGGCGCGGCGATCAGCGTCGTCGGCTTTGTGGCGGCATGGTTCCTCAAGGAGGTTCCGCTGCGCGGTGGGCCGGCCAAGCCGGCCGAGTCCACGGCGGAGCGTGTGCCAGCGCGTAGCGCTGTTTGATCCCACGTTTTTGTCTGCGGCGCCGTGGTTGCTTCTCGCCGTTTCGCTGCGCTTTGCCTCGGCCCGTTTTTTGGCTTTCCCGCCGTTGCGCCTGGCGGCGGGCCGGGTCCGCTGCGCGGGGCTGTGGGTGCGGTGACGGGCCTCCGGGGCCTGGTGTGTGGACTGCTTCGCTTTACGTCCACACACCAGGCCCCTCCG